>JAGLXL010000001.1 GCA_023132895.1 Nanobdellota archaeon
AATTCAGCAACTGGAAGCACATGGTGAGAAATTAGATTTGAAAGTGATCAAGCATGATTATGGTGCAGATGCTGCGGCTGTTGCTTTTGATGCTGTTAAGTATGCTGAGAAGCAAGGCTTGGATGTGGTTTTAATTGATACAGCTGGCCGATTGCATTCTGATATTAATTTAATGGATGAACTGCAGAAAATTGTTCGGGTTGTTAAGCCAGATTTGAAGATTTTTGTAGGTGAATCAATTACTGGCAATGATTGTGTTGAGCAAGCCAGTAGGTTTAATGAACAGATTGGCATTGACTCTATTATCTTAACTAAAGCTGATGTTGATGAAAAAGGCGGGGCAGCAATTTCCGTAAGTTTTATAACTAAAAAACCTATTCTCTTTATTGGAACAGGTCAAGATTATTCTGACTTGAAGAGATTTGATGCTGACCTGGTTTTGGATTCACTGGGATTAAAATGACGTACTACAAATTCCAATGCCTGCAATGCGGCAGAAAATACAAAACAGATGCTGCTTTATCTGCTCATCAAAAGACATTTCATCACAAATATGAAAAGAAGAGAAAACGTGAAGAGCACAGAGCAAAAAGGTCTGGAGCCGGTGCCAAAGCAGCTCCTGAAAAGGGCGTCAGGCAAGGAGTTAATTGGGTTGCTTTGATTGTGTTTTTGATTGTAGTGGCTTTGTTTATTTATTTCTTTTATATTAGGTAATCAATAGAATTCTACTTTCCCCTGAAAATAAATTCCTTTTTTTAATTCGACCGGTCGCCAGTTGTCCTGGATGAGTTCTGCTTCTAACCATTTAGCTAATTCTTCTGGATTGCCGATAGTGGCTGAAAGGGCTATTAATTGGGCTTTGAGGATTTGTTTTAAGATAGTTAAGGTTATTTCTAAAGTTGGACCGCGGCCAGGGTCGTTTAATAAGTGAACTTCGTCAACTATGATAGTGCCTATTTTATTTAACCAAGGTGCTCGGTGGCGGATTAAGGAATCAAGTTTTTCAGATGTTGTGATGATTAAGTCAAATTCACTTAAGTAAGAGTCTGATTTATCCATATCACCTATAGACATGGCTATTTTAGAGAGATGGCCATATCTGTTTTTGAAATCTTTGTATTTTTCCCTGGCTAAGGCTTTAAGCGGGACTATGTAGACTGCCTTGCCTTTGTCTTCTAAAATGTTTTTAAGGGCAGCTATTTCAGCAACCAATGTCTTTCCAGAAGCAGTTGGTGTACAGACTAAGAGGTTTTTGTTTTGTAATAAACCTTGTTTAATGGCTTTTTCCTGGCAAGGCCTGAGTTCTTTGATTTCTTTTTTGAGAATTTGGTAAAGTTTATCAGGGATTTGGCCTTTTATTTCTGTTATTTTCATATTGGATTATGGTGAAGCACAATCTTTATAAATGTTATATATTTACTATAGTTAATTAAATGGGGGTGTTTATATGGCAAAAGAAAATAGCGGCCTGGCAGGAGTAATGTATCTACTTTCTCTTATTTTAGGTGTAGTAGGATGGGTAATAGCTATTATTATTTGGGCTGCTAAAAAAGATGATAAATTAATCAACTACCATTTTAAACAATTGCTGATACTTTGGATTGCCAGTATTGTGATTGGTGTTGTAGGAGCAGTCACATCAGTAATCTTGATTGGTCTGTTGATATTAGTTGCAGGCGGTATCTTCATATTGGTTCTCTGGATAATTGGGATAGTTAATGCCTTTAGCGGCAAAATGAAACCATTACCAGTGATTGGAAAATGGGGAGAAAGCTGGTTTAAGTTTTAATTTAATTTTTTATTTTCTTTTTTTTACTGATTCTTTTAATTGGTTTAATTCTTCTTGAGAAAGAGGTATTTCAATTATTTCTGCGCCTTGTTTGTTTAATTTGCATGGCAAGCCAAGGCAGGTTTCTGTGATTTGATATTGGCCATCAACTTTGACACAGCAAGGAATGATTTCATTGGTGTCATTTAAGATAGCTTTGGTCATCTGGGCAATGGCTGCGCCTGGAGCATAATAAGCAGTAGTGCCAATAAGATTGCCTATTTCTTTGCCGCCTTTTCTGGTTCTTTCGATGATTTGGTTGATTTGTTCTTTGGTGAGAACTTCGGTGATAGGTTTTCCATTTATTTTGGCTGTGCTGATTAAAGGAATCATATCATCTGAATGATAGCCAATGACCATGCCTTCTGAGTTTTTGCCTAAAAAGGTTTTGAATCTGGCACTGTCTAAAACACCTGACTGGCCAATAACTTTTTTTGGGTTGAAGCCTTGTTTGATGACTAAATTAACTAGTAAATCTAAAGGATTGGTGACCATGATTAAGATGGCATCTGGGCAATGTTTTTTTACTTCTTCTAAAATACTTTTAACAATTTTCCAGTTTGTTTCTAGTAGATCTTCCCGAGTCATGTCTGGTGTTCTGGGTTTGCCAGCAGTGATGACGACGATGTCTGAGTTTTTTATTTCTTCGTAGTTTTTAGTGCCGATGATGGTGTTTTGAATGTTTTCAATTGTCCCTGCTTGCTGTATGTCTAAGGCTTTGCCCTTAACTGCGTCGACAATGTCAACCATAACTACATCAGCTAGTTTTTTCATGAGAATTACAAAAGCTGCAGTGGCTCCAACATTACCGGCACCGATAATAGAAACTTTTGGCATTAAGAACAAAAATTAATGCTTTTTTATAAACTTTATTAAAAAAACAATAAAAATTTGAAAGTTTTATATATAACCTCTCTAAAAATAATAAGAAAAATGACAATATTTAATTTCATCAAACCAAGGATAGAATACCTCTTTCTAGAATTTATTAGAGATAAATTTATTCTAAATCCAGAAAAAGAGTTAAATAAACTTGATATTCCAAAAGGACAGACAGTCTTGGATTATGGTTGTGGTATTGGTTCTTACACAATTCCTGCAGCTAAGGCTGTGGGTAAAGAAGGGAAAGTTTATGCTTTAGATAAACAATCCTTAGCTATAGGTAAAGTTAAAGAAAGGGCTCAAAGAAAAGGGCTTCATAATGTAGATTCAATTCTATCTAATGGTGATACCGGCTTGCCTGACAAAAGTATAGATGTGATTTTATTATATGGTGTACTTCCTGAAATTGAAGTAGATCAAAGAAAATACTTATTAACTGAATTACATCGTGTTCTTAAAGCCGATGGCTATCTTTCTACACGTTTTTGCTTTCGCATGAAAAAGGAAAAACTTCTGGAAATTATGGAAGCAACAAATTTATATTCTTTAAGAGAACAAAAAGACCACATACTTAACTTTGAAAAAAAATAGTTTAAGCTGCTTGGGGAAGAAAAGGGGTATTTTTAAAACCTGTGGTTTTTAAACCTTAAAACAAGTTTTAAGTTTTTAAAGTTTGTTAAAGAAAAGTTATTAAATAAGTTGGGGATTTAGTTGGTTTATGATTGATAAAATTAAAGCAATGATTCTGGAATTGTGTGAGGATGCAAATTGGGATTGGAAAAATCATATTAATTCAGTAGTTAAGTATACAGAGATTTTAGCCAAGCAACTTAATGCTGATGAAGAAGTATGTGAGCTCTCTGCCTGGCTACATGATATTATCAAAATTAGAGAAGGAAAAAGAGAATTACATCATGTGAAGGGAGCTGAAGAAGCTGGCAAAATTCTAGAAGAGATGGGCTACTCTGTTGACAAGATTGAAAAAGTTAAGCATTGTATTTTAACGCATTCTTCTGATAAAAATTACATGCCAGAAACAAAAGAAGCCAAAATTTTAGCGAGTGCTGATGCCCTGGCGCATTTTGACAATTTTTTATCTTTAGCGTATTTTGCTTTTGTTCCAATGAAATTGTCTATTGAAGAAACAAGGGAAAATTTGTTGGGAAAGACTGAAAATTCCTGGAATAAATTAATACCCGAGGCAAAAGTTCTGGCTAAGGAAAAGTATGAAGCGATTAAGTTGATTTTAAGTGAAGATTAAATAATCAGAGAATTTTTTCTATTTAGTGTCCTAAGCTGCTTTTTTAGAAGCAGATTTAGAAGTTTTCTTTGGACTAGCGGATTTGTTATTCTTAGAAGATTCGTTTGAAGAGCTTTTATTATTTTTCTTTGTCTCTTCTTTAACTTTTTTGTTGACATAATCCTTTCTTTTCTGGCCTTGGTATCCTTTTTTAATAGCTTCATTATGATATTTCTTTACATATTCGCCAACCTCATCGACGTCAGCATGCTCAGAATAAATCAAACCATATTCTTTTTGTATACTATCACTTCCAGATGACTCCACTATTTTTTCTAAGGGTTTTTCTTCATTACTATTTGAATCATTGCTTTTATTTTCTTTTTTATCTTCTTTTGACTTTGTTTTTTCTTCTTTTATTCTTTCTTTTACTTTTTCTAAGACATAATTCCATCTGTCTGTCCCAGTTAATTTTTTATTTGTTGCTTCTAAATAATAACGGGATATATAAGAACGAATTATAGTGGCCTCACTTGAGTATTGTTTTTGAATACTTTCGAATTCTCTTTGAAAATACAGTCCCATCTCTTCTTCTCTACCACCACCTGGTCCACTTCCCATGCCATAACCTTTTGTACCTTTTGAATCAGGAACCCCGCCACCTGGTCCGGTGACTTTTCCTTCCAACGTAGGTTTTTCTACTGCTTCGTCTCCTTTTAAGTATGCTTTTGCTGTGCCTGTTCCGCCACCTGGTCCAGCTCCCCTTCCATGGGGGCCTGTAGCATCAGCTTCATGACCGCCTGGTCCTTTTGCCATTTATGTTTTTCTCCTTGTTTTATTTATTAACTATTAAGTAATAACAACTATTTAAATGTTTTGATTTTTGAAGAAAAAAATAAACAGGTAAAATAATCAACAAGTCACATGAATAATGGCTGCCACTTTTTTTGTTTTAACCAATTCATTAAATTTATCCCTTATTTTGGGTGTCCAATCTTCAATTATTTTTACTCCTTCTTTCTTTAATAATTTTCTTCCTTCATCACTTAAACTGGCCATTCCAGAAGTGCCTTTTCCAATTACGATTATTTCTGGTTTTTCTTTTAACAAGTGCTCAACTTGTTCCTTGGTAAAAGTATGTCCATATTCCCTTTCTTCAACCTGGCCAGAAGGCAGAATATAAACATCATGTTCATACACTTTTCTATCTAGGGTAATAGAACCATATTTTGAAGAATCAATTTTAACCATTTTTAAAACAAGGCTTGGCCTTTTGGTTTTTACCTTAGTTAAACGTTGATAGTGTAATGAAAATAATCATCCCAAGGGTTTTCTAACTTCATCATCTGTTCTCTGGTTAGTTTTTCAAAATGAGTTCTAAAAGGCCTCATGGAGTTGCCGTGGGCAGAAATTGCCACATTGACTTTTTCTTTTTTCATTTTTTTGATTAAATCTTTGATGAAAGCATTGACTCTTTTTTCAACCATTTTGATGGATTCTCCTCCTGGTGGAGGAACATTATAGCTTCTTCTGATGATTTGGAGTTCTGCTTCTCCTGTTTTTTTAATGAATTCTTTTTTTTCTCTGCCTTGAAGATGGTCAATTTTATGCCAATGTAATAAGGTTTTGTAAGTGTCTGTGCCTTCTTTCTTAATAAATTGTTTATGTGATTTGCCTTGGAGTTTGCCATAGCTTCTTTCAATCATACGGTCGTCTTTAATGAGTTGTTTGCATTCAGGATGGTATTTAAGAACATATTTGAGAGTATCTTTGGATCTTGAGAGTCTAGTATAATAAGCTACTTGGAATTTTTTGTTTTTTAGTTTTTGAGCTACTTTTTTAGCATCTTTAATACCCCGGGGAGTTAATTTAGAATCTTTCCAGCCAGTGAATCTTTTGTCACGGTTGAAGTAAGTCTGGCCGTGTCTGAAGAGATAGATATAGAGTTTCATTTTTCCCCTCCAATCAATTTAGTGATTAAATTGATTATGTGTTCAAATTCCAATTTATTTTTTATTAAGTATTCTTTTTCGACAAAGACTCCTTCATAACTTATTTTGTTTCTAATTCCCTTTAGTTCATGAATTAAACCTATCTCGTATTCATATCTGGAATAATTTTTCTTAAAAAAAGAAATCAAACATTCATGATTATCTGATTTGAGAGTGTTTTTTAACAGCAGTGCTGTCAACAGTTCTTTTATAATTTCATAATAATTTTCAGTGATGATAGAGGCAGTTTCATCGTCAATTTCTTGTTTTTGAGCCAGCCTTAAACGTACAGAACACATCTTTAAAATTGATTTTATTTTTTCTTTGTCAGGCTCAATTTTTCTAAGATGTTCTTTTTGACAAAGTTCCCAATCCATCAGCTCTTTTTTCGTTTAAAACACCTCGTGTTTTTAACGCACCAGAAATCTTTGATTTCTAAGTGCATTTTATCTTTATATAACCAGATAATTTAATTCCATTTATAATATTATTGAATAATTCTTTGCTTAAATTATTGATATTTTCTTTAAAATAAAGATTAATTTTGTGTTTTATTTTTTTTTCATACTTTGATAAATTCAGGCTTTTTTCTTTAGTTTCAACAAAAATATCAATATCACTTTCTTTGGTATATTCTCCTTTTCTGACACTGCCAAATAAAATTATACTTCTGGGATGCAAATTTTCTTCTAAAAAATCAACCAGACCACAAGAATAAATTCTTAAGAACATATCTGCTTGTTTGTAGACTTTAAACATGCGATTTTCTTGATTGGCGATGTAAGCTGGGAAAACCCCAGCTTTTTTTCTTAGGATCAATTCTTCTTTTTTAAGTTCGTCTAAATAATTTTTAACAGAGGTTACAGCAAGTTTAGTTAATCTGCTTATTTCTCGGATTTGAAAATATTTTGAAGGTTGTTCGAAAAAGAGCTGCATTATTTTTAATTTGTTAGTATGTAACATTTTTGGTACAAATGTACAAATATTGTTACACTTATAAACCTTTCTGTTTTAAAGCTTCTGCGATTATCGGAGAAATATCTAATTTAGCAGTAGGATTTTCGATGGTGTTGACAGTAATGACTTTGGTTCCGACTTTTTGGAGTTTTTGCAGGGCGCCTTCTGAGAAAACACCGTGAACTGCAATGGCGGTGAATTTTTTTAAGCCTAGTTTTTTAAGATGTTCAATGGTTCTGAGAAGAGTTCCGCCAGTGCTGATCATGTCATCAACTAAAACAGCGTTTTTGCCTTTGACGTCAATTTTCTCTCCAAAATAAACTTTAACTCTTCTTCCTGAATATCGTTTTTTCTTTAAGATAACTGATTCTGCGCCAATCATTTCTGCGGTGGCTCTGGCCCATTTGTAACTTTCCCAATCTGGTCCGATTAATAATGGATTTTTGATATTCTTTTTGATATATTTTGCAATTAAAGGATTGGCTGTTAATTTGGTTGATTTTATTTTGAAGAAAACACTTAAGGATTTGTCCCTGTGCAGATGAGGGTCAACCACCATGACCTGGTCAACATAATCATCAATGAACTTGGCGACAATTTCGTTACTGATGCATTCGCCTGGTTTGAAACGCTTGTCCTGGCGCATGTAGTTTAGGTATGGAGCTACTAAGATAACTTTTTTGGCTCCAAGGTCTTTGGCAGTGGCTGAAGCAAATAACATTTCTATTAAAGCATCATTTGTCTTAGGCTGCATTGATTGGATTAAAACGACTTTTTTGCCTCTGACTGAGTCTTTGAATCTTAAGTAAACCTCTCCATCTGGAAAAAATTGTGAGTCAAGCCGTGAATATTTGACTTTAAGTTTTTGGGCAACTTTTTTAGCTAAGTTTCTTGAATTTGACAAGCCGATTATTATCATTTAATCACCTTAGAGTTATTATTTTATTGTTATTTAAAAATGTTTTCAAAAAACTTATTAACCAAAACAGGAAACTATGGCTTATGTATTCAATCATTGACGGGCATGTGCATGGACGAGACTGGAAACAAGCCCATAAAGAAACCTTGGTTAATCTTTTTAAATTAGCTGAAATGATTAATGTGGTTTATGTTGGCTTGATGCCCAATACTGATGAACCGCTGATTAATGAAAAAAATGTTCTTTATTATGTTTCTTTAGCACCCCAGGATTCTTCTGTTAAATTTGGAATTAATATGGGCATTACCAATAATACTGAACTTTTTAAAAGAAATATAGAATTTGCTTATCAAAACCCTTTTGTCGAGGCCTTTAAATTTTACATGGGTGAATCTGTTGGTAATTTGGCTGTAACTGATTATGATGACCAGGAGAAAGCCTTCAAAATAGCTCATCAAAAACAATTAGCAATTCCTTTTATGACTCATAATGAAGACCAGCCTTGTTTAGAAAAAAACAAACACAAATGGAATCCAAAAAAACCCTGGACTTGGAACGATGCCCGGCCAGGAAAATCAGAGATTCTTAGTGTTAAAAGAGCACTGCAACTTTATGAAGCTTATCCTTTTCCCGGCCCACTTTATCTTTGCCATCTTTCCTGCCCAGAATCAGTCCAGCTTGCTTATCAATACAAGGAAAAGGGCCTTAATATTGTCACTGCCACTACTCCAACTTATTTCTTGCTTGACACTGAAATGCTCAAATTTTTACCCAACGATAATAATCCTTTGCTTTATAAGGTCAATCCACCTGTCCGCAGCCCGTTAGATAGAATCGGCATGCTCCAGTGTCTGATTCATGGCATGATTGATGTGATTGAAACTGATTATGCTCCACATAAATTAGAAGAAAAACTTGGAGACAATCCCCTGTCTGGATTACGCAGCTTTCCAGCTTGGCCCAGAGTTATCCACTGGTTAAAAAATGAACTTGGTCTATCAGAAGAAAAAATTCGTGACTTGACCTTTAACAATCCCAAAAAAATCTTCAATCTTAATGTCGAAGGCAAAGAAGTAAAAGGTTTAGAAAAAATTTCCTTAAAATTAGTCAAAGAATTCGATCCTTTTGCTGGGATTTTATAGAAAATGTTATAAATGAGTTGTGGATTGAATAACCAAGGTGACAGACTTCTAATATTCGGAGGGAAAAAATGAGAAGTATTTCAAATGCAGCTAAGGAAAGTATAGTTAATAAATTAGGTGGTGAAGAGGCTATAGAAGGTCCTCGTGTAGAGCATGGTGGCAGAATGATGCGTACACAAAAGTCTGAGGTAACTAGTCGAGACGGAGAATTTGATCCAGAAATCTTTAAAGGAGAATATTGTTTTCTTAGTTCTGGTCAACTCAAGACTGAAGGGACTGTAACAGATACCATAGGAGATACTTTAATTGGAGATAATTTTGAAGCTGCGCTTGCCACATTAAAAGGGGCATATTTTGCAGGCGTGGAGGACAGCTTCAGAAATATAAATGGTCGTTTCTATGGTTTTAAAACAGAAGACGGCTTAGAAATTAAAATGCATGACCCAATTTTTTACGCTTAATTTTATTTTTTTATTTCTTCCTCAATCCTTAACAATTGGTTGTATTTTGATAACCTTTCTGAACGGCAAGGTGCGCCTGATTTTATTTGTGAAGCGCCAATACCAACAGCTAAATCAGCAATAAAAGGATCTTCTGTTTCTCCGCTTCTATGAGAGACCATGACTTTCCATTTTTTACTCATGGCTAAGTGAGCAGCTGCCAAGGCTTCTGTGATGGTTCCGATTTGATTTACTTTGAGCAATAAACAGTTGCAGCTGCCTAGTTTGATGGCTCTGGCAATACGATGGATGTTGGTGACAGTTAAATCATCTCCGACCACCTGAATATTGCTTTTTTCCCTAAGCCAGCCAAAGCCAATGAAATCTTCCTGGTCAAAGGGGTCTTCAATTGAATAGATTCTATGTTTTTTGATGAGACTGAGGTAATGATTGAGAAGTTGTTTTTTATCCAATGATTTGCCATCTATTTTGTATTTGCCTTGGTGATAAAATTCAGAAGCGGCGCAGTCCATGGCTAGATTAACTTTGTTGTGATAGCCTGCTTTGGTGATGGCTGTCTTGATTAAGTTGAGAGCATCTTCTGTTTTTTTGAGATTAGGGGCAAAGCCACCTTCGTCTCCAACATTAATGGCTGATTTGCCATAATTTTTTTCTAATATCTTTTTTAGAGTGTGATAAATTTCCGAGCCAGCTCTGAGATTGTCTTGGAATTTGTTTAGTTTAGGAGAAATCATGAATTCCTGGATGGCTAATTGATTGCCAGCGTGTTTTCCGCCGTTGATAATGTTAAAGAAAGGTTTGGGCAGAACTGGTTTTTTATTGCCGTAAAGTCCTGCGATGTATTCATAGAGAGCAAGACCTTTGCTCATGGCTCCTGCTCTACAGACAGCCATGGAAACACCAAGAATAGCATTGGCGCCAAGTTTTCTTTTGTTTTCTGTGTTATCAAGCTTAATCATGGCTTGGTCTATTTTAGTTTGTTTGCGGCAGTCCATACCTTTTATTTTTTTATTTATTTGGGCAATGTTTCTGACTGCTTGCTGGACTCCTTTGCCTAGATAGCGTTTTTGCTTGTCTCTTAATTCCAAAGCTTCGTGAATGCCGGTTGAAGCGCCAGAAGGAACCATGGCTCTGGTGATGAATCTTTTGGTATGGAGGTCAACTTCTAAAGTAGGATTACCTCTGCTATCAAGAATTTCTCTAGCCAAAACTTTCTTGATTTTCATTTGAAAAATAAAAATGTCTGAATTTTTAAAAATTCTGAGCACACTGAAAAATCCCATGGATTTTTGGTGTCCCAGAAATCTGCAAGCAGATTTCTCAGGATGCTCAAAAATCACCTATTTTTGATAGGTGATTTTCGACAAATTAAGCTATTTTTTTGATGATATAACCGATGACAATGATGATTATACCAATTAATATTTTTCCTGAGCCATTAGCAAGAACTGGCCATTGATAGGCAACATAGTCTGCGATGCCGAAAAATATCAGGAAAATTCCGACAATTGCCAAACTAATGAAAAACATCGCGGCTTTGAATTTTCTTTTTAGATGCCCAATATCCTTAACCCAAGTAATCATGTCTCTGGCTCTGGTTTCAAAAAAACTGACCAACAACAGAATAAGTTTGTCTTTATATTCGTCAACAAAGCCTTTGAATTCGCCTGTTAGTTTTTTAACAGCTGGGTTTTTGGCAAAGGATTTTTTAGCTTGACGCTTCTTTTTTGCCATTTTTTTCACCTCTCTTTTTAATTTTCTTAACCAATATAACTGGTCTCAACTTTTCTCTTGGAAAGTTGTTTAGTTACTGTGCTTAATTCTTTTGTCCTTTTTATAGTTTCCCTTTCTAATTTCTCGATTTCTTTGGTTAATTTGTTTAAATCTATGTTTAAACTGAGTTTTTTATTTAAGATTCTAAGCATGGCTTTGGCTCCTTTGATACCCAAGTACATGGGATGGCCAAAGGTTTCTGCTAATAAGGAGATGCCATTGATGCCTTTGGGTTTTCCGAGGCCTAAGAGAAGACCAGTGACTCCAATGATAGGGCCAACAACACCATGGATCTTTTTTTCAACCTGAACGCCTTGAGCATATTTTTTAATTGTTTTTTGGTCGTTGCCAGTGATGAAAATCCTTGGATTTTCTGGAATTTCTTGTAAACCGATGCCTCCAGTGGTGATGATTTCCTTGCCACTGAGTTCAGCCATGATTTCTAATATTTTATCACAAAAGGCATAGCTGGATTTTTCATCAATGGGCTGGACATCTCCGGTCAGGAAAAGTAAATCTGGTTTTCCTTTTCTTTCTTTGTAGTACATTTCTATGCTTGGAAGTTCAACCAGGTTTTCTTCGTTGACAAAAACTGAATGCGGCAGAGTATATGAGAATAAGCTATAGAGTTTTTTAGCTTTTAATTCTTCAATGATGAAATCGACTGCTACTTTGCCAACATTGCCAATTCCTGGTAAACCTTCTACGAGAATTGGGTTTTTTAGCTTGGGTAATGTTTTTGTTAAGGGGATGGCTTTCCATGTTTCCATGTTATTTGAGAAGAAAGGGGTGTTTATAAAGGTTTTTAAAACTGGGTTTTGAAAGCCCAGGAAATTCAAAGAATTTCCGCTGGTTTTCTATGTATGGGAGTAGGTTGGTTTGGATTATATGATTAAGTTCAGGGATTGAGAGTGTTTGGAGGTTGTTCTTTTGAATATGGTTATTATCAGTCTTTTGACTATTGATTGGTTTTTAATTAAGTAAAACTATAAAAATTCTCAAACACAAGAAATCTAATTTATTCTTTCCAAGAAACTAAGCAATCGGGAATTTAAATCTTTAAATTTCTTTTGAATATTTACTTTGATAAAACCATTCTTCAAATTCTTTTTTGCTTGTTGTTTTATTATTTACTTTTTGATAAATGTACAAGCCAAGACCTTTTGCTTTTCTTAAAGTATATTTGTCAAGTATACTTAAACCTATGAATTTCAAGAATTTCGGATTTTCCATATATTCGCCAACTTCTATCCAATGAATAGAATAATATCCTTTACGTGTTAAATTAGCAAAACAAGTTAATAATTCCATTGCACAATATGCCTCAGAATGCCTTCCATATTTCATGCCACTACCATAACTAATAACGCGTGTACTCATTGTTATATGTGCTTGTTTTGGAAAGAGCTTATTCCAACTTTCTAGAGTAAGTCTATACCTTTCTGGCACATGTGTGTGTCCACCTTCTTCCAAATTAACATAGGATAAATAAGGATGTTTTCTATATTTAGGATATGCAACGAATTGAAAATCATCTCCTCCAACTTCATATACTAATCTATCTCTAAAAAGACCGAGTTGTTGATGTATTAATTCTTCTATATAGAACAGAGCTTCAGGATCATAATCTTTTCTGCCGGGCCTTACAAATAAGCCACCTAACCATTGAGCATAATAAGCTAATATAAAATTCAAATAAAATCGATTAATATTTTTCATGAGAGAAAAGAGATAAACCACAGCCCATACAGTTTGCAATTTTTCTAAGTCCATTCTTGTAAATGCTTTAATAAATACATTAAATAAATCATGTAGAGATTTAATCGATGATGAACGCAGAAAAGCCACTTCAGTTTGAATTTTCTCAATATTTTGAAAGGCTTGTTCAACATCTTGTTGTATAAGGATATCAAGCTTGAATAATCTAGCATAATAATTCATAATTAAAGCAGTCTCCTTATTTACATTAGACTTTTCTATTATTTCTTTAATATTTCCTTGTGAAATCAAATCTGGATCAAGTTCATAATTAAATATCTTAAAAAATTCATATATTACTTTGCGTCCATCGACTTGTTCCGGCTGTTCTTCAACCCCTTCCACCAATTTAATTATCACTCCTAAATATTTCATACATACTTTAGGATTATCTAAATTTTTTTTAATATAAGATATCTCAGCTGCAATCTGTCTTGTTTTCTTAACACTATCTTCTACATGTTCTCTTTGTGCCCTTCTATACAATCTCCAATTCTGTCTTCTTAATTTTTGTAAGTTTTCTTTAATTGCTTCTTTATTATTCTGTTCTAAGGCTTCTTTTAACTGGATAGAAAAGGATTCAATTGCCTTTAGCATATCTTTAATTGTTTTTTCTTCTTCAACCATAAAATAACTAAATCATAAATTCTTAATAAATTTAACTAAAATTTAACTTAAAATTCTAAGATATCACACCCTCCTGAAAGTATAACCTTCCTGAAGTATGTTCTAAAATATATTTCCCAAACAGCCTAAAAACCCACAGTTATTATAACTATGTTTTAGAATTCTATATCAAACCAGCTTTTTTCCATTCATCCTGTTTGGCTTTTCTTCTTAAGTAGCCGTATTTGTCTTCTAAAGTGAATTTAGAATTAAATTAATCGAGATAATAATTTTTTGATCATACTGTTCAAGGATCTTTGAGGTTTTGTTTTTTGATCTTCTGTGGTTTGAGGAGTGGTTTGGGGAGTAGTTTGAGGAGATTGAAAAACCTTGTTAATCCTGGATGAAATCATGTCGTCAAATCCAATATTGGACTGAATTAGCCACTCTATTAATTCATCGCCAGAGCCACATATTTTAGGGAGACCTTGAATTATTTCATTTTGAAGGAAAGGGGATGATTCAAAGCTTTCGAGGTCTTGAATTTTTCCTACAGTTCCCATAAAATGATTTAACAACTTCATACCTCTACTGTAATCTGGGGCATCTGTTGCTGCATGCGACCATACCCATTTTAGGGCTAAAACCCTATCTATTAGTGGAGTTTTATCCCACTCGTAACGACCGTCAAAAAACAGGGGAAAAGTTCTTTTATGATTGATTAATTCAGTAAGGCTTGAAGGCTGCTCGTCTCTTAGATACAACTTAGCAAACGAGTCGCCTAAAGAAAACTCTTCTTTAAGATGGTTGACCATTAGTTCCTGCTCTGAAATACCGGTGTTGGTTACTGATTCATCAAGTACTTTTTTTGCCCTGCTTAAGATATCTTCCCTGTCATTCTTTTGCATGAGATTCCCAATAGCTGCTCCTCCATATCTTACAGCCAAAATACCCAAGGCAGTTGATAATTCATTATCTCTATACAAGCCGTCTAAGCCATTGTGTGCTCTGTTAACAAAAGGTACAGGACCTACATGAGACCAGTTCGGATCAAATGCATAAATCACTTTTGATTCTTCTTCAACTCCAGGATTGGTTGCGTACAACAATGAAATAATTGCCTTTTTCCCTATTTTGGAATATAAGCTGGATACTCTTCTCAGTAACTCAGCTGTCCCATAAGGATATCTGATTCCTTCTTGTCCGATAACTTCAGCTTCAAGATACGGTCCATCTCCCTCAACAAGTTTTGACAGGGTACAAGCAAAAACTTCGCCCAATCTAATAGAAGCAAGATTATCACTTGATGAAATATAATCTTTGAAAGCCAAATGACCAAGAAGTTCATGTACCAAAGTACTATTTTCATAAGAAGGTTGATTATCACTTTTCAGAAGAGCTACCTGGCCTTTGAACTCACAACCGTTTTCTTCAAAAACATGCGCTTTAGAAAGCAGCACACCTGAAATCCCTGAACTGAATCCTCCAGATTCCCAACTATTTTTTTCAATAATATAAAAAACACAGTCTGATCTTGCTGGTTGAACTCCTGCATCATCTTGCATATATTGACTTATGGCAGTAATTCTACTTGTTTTGATTGGTTCTGCCTGTTGGAATTCAAAATTTTTTTGTTCAGTCAGATTGTGTACTTTTAGTCCCATATTTAATTGTGAACAACAGGGATTTATAAAGTTTGTGTTTATTATCACTAAGAAGTGGTCAAATCAAACCAGCTTTTTTCCATTCATCTTCTTTGGCTTTTCTTCTTAACCGGCCGTATTTGTCTTCTAAGTTGAATTTAGCTGGTTTGGGGGTGATAGCAGTGCCGCCGCAAGAATGGGTTTCCTGCATGGTGTATTGATGGCATTTCTGGCACTTGAGAATTCTCTTCATTCTCTTTTGAATGAGCCTTCGCCTTTATTCTTTTTAATATCAGAAAGAACTTGAGTTTCTATTTCTGCTAGAGTCTTTTCAGCGTTTTTGTAACTGTCTGATTCAACTTTGATTCGGTAGCGTCCGCCGCCAAGGTAGTCTAAAGAAACGCCGGCAGTTTTTTCAACGCCGACAAGAATTTTTTTGATAATGTCAACTCCGTTTGGCTGATATGTTTTCAAATCAAAAAAACCTTTGATTTCTATTTTTGGCGGTTTGAATTTATCGGCAACTATAGTTTGCAATAAATCAGTTTCTTTTTTTCCCAAACCTAAATCTTTGACATGGGCTTTTTCCTCGCCAACATCTTTAAAGAACGAAAATAAATAAGGATACTTTTCAAAAGCCTGGTTAGCCACTTTTTCATACAACTCTTCTGTTTTGATTTTTAATTCTTTGGCGATGAGTTCAATGATTTTTTCTGCTTTTTGCTCTTGTTTGATTTCTTCTAATTTACGTTTTCTTTCCATGTCATTGACTCTTCTTAAGCTGACGTCAATGTGGCCTTTGACCTTGTCGACCCTAAGAACTTTGCAGACAACTTTTTTGCCCTGGGTAACGTAATCCCTGATGTTTCTGATTCTACCTGGAGCTATTTCAGAAATATTAATCATACCACTTCTTTCGTATTCGTCAAGAACAACAAAAACAGAAGAATGCATAATTTTAGTTACAGTACAGAAAACTAATTCGTCATCTTGAGGAAAACCTTCCCTTCGATAAAGCATTAAAAAACCTCCGGTTTTTGAGCGCAAAAATGCGCGTCATTTTTGCACATTATTCAAGAACCTCCAACACTCTGGCTGAAATTCGTGATTTGCCTCCGGTTGGATAAGCTAATTCTTTGTCACAGACCAGGCATTTAACAACATCGCTAGAATTGCCGAAAATAATCTGTTCATTCTTGCATTTAGGGCACCTGACTTTAATAAATTTTGATTTTGGTTGTTTTATCATTGGAATTCTATTTTTTTAGCTCTAGTTCCAGAGCCTTTAATATGAGTTTTTTTACAGACCTGGCAAGTAAATCTTAAATCTGTTTTTTTGCTGGATTTAACGCCGGTTCTTTTCCATTTAGTGATTGGCGGTCTTGAGAATCTGCCTAAATTACCATGGCCTCTTCTGGCTCCACGCTTTTTTGTCCTGGCTTGACTGCCCCTAGATAAATGATGGGTAGCATTAAGACCTTTAGTCTTCTGATTAATGACTTTATGCTCAGTATGTTTCTTGCACGTAGGGCAGTAAGTCCTTCTTAATTTAGGTAACTTCATAATGAGTTGAAAAATAATGGGGGATTTATAAACGTTTTGGTGAAATAACTTAGAAATAACTAATTTTTCAAAGCAAACTTTCCATCATTCTCAGAAACAACTGCGCCGATGTAAGGATCTCCTCTGATGTAAAGGTCAGATTGGTAGAGTTGGAGGAGAATGTCTCCAACTAAATCCTTAGTATACTTTTCATCATTAATTAGATTAGGAAACTCCAAAACATATTCTAACTCAATTAACTTAGCTGGTTTGAGTCTTCGATCTGATTCTGCTGAGTGTTGAGGAGAGACAGTAGTTTGTCTTAGAAAGTTTAACAGTGTTGGGCTTGGTCTTAATTCACTGACTTTATTTAAGGACCAGCCTGCACTTTGAGGAACCTGAAAGTCATCAGAGATAAAGTTTAGTTCATCTTGGATTTTTTCTTGCGGCTCTTTGCAATCAAAAAAACCATATACTTTCTGAGGCATCTTAATCTTTCTTTGATCTCTGTTCTTTCTTGAACCTTTTGACGCAGTCGTCGCAGTAATTCTTGCTGGATTCGCCTTTGTTGACAACAAATCTTACTTTGCAGGCCCGGCAGTATTTAATGAGTTTATAGGTGCCGTTTTTGTTTGGTGGAATGGGTATCATCTTCGCCTCCGGTTATGATTATGCCTGCGTGGGGGGAAATTTCTTCCTCCTCTTGACGGTCGTCTGAAGTCGTCTTTTTTGATGATGATTCTCGGTAATTGAGGGATATCAAGACTTTTGATGCTGTATTCTCGGTAGTCATTAAGGACTCTTGAGAAATTGTCATAGTCATATTCACACAATAAGTTGATAACCTGGCCATATTCTCCTGCCCTGGCAGTTCTCCCTATTCTATGGACATAATCTTTAGAATCCTTAGGAATCTCATAATTAAAAATATGAGAAACATTTTCAATGTGCAAACCACGAGCAGCCACATCTGTGCAAACTAAAGCTCCGAATTTAGCATCATTAAATGATTTAATGGTTCGGGTTCGTTTGTTCTGTGACAAGCCGCCATGAATAGCTATTGAGCTGATATTATTGGCTTTGAGATTTCTAATGACAAAATCAGTTGTTTTTCTGGTGTTGCAGAAAACCATGGCTAATCCTGACTTTTCATTTTTCAAAAGATGGACTAGTAAGGATAGTTTTTGGTTTTTAGGAACATCATAATAAGTTTGTTTAAGTTTAGCTGGGTCAACCTGGTTTTGGGCTGAAACTTCAGTTGGCTTAATCATGTAATGATGAGCTAAATCTTTGACACGATGTGAGATAGTAGCAGAGAAAAACAAAGTCTGCCTTTGTTTTGGGCATTGCTGGATAATATTTTCAATATCCTCAATAAAACCCATATCAAACATACGGTCGGCTTCATCTAAAACTAAAAGTTTTATTTTTTGAGTGTTGATAGTGCCTCTTCTCAAGTGATCTAACAATCGACCTGGTGTGGCAACAACAACATCTGCTTTAGTAAGATTATGGATTTGCGGGTCAATAGCAACTCCACCATAAATGCTCATGACATGAAGACCTTTTTGTCTAGAAAGTTCTCTGATAGATTCTTTGACCTGTTCAGTAAGTTCTCGAGTAGGTGTTAAGATTAAAGCTTGGACTCCTTGTCCTGGAATTACTTTTTCGACAATTCCGCAGCCAAAAGCTAAGGTTTTTCCTGAGCCAGTAGCAGATTCGCCGATAACGTCTTCTCCCTTTATGATTTTAGGGATAGATCTTCCTTGAATTTGAGTTGGATTGGTAAATCCTAAACCTCTAATAGTTGTTTGTAGTTCTTGGCTTAAGCCAAAATTTTCAAATACGTTCATTTTAATTTTCCTCTAATATAGCACTTGTTAGAAAAAGCGAAATGATGTCACTCAAGTGCTTTCTCTGGCCTATATTTTTTCTTCTTTAAGTTAAATGTTAAGTTCTAGTATATAAATGTTTCGGTTTTAATTACTTTGGGGTGGTTAAATCAAGGCAAGAATTCAGCTTATTTCTTAGATAATTTGTTAAAAGCTGTTAATGAAACAATAACCAAAGCAATTATTGATACTATGCTTATCATTCCTAACAAGATTGTTTCTTGATTAATATCAACTACTGCTCCACCGGTGATTTTACCGCTATTGTAGGCTCTATCGGGCTGTGCACTTATGCCAGTCCATTCCCCCATAATACTTGGCGAGCATCCCTTTTTAACATGGCCTTCACCCTTGCCTAAAACTTCAGCAATCTGTTTGCAGGTACACCCTTTAGTAACATACATGTCATAGACAAGGCTAGGGTAATTTTCTTTACCTACTTCAAAGGCGCCAAAGTTAATGTTTTGTGCATATTGGTTAGGGTTAAGGTTTATGTTGTCTAAGGTTGAAGCTAAGCATCTGTCATCGTAACAGTCATTAACTCCATCATTATCAAAGTCAGGATTGTCTGGCGTAGTTGGATCACAATCATTATCAATGTTATCACAATAAACTTCACTTACTCCAGGATTTACATAATAATCATTGTCATTGCAATCTATTGGACCACAATCTCCCCCTTCTTTAGCATACCCGTCACCGTCTTCGTCTGTACATGAAGGTCCTTGGGAATACTTAACTAAAGCATAATCATAGCTTGTTCCAACACCATAACTGAGTCCTGCAACATAAACATTACCCTTGTCATCAACTTCAATATACCTTCCGAAATCTATATAGTTTGCAGGACCATCGTATGTAATAAGCCATTCCTGGTTTCCGTTAGAGTCATACTTGATTGTTACAAAATCATAACTTCCCTCTTGTACATAAGTGTAGCCAGTGATGTAAACTTTTCCTTTGCTGTCTATATCAAGAGCTGTTCCATAATCATGACTCACGCCATGGTATCTTTCTACCCAAAGCTGGTTGCCGTCTGAATCGTACTTCACTGTTGCAATATCCCAGAGGTCTCCAAGACTCTGCCCAACAACATAGATATTCCCGCTGCTGTCTAACTTAATATCATTAAGTTCTTCACCACCTGCTCCAACAAACGGGCCATCGTACCTTGCTACCCACTGCTGGTTTCCGTTAGAATCAAACTTAACTGTTGCAAAGTCATAACCTGTCCCTGCTGCATAACTCCGTCCACCAGCATAAACATTTCCATTGCTGTCCACTTCACCACCAACCAGCCCATCATAACCTCCATTATCGTATCTTGCCAGCCACTGCTGGTTTCCGCTAGAATCATACTTTATTATTATATAGTCATCATTGTTTGTCTCTGGATTACGACCCTGTCCAAAGACATAAACATTACCATCCTTATCAACTTCTACATCAACTCCATTATCATCAAATTCTCCCCCATATCTTGCTACCCATATCTGATTGCCGTTTGAATCATACTTCAATGTTACAATGTCTCTCCTTGTGCCGCTTCCAAAGCTGGTTCCAGTAACATAAATATTACCCAAAGAATCAATAGCAATATCGCGCCCCATGTCATCGCTGTTTACAGGATGGCTGTAAGTTTCTGCCCAAACCTGATTGCCGTTTGAATCGTATTTTATCAAAACAAGGTCATGTCTTGTAATTGGATCAAAAATGCGTCCGGTGACATAAACATTGCTATTATCAACTTCAGCAGCTAATGCCTGTGAGGTGTACATACTATGGTATCCTGCCAACCACAACCGGTTGCCGTTGGTATCATACTTTATTGTCACCATTCCGCCACCTCCGTAACCAGTGACATAAGCATTCCCCTGATCATCTACCTCAAGGTCCTGAATATAATCTGCCCTGTTAGTACCATACCTTGCATCCCATTCTTCAGTCACAGCTAATGCGTTTGCTGTTAAAATAAGAAATATACTTAAGAATAAAAGATATTTTACCTTTTTTTTCATTTAATCACTTCTTTTTTTATATTAATACTTCAACAATATTTTAGGTTATTTAAATGTTTTTATTTCTTATTCTTATCTCTTTTTATTGATTTATTGCTAAGTATTCTTTGTATTTTAAGGCAAGAATTCAGCTCGTTTCTTTTCAACTAAAAGCTCAGCCAAGGGTTTTTGGAGCATGACTTCAGAGCCAAGTTCAAAGGGTCCTAGGAAGCCGCCATCAATTGGGTTGATGAATTTAGGGACTGGGCTGATGATTTTGATTTTGATGGCGTCTTGGGGGATTTCTGGTGGTTTTTCTGGTGCTTCTGCTTGTGGAGTTGGTTTTTTTATTGGCAGGACAGGCATCTGGCCTTTGAAGATGTTGAAGAGGATGGAGCCACGGAAACTATCAAAGACTTCAACTAATTGTTCATAAATTTTTTTTTCTTCGAACAATAAGGCTGAGGTGTCGATAATATTGCTGCCAGTCCGGCTTCTATTCAAAGCCATATCAATAACTTTTTTTTCTCTTTTGTCATAGAGTTCTTTGAGAATTCTTTTGATGTTTCTTAATTCAGCTTCTAATTTGTCTTTTTCGCCGACTGAGAACAAATCATCATCGCCTGTTTTTGATTCTAATAATTTGTTTTTTTCCTGGAGATATTGGACTACTTCTTTAAAGAAAGTTTCCTCTAGCTGCTGCAGTTCTTCTTTCCCTTTTTCTCGCCTTAAGAGATCATAGAGGGTCTCAAAAGTGATGTTTATTTCATCCCCCATAGTCTTTTTTAGAAAGGATTTTGTTTAAATAATTTTAGGTAATGGGGTATATAATACGCAAGATTTTTATAAAAATAATTAATGTAATTTCTTAATGAAGGAGTTAATCCAAAAAACCAAGGAATTTTTTATTAGAAGCGGGTGTTTTAAGGCAGTTATTGGTCTGAGTGGTGGTTTGGATTCAGCTGTGGTTTTGAAAATTTTAGTTGGTGCTTTAGGTGCTGAGAATGTATTTGCTTTGATTATGCCTGAAACTGGGTTGTCAGAGCATACTGATGATGCTGTTTCTTTTGCGATGTCACTGGGTGTTAAAAATCAGGTTGTGGAGATTAACAAGTATATTGATTGTTTTAAGGATTTGAATTGGGATGTGAGTGAGTTAGCTTCTATTAATACTAAAGCTCGTGTTCGGATGGTGTTGTTGTATAATTTTTCTAACAGCCATAATGCTTTGGTTGTAGGCACTTCAAATAAATCTGAACTGTTATTGGGTTATGGAACTAAATATGGTGATATGGGCTGTGATGTTTTTGTAATTGGTGATTTGTATAAAACAGAAGTTTATGAATTAGCTAAGGAATTAGGGATTCCTACTAGGTTTATTGAAAGAAAGCCAACTGCTGAACTTTATTCCGGGCAGACAGATGAAAAAGAGTTAGGTGCTTCTTATGCTTCAATTGATGAAATTTTAAAAGTAATAATTGCTAAACAAGATTTGTCTGGATTTAATACTGACTTGGTTGAGAACATCTTGTCTAGGATGAAAGTTAATGTGCATAAGAGGAAGATGCCTGAAGTAATTAAGTAAAAAATTTAAATAATCAAATTCTTGTTAATTCATTGTGGGGGGAAATTAATGAACACAAAGAAAATAATCTTATCTGGAATTATAATTTGGATTGTAGGCATAGCTTTGATGTGGCTGACATGCGGTTGGCTGTTTAATTGGGTTTATACCTTAGAGCCAACTATCTGGCAAGACCTTTCTTTTATGATGTCAACCAGCAGCTTGGTGATTACCAATGCCCTGGGATTATTGATTGCAGTTATTTTTGCTGCTGTCTATGCTTTTGTCTATAAAGGCCTGCCTTATGAAGGTGTTAAGAAAGGATTGACTTATGGTTTGGTTATTTGGTTAGTGGGGGCTTTTTCAGGATTGATTGCCATGCCATTCTTTATGACCATAAACTGGACTGTGGTGATCTATTGGATTATCCAGGCTTTAGTGGCTAATTTGATTTATGGTGCTATTGTTGGTGCGATCTACAAAGAAGGCAAAAGGAAAAAATAATTTCTTTTTTTATTTTTAACCTAGAAATTCAATTTCTCACTAATTAACGTCTTTTCCGCGCTTGAAGACGTGCAATTTCATCTTTTCTTGCCCTAATCGTAGCCAGAATCCTATCACGTTCATACCCGGTTGTACAAGTGCGAAGTTGTGCTTGAAGACTAGCAATTCGGCGTCGTACCTCACTGATTATACTATCAGTATCTCGCTCATAAAGGCCAGGCCTAAATCGCATTGGCATTGTAATAAAGAATAAAGAAACATTAGTTTATAAAATTTTGCATCCACCAAAGAGTTACATCAAGGGAATCTAACCTAAGTTAAATCCAATAATTTTTTATATTTCTTCTTAAATTAAACAAATATGATAGCTTTATTCATCGGTCGTTTCCAGCCTTTTCATAAAGGTCATTTAGCTGCAATGAAGCAGATGGCTAAAGAAGTGGATAAGATAATCATTGGGATTGGCAGTTCTCAGTATTTGAATGAAGCTGATAATCCTTTTTCTGCTGAAGAAAGGATTGAAATGATCAAAGCTGCTTTGGGTGAAGATTTTGATTATGAGATTATCCTGATTCCTGATATTAATGACGATGAAAGATGGGTAGAGCATGTCTGTGATTTGGTGCCTGAGTTTGATGTTGTTTATACTGGTAATTCTCATACTAAGATGTTGTTTGAAGATGCTGGGATTTCTGTTAAGGATATTGAATTAGTTCCTGGTATAAATGGGACAACCATTAGAGACATGATAATAAATAATGAAGATTATTCTGAGTTGATTCCTGTTAGGGTTTTAGAGATTTTGAAACGTTTGAATGTGGAAGAAAGAATAAGAAATATTTAGTTCTTTTCGAAAGTTATATAAATGTAGGAATTATTTCCTACATTATGAACTTGTATGAATATAAATTATTGGAATTGTTTTTTAAGAAACCAATGTCCAGGTTTCATGTCAGGGAATTAAGCAGGAAAACAAAACTTGATACCAAGACTGTGATGAAGTATTTGAAAGATTTTGTTAAGAGAAAATTGATTGTTCGAAAAAAAGAGAAAAAAGGTTTTCCATTTTATGAGGCTAATCGCCTTTCTTCTTTGTATCGCTATGAAAAAAGTCATGTAGTGATTGAGAAAATCTATGAAAGTAGTTTGATTGAATTTTTAGAGGAAAAATTAGATCCAAAGGCGATCATTTTGTTTGGCAGCATGCAAAAAGGCACTTATCATGATAAGAGTGATGTTGACATCTTTGTCCAGAGTGAATATAAGAGATTAGATTTATCTAAGTTTGAAAGAATTCTAAAACACAAAGTCAAATTATTTTTTGAGGAAAAACCAAAAAATCTTACTCGAGGGTTGTTACAAAACATTTATAATGGTTTTTTACTTAGTGGTCAATTGGATGTTTGATGAAAAGAAAAGATTTTGACCATTGCATTAAAGAAAATGAATTAATAGAGATTGGTTTGAAAGACAAGGGTATGGCTAAAGAGTTATTAGAGTTGGCAGAACATAAAGAACAATTCTGGAAAGAAGTCGATAAATCTTCTAAGTACCCTTCTTTGTATATTGAAGGCCATTATGAAATAATTAAGGAACTATGCACTGCTATTCTTGCTTTAGACGGCTGGAAATCTTTGAATCATGAATGTTTATTTGCTTACATTAGAAGTAAGAAGGATTTAGAATTGGATTTTGATTATTTATTGGAATTGAAAGATACTAGAAATGCCATTGATTACAGGGGAGTTCGGGTGAGTGCTGAGATTTGGAATAAAAATAAATTAAAGATTGAAATCATAATAAAAACATTAAAGGAGTATGTTAAGAAATGCCTTTAGAAAAATACTGGAAAAAGAGAAAGTTTTCTGAAACACAAAGAGGCAAGCCTCCACGCGAGGGGACACCTGAACCAAAGGGTAAATTAAAGAAGAGTTCTGGCAATATGTTTGTAGTTCAAGAGCACAAGGCTTCTCATCTGCACTGGGATTTTCGTTTGGAGTTAGATGGTGTTTTAAAATCCTGGGCAATTCCAAAGAAACCGCCTAAGACAAGGAAGATTAAACGTCTGGCTATTGCCACTGAGGACCATCCGATTGAGTATGGAAGCTGGGAAGGAACAATCCCAGAAGGACATTACGGTGCTGGTTCTGTTAAGATTTGGGATAAGGGCACTTTTGAATTAATTGAAAGAACTGATAACAAAATTAAGTTTGAGTTGAAAGGCAAGGAATTGGAAGGAATCTATGAGTTGACTCGTTTTAAGAAAGTTGGAAAAGATAAATGGCTGTTTTTTAAGGTTTAAATCAAGCTTAACAAATGACCAATAAGGTAACCTAACAAAGCAGCACCAATACCAACAATGGTGATTTCTAAACCTGACTTGAGCCAATGGCCAATAGTGACTCTGGCTTTAACAACTCCAGTCAAGAATAGGACAATAAGGGTGAGGATAAAAGAGTAGGCCATGCCAACGTAGATATCAGTGACAAAGAAAAAAGGCAGTAAAGGGACAAAAGAACCAATGACAGAGGAAAAACCAATAACAGCAGCATCCTTGAAGGGGTTTTTGAATTCTTCTGGATGCAGACAAAGCTCTTCATTCATCATGGTTTCGACCCAGACTCTTTTCTTGGAGATGATTTTTTTGACAACTTGGCTGAGTAATTTTCCTTTGAAACCTTTTCTTTCGTAGATGTCTTTGATTTCTTTTTTAGCTTCTCCTGGGACATACTTGACTTCTTCTTTTTCTTCTTTGAGTTTGGCTTGATAATAATCCAAAGCAGCTCGGGCAGAAGTATAACCAACACCAGCCATAGACAAGGATTCAGCGAACATGGCTGCTAGGCCGGCAATAATGACTATTTTGATGTTATTGGTAGCACTGGCCATGACTAAAACAAGGCCGAGAACATTAACTAAACCATCCTGACCACCGAGCATTATTTTCCTGAGATTCCTCTTTTGCATGCTTAGAAGTAAATTTTGATGATATTTAAAATTTTCTCTGAAAATTTTGAATGTTGGAAAATGCTATATTTTTCAACATATTTAAATATTATCTTTGTTTAACTTAGAGTATGGAAGATTTGAAGAAAAAGAAGAAAAAATTAAAGAAAAGGAAGATTGAAGAGGAAGGCACGCATCCTTATCATGAAGAATATGTTGAAGAAGGTTTGGTTAAGGAATAACGTAAAGTTTTTATATTATTAAGTCTATAATTTATTATTAAGATGGTTCTAGACGTATTTGAAAATGTTATCAGATGTAGAAAGGTCGGACATTGGAGAATATGTACAGAAAGCTTGCTGTGCTTTGGGCAGATATTTTAAAGATAGAGGAATAGAATTTGAAGGGACTCGTGAGAGAGACAGAGTTGATCCCTTGATTCAAATCTTTAAAGAAGGTTATGAGAGTGTAGAACCATTTACCAAAAGGTTTCCAGAGTATTCTGTTGGGCCAGATGAAAGTGTTGAAAGAAGCCTAATTTTGCATCTATTCAGTCTTCTTGGCTTTAAAGTCCTGACTGGCACTAATCGACAGGCTGAGTTTGGGAGAAGACTTGAAGAAGAAGTTTTGAAGAGTTAAACTGGAACCTGGACAGAATCTTTACCTATTTTTATCAAAGTCCCTTCTTTGATAAAATGCTTAAGTGCTTTGATAACTTCTATTTCTTCAATACCTTCATTTCTGGCTAAGTCAATGATTTGTTGTTTGGGGATGACTTGCCCTGATTTAAGAAGTGCGTTAATGATTTTTCTGACTTCACCGTATTGATGTTCTTCCATGTTAGGTTAAACAATTTTATCATTTAAAAAGATTTCCATAAAATTTATCTAAAAATATTTAAAACAGTGTATCTTACAGGCTTTTATGAAAATATCTGTGGTGGGAAAATCAGGAATGAGAATGTCTGGTGTTAAGAAAGATGTCATTAATGCTGGTTTTGAGTTAGTTGACAAGAATCCCCAGTTAGTTATTTCTTATGGCGGTGACGGGACTTTATTGGTGACGGAAAGAGTATTTCCTGGAGTGCCTAAATTGTCTATCAAAAATAGTTTGACTTGCAGGAAATGTCATGATGTTTCTTTGGCTATGGCTTTAGAGAAGATTAAAAACCAAGAATATGAGATTGAAGAATTGATTAAATTAGAAGCTTCGGTAAATGGTGAGAAGAAATTAATCTGCATGAATGATTTGGTGATTAGGAATGATGTGCCAACTCATGCTCTTAGATTTTCTGTTGAGGTTAATGAGAGGAAACACAAGCATTTGATTGGTGATGGGGTGGTGATGGCGACGCCATTTGGCTCAACTGCTTATTTTAACTCGATTACACGCCGTGAATTTACTCGTGGCATTGGGATTGGTTTTAATAATCTGACTAAGCCTAAAAATCATTTACAAGTTAAGGATGATGCTGTGATTTCTATAAAAATTGAGAGACGGACAGGTGTTTTAGTGGCTGACAATAATCCCAAGTTTGTCAGGATTCAGGCAGGAGATTTGATTACAGTTAAGAAATCTGTTGAGAAGGGAAAAATAATAAAGCTGATTTAGGTTGATATTACTCGCTGGTGCATTGACTCATAGGCAAGGGATTAGTACTACCAGATGCCAAACAGCATTCACCACAATCTTTATGATCAGGACTGCAATCAACAATTGTTGCATGCGCTGCCCCAGCACCACAGCAGCATTGTCCTCCAGTTGGTTTTGGTGTTGGCGGTTTTTTTCCAGTCAACCAATTCCAAACCGACTTTAGCTCATCAACCCAGCCCATCTCGCCCATATCAGGCGGGGTTTTTTCTCCAGTTGCAGTGGCTGATGAAATATCTTCTTCCTTAAAATACTTAGAAGGTAAAGTAACACTAATAGTACCATAAAATCTGATTGTAGAGTCGATTTGATCTTCTAATATAGTTCTAAAATCAACTCCTCCTTGAACAGGGAAAAGTACTGGATCAATAATGACTAGACTTCCTTGGTATTTTTTTAAGATTAAGTATCCGATTTCTTCTGGGGTGACAACTATTGTTGGAGGTTTTTTACGGTCTCCAGAACTAATTGTTGGAAAGTCATCTATTTTTGTGTAAGTATGAGTACTACCACCATCTGGGTTAATGATTTGAACTGGCGTATCATCAGGGATGTTAGGTGGGATATCACCAGGATCAAAGGTATCGCCATCACCTATAACAATAGGTGGGATTTCTCCTGTTCCACCTGGTCCTGCGGCTGGTTCTTCAATAATGTGATAATAGAAGGTATCAAAACCTAGTCCTTCACCTAATTTAACAGCAATAAAATAAGTTCCTGGTGTGTCAGGAAGCTGGAAAGTGACTTTTCCGGTTGATTCTCCAGTCTCTTGAGGGGAAATAGAAATTGATTGTCTGGCAAATTCTCCATTTTTATCCAGGAAAACAACTTCACCGATAGCTTCTTCGCCAAAAGCTATTTGAAATTGAAGAGTAACGAGGTTGTTGGCATCGACTTGTGTTGGAGAAAGTGGTTGAGTGATGATTTCTCCATTGTTTATCTCTAAGGTATCAAAATTAATAATCAAATCTTCCCATTCTAAAAGAGTGTCTTGTGCTAAAACAAAAGAAGCTGTTAAGATTAATATTAAAGTAAATAAGATTATTTTTCTCATTTAAAATCACCTGTTTATTATCTTTTAATTTAAAAAGAAGTTTTTTTATATAAATTTAACTAAAAAAAAGAAAAAAAGAAATTAACCTGCGGCTGGGGCTGGAGTATCGGCTGAAGCTCCGGCTACTTCACATGTGCCAGAAGTATAGATATGGGGTCCATGAGGAGTTGCGCCTGAAGGCGGGTCTCTGCATCTGTACTTATTGGAGTCTAAAAAATTCTGGGCTTCTAAAAACTTAGGATGTTTCTTATGTTGGTCTTCTTCATAGGTCACTTGTTGGTCACATGAATCTCGGCATTCAGGAGATTCTGGGTCACAAGGGCCTAAATCAGTAGTTTCTTCCCAGCGCCAGCCCATCCAGTCGCCTAGTCCGTCTTCATCGTCTTGTACCCAGGCCACCATTTGCTGAACAGTATTTGCATTAATATTTTTTTGTGTCAGATATCCATGGGCATGAATAGCTGGATGTCCAACAGATGTCCAGTCTCCTTCTCCAAAAGGCATAACTTCGTCTGCCAACTGGTCTTCCCAGCGATTACAGCCATCTAAATAAGCAGAAACAACTATGCGACATTTGCAGTCTCCGTAAACCTTGGGTTCTGGTACAGGTGGTGGTGGTGGTTGTTCTGGTGTGGGAACACCTTCTACTTCAACACCATCAGGAAAGCCATCTGCGTCAGCATCTGGATTGCCTATTGTAAAAGTATCAACTATACCATTAATAGGGTCATTGAAACTAATTGCATTGAAAACAGTAACTCCTAAAATATCAGCCAGACTTCCTCCAGCTGCAAGAAATAAAGCAAATTTTCCAGCAACATCTTCTTGAGTAGCTAGTGTTAAGGATAAAGTGCCTAGTATTGTTTGGATATCTTGCTGTTGTTTGTCGCTAATTGTTGGAACAATGCCTGGACGTCCATCTGTAGTTATGATTGGTTCAGTAACTATTGGTGGATTAGTAACAATTAATTTGATGATTTTATTTATGGTAAAAATATAGGTTGTTCTGGTTTCTCCTGGATTGATCAGAATTTGCTGGCCATCGCCAGTAATTTCAATAGCATTGATAATAACGGTTAAATCAACAGAACCTCCTGCTGGAGCTGTGAATTCATTTTCTTGGATCATGACCCAAACACCAAAATCATTTTGAGCAAAAACTTCAGCTTTGGTGGTGCCAGGCCCTTCTAGGCTAATCTCTTCAAAAGTGCCCAAGATTGTTTCTTCTCCTATGTTGGCATATAAGACAGTATCAACTTCATCGTCAAAGAATAAATAAGTGCCAGCTTGAATGGGTTGGTCTGCGTCAATAGCAGAATCTTGTGCAGATACAATTGAACTAAATAAAACAAGAATTAAAGTAAAAACG
Source organism: Nanobdellota archaeon (assembly GCA_023132895.1). Taxonomy (GTDB): domain Archaea; phylum Nanobdellota; class Nanobdellia; order Woesearchaeales; family JAGLXL01; genus JAGLXL01. The sequence continues at coordinate 29,719 of JAGLXL010000001.1, forward strand.
ATTATTTTTTTCATATGAATCACCTTAAGTATGAAAAGAAGTTTTTTTATATAAATTTAACTAAAAAAAAGAAAAGAAAAAAAAAATTAATATTTTAATCAACGCTTTCTGTTACTACACATTTAGCTTTCGTAGATGGCTTTATTTCCAAAGGATAAACAACACGCCTGTAAGTGCTTCTTGTTAGGGAGACACTTTTGCATCTGTCTATCATCCCTTCTCGAATAAATCTGCCATAAGCATCAGCTGAAGCTGCACATTTTATTCCACAAATCAACGAATGGGTTTCACACGGATCTCCATGAGGGGGGGCATAATTTCCTGAAAAAGTTTCTACACCTTGATCTAATGTTCCAGCATACTTACCATCAAATTCCTGATTGCAGAACCATTCTATATCTAATTCCATGTAACATTCGCAAACTCCTTTTTCTCTCTGTCTTTTGTAGTATTCTGTCCATTCTTCTGGAGTGTGGGTTTCCCACCATTCATAATCTCCTCCGATTACAGCATCTCCACCAGTTGCTCCATTGACTACATCGATTGGAAATTCAAGAGGGTCATGAATACCAAATTCGTTCCTAACCTTTTCTTGCAAACCAAAGTTAATAACTTCCTGAACATCTTCTGCTGCTTGTATTTTTTTAAGATCTAATTTTCCTTGTTTAATTATCAAATCTAGTAATCCTCCAAGTACTTTGTCTTCTGTGTCATCTGTTTTAAGGCTTTCTGGAATTGGGCCGGGGGTAAAAACTCCTCCATCTCCAGTTGAGATTGGTTGAACTCCTACTGGATTATAAGTAACTGTAAAAGTAAACCAAGTTCCTAAGATACCATCACCTACAACGTAAGCATAGAAAGTTTTTGTTTTACCAACATCCATGCCAGCAGTAAGAATATTAATGTCAAAGATTAAAGGTAAATCTTGAGTGTTAGCAGCAATGGTTTCTGTTCTTTGAAAGACAGTGATAAGAAGACCGTTATCTCCGGTTAAGACAACTCGGGTGTAACTGGCATCAGCACCTTGTAATTCGTCAATTTCAAAGCCTGTTGCAGTGATAGTAGTGGTAGTGGTTGATGTTTGGAAATTGCCAAGGTCATTGATTTCTGTTGGTGTTTTGTCATCGTAAATTATAACAGCATCTTCAACTGTAATTGGAGCATCTCCTGTAGGATCTCCTCCAGCTGCGTCTTGCGCAAAAGCAAAAGAAGCCAAAAGTAAAAAAATAGTTAAATAAATTAGGGTTTTGCTTGGTAAAAGCTTTGCTTTTACTAAGCCTTTTTCGTTTGCACTCAAAAGTTTCATTTCTACAACACCTCGTTTCTTATAATACTCCTGCTAAGATAGCAGTGACAATCTTAACCAAAATCCATCTGATTGGCCAGTTGATGATAACTGCGACAACAAAAGCAATGATGAAGCAGATAAAACCATGCCATTTTTTAGTCAAAGTATCGGCCAAGGAGACGCCTTCTGTGACAAACCAAGCCAGCCAAATAAAGGTGATGATGAATAAGATGGCATTGATCCAAAAGAAGGTGGTGGATAAGAAGTGTCCGCCAATAGTTGAGATGAATAATAACAAGTCCCTGACAACACCAACAATAAAGATTGGCAGGATAGCATAACTAACTAAGCCGAGTGTTTTTTGCATGTCGCCTGTGCCCTTGAATAATTTTGATGACCAGGTAGCGACTACGCCCATGACTAATAAACCAACAACAGCCAGGATTGCGATTGATAATCCTGTTAAGAATGAGAACAGGAAAGTGCTTCCTAAAGCTTTACCGTCAATTAATCCATTGACAAGAGCCAAGACAACATGGATAATCAACCAAATAACCATGTACGTTGACATAAATTTCAAACCAGTCTTGAAATTGGCTTCCATTATGGTAGAAAGATTCCTTGGCTTAAAAGCCAGATTTAAATCGTTTTTAAGATTCATTTTTCATTCACCCTCTTTTAATTTTAACTTAAGAAAGAGATAATCTTATATAAAGTTTACTTTAAAATACTCGTGGAACTCTCTCGTTCGCGTCTTCCATATCAATAGAGAAACAACCAAGCTCTCACATGGAAGATTCCTGTGGTTTGACAAGAAAAAATAAGCGCTCATTGGCCAAATTGGCGAGAGTTCCACTTATTTACTTTAAAACACCGTAACCAATTAATCTAAAAACAGTGCCGACTCTTCTTGAAATAGTTACTCGATCGCCTTTTTCTGCACAGATTGGTTTTTTGAGGATACAGGTGATGGTATCTTTCTTTAAATCGGTAACGACTCCAACTGTGGCAGCTGAGTTGACATTAAGCATTAAAATTTCTTTTTTAGTGATGGGTTTGACTTTTAATTCTTCTTTTAAGCCGACAACACGGTCTAAGAGATTTGTTTCTAAGATGATATTGTATAATATTTCTGGCAGAGTTCCTGGATGGCCGATTACAGAACCAGCTAAGGAATCTGATTTAACAACAGCTGGGTCTAAGCTGGTGAGGACGCCAATTGAACCGCCAGGAGTAGCTTGGTCAACTGTCTGGCCGCCTGTTTGAAGGCCAGTGATTTTTGCTGTTAAAGGATACCAGACTTTTTTATTTTTTTCTTCAATCATCCTGCCTGGCTTGATTTCAACTTCTTCTCCTGTTTTGAGCACTCCTTGTTTAATTGCTCCGCCTAGAATTCCACCGATGATACTTTTTATTTTAGTGCCTGGTTTATTGACATCGAATGAACGGGCAACGAGCATCATGGGTTTGGCTTTGGGGTCTCTTTTTGGAGGGGGAATTGCTTTTTCAATGGCTTCGATTAAAACATCGATATTAGCTCCGCTTCTAGCTGAGATTGGAATGATTGGTGCTTTTTTATAGGTAGTGCCTTTGAGGAAAGCTTGGATTTGCTTGTAATTTTCAATGGCTTCTTCTTCGGTGACTAAATCTATTTTATTTTGGACAACGACCAGGTTTTTGACGCCGATGATTTCCAAAGCCATTAAATGTTCCCTGGTCTGCGGCTGCGGACAGGTTTCGGCTGCTGAGACTAGCAAGATAGCGCCATCCATAATCATGGCTCCGGCCAGCATAGTAGCCATTAATGATTCGTGGCCAGGTGCGTCAACAAAGGAAACTTTTCTTTTGAGTTCTGTTTTTTCTTTGCAGTCGCATTTGTCTTTGACTGTGTATTTTTTGCATTTTTTGCAGTAATAGAAAATGGAGTCTGCATAACCTAATCTGATAGTTATTCCTTTTTTTAATTCTTCAGAATGCGTGTCAGTCCATTTACCTGACAATTGTTCGGTTAAGGTTGTTTTACCATGATCTACGTCTTTGGCTTATGAAACTTTATGTTTCAGTAATGTCCAACGAGACCGATATTAACCTCAGGCTGCATTATTTTTTCTGATTTAGTTTTATTTTTTTGTTTTGCCAATATTTTTCTCCAGTTTTATGATTTTTGACTTTTTTTCCCGATAAGTTATATATTGAAAAAACGTTCTCTTTATAAAGCTTATCTCATTTTGCCTTGTTTTATGGGAAGATAATAAAATAATATCATACTTCAAAGTTGATGATTTTTGTGTGTTAGCAATTTTTCTTGAGATTCTGGGGTTAAACCCATCTTCAAAAAGTAATTTTTTAAACCTAATTACTTTTTCTAATAACGGCAAAGAATCTTTAAATCCATTATTTAAATTCAAGCCGAATGAAAACGATAGATTATTTGATTTTGTTAGTACGGAGCCGTCAGCTTCAAAAAGTCCAGCATAAAAAGCAAATCTTACTGTTTTAGGAGAATATTTAAGGAAACAGCATATCTTTCGCAGGCAGCTTTTGTCTTGAAATCGTTTTTATAATCTTCAAAATTTTCAGGAATAATTTCAACCAGTTCAGAAAGATATGTTTCAATTTCTTTTATCTTGTCATTGACTCTCATTTTTTATATAAAAGTTTTCCTTTGAGATCTATTTCCTTTTTAATTTTAGCTGGTAAGTGATTGTAAACTTGGACATCAATTCTTGAATTAACCTTACCAGATATTCTTTTTCTGAAAAAAGTTGCTTCTCTTAGACCTATTCCATCAAATTTAACAGCCAGATCAATGTCTGATTTGAAAGTAAGTTTATTTTCTGCTGCAGAACCGAATAAGATAATTTTCGTAATTTTTCCAAAAAAAACATCGCTGAGAATGATTTCTTTTGCTTCTTCAATCATTTTTTTTATTTCACTGCCTTTTTTAAGCTTAAATTCCTCAGAGAACCTCGCCGCTTCTTTAATAAATTCAAATTTAGGTCTAATATCTCTTGAAAGCCTGTTTTTTTCTGATTGGGTTAGGTTTATGCCTAATAATTGCTTTTCAATTATTTTTAATTCCCTTTTCCCAAAAATTTTTCTTGTTTTCTTGTTGAATTTTAAAAACTTTAATAATTTCATTTTTATAACCACCATTTAGGTTATTATAACCTTTATCATGGTTATATTTAAATCTTTTGCTTTTTTCTTTGAAGATTAGAAACGAGAAAATTTGGTTTATAAGAGTTTTGGGTTAGGTTAACAATAACAGCAAACAACTGTTGAGGAAGAATGATCGTGAACATTGATATAAGTCATAAACTTTCCAGCAGGACATTGGCAAGCATCGCAGTTTAATGTTTGACAACCATGGATTTTGCAACCTAATGATCCAGTCAAATGGTTATTGGCAGTGATATTGGTTTGTGAATAAACTCCTTTGCCGCCAGTAAAATAACCAGCATAACCTGTGGCAGATGTAGTCTCACCAAAAACACCATAACTAGTTGAAGATGAAGAAACAGCTTTACCATAAACCCCACGAGTAGGTCCTGAAGCATGTGAGGCATAACCATAAACACCACTACCTGTATTTCCGTCTGCTTGACCATAAACTCCATAATTTGACCCACCTGCAGCAGTTGCACGGCCGAAAACACCTCTACCTGTATTTCCATAAGCATAACCCTTAACTCCAACTCCATCAACAGCTCCGGTTGCAGTATTGACACCATAAATTGCCTCATAAAGACTACCAACATCTGCGACACTAGTCTCACCCCATACTCCACGAAATCCTTCTCCATAAAGGGCGGTTGTGCCAGTGCTTACTCCAGTGGATGGAACAAATGCCTGAACTCCATATCCCCAAGTTCCTGTGATATTATTATAAGCCGAAATGGTAGCGCGGGCATTCCCAGAAAAATTAAATCCTTGCTGTGTGGCAAAAACTGCATTACCTTCAGTAATTTGATCTAAAGGATGTGATTGAGTTGGGTCTTGCCAGTCGACGTAGGTAATTGTTTCTGTGCCTAGGGAGTTGGTGAGAATAATTTTGGTTTTGTACCATTTCATATTGGCTGTATTATGAACAACCCAAGTTGCAGAAAAAGTACCTTTTTTTTCATTTCCGGCTGAGAGAATCATATCTACTTTATCTTGTCCTCCTTCAAAGGGGAAATAAGCAACTGCTGATTCAATGCTGTTTGGATCTTCAAAAGCAACTAAAATGTTTAATGACTGGCCTGGATAAACTTTGATTGGGTTGGCCTGGGTTCCGGTTATGGTTGTTTCTTGTGGTGAGAATAAACTTGAAAAATATCCAGTTAAAGAGAAAGCACTAACACTAACAGAAAGTAAGATAATCATTAATAAAACCACACCCACTTTTTTCATTATTATTTGGAAAGAAATAGGGATTTATAAAGTTTACTAAAAGAAAAAAGAAAAAAAATTAACTGGTGCTGTCTCCAGACCCAGTATCTGTTGAAGGAGCATCAGAAGCTTCTCCTTCTACTGTTCTGCATTTAGTGTAATCTTTGTTGACTCCAGCCAGTGGGGATTGGTCATAGCCATCTGAGTTAACTCCATTGAGATCCCCCATTTTGAAGTCACCATCACATTTTTCTTCTTTCTCTTTGGCGCAATTATTAACAGCATCGACAGCGAGATTATAACACTTCATCTCACAAAAGATATCACAATCATCATCTTCTGGATCACAGTTGCCAAGTTCTCCCTTGTATCGGAATTCACACATGCCACCACTTAACATATCAGTTGGAGGGCCGGTTTCAGGGCCAACACCATAATGGAATTGGAGGCATTTTCCAACGTCTGCGCCTGATTCTTGAGTAGCATCTGTCCACATAGTAAAAAGAGTGAGACCGCTTTCTTCTAAGGTTTGGCCGCTGGAGTCAAGAGGAATATTGGCAACACCTGCCCTTGTAGAAGGAGGGGAAACTTTTCTTGGCCAATTACCAGACTGACCCCTAAAAGTAGGATCATAACCATCTTCAGCTAAACCTGTTGTGCCTGGCTTCTGGCAAAGGAATTTCCTGGTCATAGCTACCTGGCAGTCACAGACACCTGACTTAATTTTTTTTATTTCTTCTGGTGTTAAGGTGACTGTTTCTCCTTTTTCTATTTTTTCAATTATACCGGCAATATAAGTTGTTCCGCCAACTTCTTCTTCATCGTCATCAGCGCCACCTTCATCTTCTTCTACTTCAGCAGCTTCTTCACAAGCTCCTTCTCTTTGAGTATCTGGCGAAGCTAGACAGTTACTAGTATGGGCTACAACAAAATTAATACATTCTCTAAGTTCATTGGTTTTTTCATCGCCTAATTCTGATTTTTGACATTGACTATCTGCCCCATTATCACATTTAGTTCCGCTGTCAGGAGGGCATTCTCCAGTTGCCAAATCACATTCACCTAAGTCTTTGGTTTCTTGATTTGAACAAGTGATTGTTCCTGTTACTGTTCCAGATTCATCTACAGGAATGTGTCCAGTATCAGGGTTAATTGGAACGTTTAAAATTGCGCCAGTGCCAAGAGGACCTTGACCAAAAGAAGTTTGTGCTGATGTCCAGTCATTTGCTCTCCACCAATCAATATTCACGGGTCTTGTACTGCCCTCAGCATTTGTATCTCCTCCAATAACATCCTGCAAGGAAGATGGTTGCGGGGTTGGAGTTTCTCCAGGTTCTGGACTAGAAATTGTAGATGGCAACAAAGTGCAACCAGTAAAGGAAACTGTTTGCTTGACACTGCATTTGCATTTTCCTAATTTTTTTTGCTCTTGGTCTTCATCGTCATCGTCGACACCTTCAGGAACACCATCAAAATCACCATCAGTGACAACAGAATCTACAAAACTAAGAATTTCATTTTGGTTAATAGAAGTTAGTATAGTGTCTTCTAAAAGATCATCTGAATCACGGTCTCCTCGGAATAAATATCTCAAACTTAATCTTCCAGCTTCTTCTTGGGTTATTCCAGGGATTAAATTAAGGATACTTTCTATTACATCTTGTTGTGTAGGTGTGGTTGTTGTAATAATACCTCCGCCAGATCCGCCAGTTGTGATGCCTGGTACAGCTCCTGGTGGAAGCCAAATCACTGTAAAATCAAAGATAGTGATATGGGGCAGTCCGTCTCCAGTCAAAGCAATCATGCCTCTAGCTGAGCCTCCTGCAGGTTGGATAACCATATCAACTTTGTTGACTTGGGGATTGAAATCAATAATTTCGTCAGATAAAGTGCCTCCTCCCTGGGTAACAAAGATTGTGTTTTGATTGTCATCTAATCTAAGAATTGTAAAATCATAATCAGCTTTTCCGCCAATGACTTGAGGATCTTCTTCAATTTGATATCCGGTGATGACATCAGCAATTCCTGTATTGGAGTCTGCTGTAAAAGTTCCTATATCAATAATGTCTATTTCCAATACTTCATAAAGATCTCCTTTATGGGTAAATGAGATTGTTTGAGAGGTATCCCCTGTTCCGCCAGAATCATCGACAAGGCCACCTGATGGATCTGCTCCACCAGTTAAATCCAGCGCAGATACAATTGAACTCATTAAAACTAGAATTAAAGCAAAAACAATTATTTTTTTCATTGACAATCACCTTGATTATTTTTTTAAATTAAGAATAGGTTTATTCTATTTAAAGTTTACTTAAAACTTGGTTCAAGTCTTCAACTGTAAATTCTGGGAATGGTTTTTTAGTAAAATGCAATTGAGCGCTAACTGAATCCCAAAGCAAGAAAGAAGTTTGTTTTTGTTCTGTGCCGGATTTGATGATAAGGCCAGGAGGAATAAAATAAGAGGTGTAGAGGTTTTCTTTGATGATTTCTTTGGTGATGGCTGATTCGCTTAATTTATTGGCAAAGATTTGCCTGATGATTAATTTACAGGAATCGACAATTTCTTCCTGGCCGCTGTAATTCAAACAAAGATTAAGGAAATAGTGGTCATAATCTTTGGTTTCATCAATAATTTTTTTGACAGCGTCTAAGGTTTGAGAAGGCAAATTATACCATTTTCCCAAGGCAGTGATTTTGATTTTGTTTTGGTTGATTTTATTTCTGAATTCTTCTGATTCCAAAAATTTAGTCAAGGCAATGAGAGTGTTTGGCTCTGGGTCGCTTCGATGAGTAATGTGAAAAGTAAAGACAGGGATTTTATGATTAATCTGCTGGTCTATTAATTGACTAATGACCTGGAAACCTTTTTCTGGGTTAAGTTTTAAGCCGACTGTGGTGAAGGCGATGTGTTTGAGGTCCATGGATTATCAAGAGAGGTTTGATTATATAAATTTTCTTAAATTTAAGTCAAAGCCACTCGTTCGCACCCTACAATTGATAGAGAAAAAACATAGCTCTAGAAATGCAGGGTTCCTACGGTTTGACAATCGGAACAGTGCTCACTGGCCGTAAACGGCGTGGCTTTGATTATTTTCTCCAAAAATTTATAAACAGAATTTATTTACTTCTAAGTATGGTTTTGGAATGGTTATTGTATGGTTTGGGAACAATTGGTCTTTTGGCAGGGTCATATTCTGACCTGAGAACAAGAGAGGTGCCGGATTGGGTAAGTTATTCTTTGATATTCAGCGGTTTAGGCATTAGATTGATTTTTTCTTTAGCTGGTTTTGAATGGGAGATTTTTTTTGAAGGTTTGGTTGGATTTTTGATTTTTGTGATACTAGCTTACTTATTTTATTATTTAGGGCAGTGGGGCGGCGGTGATGCTAAACTGTTGATGGGATTAGGTGCAATAATTGGTTTTAGTTTTGATTTTGGTTCATTTCCTAAATTATTGACGTTTTTAATTCATCTGGCTTTAATTGGTTCAGTTTATGGAGTGGGATGGCTGATTGTCTTAGCTTTTAAGAATAAAGAGAAATTTAAATTAGAATTCAAAAGACAGCAGGGTCAGTTTAGTATTTTAGGGATTGGTTTTTTGGCATTAGGTATTGGTTTGATTGTTGGCTCGTTTTATTTCCCTGGAGTCTGGAGAAGCCTGATGCTGCTCTGGGCAATAATGCCCATAGGTTCCCTGTATGTCTGGATGTTAGTCAGTTCTGTGGAAAAAATTGCTTTTTACAAACATGTCAGGCCAGAGGATTTAACAGAGGGCGACTGGATTGCCAAAAATGTAGTGGTTGGCGGGGAAAAGATTTGCGGTCCTCGTGATTTGGGTATTAACGAAGAGCAAATTGCTAAATTAGTTGAATTAAAGCAAAAAGGCAAGATTCAAAAGATTTTGATCAAAGAAGGGATTCCTTTTGTGCCAAGTTTCTTGATTGCTTTTGCAGTAACTATTATTTTTGGTGCGTGGTGGATGGGGTTCATATTATAAAAATCAGGGATTTTTAAACGTAACAAATAAATTTGTTACACTCTAGGTATTCTTATGATTTGTCTGATGAGGTAATCTTCTTTTTTAGAATCTAATTTGACTGGCTTTGGTTCTTCTGTTTTGACTTCTATGGTTTTCTTTTGTTTTTGGAACATATCTGGATGAATGCCTTCAGTATGGGCTTTTAATTCAAGCAGAGCTGTTTCCATTTCATCTTTGGATAGCTGCTTGGTGGCCCATTGGAAATTAAGGCCGTCATTTTCTGAACGCGGAATAATATTGACAGAAAAATGGGGAATAGTCTGGCCAGCAGCAGTGCCGTTTTGGACAATAATATTTGTTCCCTGGATGTTTAAGGTTTCGAAAAGAACTGTGCTTAACTTATTAGCGACCTTGAAGATGTTTTGGACAACTGGGTCAGGAACTTGTTCAATAATAGTGTGGTGTTCTTTAGTGAAAATAATGATTTGTCCTGGGTAAGCTGGTTTAAGATGGAGGACTGCTAAAATATCTTCATCTTCAAAAAGAGTTTCTGCTTGTTCTTTGCCCTGGACTATATCACAAAACTCGCACATTATTTGAACAGCTCAGCTACGTCATCTAAGCTGGCTTCCTCCTTTTCAGTTTTTTTTGGTTTTGGTTTTTTGGTTGTTTTTTTCTTTTTTGGTTTTTCTTTGGGTTTCTCTTCTTTTGGTTCAGGTTCTTTTTCTTCAACTGGTTCAGGTGGTGCTTCTATGACTGGGGCTGTCTTTTTTTCAATGAAAGTCTCTTTTTTTAATTTGAAAACTTCATTGATTTTTTTAATCAAAGCTTCTCTGAGTTTTTCCAAGTCTGATTCTGGGATTTGTTTTTGCGGGATGTTCAAAACCGAGAGATTATCATTTTCAAATCTTGGAATGATATGAAGCATGAAATGCTGGGCTCTTTGGCCAGCAGCCAGACCATTGGCAACAAAAATAGTTGAACCCTGGGCTTTGAAGGCTTTTAACTGAGCTTGGGAGAGGTATTTGGCCACAATAAATAAATGGGCAATTTCTTCTTCTGACATCTGGGGCATGATAGAGTGATGTTCTTTTGGCAAAAGCAAAATATGGCCTTTGTTAGCCGGGTTAATATCCAAGACAGCCAAGGATTTGTCATCCTGATAAATCTGCTGAGAAGGAACTTTGCCTGAAATGATCTGACAGAAGATGCAGTTCTTTTTTTGAAATTCTTTCAGCTCCTCAGGAGACATGTCTTTGAGCTTTTCTTTCAAGGCTTCCTGGTCTTGTGGAGAGATTTCTACCATGTGCATTAGATAGTTAGGGATTTTTTATAAACTTTTCCTGGGTTTTAAAGGTAATCTTTATATATCACTACCTTAAAAAATGTGTTCGAGGGGAGGAACTATGAATTTATTATCATTTATTGGATATTGTATAGGAATGACGCAGGAAGTGAGAACAGAATTGAGTGATGTTTTTGAAGACGAAGCTGTGGTTGGCAAAAAGGAACATGTGCCGGCTAATCCATGGGTATCAATGTCATATGCTATACACGCTCCATTTATGATTGCAACTCCCGGCACAGAAGAAAAGCATTATATTGTTTTTGAGGGCGAGGGAATTTTGTTTAGGGTTAATAATCAAAATCTTTTTGCCATGTTGGAAGAAGGTGATAAAGTAATGGTCAAATACAGGAGACTGACCAATTACATACATGACTATATGCCACCAAATTTTAGCAGCAAAAAGCTATTGGGTTCTACTTCAGAGAATATTTTTGACAGTGCTGAGAAAAGAGATTAAATGACAGAAACAAAAACAGCAGTATTTCCTGAAACTTTATGCCGAGTTACTTTTAACAGTTATTTTGTTGATGAGCAGGGTTATTTGTTGAGCCATGAAATCAACGAGGAAATCAAGATTTATACTCCCCAGTACTCAATTAAACATGAAATTTGTGTTCTGGATGGGGTAAAAAAGATGTGGCTGCCAGGAGGGCAAATGAGAGAAGAATACAGAGTTTTGCCTTTGGTCCATCCAGATGAGTGGGAGACAATTGCCAGGTATTTTGCCCATAGATTCAGATTATTGACAATTGATGCTTCTAAAGTAGAAGATTTGACCCACGAGTTATTACTTCAAGGAGATGGGTTATGCCATGAAGCATTAGTTCATGGCGAGTATTTTGGAAAAGTTCCTTTAACGGCAATAGTTAAAGATGAAGAGTATAGCTGGGAGAAAAGTGACAAACCACTGAATCTTTCTGAAGATGCTCTTGATTTCTTAAGAAAGAAAGGAAAATTAGAGTTGACAGAGGAATTTCATCCGGTTTTGTTGTGATTAATATTCAATGCCTCTTCTGGCGCTAATACCTTTGTCATAATAATGCCTGATGAGTTTCATTTCTGTGATTAAGTCTGCAATCTTGCAGATTTCTTTGGGGGCGTCTCTGCCTGTCAGAATTAATTCAACATGGGGTGGTTTGTTTTTGATTAATGATAAAACACGGTCGACTTCCAAGAGCTTGTGTGATAAGGCGTTATTGATTTCATCTAAGATGACCATGCCATAATCTCCAGAATGAACTGTTTCCAGGGATTTTTTCCAGGCAGATTCAACAAATTCTTTTTGTTTTTCGTCATTAAGGAAGCAATAGCGGCAGTCACTGCAGTAAATATCATCGCGGACATAATCAAAGTATTCATAACCTTCTTCAAAACCTTTGAGTTTGGTCTGCTTGATTTCCTTGATGCAGGGCTTGCCAAACTGCATGATTTCAATATTGGGAAGGAAGTTTTTAGCAGAAATATATTCGCCAGTGTAAGCACCGCCTTTCATGAACTGGATGATAAAAACTTTGAAGCCCTGGCCAACTGCCCTCAGAGCCAGACCTATAGAAGCTGTTGTTTTACCTTTTCCTTTTCCAGTATAGATGTGGACTAAGCCGCGTTTCATTATAAGTTACATTTAGCACAGCCGCCTGCGTAATCTTCGCCGACTGTGAGTGATTCTGATGTTTCTCTTTGAGAACTCTTTGATTCGCGAGAAACGCTTTGGCGTTTCTGTGCGCCAGAAACTTTGTTTCTGTGCGTCTCTAAGCCATTCTCACTTTCACGAAAAAAAGCTTCGCTTTTTTTGTGTCCCTCTGGGACGTTCGAAGGTTCTAGTTCGTCTTCTGGTTTCTTTGGTTTTTTGTCGCGTTCGATGTTTAAAACCTGCATGTCACGGCTGCCATCCCGGTAGATAGTGATGCCTTTGCAACCTAATTTCCAAGCGAGCAGATAAGCATCTGAGATTTCTTCTGTAGTGGCGTCAAAAGGAAAGTTGATGGTTTTAGAAACTGCATTATTGACATATCTCTGGAAAGCTGCCTGCATTTTAATGTGGTCTTCTGGAGTAATGTCCATAGCAGTGACAAAAACTTTTTTGATATCATCTGGAACTTCGTCAATGTTTTGGATGCTGCCTTTTCTGGCAATTTTCTTCATTAAGTCTTCTGTGTAAAAACCTTTTTTCCTGGCAATTTCTTCAAACAAAGGATTGACTTCTAAGAGTTCAAACTGCGGTGTTTTTCTAATGAAAGAAATGGCAAATAAAGGTTCGATGCCGCTGGAAGCTCCGGCAATAATGCCGATGGAGCCGGTTGGAGCAATAGTTGTCCGGGTGGCATTTCTAACCAGGTCTTCTGGTTTATTAGTATCGTAAGTGCTGCCAGGGAAATTAGAGAAAGTGCCTCTTGTTTTAGCAAGTTCAACTGATTTTATTTTAGCTTGATCGTCAATAAATTTCATCATTTTTTCTGCTAGTTCAATACCTTCTTGGCTATTGTAAGGGATGTTCAATCTGATGAGCATATCTGCCCAGCCCATAACACCCATGCCAATTTTTCTGTTGGCATGAACCATTTCTTTGATTTGTTCTAGAGGGTATTGGTTCATATCAATAACATTGTCTAAGAAGTGGACGGCATGGTGAACAGTTGTTTTTAATTTGTCCCAGTTGACTTGGCCATCCTTAACATGACGTTCTAAATTAATGCTGCCTAAGTTGCAGGATTCAAATGGCAGTAAAGGCTGTTCACCGCAAGGATTAGTTGATTCAATTTCACCGATGTGCGGCGTGGGGTTGGTGATGGGGCTGTTGAGGCGGTCTAAGAAGATAATGCCTGGCTCGCCATTTTTCCAAGCCATGGTGACTATTAAATTGAAAACACGTCTGGCATTAAGTTTGTTGATGGGTTCTTTGGTCCTGGGGTTGAGGATTTCATAATCTTCATTTTTTTCAATTGCTTCCATGAATTTTTCTGTAAGGCCAACAGAAATATTGAAGTTGGCTAGTTCTGCTTCACTTTCTTTAGCAGTAATGAAATCAATGACATCAGGGTGGTCGACTCTAAGAATGCCCATATTAGCTCCTCGTCTTTTACCGCCTTGTTTGACAACATCAGTGGCTGCATTAAAAACTCTCATAAAACTGATAGGACCAGAAGCAACTCCACCAGTACTTTTGACAAGGTCACCTTTTGGCCTAAGTCTAGAGAAAGAGAAACCAGTGCCGCCTCCTGATTGATGGATAAGGGCAGTATATTTGATAGCGTCAAAGATTTTATCCATGCTGTCTTCAACTGGCAGGACAAAACAACCAGCTAACTGCTGGATAGAGGTGCCGGCATTCATCAAAGTTGGTGAATTGGGCAGGAATTCCCTGGTGACCATCATGTTGTAGAAATCCATGGTTGGTTTGGTGGAGTCTTGATTGTATTTTTTGTCGGCAGAAGCAATGTTGGCTGCGACACGCTGGAATAATTGTTTTGGTGTTTCGCAAATGTTTCTATCAGTATCTCTCATCAGGTAACGGCCTTCGAGAACTTTTAAAGAATTGATTGGGAGTTTGACGTCATCTTCAACACCAATCATAGATTTGACTTCTCTAAGTTCTCTTCTTCTTTGACGGTAAAGAATGTATGATTTAGCTGTTTTGACATGGCCGTTTTCAATGAGGGCTTTTTCAACTGTGTCCTGGATTTGTTCAACAGTTGGGATTTGGTCTTGGAATTCTTTGTTGAGAAGTTCAACAACAGCATTGGAAAGTTCCTGGGATTTTATTTTATCTGTTCCGCCAACTGACTGGGCAGCTTTCCAGATAGCTTCAGTAATTTTTTCTTGATCAAAATCTTCAGTTTTTTTGTTTCGTTTTTTTATTTGAGTTATCATTTTATTTTCCTCCGAACGTATGTGAGGAGGTTCCAAAAAATCTTATTTTTTGATACCTCCCAACTCTTTAATTTCTTTTTCAAAATGAGTTATGTTGTCAAATGATTTACAGACAGAAGCAAATCTGACATAAGCAACTGGGTCTGCTTTTTTGAGTTCTTTCATGACCAGGTTGCCTAATTGTGCGGATTTGATTTCAACTTTGTTTAAATTGAGAATTTTGTTTTCTATTTTGTTGGCGAGTTCTTGTATTTCTTGTTCAGTGAGACGTTTGTTGCAGGCTCTGGTGAGTCCGTTTAAGATTTTGTTTTTATCGAAAAGCTGTTTAGAATTGTCTTTTTTAATAACCATCAAATCTGTTTCTGTTCTTTCATAAGTTGTAAAGCGTTTATTGCATTGAAGGCATTCTCTTCTTCTTCGAACGTAAGAATCAGAAATACGGCTATCGGTGACTTTAGTGTCTGGATTTCGGCAATATAAACATTTCATCTCTTTTTCACCTCTAATACTACATATAGTAGGTTGTTGTAAGAAAAATAACAACATCTAGAAGGAATATGTTTTTGTATTTAAAGATTATAGAACTGGAAAGTATAGTTTCCACTAATAAAATTTCTTTAAAAATTCTATTAATAGCCTGACACCAGCGCCTGTGCCGCCTTTGGGATGGTAATATTTTTCTTCTGAAAACCAGCCAGTGCCGGCAATGTCTAAGTGGATGTGGGGTGTGTTTTCCACGAAGTTTGAGAGAAACATGCCGCCTTCAATGCAGCCAGCATCATAGCCAAGATGGTTATTAGACAGGTCAGCGATTTTTGATTTGACTAAAGGCTTGTATTCATCCCATAAAGGCAGGCGCCAAACTCTTTCATAGGTTTCTTCGCCTGCTTCAATTAATTTTTTTGGATATTTTTCATCTTTGGTGAGCAGAGCAGTGGCCCAATGACCTAAAGCAGAGACGCAAGAGCCAGTTAAAGTGGCAATGTCAATAATTAAATCTGGTTTTAAGGTTTCGGCATAGGCTAAGGAATCAGCCAAGATTAAACGGCCTTCGGCATCTGTATGAGCAACTTCAACTGTTTTGTTGTTGAAGGCAGTCAAGATATCACCTGGTTTATAGGCATGGCTGCCAAGCATGTTTTCAGCCAAAGGAATGATGCCAATGATTTTTTTATTGATCTTTAATTGAGCAGCAGCTTTGAGAATACCAAGAACAGCAGCTGCACCAGCATCATCTGATTTCATATCAGCCATGTAAGTGGCTGGTTTAAGGTCCAGGCCGCCGCTGTCAAAGCAGACGCCTTTTCCGACAATAGCAACTCCGCCTTTTTTGCTGGAGTTGTATTCTAAAATGACAAGTTTTGGCTCTTGAGAAGAGCCCTGACCAACTGCCAGGATGCAGTTCATACCTTTGTTTTCTAAATCTTTTTTGCCAAATACTTTGATTTTGAGTTTGTTTTGCTTGGCTATTTTTTTTGCTTCATTAACAAGGTAAGCTGGATTAGCAGTACTAGCAGGTAAATTTACAATATCTCTGGTGTAATTAGTTGCTTCGCAGATAATAGTTGAGGTTTTGATGGCTTCGTCAATAGCTCTGCGATTTTTTTCTGAATTATCTAAGATTGTTATTTGTTCGATTTCCTTGATTTTGTTTTTATCTGTTTTGAATTGAGTGAATTGGTAGAGACCTAGAAGAGTACCTTCAACAACTGCTTTGGCTTTGTCTAAAGTGATTTTGTCGAGGATTGTAGATTGTAAAGTTGTGGTGTAGATTTTGATGTTTAGGTTTCTGACTGCTTTGGCTGAAGCTGCTGCAGCTCTTCTTAATTTTTCTAAGGTAAATTCTTTCTTTTTTCCTAAGCCGACTAAGAGAAGTTTCCTGGCGGGAAGTTTGTTTAAGGTGGTAATGACTTTTATTTGGCCTGCTTCGCCTTTGAATTCTTCTGATTTGATTAAACTGGAGATTTCATTGTCTAAAGCTTCATCCAGATGTTTATCTGGCTGGTCTTTTTCAAACATGCCAATGACTAATAAATTTGATTTAGTAGTATGCGACTTACCGATTTCTAAGTTGATTTTCATAATAATTACCCCCTTTTCATGACTATTTCTTTGACTTTTAAAATCTTTTTGGTGATTTTGAGGTTTTTGATGTCTTTTTTTGGTGGTGAAAATATTGATTTTAAGGAGAAATCATTAAAAGAGAGCACAGGATTTTGATTGAAATGGGTTTAGAATTCAAGATTGGAAAATTAGAAATTGATGTTAATAAATATGTAAGGGGAGCATTTATTGTTGAAAATTTAGGAGATGGCGTAGCAATTTATTTTTCTAATTGTAGCGGTGGTGGGCATGAAGCATTGGTTGAATTCTTTAAGTTAGACAAGTCTAATATTGTTGGCGGCGGGACTGGCTCTTTAGATGAGGAATATTTTATAGTGGGGGAAGGGTCTGGCACTTATTGGGGTATTTCACCAAGAGCAGCACTAAAATTTGCTGAATTAATTGCTGAAGAACTGAGAAAACAAGGATTATCAGTTAAAGGTGAAAAAGAAAATACTTATGAATGGATGATAAATAGTTTTTGGCATGGATTTGAAGACTTAGAGTAATTTATAGAAAAAACCAGCTAAGTGCCTATGGATTTCTATTTCTGAAAAGCCTTTTTTATCTAAGAAAGAACGCATTGAAGGAATATTAGTGACTACATATATCGCCTTGGAACCATGTTGGGAGATGTCTTTCATCATTTCACTGAAAATAGCTGAGCCGACTCCATTTCTGGTGTATCTTTCCATCTGTTCTACATCCAAACTTCGGCCATTGGGAAAGAAATGAGTTATATGAGTGAGATCATCTTCTGGATTGATTCCTGCTTCTGTTAATCTTTCAGTGAGTAGGGCCCCATCAGACAGAACAATAGGTGTGATGGTTTCAAAAGGCTTGAATTTGATTCCGGCTTGTCCTGAAGGCTGATCTCCTTGAAAAAAAATCTGGTAAGAAATTGAAGTATATCCAAGATTACAAACAGTAGGTTCTAATCTCTTGATTTCAAATTTTATTTCTGGCATTTTTAGAGTAATTTATAGAAAAGTCTTGCTTTGAAGCTAGGTAAAACTACTTCTGTTAATGATTTTTTTCTGAAGAAAGACATGCCTTCATCAGTTCCACTAATGGTATAAATTGCTCGGGCATTTTCTTTTAAAGCATGCATGGTCATGAGCCTGATTAAGACCGAACCAACACCTTTTCTTGAATATTGTTTAAGCTCTTCTGGGGTTAAGCGTTCGCCATTAGGATAGAATCTTTCCATTCTGGAAACAAGGTCTTGCGAGCTTAGTCCTTCTTGAGATAATCTTTCGAACAATTCTCTTTCATGGCTAAGGCCTTGAGTTAATTCTTTTAATTTTTTAATATAAAGCATTCCTTTTCCTGGAGGTTGTGGTTTATCATAATGAATAGCATAACCAATCATTTTTTCACAATTAACGAGATTTAATTTATCTACGATTGAAATTGCATATCCGGGTAAGATTATTTCTGGCATTTTTCTCTATAGTTTTTAATGGCTGCTCTTAAGGCTTGGTCTCCAAGAACTGAGCAGTGGATTTTTTTAGCTGGCAAACCGCCAAGTTCTTTGAGGATGTCTTGGGGTGTTATTTTTTCTGCTTGTTCCAATGTTCTGCCAATGGCCATTTCTGACAAGATTGAGGTTGAGGCAATGGCAGAAGCACAGCCAAAGGTTTTCCATTTGCAGTCTACTATTTTGTTGTCTTTGACTTTAATCCACATTTTCATGACATCGCCGCAAACTGGTGAGCCAACTTCTCCGATGCCGTCTGGCTGGAACTCTTTGGCATGTTCTTCACATCGGTAGATATTTCTTGGATTGAAGAAATGATCCTTGACTTTTTCTGAATAAAACCAATTATCTGTCATTTTCAATTACCTCTAAGAGCTGTTCGGGGTCGTTGATTAAGATGTCGGGATTGTGTTTGATTAAGTCGTGTTCGTGATTCCAAGAAGCTTCTGTTGAAAGGATGATGGTTTTGACATTTGCTTTTCTGCCTTCAATAATGTCATGGATCATGTCTCCAACAAAAATAGCTTCATGGTTTTGGATTTTAAATTGGTTGAGACAATGATTGATTCGTTCGCTTTTTGAGCCTGGTTCGTCACCATCTATGATAAAAGAAAAATGATGAAGCAGATTATTTTTTTTAAGAACTTTTTCAATTATTTCTTTAAAATTATTTGAAACAATGCCGAGTTTGTATTTTTCTGCTAACTTAGGAATGACTTTGTCCATGTTTTTTAGAATAGTGACTCCTTCATTGTTTTCAAGAACAAAATTTTTGAAAGTCTCGTCTCCTTTTTCTATTACATTAAAGTCTAGTCCTAACTCTAAATAAAGCTCTGTGTGAGTATTAAGAAACTTAGATTTTAAATCGTTGAGGTCTTTAAAGGGATTGATTTCATGTTTCTGGCAAAACTTCATATGGGCCTGATGACCTACTTTAATTGAATCTACTAATACTCCATCGAAATCAAGTAAAATTGCTTTAATCATTTTTAACCTCTAGTTTAATTGGTGATATCTTTCTTAAAGATTTGATGATGATTGGAAGTTTTTTTAGGACTTCGTCAATATCTTTTTCTGTGGTCTGTTTTCCTAAAGTAAATCGGATAGAGCCATGGGCAATTTCTGGCGGCTGTCCTGTGGCTAGAAGAACGTGAGATGCTTCTAATTCTTTTGAAGTGCAGGCAGAGCCTGTTGAGGCTAAAATTCCTTGTTCATTTAAATGGAGAACAATTGATTCTCCTTCAATATCAGCAAATGAAATATTGACATTGCCTGGCAGTCGTTGGGTTGGATGTCCGTTAAGGATTGTTTTGTGGATTTTTTTTATTTCAGTGATTAATTTGTCTCTTAATTGTGTTAATCTTTGTGTTTCTTGTTCTTTGTTTTTTTGGACTAGTTCCAGGGCTTTGGCAAAACCAACAATGCTGGGAACGTTTTCTGTTCCTGAACGCAAATTAAATTCCTGGCCACCGCCGTGGATAATTGGCTGGATTTTGATGTTTTTATTTTTGTAAAGAATGCCGATTCCTTTTGGCCCGTAAAGTTTAGAACTGTTTAATGTTAAGAGGTCTGCTCCGGTGTTTAAATCTAATAAACCAGCTTGGCAGGCGTCTGTGTGTAAAGGAATATTGTGTTTTTTAGTGATTTTAGAGATTTCTTTGATGTTGTTGATGGTACCAATTTCATTGTTGGCATAGATGATGGTTACTAAAATGGTATTTGGTTTGATGGCTTTTTCAATTTGTTCTGGCTGGACTTGTCCGTATTGATCAACATCTAAGTAAGTGATTTGAAAGCCACCTTGCGTGGCACCAGAAATCTTGGATTTCTGAGTGCCTTGAGTTTCTAAGTATTTACAAGTGTTGAGAACAGCATGATGTTCTGTTTTAGTTGTGATGATGTGTCCTTGCTTTTTCTCTTGAGCTAAACCTTGGAGAGCCAAATTAACTGATTCAGTTCCGCCTGAGGTGAAGATGATTTCATTTGGCTGGCAGTTGAGAATCTGGGCAATTGATTGTCTGGCTTCCTGAACTGCTTCTTTGGCTGATAATCCTAACTGATGCATAGAGCTGGGATTACCAAAATCTTCTGTGAAGTAAGGTTTCATAGCAGCCATTACTTCTTGATCCACATAAGTGGTGGCGGAATGGTCGAGATAAATCATTTTTCTATCTTCCTCACTATCCCTTTCTCAGCATCGACTTCAACTAAATCTCCAGTCTTCAAAATCCGAGTAGCAATTTCACTGCCAACAATGCATGGTATTCCAAATTCTCTTGAAACAACTGCTGCATGAGAGGCTATACCACCTTCATCAGTAATTATTGCCGCTGCCTTTTCCATCAAAATTGTCATGTTTGGCTGGGTCATCTGAGTCACCAAAATTTCACCTTTTTCAAAATTATTAATTTCTTTTTTAAGACTGTCAAGATCCCCCGCTTTAACAACCCTAACCTTTCCCTGCGCCTTTCCTAAACTTGCTTTCTGGCCTTTAAATTCAGAAATATTTAGATTAGGCAGACTGTTGCCTAATTCTTGATTTAGAATATTTCTTGCTTTTTCACCGCTTTCAAAAATAATTTTTCCATCATCTAACCAGTAAATATAGAATTTTTTTCGTCTTTCAATTTCATCCTTATCCAATAGTTTACCTTGTAGTGCCTGTTCAACTTCTTCCTCACGGTAAAACCAAGCCATTTCCATTAAATCAACCTTTGCTCTTTTGCTTAATTCCTCATAAAGAGGCAAAACATAAAATGGCTGGCCTGCCCAGCAATTCTTTACTTCATAACGAAGCACACCTGTCTTTTGGAAAAATTGAGTATAATAATTTATTTTCTCATCATTAAGTTTTTCAAGAATCTCTTTTTGTTTCTGTTTTGATTCTTTCTTTTTAGCCATTATTTCTTCCTTTCTTTTTCGAAGTTTTTCCTTTTCCTTAGAATCTTTCTCAAAAACCCCAAAAATATTCCCATAAAATTGATTGGTATCATAATTATTTGCCTGAAAAACAGGATATTTTAAACCAAAATTCAAAACCATCTCTTTTGTCACTTTTTCATTTTCAAGAACAAGATTAATCCAAACTATTTCACTTTTCAATATTACATCAAATTCAATTGGCATAGAAAGAATCATGAATAATTCTTCTGCTTTTTTTTCATCGCCTGTCAATTCTTTTAATCTGTTTTTAAAGGCTTTTTCAATCTGATTTGTCCATTCATTTTGTGATGCTCTGAAATATGATAATAAAAAGGCTTGCTGTGCATTTACTTCTTTAAAAGCCTCAATCAGCTCTTGATCAGTTAATTTATCAAAATCAAGATTCCTGATTATTTTATGTTTTTCCCAGAAATTTTTAACAGCCTTTTGCAGGTCTAAAAAATATTTTTCTGTAAATTCTTTGTCTAAAAAAGAAAGACCCCCCTTCTCCATAGCATATTCTATATATGAACTCAGCGTATAAGTTCTTATCTCTTGATTTTCAGAAAAACTAAAAACACCCTTAAAATCATTGCCAAATATATTTCTGTATTTTATAATACTTTGCAGATTGTTTTCACTTTGCGATATGGGAATTAAATCTCCCCAATGATAAGTATATTTTTTCATTTTACCTTTTCATTAATCTTTTCAACAATTTCTTGGACTTTTTTATCATCCAAGCCATGAGCTTTAAGACCTTGCTCCAAGGTTTCCTGAGCAGCTAAATGGCAGCCAACACAATGAATGCCAGCTTCGAATAAAACTTCAGCTGCTTCTGGGCATTGGTCTAAAACTTCTTTGATGGTCATTTGTTTTTTTATCTGCATTTTTTTACTCCTCCAAATGGCAGTCGCTTTGGCAGCTACATTTAGCTACGCCTAGTTTTTTGTGCAGTTGGCAAAGCAAGCCAGTGTTTTTAACTAATTGATTAATGCGCATGATTTCCTGGAAAACAGATGTTTTATTTTTGATGACCAAAGATGAGGAGTTTTTGATTTCTGATTTTATTTTTTGATTTAAGATATCCTGGCCTCGCTGCTGTTTAGTATATTGATTAATTGAAGCTCTGCTGCAATCCAAAAGTTTAGAGACTTGGCTTTGATTAAGGCCGGTTTTGATTAGCTCTAAAGCTAGTTGTTTTCTAATGGCCGGCAGAACATACCAAACTTCAATTTCCTGGGGAAAGATGAGCTTCTTCATTTTTTTCTAAAGATTTTTTTACTTCTTGGATGTATTCCAAAGCCTGAGGATTTTCTCTTAAATGACAAAATTGATGACAAGTTCGGTAATTTCTAAGCGGCCAGAATTCTTCTGAGATAGTATCTCGGTCTTGACCAAAGAAAATAGGAGTGCGGTGGATTTTAGGTCGAAGAATTTTAAGATTAACTAAACAACTGCCCCGAGTATTATTTTGGTAAAAATTATCAGTTCCTAAATCTAGATCAAGTCCATTACCGGTTAATTTTGATAGTTGACGTATGGTTTTCAGAACAGAATCATGAGCCAAATAAAAAGTATTATCGGTATTGAGCAAATCACAGTTATGCAGATAAAAAGCGCAGTGTTCTTTTTCTCCTGTTAAAACTAAGATAATATCTTTTTTAGCTTCTAAATCTATATCCATAACTTCAATTAGTTTGATTTTGTCTTTTAAGTTCATTTTGTTAACAATTGTTAACAAGTGATATTTAAAGATTGTGGTTTTTTAGTTCAGAATCGAGTTTATTTTCGTTTAAAGAGTTTCTTTTCTTCTTGGACGACTTTTTTTTCTATTTTAACTGCTTCTTTTTCTAGTTCTCTAATCTCTTTAAAGAGAAACTTCTTGATTTTATGTCTGAAGAAAGTGATGAGGATAAGGATAACTGTGAGACTGACGATAATGATGTTTTGAACCGAGAGACCGGTTGGAAGATACCGACCTAAGAGAATGATGATGATAACTCGGGGAATATGGCCAAAAACAACTAAAAGGAAGAAAGAGAGAAAACTGATTTTAGTTGTACCTAAAAATAAACTGATTGAATCGCTGGGAAAAATAGGGAAGATATAAGATATAAGGACAGCGATCTTGCCTCTCTTTTTAAAGATAGCATTAAAGTGCTTGAGATGTTGCTGGTCAACCATTTTTTTCAGTAAAGGACGGCCTGCCCATCGCGACAGAAAAAAATAAGCTATAGAACCAATCACCACGCTGATAAAGGCTAAAGGTATGCCCAGCAAGGCACCAAAGATATAACCTCCGGCAAAAATAAAAGGTTCACTAGGGATAGGAGCAGGAACAGCTATAGCTAAAACTAGGATGTAGACAATTAAGGCGAGACCACCAAAACCCAAAATAAATGATTTGATATTGCTGGGAGTAAGAACTTCTTTGAGATTAGGGAATATAAAAGAAAGGAGCAAAAGAGCAAGGATGATGATGCCTAGGATGATGTAAGAAATAATGTGGTGTTTTGTTTTCATTCAGGTTAGAAAGTTATTTAAATATATAAAAATATTTGTTTTTTATTGGGGTGTTTAAGGCAGCGGAAATCAGAGATGCTCAAAAATCAAAATTTTTGGCATCTCTTAGAAATCCTCGATTTCAAAGAGATTTCCTGGCCATTAAAAACCCACATGGTTTTTAAGGAGAAGATTAAAATGACAAGATATGGTAATAAAAAACTTTATCCAAGTGATGTTGAAGAAGTTGTCCAAAGATATGCCGGTGGTGGAATGAAAAAGTGTGATATTATTAGTGCAGTTGGCAAGGATTTAGGAATTCGACCAACTCTTATGGCTGAAACATTAAAAGATATGAATATTCCAATTGAAAAATCAAGAAGAGGAAGTACAATATAGATTTTGAAAGGGATTAAACTAAGTTCTTGCATAAGATTTATTAATGCTTTATAGCCAAATAAACCTGGATTTTTGAGTAATGACTATGGTAGAAATAACAAAAGTAATCTTGGATTTTGACGGCACTTTAACTGATGTTGAAAAAGAAGCAAAGCCAGCTTTGGCAAAGAAAGGAGAATTATTTTGCGAGAGAACTGGTATGTCCAGGGATCTTCTTGATATTTTACTTGAAAAGATTAAACGAGAAGTTATCCAAGACCCAACAGCTGGCTGGACTAATGATGGAATAGTGGTTGCATCAGCAACTGCTGACCCTTATGTTCTTGATACAGTTTGTTATTTTAAGCTATTAGAAAAATTAAAAAATTCCAGATATGACATACCAAGAGAGCAAGAATCAAGAGAGGGCTTATTACAAGAATTGTTTCATGAGTCTTATCCCTATGCAATCACAGCTTTTAGAGAAGGGGCAAAAGAACTGCTGGAAACATTAGAAATTATTTATGAGGTGGCAATTGTGACTAATTCAAGAACAGATTCTGTGATGAAGAAGCTGAATCAGTTAGGAAAATTTGAAACTCCAGTTATTGGCGGAGCAAAAAAATATGATGTTAAAGAAAGGTACCTGTTCACTAGTGTTCCTGAATTTATACAACCAGAAGGATTTCCAAGACTGGTTTTTTTAAGGAGAAAAAAGTACAAGGATGTTTTAGATGGTCTTGAAGGTTTTAAGCCAGAAAATACTGCTGTGGTTGGTGATATTTTTGAATTGGATTTAGTTTTACCACAGTATGTGGGTTATCGGACAATATTATTGGAAACACCAGGGACGCAAGTGCATGAAAAACCGTACATGAAATCACAACCAAATAGTTTTTTAGCCAAAAGTTTTGGCGAGATAATGAAATTTCTTAAAGAATGACTGAATTAACTTTTTTTGGGGGGGCTGGTGATTATGAACAAGGAGAATTAGGAGGAGTTCAGCTTCTTTTTGATGATAAAAAAGGAAAATTCTTTTTTGAATATGGGCAGAGGCCAGACAGAACAAACATGTTTTATTCTTTTCCTTACCGCGCCAAACAATTTGAAATGATTGATATTGCCGAAGGATTAGATTTGTTTGCTTCAATACCAGGCTTGTTTCGGCATGATTTAGAATATGCGACTCGAGGGAACAAGGTTCGGGAGCTGCCGCTTGACGGGATTTTATTAAGCCATGCGCATTATGACCATGCAGGCGGGTTTTCTTTAGTTAGATATGACATGCCGATTTTTATGCATCCATTGGCGCAGACAATACTGTATGTCTGGCAGTATACCAGCGGCCGGACAATCAATCAGTTTGTTGATGTGATTTCGCAGATGTCGAGGTCTCCGAAGAGGCATGGAAAAGAGAAGTTTGTGAGCGGAGAAGAAGCTATTTTGCCAAGGGATATTCGATTGTTTGATAATGAAGAAACCTTTAAAATCGGTGATATGGATGTGACACCTTATTTAGTTGACCATTCTTTGCCAGGGTCATCTGGTTTTATTATTGAAACTTCTGAAGGAAGAGTAGCAATCAGCGGTGATTTTCGTTTGCGCGGCAGGCGGAGAGAAGATACTGAAAGATTTTTAGAGGCAGCACAGGATGTTGATTATTTTTTTATGGAAGGTTCTTTACTTCATTTTAATCATTACGGCACAGAAGAAGATGTAACAAAGGTGGTAGCTGATTTAGTCGAGGGCAAGGCCTTTGCAGGAATTTCTTATCCGCCGAGGGATTTGGACCGGCTGCTTTCGATTTACAATGCCTGCAAGAAATCAAAAAGAATGCTGGTTGTTCCGCCAAATCAAGCTAAGTTATTGCAAGCTTTTAATGGAGTTAATGGTTATCCCCGGCTCAATAACAAGTATATTGGTGTTTTGCTTCGTTTGAAAGGAAAAGGCTTGGGGGAAAAAGAAGATGAATTTGAAGATTTGATTGAAAGTGGTTATTACAAATGGGAACGGCCTTATTTGAAATTTGGCAGGTGGGATCCTGAAAAAGGGCATCAAAGCAAACCGAGCAGAGTGTTTATTGAAGATATAAAAAATAATCAAGACCAGTTTATGGTTTGGATGAGTCAAGCAGACATGGTCAGTCTGCTGAATACAATCAAGCCGGCAAGAAACAGTATTTACATTAGGTCTCATCCAGGGCCTTGGACAAAAGAGATGGAACCGCAGGAAGACCAAATTGTTTCAATTTTAGAGCATTTTGAAATGTATGATGGAAAGCAGGAAGACCATTTGGCTAAGAAGCATTTGGGGGACCAATTAAACTTATTTTCCAAAGAAAGGCCAGAGGTGCATCGGCTGCATCAAGTTCACGTGACTGGACATATGAATAAGGATGAGACGCGGGAAGCGATTGCTGGATTAAGCAAGAAAACAATCATTGTTCCTTATCATGCAATGCATCCAGTCCAGTTTCTGACAGATATGGTTGAAGGACATCGTGTTTTTATTCCTAAAGTAAAAAGAACTTATACTTTGGAGGAGATTGCTAAAGATGCAAGATAGAGTAGAAGAAAAGGATATTATTGCAGGCAATGATTTAATTTCATACTCAGTCTGCCCTTATTCATTTTATCTCCAGCGTTTGGAGGGTAAGAGTAAAATTCCAACTACTGGGGTAGCGGCTGCTGTTTTGTTTTTTTTATCTAAAAGGAAGAATATTTTTGATGTCAAGGATAAAAAAGTAGGAGTTCTTTTTGAAGGCCAGAGAAGAGCAGGGCCTTTGTTGAAGCATATTGAACAGATGACTAGTGAGGAATTGTTGGAGTTCATGCCTTTTTCTTCTGCAGAAGCTTTTGGCGGCAGCTTAAAGGGAACTTGGTCAATGATTTTAGACAGGAATTTTTATCACGGCAATCCAATCTATTGGAATTTTTCAAATGAGTCCTGGAAAATTGGAAATGATTTATCTAAAGCCGGCAAGAATTATTGTGAATTTGTTTTAAATGAAGGCGCGCCGGTGATGGGTTTGGTTGACAAGGAAAGAACTTTTATGTTTGAGGGAGTGCATTTTAGAGTCAAGATTCCAGAGATTAGGGTTAAGAATGGGAAAAGAAGTGGGGGTGCGCCTGAAGAGTATAGAGTTATGGTTGACCATCCGACTTTGTTTGATTTTAAAGGTGAGCTATGCGAGAAGAAAAGATTGACATTAGAAGAGAGTGCGGCAGTGACATTGCGTTTGTATGGTCTAAGCAGATTATTGCGGAAATATCAGGAAACTTACCTGCCAAAATTAGATGCGCCGCTTTGGTTTTGGGATTATATGGACCGAAGTGATTTTAAGATTCTGCCAAATTTAGTTTACAGGCATATTTCTTTGATTAAAGATGAGATTGAAATGACGACTCGGCGTGATGTAAATTTAGATCCTTTGCGGATTTTGATTGAAAGGCATATCAAAGGAGTGGCTGAAGAGAAATTTGACCCAAATGTTAAGTCCTGCCATTCGTGCAAATACAGTTTGTTAGGTATAGATGGAAAGCCTGTTTGTGATTATAGAGATAAAAATAAGATTCCTTCAGTGCCAAAACATTATTTTAATTTTAATAATTTTGATATTGAAGAAAAGGATGATGAGGACGGCATTAAATTGATTGGAAGAGTTGATCAGAAAAGGGAAATTATAGTCAGGAATAAGTTAGAAACAATTACAGCCTCTCATAAAGTTGGAGTTTATAATTTAAGATTTGTTGAGGGAAGTGAGATTAGAGTTGAGTCTAATTATGATGCACATGTTTTTGGTGCTGTTTTTTCTAAGAAGAAAGAAGGAACTTTTGAAACACAAATGATGGAGAGGATGGATGAATTAATTCAAGAAATGGTTAATGAGACTGGAAAGAAAGCTGTTCATATGATTGATTTTAATAAAGATTTTAATTTTGCCGGCAAGAAAAGGTCAAAAGAGAAATTAGAAAGTTTAGGTTATGAAGATGTGGATGATGGGAAGTTTAGGAAGGTTTATGATGTCTCTCAGAATAATTCAACTTAATCAAAATAATCTGGACGAAGCTATTGCTTTGAGCCAGAAAGTTTTCTCTCATGAAGATTATGAAAAAGATGTTGGTGTCTGTCTGAGAGAGTCATTAGAACTGCAGAGTTTAGAGAAATCTTTGAGATTTGTTGAGCCAGGCAGTAAAAAATATAGAGAAACAAGAAAAACTTTAGATGAATTTACGTCAAAATACTGGGTTTCTGAAGATTTATCCAAAATAGCTGGTCTAACAGGCTTGGCCTGGTCAAAATCCGATAGAGGCAAGGTATGGTTGGGGTGGTTTTGTGTAGATCCAGATTATAGAGGGAGAGGGATTGGGTCAAGATTATTAGACCATACTATAAATCAAGCCGGGAGGAATGGTTTTAGGGAATTTCGTGTGTGGACATCCACTCTGCCAAGTGAAAGAGAAGCTCAAAAACTTTATGAAAGCAGAGGGCTTATTGTTTATGAAAAAGAGAGAATTAGGAAAAATAAAACCCGTAAGCAAAGTTATACCCATATTTACCGGAGATTAAGGCTGACGAATGTTAAATAACTTCACTAATGCCTTCTCTTTTGTGAATTCTGATGACGTTGCTGACAAAAGATTCTATTTTGTTTTCGTGAGAGACAATGATGGTTTGTTTGACTCCTAATTGCTCCAAGACATCGCGGACTTTGTCTAGTTGTTGGGAGGAGAAGCCGTCTGTGGGTTCGTCTAGAATCAAGATGTCTTTGGTTTTTATGCTGGAGACGACATCATTGACAACTTTGTTTAAGGCTAAGCGGTAAGCTAAAGCAGTTGAAGTGCGTTCTCCGCCTGAGAGATGTTTGAGATCAACTTCATAGCCGTCTTGTTCAATGATGGGGTTAAAGGAATCATCTAATTTAGCTGAGATGTTTTCATCTTCTAAGAGCATGGAAAACCATTCTTTGAAAAGTTCATTGAATTCCTGCTGGATTCTAGCCATAACATGTTTTTCAATATTAGTCATTAAATTCATGAAATGATTGCTAAGCCAGTTGGTTGTTTCTTTGATTTTTTGAAGCGTTTGTTTGATTTGATCTTTGGCCTGTATTTCATTGTTTAAGGCTTCTAGATTGTCTTGAAGGTTTTTGATTTCTGTTTCTAATTTGATTTGGTCTAATGAGAATTGGTTTTTGTTTTCTTGTTTTTGTTCTAGGCTGGTTTTGTTTTCCTGGTATTCTTGCTCTGCTTTTTCATTGAGGCCGATGTTGAGTTTTAATTCTGTTTTTTGGCTGAGGAGAAGCTGGATGTCGCGGTCTATTTCTTGATTGTGATTTTCTAATTCTCTAAGATCCTGCTCTAATTTTTGTTTTTCTTTGAGTTTGTCCAGGATTTCTTTGTTTTGTTTGATTTGTTCTTGTTTTTGTTCTAAATTAGTTTTGTTGACTTCATCTAAATCTTTTTCCAATTGGAAAGACTGGGTTTTTTTGTTTTGGAGCTCTGTTATTTTATCTTGGAGATGCTTATTTGTTTCTTCGAGGTTTTTGATTTCGGTTTTGATTCTTTCGTATTCTTTTTCATGCTCAAAGGTTTTTTCAATAGCTTGTCCCATAGCCTGGAGCTTTAATTGGTTTTGCTGTCTTTGCTGGAGGCAGTCCTGGATTCTTTTTTCGCAAAGGACGATTTTATCGCCTTCTTCTTTGTTGATTTTTTGCTTGTGGTCTTTGGAAACTATCTGATAGCAAGTAGGACATTTTGAGAATTGAAGGATTTTGGTTTTTAAGGTTTGAGAGTGCTGTTTATTGACTTCGTATTCTTTTAAAGCAAGGTTGAGTTTGTTGAGGGAGTTTTCTAATTCTTGTTTTTTATTTTTGAAGTCCTGGATATCCTGGATTTTAGTTTTGAGTTCTTGTATTCTTTGTTTTTGATTTGGAAGGTCTTTGATTTTTTGATTATTATTTTGGATTTCCTGCTCTAATTCCTGGATTCTGTATCTGATGTTGTTGAATTGAGTTGTTAAAGTGGTTTTCTTTTCTAAAATCATAATGATAAGTTTTTCATCTTCGATGATTTGGTTTTGGAGCTGTTCTAAGGATTCTCTGGGGATTTGCTGGAGTTGGTTTTGAATTTTATTGATTTTTTCTTGGTTTTTGTTTTTTTGTTCGGCTTTGACTTTTTCCTGGGCCTGGAGAACTTCCAGTTGTTTTTTCCATTCATTTAATTGTTTTATTTTTTTTTCTAATTCTTCTAGGTTCTGTTTGATTTTTTGGATTTCTGTTTCTAAGCTGTTTATTTTTGGTGTTAATTCTGTTAATTGTTGGTTATGTTGGGTGAGAAGTTCTTGTTTTTCTGTTAATTGTTTTTTAAGGTCTTCTAGGTCTTCGGTTTTGATTTGGAGTTCTTTTCGTTTTGATCTGAGCTCTTTGATGTAGATTAAACAGTTTTCTTTGATTTTTTTGTATTTGTCCATGTTAAAGATTTTTCTTAAGGTGTTTAATCTAGATTCTTCATCATCGGTGAGAATTTCTTTCATGTCTTCCTGCGGTGTGTAAACTGTGTAGCAGAAGACATAATTTTTCTTTTTAGCGGCTAGTTCTGGAGGGTATCCTAAGAGCTCGATAATTTTGGCTTTGATTTCAGCAGGCATTAAATCTTGTTTAGTTCCGTTAGTGACTATGTAACCAGCTGTCTGCTGGATAGAGGTTTTGCCTCTTTTGAGAGTTCTTTTAATGGTAATGTCCTGGTCTTTGAGTTGGAAGTCGAGTTCAACCTGGCCTTGGTTTTCGCCTTTTCTTAAGAGAGCGTTGGCTGAGAGGCGGTCTAGATCTGTACCAAAAAGGGCAAATTCTATGGCTAAAAGGATAGTTGATTTGCCAGAGCCAATATCACCGCTGAGAAGAACTGAGCCAGTTGGGAAAGTGATGATCTGATCTTGATAACTTCTAATATTTTTCAATCTAAGTGATTTGATAATCATAGAAATTTTGAGGGTTGATTAGTTTATATTTTTTTATATGGTGGAGAATAAATATTATTTTGCTATTGTTTAGTAGTTACAGGTAGAAAGATTTATATATGATTAATAAAAATTAATAGCGTATGAAACATGTAGTGAGTGTGTCATTGGATAAGGAGACTGTTTTCAAAATACAAGATATTCTAAGGAAGAAAGGTTTTAGAAATAAATCACATATTGTAGAAGAAGCTGTCAGGAAGTTGTGGGAAGGTGATAAGTGATGGGAGTGGAAGAAGTTCTTACCCAAACAAAGAGAAGAATTGAAGAAGTTTTTGGAGATGTTGAGTTTGATAATTTAGAAAGAGTTTTTATGAAGTTTAATGAAGTAAAAGGACCTGTCGGGATAATGGTTTTGGAAGAAGATTTGGGAAAAATTATTGATTTGTTTGGTCCGAAAAAAGACCACTTTCAAAATTTTGTTGATGGTCTTAATTACCTAATTTATGAGGATCCTAATTTTCAAGAGTGGGATCCTGGTATAGATAGAATTTTATTTTTGAATTATGAAAAAGAATTTTCACTCTTTAATAATCTAGTTAAATCTATGGAGGGTGACCAGAGTTTAAAGCAGTATAATGGACTCTTAATTGATTTTTTTAGTCAAAAAAGATCAAAAAAAATGATTTCTCTTTACTCGTTTTTTTGCAAACAAATTTCAGATAAAAGTGCGGGGTGTGGTTTGTCATTAGCCTTACATTTAGAAAAACTTTCTACTGATAAGTATGGAAAAGAATTATTGGATATGATTAAATCGGACGAATCTGATAAAACAAAAAATTTTTATTTCAACCAATTTATTAAAGAAACCAAAAAAAGATCGGGTGACAGTTTTTTAAAAGTATTAAAACATCTGAATCAAACTGAAAAAAATCGAAAAAAGATAAACAATTCTATTGAATCGTTCAGGAATTTATTTGATTTTTCTGATAATAAATTAGAAATAGTTCATCGAATGATGGTGGGTTGCTATGATTACGGACATTTAATTACAGGATCAGAAAGAAATGAATTTGTTCAAGGAAGATTAAATGATTTTTTTAAGTATTTCCCTGGAATGGTAAATGCATTCGCCAAACTGCACCCTTATGCTTATTTCTCACCAGAGGAAACATTAAAACATGTGGTGGGCAACCACCAAGATTATGCAGGCACATTAGAAGGGCTGGCTAATTTTGTTCCGTCAGTAAACAAGGCTTTTTCAATCACTAAAAGAAAGCATTATCGGGCGCTCCGAGAGATAATTGAAATGGAATCAAAATCAGATAATAGAAACCCTAGATTACCCATCCATCTGGCAGAAGAACTTAATCATGATTATCCAAGCTTGCCTTACCGTTCAAGAGAAGAACTGGATGCCCTTTATGAGGAATCAGAAAACATGGATGAGTCGGAACCAGGACCAATTAATCCTGAAGAAACAGTCACAGTAACAGTAACTCCATTCATGGAAATAATGTCTTTAATAAAACATGGGCGCGTGGCCTTTTATAAAGTTTTAAAACATTTTTATTCAACAGATATGCCTACAGAATCTGAAATAAAAAAGTCTATCCAAGACAAAGCCAGATCCACGTTTAGAAATTTGATTGAATCAAGAACATTGATATACAGAAGTGATCTTAATAGACTCAAAGATTTATTTCAGCGTGCAAAGGAAAGCATATTTTCTAAAAAAGTAAAGTCGCTTGACCCAATTATAGACGGGCACATATTCAGTTTAAGGGAACTGCCAAAAGAATTGATAGATAAACTTAGATTGAAGTATAAGGAATATATTGACTTAGTAGACGGCTTTGTCAGCAATATAGGTTGGTGTATCGAAGAATTCGCTGATTTAGCACAATATAATACTGAAGAACCTCAGAAGTATAGGGAAGAATACAATGGCTTAATAGAGCTTTATACTGTACACCTTGAGAAATTTTTTGATATCAATCCAGATTATGTTATGTTAAGCTATGATAAACTTCGAGATATTTTTGACCAAGCCGGTAAAGAAGGTTTAGATGAAGTATTATCTTTTACAGAAGATGCTTTAGAGTTTTATCCAACATTTTTTGATGTAGAGATGTTCAAAGACTATATCTCATTTTTTTGTAGCGAAGCACCACCCTCTGACAAACTCAAAAATATAATTGTAGAAGTAGAAAAATGTAGAGATTATGCAGAAAAGATAGAAATGGTGTTAGTCTCACAAATTGAATCTCAAAAAGAAAATAAAGATCAAAATGGAGATCCTTTGATTGAATTGGTCATTCCTGATTTGTTTTATCTTTTTAGATCTCAAGTCGAACAGTACAATACAATCTTGGGGGGCGAGACTTATTTTAAAGAACAAGTTATCCTTAATTTAGACCAAATTGTTAAAGGCGACATAGAATTAATAACTTTGGGCTGCGGAACAGGAGTTTCTGAATTAGAGATTGCCAGAGCAATTGCTGAATATCCTGAATGCAAAAACTTATCGGTTTATTTGACTGATAAAAGTGAAAACATGGTGGAGGAAGCTACATTTAATTTTTATAGAGATCGCATTAATGCATTATCTTCTGGAAAACCTAAAATAAAAACAATCCCAAAAGTTTGTGATTTTTGTAATCTTGATGAATTAAAAATAATTTCTCCTATTCAAAAAGATAAAAAGAAGATTTATGTTTTGTTGGGAGGAACTGCTGGTAATTTTTCTCCGGAAGATCGGCAGATGATTTATAATAATATCAATGAAGTCATGCAGTCAGAAGATGTTTTCATAACTACTTGTGGTACTGATATGGATAATGAGCATTACAAGGGAGAGAATGAAGCCAGATGGCTTTTTTATCCCCTAAAAATTCTAGGGATAAAAGAAAATCAGATAGATGAATTAATATCAAATCCTGAAAAATATGAGTTCGTGGCAGAGGAAGGGGGCGATCAAAAGCGATTGGTAGGATATTTTACTCTAGTTGATGAAGCATCTATTAATGACGTGACCTTACCCAAAGGCACAAAAATTCAGATGATTCATTCAGAAAGATTTAATGTGAGTGAATTTGAAAATGAATTAAATATGTTTGATTCTCATATTGAAAAGGACGGTTCTCGGGCAATTGCTATCTGTTATAAAAAATAAACTATATTTTAATAGGAAAATAATTAATCAATGGTTCTTCGTAAAATAGAACTGTTTGGTAATCCCTGATGAGGTCTGGGAATTTTTCTCTTAATTCTTTCATGAGTTTATACAAATCAGCTTTGGTTTTGAACATAGTTTCAAATTCCAATTCAGCATCTCCAAAAGATTTAGAGATATAAATGACGTTTTGATTGTAACTAAGAAAAGTGATTAATTGATTAAGCTTTGTTTTACTAAGATTTTCTAAATGTAATAA
This sequence comes from Nanobdellota archaeon, assembly GCA_023132895.1. Taxonomy (GTDB): domain Archaea; phylum Nanobdellota; class Nanobdellia; order Woesearchaeales; family JAGLXL01; genus JAGLXL01. The sequence continues at coordinate 64,351 of JAGLXL010000001.1, forward strand.
TACTTTGTAATGATCATAACCTAATAGAGATAGATTTAGTTTAGCTCTAAAGCCAATAATAACTTTTTCTTTGACTAATCTTTTGATTCTGTTTTTGACAGCATTGCCAGTACAGTTTAATTTTTTACCGATTTCTAAAGCTGATATTCTAGCATTTTTGGCCAAAAGAGATAAAATTTTAAAATCAGTCTCATCTAATTTAACTTTTTTATGTTCGCCCAATAAAACATAAGAGTGATCTTTAGTGCCATAGAGAAAATTATGTTTAAAATGGTAAATTCTAAAGGCAGCGCCGACATATTTTTCACCAAAATATTTTCCATATTTAAAGATAATGTCATCATAAATCTCTTCAAATGATAAGAGATCTTTGGCCCAAACAATAATACTGAGATCCCATTTGCCATCTCCAACAGTTACCCAGCCAATAGCGGGGTTTTGGTGCAGATATTCCATGATTTCTTTTTCTTTATCTGGATTAATATTGTGATATCTCAGATAGACTCTCCAAAAAGTATAGCCCATTTTGGTAATGTCTAGGATGGCATAATAACCTTGAATAATGCCTTTTTTTTCTAATTCTTTGATTCGGTAATTAACAACTTCTTTGCTCAAGCCAACTTTCTTAGCTATTTGGGCGAAGGGTTGTCGAGCATCCATGTCTAATTCGTATAAAATCTTCTTATCTTTGGCATCTAGCTTAATTTCTTTCATTTTTATCATAATGATGAATTACTATATAAATATTGCGTTTTGATAAAAAATTCAGTCAAAGGTTTTATTTATATTCTCTACTATATATGTTCTTAGAGTTAAACCTAAAATAACACTTCGGAGAAAATCCGAAAAAAATCAAGAAAATCCGAAAAATGAATTGGGGAAGAATCCTTGGATATGGAATGTTGGGAATGGTTTCAGGAGGAATCGTTTCATTTTTTGTTAAACATAATATTCCTTCATTAATAGGCATTGCAGCAGCCATCCTCTTTTTGAGAGCATTGGTGGTGATAATAGTTGAGATAGTAAAAGGCGTCAAAGAAGCAAAGACGTCAAGGAGAAAAAATGATAATCTTTGGGTATAAAACAAGACTAACAAAATCAAATGAAAAAGATAAAACTGAATTATCCTGTCCATCATGTCTGGAGAAGTCATGCTTAGGAAAATTAGAACTACATGACCTAAAAAGATGGTTTACTTTGTATTTTATTCCAATCTTTCCTTTTGGCACAATTGAATCATATTACAAATGTCATTTATGCGGGGAAACTTACAAAAAAGAAATCAAAGAAATAATGGAGAAGAATAAAAAAGAAAAGAAAAAGTTCCAAGATGATACAAAAATCACCCTGGCCAAGGCTTTGGCTGCTTGTATGACTTATATGGCTAAGGTAGACGGCAAAATCAGCAAAGAAGAACAAAAAGAAATTGACATACTGCTGAAAAATATGCCCAATTCCAAAGCTGAAATTAAGAAAGTCATTGACAAGGTTAAGAAAACTAAAGATAAAAAATATGTTTTTGAAGTTTTGAAGGAAGCTAGAAAATTCTTGACGGCAGATGGTGTCATGTTTATCATTGGTGTTCTAGCCAGGATGTTAATGGCTGACGGCAAGATTGACAAAAGAGAAGAGAAACTGATGAAAGAATTTCTCAAAGCCTGTGATCTACCTGAAGAACTTTATGTAGTCATAATTGAAAGTGTCAAAAACAGGGAGACAAAAAAATGAAGAAAATAATTTTTGCTCTTTTGTTGATTGGATTGGTTTTGATAGCTGGATGTGGCGAGAAAATGTCAGATATGGAAATAAGCCGCAGAGAAGCTTTGCAACAAGAGATTAATGATACTATAACAGAATGCTCTGTGTTAGAAGATGAATTTGACAATAGTTTTTGTTTTGCGCAAAAAGCAGCTAAATCACGACAGATGGAACTGGAGTATGATGTGGATTATCCATTTGATATGGTCAAGGCTTATTGCAGTGAAGCGGATGATCCAGATGTGTGTTATTATTACGTGGCTATCAGGTCAAAAAACAGCAAATTCTGTTCTTTGGTAGAAGACAGAGTAGGATGTGAGTTGCTGTCTGATAAATATTATTGTAATGATATGATCAATCCTAATGAATGCTTGATGGATAGGGCTTATCTAATCAGATATGTAGATAGAAGTGAAGCTTGGAACATATGTAAAAGATTGCCAACTGTATATCACCGAGAAAGCGAAGATTCATTCACTTGCCTCGATATTGATTTTGAAAATTCAATGAATGGGTCTTATGAAGACAGATTCTTAATAATGTATTTCATATCAAGCCTCATTGGATTTGAAATTGATTATGTGAGGGTGCCAAGATGAACAAAGGAAAAATAATCGGAAAATTAGTCTGGGTTGTCTTAGCAGGGTTTTTGATCGCTTTTATGATCAATAAGAATGTTGGCGGAATGTTGGGTGTTTCTGCTGGCGGTGCAATTATTTTTTGGTCTTTTGTAGGCATTTGGCGCGAAATTACTGACGGCAAGAAAATCTTTGTGGTTTGGAAAGATGGCGGACCGAGGATTGAGAAAAGATGAAAAAGTTAATTTCAGGTTTGGTGTTGAGTGGAATTTTGGGTTTTGGTTCAATAGCTTCAGCTCAAGAAGCACCTAAAGAAAAAGGGGCTGTGGAAAGGTTAGTCGATGGTTTAGGTGATTTAATTAGCAAGGGAGTTGATTATGCCAGCAGGAAAATAATGGAAAAATGTTTGGAGAGTGAGATTGAAGAGAGATTTAGTTATGATTTAGAGGATAAAAGATTGGAAAGATTTGTTGGGGGCCGGGGTTATGAAGTTTTTGAAGATGCTGAGGTAACTAAATTTGATGATAAAAAAGCAGTGGCTGTTTTGGGATATGAATTTAAAAGTCCTGATACTTCGAAATATAGAAATTTTAGTTTGAAAATGCAGAGAGAGTTTTCTTTGAAAGATGATTCTATTGACAAAGTGATTGGAGAAGGAAAGGACTGGGGTGTGATTTGCGGGAAAAAAGTCAGTGAAGATGAACTTGATGATATTTTGCTTTTGAATAAATCGATTGCAGACAGATGGGATGGGAAGTTAAAAGATTATCTAAAAGAAAATAAAAATCATGTTGTTGATTATGAGATTGTGTTTTTTACTCATGAAAATGGTGTTTACAAAAAAGGAAGTGTTGAGAAAGCCAAAGTTCGAATGCCTTTGAGAAAATCTCAAGTTGGGATTATGGTTAGAATAGATGATAAATTCGGCAACCCAGTCATAGAGCAAAGAGTTGTTGAAGGATATCTCAAAGGTGATGAATGGCAATATTCAAGCCAGTTGTATAAAAGAGACATGAATGGTTTTGATTTTACTGAAAAGAATCATTGGCAGGAAAAGGATTTTTTGAAGTCATTAGGAGAGTCTGCTGATAAGGCTTTACGTCAGGGTATTTCGTATATTAAAAGTTTGTTTAAAGATTAACTTATCCTAGAAGTGAGGTGTATTGAGATAGCGAGAGCTCTAGGAAAGTTAGGAGGAAAAGAAAATGTCAGATGAAATTGAAAAGAAAAATGAATTAGAAAGTAGGATATTAACATGGAAAGCTAAACTAATAGATGAAGATGGAGTAGTGAATCTTTTATTAGATGAAAAAGATGCGATCGTCAATTATTTAGGAAAATATGGATTGGAACTGCCTTTTGATGAAAAAATTGCAAAACCAAAAAATATTCCTGATTTAAGAAACGTCAGGAAATTAGTTGACACGTCAGTTGTTTTACAGTATGAATTTAATAGATCTATGAAGTGGATTCATGGCAATACTTTGACAAATAAAATAGCTGAGGTTTTTAAACAAAAAATTCTTGGAAAAAGGTTGTATGAACCAAAAGAAATTCTTGAAGAACAACTTAACAATGCACATGATATTAACGCTGTTTATAAAGACTTTGTGAATCATTCCCAACATTTATTTTATGGTTTGCAAAGTGAGTTAATAAAAAATTGGGAGATGGAACAAGTCACTAAGTTTGTATGGTTTATGGCTGCCAGAGCATGGAAAAATGCTTATGAAGAACAACAAAAAAGAGAGATGGCATTAGTGGGTCATAAGTATAAAAACAGTGATGATAAAGTATTACTTAAAACTGTGAATGGAACGATTAGCCCTGATGAACTCGCTCAAATCATAAAAGCAGGCAGTGAAAAAGGTGTTAATGTTCTCGCTGGCTCTTTTAAATTACAAGAGATAAAGACTGCAAAAACATTAGCAGAAGACGAAGCCAAATATTTAAGCGATGAAAGAAGGATGATGCTTGACTTATTTGGAGTCTATAACCATATATTTCAACGCCGTCAAGAGGCATTAAAGAAAAGTCAAAGATTAGTTGGAAGTATTGAAAAAATCAAAGACCCAATATTAAACCTAATCGAAGGGGGAAATTATGATGGTGCCTTATTAGGACAACATGTAGACCTAAATAGAACAATAAAATACCTTGGTGGGTTTACTTCAACGATTCTGGCTAATCTCGAGGGACTTCACAGGCACGGTTGTTTTGAACTTGTCAATGACGGAAAGCTGCTAGGTAATGTGAAAAGTGAGTATGGTGTTGAGAGAATCAAAGATGTCTTAGGTCCTGGACTTCCATCACCAGACGGCTATCTTATTGATGTTGTAGCTAGAGAGTTACCTTCTAACATCAGAACAGCTGAAAATGGCAGATAAAGATCTAAAAAATCTTCAGTTGTTGGTCGAAGGTTTGGCTAAAGGAAAGGGTAAGTTTAAAGAAATTCATGAAAATTACTTAGAAATTGCAGAGAATTTCAGAGATCTTTATGAACAAACAGTTGCCAATCAAGTAAAGATAGAGAAAAAATTGATGGGTCATAAGATTGACTTATACAATTCTGAAGCAACCCTGGCCCGAAGTGCTGAATCATATCAGTTTTGCCAAAATAATGAAGATTCTTCATGGCTGCATCGGGCTTTCACTAATGTCAAAGGGAAAGTATTGGAAGCAAGACTGAGTGGACATCAAGAGAAGCAAGATTTCTATGTCGATCTATGTAAAGAAACGCAGCAAAAAAGCCAGTCGATGAATGAAGTTGCTGAATTCCTGAAATATACAATGAGGGAATTCGGCTTGCTGTATTTTTCAATTCATGAATTAAAAAAGAATTTAGAGATCACCGAGACAGCATCGAAAGTATTCAAGGATACAGAGTTTGAGGAAGGAGCAAAAAATGGCAAAGAAATGGCTATTTTTTCTTTTTATCTTCATCACAGAAATTACATGAATTCTCTAGAAGCAAGAATACCTTCTTATGACAGTCGAGATATGGATTTTAGACATATCAATCCGCTGATGAGCAGTATTGTTGAGACAAATAGAACTTATGACAAAGAATTGGAGGGGAAAGCTCAACGTTTTTTTGAAAATGGGACTGATTGATTTGTTGTTTGGAAAAAGCGACAAAGAGCGTATTTTGGATAGTCTGGCTTCCCAGGAAATTTTTTCGAGAAGTGGAATAGTTGACTTACTTTTTGGAAGAAATAAAAAAGAGTATTCATTGTATTGTATAGCTTCAAGAATAGTGACAAATCAAGGTAGATTATTCTTTGAAAATGGGAAAAAAACTGGAAGTTATAGAAATAATTTAGCAAGTGCAATCGCAGACATGGAACTATGTTTGGAGAATACTATAAATTATTTTTCTAGTTTGAAGGAAAATGCACAAAAAAATGTGATGTCCAAGGATTCTCTTACTTTTGGAACTTATATGTTGGATAATCTAAAATTCATTAAAGAGAGTGGATTAGATTGGTTTGGAGATTATTCAAAATATAAAGAAGTATACAATTCTTTGAAAAAAATAAATTCCAAAACTTCTAAAGAAGTTATTTGTGCCAATATTTATCTGGCAGAGTGCCAAATTTGGTATTCGGAACAAAATTCCCAACGGATACTCAGCACAACGAGGAATCTTAGAAATTCTATTGGAAACAATAATAATTCTACGCCTAATGAATGGCTTTATTGTTTTTTTGATGAAATGAAGAAAAGTTTGTTTTGGAGAAAAGATTGTAAAAAATTCATGGAGAAGATATACGGAAAAGAAGAATCCGATGAAGGTGATAATTATGCGCTCGCTAGATGATTTAAACAAATTTCATAATAGTGGATTTGGAAAAAATAATTTTGATGATTACAATAATTTTGTTACTGGAAAACAGCCTAAAAGTAGAAAATGGTTGTATGCTTTAGCTGGTGCTTTATTACTGGGGCCGTGTGTTTGTTGGCCTGGCGGTGGAAATTCGACTGATAAATACTATAAAAAAGTAGAAATGGATGTCAATCAAATCAACGGCAGTTATACTTTAACTGTTAATGATGACAGTGTTGAAAACCCATTTATCATTGACAAAAGATTAGTTGAGATTATCAAAGAAGAAACAGAAGATTGTGATAATGATATTGAAAAAGCAGAAGCAATTTTTGACTGGATGGAAAGCAATGTAGGCTATGATAAGTCTAAATATTTTACACTGACTTCTGATTTTATCAGAGGATTAGGTATTTTTGGTGATGAGTCAGGTTATAGGAACAGCAAAGAAGTTTTAGATGATGAAGAAGGAATCTGCGGAGAATTAGCTTTCTTATATGTGACCATGGCCAGAAGTGTTGGTCTGGAATCTAATTATGTGAGTGTTAGAGTTGACAAAAATTCTGATAAAGTAAATCACGCTTGTGCTGTAGTCAAAGCTGACGGCAAAAGAATATTTGTTGATCCGGCTTATGATGAGTTTGATATTAATCACAAAGATGTCAGGATTCTTTCTGATAAAGAAACAATTGAGAGGTATAAGTGCTGGAGGAGGAAATGAATTTGGAGGGAAGAGTTGGTTTTGAGAAGGTACGTATAAGGGGCAGAGTTAAGTTAGGTTGGTGGCTGAAGAATAAGATTGATAGGTATAGAAAGGTTGTTGTGGGAGTGACAGCAGCAGCTATTCTTTTTGGAGGTGCTTATTTTTCTATTTCTCATTTTTATAAAGAGAAAAACCAGGCAGAACTTGAAACTAGGTTATTAGAGGAAAAAAAGAAAAAACAGCAGCTCAATTCTAATGAAGATGTAATTGTCTTTGTTTCTAATAGGGACGGAGATTATGAAATCTACAAAATGCTTTCTGATGGAAGCAAAACAACGAAATTAACTGATAATTTTATTGCAGATGAACAACCTTATTTCTCTTTTGACAAAAAAAGAATTGTTTATGTTTCTCAAAACGGGTCAGACTATGATTTGTCTTTGATGAATTCTGATGGGACTGATAAAAAAACAATAAAAATTCCAGATAACCAATTTACTCCGAGTTTTTCAGCTAATGGTAAAAATATTTTATTCGAAACTTACTTGAGTGGTAATGGGACTTGGCAAATTGAGACTTATTCAGATGAAGAGGGAAACAAGACCGTAATTAAAAATTTAAAACATAGGCCATTTCCAAGATTAAACTTTAATAGTGATGAATTTACTTATACTACTTCTGATAGCCCTAATGGTTATAAATATGATTGCAGGATTATTTCTTCAAATCTTCGGACTAATTTAAAAAAAACAATTTTTGGGAATAATTCATTTGTTTGTCCTTCAGTTTTTAAACAGCTTAAATTCAATTTATTTGGTAGTAAAATAATTTATTTTTATACAGGCACTAATCAAGTACGTTTTGTTGATAAGGATGGTCATGAAATAGAGTTGGACTATGGTCGGTGGCCTGCTTTCTCTCCAAAATCAGATAAGATAGTCTATTCTAAGAAAATTGATAATGCTTGGAAACTAATGGTCTATGATTTAAAATCTCAAGAAGAAAAACAGATCACACAAGGACTGTGGGATGATATACAACCTGACTGGAGATAAAATGAATTTAGAAAACAGATTAGGATTAGGGAATATGAAGATTTCAGGTAGAGCTAAGTTGAGTAGTTGGTTAAAATGGAACATTGGTAAGGTAGTGTTAACTGGAGTTGCGGCTACAGCAGTTCTTTTGGGAGGGTATTTTGGATTAGTTCATTATCAAAATGTGTCAGCCAATAGGGCTGAGAAAGAGACTGAAGTTAAGAGATTAGAGATTGAATCTAATAAAATTGGATTGGATGAAGTAAAAAGAAAATTTGATAATTATAAACAAAGTCATGGGAAAAGTAATGATGATTTCTCTGGTTTGGAATCTAGATTTGAAGAATACAAGAAAAATCATCAACAGAGCGATGAACAAGTCAAAAAAATAAAAGCACAATCAGCAGATTATAGACAAAACCATAAACATGATAATAAAGAGTTTAAAGAGTTGGGAAAAAAATTAATTGGATATATGGCCAGACATAAACACACTGATGATGAATTTGATGATTTGGAAGAAAAATTTGAAAAATATAAACAAAACCACCAACATGATAACGAAGAAGTTAGAAGACTAAGGGCAGAATTAATAAATTATGTAGGGGGCCATAAATATACTAATGATGAATTTAATAAATTAAAAAAAAGCTTTGTGACATATAAGGAAAATCATCGACAGACGACCAAAGAATTTGAACTTTTAGAAAAAAAATTAGGAGAATCAAATAGAACTGTTGAAAAAATAAAAAGTTCTTTTGAAGAAAGTAAAAAAAGAATATTGAATGTAGAAAGATTAGAAGAATTAGTTTTGAAGCGAGAAAAGAAACTAGTTGAATTAGGAAAAAAATTAGAAGTTGATGTTTTGCCGGTCAGTTATGAATTGTTGTGGAATAAAAAAGTTGAGGGGAGTAATCCAAAATGTCTACAATTAGAGGATAGGATATTTGTTTCAAGCGGGAACTCTGTTCGTTCTTTTGAATTGATAAGCGGTAAGCTATTATCAACTGACACAGGCATAATTAATTTAGATGCAAAATGTGCATGTAAAATAGGTGTGGATTCCAGCGAGGTCAGATTGGAGTTTTTGCCTAAGAAAAAAGAAAGCACCTCTTTCCAAATTTATAGTTTAAATTACTATGAAAAATCTTTTTCTTTAGAGAAACACGAGAATGATCATAATATTACTTCAATTACCCTTCGCATTCACCGTCCTGAGTATTCAGACGACAGTAAAGAGTTTCAATTGGAATTTAGAGGGAGAAATGTAAAGATAGTGGGGGGGAAAATAAATTTTTGCTCATATAAAGGAATGAAATATCAATTGTCAAATGACCAATTATCTAAAATATCCCCACAAGGTGACACTCTTTGGTCAAAAAATGAAAAAATCAAAGATTTCTTTTTTGGAGACAGACAAATCTTAATTTTAAATGAAAAAAACTTAATGTATTCTTATGATATTTTCAGGGGAAAAGATATGTGGGATTTTTCTCCTGAAAATGGAATTAAATCAAAGCCCTTCTTGCATGATAGACGAGTGTATGTTGGTGCAGAGGATGGTCACCTTTATTGTTTGGGTACAGAAAAAGGTAATATAGTTTGGAAATTAAAAACAGATGATAGAATCAGGGAAGAACCAACTATTAAAAATGGTTATATCTGTTTTGGTTCTTTTGATGCTTATGTTTATTTATTAGATGTTCGGGATGGAAAGAAATTATGGATGCAAGAATTAGACAGCCCAATCAGTTCTCCGCCGATTATGAAAGATGATAGATTGTATTTTGCAACGACAAATGGAAATTTGTATTGTTTTGAGAAAAAGAAAAAATGAATTTAGAAAACATAACTGGAAAAATGAAGAAGTATTGGTTGGTCAAGGAGAAATTAAATCAATTTAAGATTCCCTTGACTGCTTTATTTGTTGCTGGAACAATAACAGCAGGTATTCTTTTTTATGGTCATAAAAATAAAGAATATGATGAGGGTTTGTTCAATAAATACGATTCTATCAAAACTCTTGTTGAAAAGAAAGATTACAGCGAAGCCTTAGATTTATTGACAATTTTAAAAGAAGAACTCAAAGGAGAGGAAAAAGCAAAATTAGTGGGATTAAGTAAGAATGTTGAAAGGATGGAAAGAAGAATTAACACAGAAGAAGTTAATCAAATTGATTATAGGAAAAAAACTCAAGAATATATGGAAAAAAAAGCAACAGAAATAAAGAAGTCTATTGAATGGCTTTGCCTCAACAAAAATGATTTAAGACAAGGTGATAGGAGAGTTGACAAAATTCAAGAGTATATGAAAAAATTTTCAGACACCCGCTATGAAATAGATTGTTTTCTTTATACTGAACATCCAAGAATACTGGTCCTTAAAGATTACTTGGAAAAAGTTCATGAATCACTGTATAAAGAAGGATTATTAATTAAATTGGAGGATATAAAATGATAAACCCAAAAGACTTGCAAATTATTGCACATTTAAGAGAAGATGCCCGACAGTCTTTAGTAGATATAGGTAAGAAAACATTGATGCCCACGAGCACTGTTTTTGATAAAATTCAGAGATACAAGGGCGGTCTGGTGAAGAAGTACACTGCCTTGGTTGATTTTCCTAGATTAGGTTATGGTTTTAGGGTCTGGATGGTTTTGAGTACGAGAGATAAAGATAGGTTAAAAGAATTTTTAACATCTCATGGAAATGTCAATTCTTTGTATAAGATAAACAGTGGTTTTGATTTTTTGATTGATTGTGTTTTCAAGAATTGGGATGAAGTTTATAATTTCCAAGAGAAATTAAAGGAATTTGAAATTAAAGAAAAAATTGTTTTGGATATTCTTGAAGAAGTTAAGAGAGAGGAATTTTTAGTCGAGAAATAATTTTATTTTTCTATGATGACATCATCATGCCAGCCATCACACTCACTAGAAGTGCTGTCTCTGGCATGATAAATAACCCGGGATTTTTTCATTTTGCCATCTATTAAATATTGGCAGTAAAAAATAACATTAGCACCTTGATCATAGACTTCAAGAGCCTTGACTTCAGGTTTGAGATTACAAACCAAGTTATAAGGAAAATTAACTTCCATGGTTAATGAACCCAGGGCTAAATTTAAATTGCGGTGACCGGGTATTCTTTCCTGGCCATAAAAGCAGAGATCTTTTGAGGCACAAAGAGAAAGCTTGCCTCCTGAACCAGGAATTCCTTGTGAAAAACCACTGGTGTAAATCTTTAAGTAGCTGTGTTCGCGGACAATTTTTTCTAAATCATCTAAGGGGATTAAAGAGTTAAGGTTGTGTTTTTTGAAGTAGTTAGTCATCTCCTGTTTTTCAACCATATAATTACCTGGTTGCTGTTCCAGATGGTAGAGAACATAAAAGAAATGATCTTTTAATTTTGGATGCTGGTGGTTTTTAAAGAATTTTTCCAAATTAACTTCCTTGATTTTTTTTTCATAGACTAAAATTTGCAGTCTAGCAATTTCTTGTTCTGGGATTTCATAACTAGAACAGCCGGTTAAAAAAACTAAAAAAACTATATCTCTAAAACGCATTTAGTATTGATTATTTTAATAGAATAAATATTTTTTTATGCTCAGAAACATAAATCTAAATTTTAGATAGAAAGGCCATTGTTTCTGGCACACTAAGAAATCCCTTTGGGATTTCTGGTGTCCTGAGAAACGCTTTGCGTTTCTGGGAAACAAGAAATTCCTTTTGGGAATTTCTAAGTTCACCGGAAAACTTCGTTTTCCTTGTGTCCTAAAAATTCGCCTGTGGGCGGATTTTTATGATTTTTGAAACTGTTTGTTGAATTTTCTTTGACCTACTAAAACCCAGTACAAAGCAATGAGTCCAATCAGACTTAAGATTACTAATAAAGCTGTATGCATTTTAATCATGTTTGAGAAGTGATTTCATCACTTCTCTAACCCCTTCTCACTCTCGTTTGAAGGTTTTTAAGAAGGGTGTTTTATAAAGTTTTCTAATATTCTTCCCGGTGTTTTCTTTCCAGCCTTTCCCGGTGTTTTCTTTCAACCAAACTGGCTAAAGGCCTGCTTTTGGCTGGATGCCTGAGTTTTCTGATGGCTTTTTCTTCGACCTGCCTGACACGTTCTCGAGTGATTCTAAAGATTCGACCGATTTCCTCTAAAGTGTAAGTCAGGCCAGGGACATGCTCGCCTTCTTCATAAAGACCAGTTCTAAGTTTAATAATTTCTCTTTCTCTAAAAGACAATGAGTTGAGAGCTTTGAGCAGTTTTTCTCTAGCATTAGTGTCTTCTAAATTTGAGAGGGGGGCTTCTGTTTTTTGGTCTTCAATAAAATCACCAAAAAAACTGTCATCACTGTCACCAACAGCCTTATCAAGAGAAACAGGATGTTTGGATATTTTCTGCACCCTGGTTATTTCTTCAAGAGGTAACCCTACTTTTCTGGCAATCTCTTCATTAGAAGGTTCTTCTCCTAATTCCTGGACAAGTTGTTTGGTTGCTTTTCTGACCTTGAACATTATCTCAATCATGTGAATCGGGATTCTAACGGTCCTGCCCTGGTCAGCAATGCTTCTGGTAATAGCCTGCCTGATCCACCAGGTGGCATAAGTTGAGAATTTATAGCCTCTTTGATATTCAAACTTGTCAACTGCTTTCATCAAGCCAGTATTGCCTTCCTGAATAAGGTCTAGGAAAGCCAGGCCGCGGTTGCGGTATTTTTTGGCAATAGAAATAACCAGTCTTAAATTGCCTTGACTAAAATCCTGTTTGGCTTTTTCATAAACTTGGTGGGCATATTTTATATTTTCAATTCTGTTTTCAAGGCTTTTAGGAGTTTCAAGGGTGACAGCAGTGAGGCTTTTGAACATATTTCTAATTTCATCTATTTTTTTTCTACTGCCTTTTGTTTCTTTCAAACGTTTGATTTCCTGAACAAGATTGTTCATCTGGCTGGAATATTCTTCAAGCTTATCTTTTAAAGATGTTTTTTCAGAAAAAATAAGCTTGTGCTGGAGATTAAGTTCTTCGAGGAGAATTTTGCCCCGCTTTTGTCTTCTTCTAATCGCCTGCCACAATTCTTCTTTTTGTTTTTTTGATGAATCTTTTCTTTGAATTGATTCGTAATCCCGGCGATTCCAGTAAATCATTCTTTCAAGTGTTTGCGCGTATTGGGGAAGGGGTTCGACAAACTCGTCTGAGCTAATGTTTTTAGGGATGGTGAAAGTGCGACTGGAGGGTCTTTGTTCGTCAATTGTTTCTTTGATAATCTGGAGAGCTTCTCTTTGGGCCAAGTCTGTACTTAAAATTTGGCTGCGCATTCTGGCTCTAGAAGCATCAACTGTTTTAGCCAGAGTGATTTCTTTTTCTCTGGAGAGTAAAGGATGCCTACCCATTTGATTGAGGTAAATTTTAACATTATTTTTATAAAGACCAGACGACGCTGCTTGGTTTTCATCTTCTTCTACTCCTTTTTCTTTGATTTCGATGTTGGCCTTTTCAAGAAGGAGCTGGAGTGAAAGGAAATCATCATCATTAGAGACCTGAGTAATTTTGAAAATATCATCAGTATAAACAAATCTTTCTTTGAGGCCTTTTTTAAGAAATTGATTTAATTTTTCCTGGTCAATATCATAAGCATTTTTCAAATTCCTATATTCAGGGAACTTTTGAATAATTTTGAGAATGTCGAAATCGAGAACAGCGCCTTTTTCTTGAGAAGAATCTGTTTTTTCTGTAATAAGAGTGTTGGAAAGCTCTTGAGATGTTTTGAAGATGTCCTTGATGATGGAGTTGTACATTTGGATAAGCTTAAGGATTTTGTAGCTTAAGCCTGCAGCTTCGCCTGGAACTTCAATATTGTTTTCTTCGAGGTACATACGGGTGCAGACCCCGGTCTGAGGGTATTTTTCTTTGAATTCTTCTAGTTTTTCAATAACATTTTCTGCATAAGCAAGGACTTGGGCTAAAAAAACCTGGCCGTCTTCTAGTTTTAATTGAGAACCTGAAATTCTAAAGGCTTCCTGGATATCTTTGAGGTCATATTTTTTTGCTAAACCGATTTGATCTATAAGAATTAATTCATCTAATGTTTTTCCTCTATTGGTTATCTCAACTGTTCTCAATAAATGAGGCCAGTAAGTGGCAGCCATGTAAACTTGAAATTTATCTTCAATGCCAAACTTGCTGTATTCTTCAGTAACACGCAAGGCATGGGCGTATTTTTTCCAGAGATATCTTGTAGTGGTTTTATCAAATTGAGAAGGAGATTGAGTTTGTTCTTTGACTAGTTGCATGTTAAAGGGAAATAATCAATCATTTAAATAATTATTTTTTTCGTTTGACTGTTGAGTAAAATGTGGTAACCTTTCTTTGGTCATAACCTAACGGTTCTAAAGGATCAGTTCTGATAGGCCTACCTAGAATACCAGCTTTTTCTGCTTTTTTGATTTCTTCAACAGCTTCTTGTTTATTGTAGCCCTGGCCAGCCAAGTAATTTATTATAGCTGTAGGAGTAATAATTTTGATATCTTTGGCAGAAGCTGGTTTTGATTTTCTTGGAGATTTCTTGGTTGGGGCTGGTGAAGGAGCTGGATCAGAAAAATTATAAAATTCATTAGGGACCTGACCATCAAAATATTCTTTGACTCTTCTTTCTAATTGTTTTGAAGATAATTTTAAGAAGAAATCTTTTTCAGTATAATGTTCGTTCATGAGGGTAGCAGCTCTTTTTATGGCAGAGACAGGAATTTGATAACGAGTGCGGTTTCCTTGTTGGACTGGTTCTAAATCGTCACCTAATTCTCTTTTCAAATAATCAGTGCAGCTAAGACGAAATCTGTTAGGTGGGTCTCCATCAGTAAACCAACGCCGGAATTCACTAAAAGGAATATTGTTGTTTTGAGGTGTTTGAGATTTTTTTGAAGATTTCTTTTTTGGTGCTGGTGAAGCTGGAACCTGATAACTGATATCTAAGAGCGCACTCTGCACATCTACTAATGTCAAACTGCTAAAATAACTAGAACCTGGAAATCTTTTTTGAAGTGCAGCATAAGCTTCAGCTATATTTTCTAAATTAATAAAACGGCGCTTGCCCTTGCCTTTGCCAGTTGACTCAGCAAGCCCTTGTTTTTCTAAGTAAGCTCCTTTATCCCGGTAGAAATTATAAGAAAGATCATCTTTAAAGACTAAACGAAGGAAAGGAGAGATAAGCATTTTGGATGATGATTTGTTATTTGGTGATGGATCTGGCGTCTCTTGAGTTTCAAAATATTGTTTAATTTTATTTTCCAGCTGCGGTGTGGTTAGTCTTTTAATCCAAGGTTTATCTTGATATTTGTCCCAAGCTGCCTGATAAACAGCAAGAGCATCCTTTTCTGAAATGGCTTTGCCTTGTTTTCCATCGCTTCTAGAAAATAGACTAAATCTTCTGTTTAAGAAAGGAGTCAAGGTAGCATATTCAAAATGATTTGGTTTATCTACATGTTTAGTAACAAAAAATTTGTAAAAATCAGTAGCAGGCATGGTTCTATCTGAAGATGTTTTACCGGGAAATTTTCCTGAAGGTTTTTTATCACGAGATGATTTTTGGGAAAATTTTTCTTCTAAAGGAAAGGCGTGTGTTTTGAGGAAAGTGTTGATTTCGCTTTCTGAAGGAGTTTTGAAGTATCTCATCTGTGTTGATGAAGATGAAGAAACTAGAGTATATTTTTGGCAAAGTCCTGCGATGTACTCCCTGGCTTTGTCGACAGGAAGATGGTGGTCATTATGATGAGCTGAAACAACATCATCACTGAATTCTTTTTTCAAGAAATTGCTAAAAGTTTGTTGGGCAGCACGATGATCACCTTTATTGGGAACTAAAAACCTGAGAATGTCTGAATTTTTGATGTATTTGTCGCCATCAGCTGTTGGAGTTGGTGCACCTGTGTCTTCAACTTTTCCTAAAACAGTGAATTCTACATCAAGGATTGATGCTTCTTCTTGCGGTGCTGGAAGAAGGAATTGTCCAAAGCCATTAGTATGGTCTAAATCCTGAGATTCTTCAATTAATTTGTCAAGGTCTAGGCCGCTATTTTGGCAGGGTTCACCCCAAACTATTTTGATAGACCTGATAGCATCGTGCTTGTTCGCATAAGAAAGGAAAGGAATTGCTTGTTCTACTTCAGCAGCGATGCGGTTATCTTTTTTGCGGTCGGTCAGTTCTTCGTCTCTTTCAATGGCTCTTAATCTTTCGACAAGTGTTGGAAAGACTCCTTCAACAATTTTTTGGCTAGCTTCTCCTAATGCCTGGGTTTGTTTTCGTCTTAAGGCTTCCAGCTCTCTTTGTTTTTCGTCTAATTCTTTCTGTAGTCTTTCTGCTTCTTCTTGGTGTTCTTCTTTTATTCCTTCTTTTCTTTCTTTAAGCTGCGCTTCTAATTCAGAAATGAGACTCTTTTTCTTTTTAGCCATTAAAATTGTGGTTGTGAGATTTTATTTTATAAAGATTATGGTTGAGGAAAATAGATATAAGAAAATAGGGTTGAAAATTTTTATTTTAAGTAAAATATATAAAGAAAAAGAAGCTTATCTGATTAAAGGGGTGTATAATGTTAAAATTAAACTTAGATCATATTAGAGTTGATATTGATAAGTTTAATACAGACAGGATTTCTAAAGAGACGCCAGTATTTGTCAAACATAAGGCAGATTTTAAGTTAATTGACAAGGTGGCTCGGAAGTATAGTAAAGTCAAGAATTTAATTGTGATTGGCAATGGCGGTTCAATAACTTCTTTTTGGGCGTATTGCAAAGCGCTGAATAAAAGCGAGAAAAAAGTTTTTTTAGTCAGGACCATGGATCCTGATTATTTGGATGATGTTAAGAAAGAATGTGGGAAGAAGGATTCTTTGGTGATGGTCATCAGTAAATCTGGTTCGACAGTTGGGGTTTTGGAAGCGCTTCTTGCTTTTGACGGTTACAAAACTTTAGTGATTACTTCTTTAGGCAGTGCTTTGTTTGAAATTGCCAAGAAAAAGAAGTTTGAAGTTGTTTTGCATCCTGATGTTGGAGGGAGATACTCAGGCACAAGTTTAGTTGCTTATATTCCTGCTCGGATTTTGGGCATTGATGTTCGCAAGGTAGATAAGGGTGCTCGAAGGATGTATAAGAAATGTTCTGGGAAGTTAGAAAATAATTTGGCATTGCAATTGAGCACTGCTTTGTATTTATTGGATTTCAATGGTTATGATGAGATTTTCATGCCGGTTTATTCTCCTCGTTTGGAGGGTTTTGTAAATTTGATTGTGCAGTTGATTCATGAGAGCAGTGGTAAGGAGGGGAAGGGACAAACAATTTTTGGCGGTTTGGGTCCAGAGACGCAGCATCACACAAACCAAAGATTTTTTGGCGGCAAAAAAAATGTAGTGGGTTTGTTTGTGAAAGTTGATAAGTTTGACAAAGATTTTAAGACCAAAGTGGCGGCAGGTTTGAAGAAGATTAATTTAAAAGATGATTTCTTGAATGTTTTGAATAATATTCCTTTGTCAAAAGCTGTTGATTATGAATTTGAAGGAACTTTTAGAGATGCTGTTCGAAATAAGATTCCAGTTTGTTCTATTGTTCTGGATAAGATTTCAGAAGAGACGATCGGCGAGTTTATGGGTTTGTGGCATTATATGGCTGTTTATTCTTCTTTATTACGGGGAGTTGACCCTTATGACCAGCCGCAGGTAGAAGCCAGTAAGAGTATTAGTTTTGAATTGAGAAAGCAGAATTAGGTTTATTTTTTTCTATAACCAAATATTTTATTATATTTGTTATGGTCCATAAACTCAAGAATAAAGGCGATTATTTTGACTTCGTCACCAATTAGAGTATAAAGTAATCTCCAATAACCAATTAATTCAACTCTAAAAATTTTGTCTGTACCGTATCTTTCTATAGTACTTTTGGAAATGTATTTTCTTGGAATCAAATCTCCATAACGATGATCTGCTTTGATATTCTTAATGGCGTTATTGATGGAAGAGAGTAGTTGGGAGTGTGTTGGCTTTTTTCTTGATTTTTTTCCTTGAGCAACTAATTTTTGTAGTTTTTCATATTCTTTGTAAGCTTCGGCATCGAATTTTATCTCTATTTCTTTCTTCATACTAAGGTAACTCCTTTTTCAAGTTTAGACTTGAGTTTGTTACTAATGTCTTCTTTGTAAATCCAGATAATGCCTTCTTTAAGAATAGCTATTTTACCGCTTTGCTCCAAATATTCAAGAATAAGATTGAGAGTAGGTCTCATTATTTTTTTGGGAAGCCTTCTATCTATTTCATTTTTAGACAAAGCTTCTTTGGCTTTTTTGATTATTTTTTCTACATTCAGGATTGTGTCTAATCTTGGATAATGGAGGACTTGCTTTTGCATTTTATTCACCATATAAGTTTATACTATAGTATATACTTATATTATATATAAACTTTTCGCTTAATTTCTGCCAAAATGGTCTTCGTAACGAATTTGGTCTTTTTCATCAAAACCCCCGTATGAGATTTCTAAAACACGACCAGGACCTATTAATCTGTGTTTTTGTGGGATTGAAGACTGATTCTAGCATCATTTTTAACAGTAGTGATTTTGACGGTGGATTTTTCATTGTGTGAGAATTGTTCAAATTGGCCCCAGGGACGAGTTTCTTTGTAATACATGGATTTAGTTAAGGTTGTTTGTTCTATATAGTTTGTTATAGTAAATATTATATAGATATTCTTTTGATTGATTTCTGATGGGAAAACAGAATATGAAGCAAACTATTCAGAATCTTCTTGCTCTGGCTGATGTTGAGATTAATGGAAACAGGCCCGGGGATATCCAAGTCCATAATCCTAAATTTTATTCAAGAGTCTTAGGAGGAGGTTCTCTGGCTTTAGGAGAATCTTACATGGATGGATGGTGGGACTGCAAAGAACTTGACCAATTCTTCGACAGAATATTGAGAGCAAATCTAAATAAGAAAGTGTGGGGTTTAAAGAATGTAATTTGGCCTTTTGTTAGAGCTAAAATAATGAATATGCAGAACAAATCAAGGTCGCTTAAAGTTGCAAAGCAGCATTATGATTTAGACAATGATTTGTATGAAAATATACTTGATAAGAATATGCAGTATACCTGCGGCTATTGGAGAAAAGCAAAAAACCTGGATAAAGCGCAAGAAGACAAACTTGATTTAATATGCAGAAAATTAAATTTGAAGAAAGGAGAGAGGGTTCTTGAATTAGGATGTGGTTTTGGAGGATTTGCCAGGTATGCAGCCAAGAGATATGGATGTCAAGTAACTTGCTATAATATCTCTAAAGAACAAGTTGCTTATGGCAGAAAAATATGCCAGGGCCTTCCAGTTGAAATCAGATTACAGGATTACAGAGAAGCCAAGGGAAAATTTGACAAGATTGCAATTATAGGACTATGCGAGCATATCGGCCGTAAAAATCACAAAAGATTTATGCAATTGGCATACAAATGCTTGAAACCAGGAGGATTGTTTTTATTACATACTATTGGGAGAAATACTATTGGAAAGTCAATTGACCCTTGGATCAGCAAATATATTTTCCCGCATGGAGAGCTGCCTTCGCCAAAACAAATTTCTGCAGCAGCTGAAGGATTATTTGTACTTGAAGACTGGCACAACTTTGGAACAGATTATGATAAAACATTAATGGCCTGGCATGAGAATTTTGAAAAGAATTGGGACAAGCTTAAAGACAATTATGACGAGAGATTCAAAAAAGTGTGGAGATATTATCTTCTTTGCTGTGCTGGTGCTTTCAGGGCCAGGAATAATCAGCTTTGGCAGGTGGTGTTCTCCAAAAAAGGGGTCAAAGGCGGGTATAAGAGCATACGATGATCTATTCAGAAGTCATTATTGTTGGTGGGGGGCCGGCTGGTTCTACATGCGCCTGGAAATTAAAAAAAAATAAAATTGACTGTATTATTCTTGATTATGCAAAGTTTCCCAGAACAAAATTATGCGCTGGGTGGATTACGCCTGAAGTTTTTAAGACATTGGAATTAGATGATTATCCTCATGGTGTTGTAGCTTTTAATTTGATCAAGGCTTATTTTTTTGGTGTGGGGAAGATGATTAAATCTTGGCAATATTCTATCAGGCGATATGAATTAGATGACTGGCTGTTGAAACGGTCTGGAGTTAAGGTTTTTGAACATAAAGTTTTGAGCATAAGGAAAAATAAAGGGCATTATATTATTGATGATAAGTATAAGTGCAAATATTTAGTCGGGGCAGGAGGGACTTACTGTCCGGTTTACAGAACTTTTTTCAAGGATTTAAATCCTAAGTCTAAGAAATCACTGGTCTGCTGCATGGAACAGGAATTTAAATATGATTATGGGGATAAGGACTGTTATTTATGGTTTTTTGAAAACAAACTTTCTGGTTATGCCTGGTATGTTCCAAAAGGCAAGGGCTACTTAAATGTTGGAATTGGCGGATTGTTTAATCGTGATGTTAAAAAACAATGGGATTACCTGGTTAAGAAGCTGAGGAAATTATCATTAGTTAAGGATTTTGATTTTAATCCCAAGGGTTATTTGTATTATATGAGGCAGAATATGACCACAGGCTGTCTTGATAATGCTTTTATTATTGGAGATGCAGCAGGTTTAGCTACTCAGGATTTAGGAGAAGGTATTGGCCCGGCTGTAGAAAGCGGAATCCTGGCGGCAGATTCGATTATTCAAGGTGATACTTATTCTCTTGAATCAATAAAGAAAACGAGTTATCCAAGCATGCTGCCAAAGTTGTTTAGATTTATGAGAAAATTGAATAGATTTAGAAGTTTTGTTCAAATATAAAAAAAAGAAAAAAAAGCCCCGAGGTGTGGGGCAAAAGGAGGTTTGGGGATTTCTCCCCAGAGGGTTTGTTAAAGGAGGTGTGTTAATATAAATCAACACGCACAAACACGGAGGTAATGTGTTTGTTGTAAAATAAGTAATGGCAACCCCTTATAAATAGGCTATTAAAATTACCTCCATACCAAACGTCTATACTAGATTTGCATAATCTTTATAAATGGTAAATCTCTAAGTTAAAAAATGGGGTTTCAATTTGTTTTTAGTCCTAAATGGTTCTATGGAATAGATTGCATATTTGAAGGAGTCTCTGTAATCATTCTGCTTCTTTTAGCTTTATCTACGTATAGATTATATAGATTTACCAAAGACAAGCATCATTTGTATTTTGGAGTTTCTTTTATTGCTTTGGCTTTGGGATTTGCAGCTAAAATATTGACGAATGTTGAGATTTATTTTCCCCAGGTCTTTTTGAAAACCATTGGGCCAGAAGTTGTTTTTAGCATAACTGGAGTGGTTTCATCTTCACTAATTTATAGTTTAGGGTTCTTTTTCTATAAATTGTTTTTAGTTTGGGGTTTTTTAGGCTTGATCTTTATTATCACGCATTCAAAAGAATACAGATGGATACCTTTGACTGTTTATTTTGCTTTTATTATTGCTTTGTTTAGCACAGTAGCTAATCACATTTTCTTTATCACAACTTCAATCTTATTAGTGTATATTGTTTATTATCTGTATAAAAATTACAAAAAGAAGAAGAAAAACAGGATTGCGCCATTGTTGACATTTTTAAGTTTCCTGATTATCTTGATTTCAAGCATAACCTTTATATTTATGCTGTTCAGTATATACTTCTATGTGGTAGCTGAGGTTTTACAGCTGATAGGATTCTTGATCCTATTGGTGGCGTATATTTTATTGATTAAAAAATGAGCAAAAGGAGAACGAGGATGGATATCATCAGTGATATACTGGTGGCTATCCAACGGAAGGGGGGAATTATCAAGCCGACACACTTACTTTACAAGGCTAATCTCTCACATAAATTAATGAATTCTTATTTAGAAGAGTTGTTAGATAAGGAGTTGATTGGCAAGGTTGAGAAAAGCAACCACCAATATATTATAATTAAAGATCAAGGTTTAGAGTTCTTAGAGAAATTCAATAAGTTGCGTGAGTTCCAGGATGCTTTTGGGTTGTAAAGATGGAGATTACAGGGATTGATGAGATTAGAAAGCGTTCTTTTAATGTTCGTTACGGTGAAAAAAATGATCCTTTAAAAGTAGCTGCTCAACTGGCGAATGATTACCATGAATTTTTTAATCAAAATACTAGTTTTGATGGAGATACTTTTTTAGATGAAAATTCAGAAGAACTATGTTTAACTGTTAAGGTGACAGACGGCTGTCCAGATGAGGAAAGAGGATGTTTATTAGATTTTATTGAGGTGATGTTTCCAAAAGGTGTTGGTGACCCTAGTGAATTTAGAATCAGACAAAACCAAAGATGGAGCGATGATAATCGTTTTTTAGAGTTTCATTGTGAGTTGATGGATAAGTACATGGAATAATTCTTTTTCTTAATAAAATTTAAATAAATTGACTATTTAGTTCAAATTATGCCAGATGAAATGAAAGATATCAAGAAACTATCTCCAGAAGAGAGACTCAAGAGATTAAAGGAGTTAGAAGAGAAAAGCAAGAAAGAGATAGCAGAAGCTCAAAAGATGATTAAGCAGAGTGAAGGAGAGATTGAAGAAAAAAAGAAGTTTGAAGAAAAAGTTCCTATTCCACAATTAATTGCTGAAGAAGAAAGAACTTTAGAGTCGCAAGAAGCAGTAGAGATGTTTGAAGCGCAGAGAGAGATAAGCGGCAGGCCTGGAGAAAAAGCAGCTGCGAAACCAGGAAAAAGTCTGGAAGAGCAATTAAAATCAGAGCATATTGAAAAATTAGCTATGAAGCCTGCTTTACAATTAAAAGATATGATGGCTGACATCTACAAAAGAGCAGAAGCACATGGCGGCCAGATGACTCAAGAGGAAAGAGGAGAAGTTTATTCCATTAACAAAGCTGAGCAAGACAAGATTTATGCGATGCAGGACGGCCAGTATCCTGAAGATCAGATGGCTGGTGCTCTGGAAAATATTTCAGCTACTTTTGCTATGGGTAAGCATTTAAGACAGATGTATGAAGCCAAAGGTGATGATACTGGCGGTGGAGATTATCAAAGATAACAAAAAAAGCGTTAATTCCCACCTTGAAGGAGGGGGTATTTAATCACGCTTTTTTTGGAATTAAAAATTCGCCAAGAATTTTTAATAAATACATGGGGTGAAACTATGTTATCTAAAATACCAATAAAAGAAGATTTGAGCAAGATGAAAAAAGAAGATGTGGATAATGAAATCTTAAGAGCTGGTCTAATCGCGGAATTAGATGCGATTAGCTTATATGAACAGTTAGCAGCAATGACCACTGATGAAGACATAAGGAAGATTCTTCTTGACATTGCCAAAGAAGAGAAAACTCATGTCGGCGAATTCCAAGCATTGCTTTTGGAAAGAGACAAAGAATACGCCAAAGAGTTAGAAGAAGGAAAAAAAGAAGTTGAAAGAAAAAAATAAAATTTTTTATTTTGTTAATTCTGCATCAATGATTTGCTTAAAGGCAGCAAAAGGTTGAGCTCCTGAAACTAACTGGTCATTGATAAAAAAAGCAGGTGTTCCTTTAACTCCGGCATTAGCGCCATCCTGCATGTCTTTAGCTGTTTCTTCAGCCATAGCCCCTGAATCAAGACATTCATTAAAAGTTTCGTTATCCAAACCAAGCTCTTCAGCATATTGTTTGAAAGTTTCGACACCATGGCCCATTCCATTTTCAAAAAGCTGGTCATGCATTTCATAATACTTGCCTTGTTCTCCAGCGCATTCTGCTGCTTCTGCTGCTTTTTGAGCACGGGCATGGAAGCTTAAAGGAAAGTCTCTGACAATTAATTTGACTTGGCCGGTTTGGATGTATTCTGTGTCAATTTGTCCTAAGGTTTGTGCATAGAATCGTGCACAAAAAGGGCATTCATAGTCAACAAATTCAACTATGGTAACAGGAGCATTAGCATCGCCTTTGACTGAATCATCATCTGCTAAAGCAACCATATCAGCTGCTGGTTCTGGTGCAGGTGCTGGTTCCTCTGGAATAGCAGCCGCTTCTCCTGTGACCTGATTGCCAAATAATTTAATTCCAAAGCCGCCAGTGAGAATTGCAATAATCAATAGAATCAGTAAAACTCCAGAAACAATCTGCCAAACCATAGTTTTACTAAGTTTAAATTTTTTCTTTTCTTTTTCTTCTTCTTTTTCTTCTGTTTTTGGAAATTTATGAACAATGGGCTCTTTTTTTTCCTGAGGTTTTTCCCAAGCTGGAGCTTCTACTTTCTCTTTTTGGGGCTCTTTTTTTTCTTCTGGTTTGT
Source organism: Nanobdellota archaeon (assembly GCA_023132895.1). Classification (GTDB taxonomy): domain Archaea; phylum Nanobdellota; class Nanobdellia; order Woesearchaeales; family JAGLXL01; genus JAGLXL01. Next base: position 88,559 of record JAGLXL010000001.1, read on the forward strand.
TTTCTTCCATTTTTTCAATCACCTTTATACTAATTATTTACTAGATGAGATAATATCATTTAAATATAAATCGGTTTTGTGGAATAAAGTTTAAATAGAAATATGGTTTTACATTGATGAAAGGTGGTCTAAATGAAGACACGAAAAAATCAAAGATTTTTTGTGTCCCAGAAACTTCAGATTTCAGGGAGATTTGTTTTTGTAGTGTTAGTGTTGGTTTTCTTATTTGGTTGTACAACTCAAGAAGATGTAGTGACAAGAGTTGGAGAACAAGCTGTGGTTGAGCCAATGGAAACAGTTGGTGAAACAGATGGAGCAACTACAGAAACAACTGAAGTCAAGGAATTTGTGATGACAGCAAAGCAATGGGAATTTATTCCTAATACAATTGAAGTTGACCAGGGGGATACAGTTAGGTTATTGATAACCAGCATTGATGTGCCGCATGGATTTGAACTGCCGGCTTACCAAATTGACGAGAGATTAGAGCCAAATCAAGAAGTGGAAGTTGAATTTGTGGCTGATAGAGAAGGATTGTTTTTCTTTCGCTGCAATGTTTACTGCGGCCGAGGACATACAGCCATGGTTGGGAAATTGGTTGTGAATTAGTAAACCAGCGAAAATCGAAAGCAATTTTCTGAGTTTTGGTTCAAAGAACCAAAACTTTTTTAAGTTTAGAAAGATTGTGTGTTTTAATGGACAAAAGAGGCATTGCGCCATTAGTGGCGACTATTTTTTTGATAGTTCTGGCCGTGGCATTAGGAGTAGTAGTCATGAATTTTGGGAGGGCTCAGATAGAAGAAGCTGCCCAATGCCCAGTTAGTATTGGTTTGAATTTTGTTGAGCTGAACAACCAGAAACAAATCTGCCAAGACAAGGCTGGAAATCAAATTTATTTTATTATTGAAAATGGAAACAACATTGAAATTGAATCAATAAGAATTAGGGCAATTGGCTCTAATGCTGTTTTAGTTACAGATGTCCATGATAAGATTGAAAAATTAGGCACTTTGCTGAAGTATATTGATTTTGAGTACAGCAAGTATGGTGATGTAAAACAAATCAAGTTAACGCCAAAAGTAAGTTTGTACGGCCAGGAAGAATTTTGCGAGGAACAATCCATTGTTTTAGAAAATGTCAGAGAATGCGTCAAGTGATTTTATGGAACTAGAAATTTATTTAGACAAAACAGTAGAGCAGAATGCAGAAGTTTATTTTGAAACAATGAAAATCGAAGATACTAAAAAATGCAAAGCATTTTTTGTATCTCTTAGAAATCTAAGATTTCAAAGAGATTTTCAAGTCTCAAAAAAAATTGAAAAATGGAAATAGAATTAGATGTAACTAAATCGATAGAACAAAACGCTGAAATTTTTTTCGAGAAGGCAAAAAAAGCAAAGAAAAAATTAGAAGGTGCCGGCAAGGCTTTGTATGAGTCGCGGAAGAAATTAGAGAAGCTGGAAAAGGAGAAGGAAAAGGAATTAGAGAAAATAAAGGAAAAGGCTGTTGAGAAAAAAGAAAGAAAAAAAGAATGGTATGAAAAGTTTCATTGGTTTATTTCGTCTGAAGGTTTTCTTTGTATTGGAGGAAGAGATGCAACTTCTAATGAGATCGTGATTAAGAAACATGCAGAAGAAAATGATTTGGTTTTGCATACTGATATGGCTGGCTCGCCATTTTTTGTAATTAAGGACGGACAGAAAGCTTCTGAGGAGACAATTAAGGAAGCGGCCCAGGCAACTGCTTCGTATTCTAAAGCATGGAAACTAGGGTTAAGTGTCTTGGATGTTTTTTATGTCAAGCCAGAACAGGTAACAAAGAAAAGCAAGTCTGGAGAGTTCATGGTCAAGGGAGCTTTTATGGTTTACGGCAAGACACAATATTTACGGCCTAGTTTGGAAATGGGAATTGGCATCAAAGATGGCCAGGTGATTGGCGGTCCGGTTGGAGCTGTCAAAAAAAATGCTGAAAAATTTGTGGTGGTTGTTCCTGGTAAATTAAAAAAATCTGATGTGGCTAAAAAAATAAAGAAAAAAATTGGCGGAGATTTGGATGATATTATTAAGTTTTTGCCGAGTGGTGGATGTGGAATGAAATGAAAGTAAAAGATTTAATGAAAAGAAAAAAAACTTCTCATAAAGGAGAAAATGGTTTTGTTTTAGTGGTTGGCGGAAGTGAAGATTATACTGGGACATTGGTTTTGGTTGGATTGGCAGCTTTGCGGAGTGGCTGTGATTTAGTGACTGTTTGTGCGCCTGAGAAAGTTGCCTGGGCAATCAATGCTTTGAGTTCTGATTTAGTAACTAAGAAATTGCCAGGGAAATATTTGAAAAGCAGTCATTTGAAAACTGTTTTGGGCATGTCTAAGAAATTTGATGTGATTGAAATTGGGAATGGTATTGGTTTGAAAAAAGAGACAAAAGTGTTTGTAAAAAAATTAGTTAAAAAGACAAAAAATAAATTAAAGGTAATTGATGCAGACGCAATCAAGTTGTTGTCGTTGAAGGAAATTGATAAGGCAATTATTACTCCACATGGTTTAGAATTGGAGATTTTGTTGAAGAATTCTAAAATTAAAAGAAAAATGAATGAAATTAGAAAACATTTAAAAAATAATGTTTTGGTGATTAAAGGTGCGACAGATTATATTGTTTCTAAAAATAAAATTACAAAAGTCAAGGGCGGAAATCCAGGAATGACCAAAGCTGGGACTGGAGATGTTTTAGCTGGTCTTTGTGCTGGTTTTTTGGCGCAGACTGGTGATTTGTTTAAGAGTGCAGCAGCTGCTTCTAGAGTGAGCAAACAGATTGGAAATATTTTATTGAAGAAAAAGAAAGGGTATGTTTTCCTGGCAAGTGATATGGTTAAGGAGATTAAGAAACTGAGATAGTCAAACCCATTCATTCGTCAAAGCCTCCCGTTCGCTATGCTCTATATCGATGTAATTAATAATAGAGCACTGAGAAACGCTTTGCGTTTCTGGTTTCTCGCTCACTACGTTCGGAGACATCATTGCTGTCTTACGATTAGTAAATTTAGCTCACTTGCCCTTTGGCGAGGCTTTGACTATTACTGGTGAGGGCCTAACCTGAGTTAAAATTCAGTAAAGTTTAAATACCGATGGCAGTTTTAAGTTTATATTCCAATTGTGGGGGTTTTTAAAAATGGAAGAAAGTTCAAGACCATTAGATGCTTTGAATGAAGCAAGAAACAAGAGAGTAATTATTGACCTGAAGAACGGTCATCAGTATGTTGGAAAGCTAAAGGCTTTTGACATCCACATCAATACTGTTCTTGATGAAGCAGAAGAACGAGAAGAAGGAGAAGTCAAAAGAAAGCTGGGAACTGTTTTTATCAGAGGAGACACAATCATTACAATTTCTCCAGAATAAAGGTGTATTTCTATGGGTAAAGGAACAGCAGCCATGGGTAAGAAGAGCGGCAAGAAGAATATGATTAGATGCCGAAGGTGCGGCCAGCACGCTTACCACATCAGAAAAAAGAAATGCTCCAGCTGCGGTTTTGGCAATAGTTCTAAATTAAGGAAATTTCACGGACAGAAAAATTAATCAAATTTGTTTAAGCAACTTTCTCTAATTTGATTAAGAGTTATTTGTTCGCAGATTTTTGGGTCATCAGCTTCTTCAGCCACAGCTTTGATGCAGATGCTCTGGTAGATTTTGTTTTCCATTAATTTGCAGTTCTCTGGATCCTGGGTTGCTCTGGCAATCCGGCCAATACAATTAAGCATTCTGGTATTCTCAGTTAAGGCCTGGCATAATTTAGCATCATCAGTGCCTAAAGCAACTGCTTCAAAACAATCCTCTTGGATAGGAAGTGAAGTAACTTTCAGACAGAAGAAACTATTGCCTTTTTCTGCGGCAAAATATTTGAAACAAAGGCTGGACCAATATTCATTTTCAATATCATAACAGATGTCTAAGTCATTTTTTGCTTCAGCAACTTTTTCATAGCAGTAGAATTTTTTTAAATCATCTTCGACTTTGTTGCAGATTTTAATGTCTTTTTTAATGACACCTAAATCCCTGAAGCAATCATCTTTTAATTTGGCAGCTTCTCTTTCTGCACAGAATTGTGCAGTTGAGGCTCCAGTTGGGCCAATTTGACAGGCGCTTAAAGTAATTATAAGAATAAACATAAAAATTAATATAGTTCTTTTCATATTTATTTTAAAAACAGGGGTATTTATATTTTTTATTAAAGAGCAAAAGATATGATGAAGACACCAATATTAATGTATCATGAAATAGGGGATTTTGACAGCAAATGGGTAGTTTCTCCTAAAAAGTTTGAAAAACAGATGAATTATCTAAAGGAGCAAGGTTATGATGCAGTTAGTTTGGAAGAGATGGAGGGAGAGAAGAAGGTTGTGCTGACTTTTGATGATGCTCGGAAAGGTGTTCTTGAGCATGTTTATCCAGTGTTGAAAAAGTTGGGTTTTAAGGCTTATTTGTTTATTGTCAGCAACTGGGCTGAAGGTAAGACCAGAGAGTGGAAAAAAGAGTATAGTGAGTTTTTGAATTGGGAAGAAATTAAAAAAATGGATGATGTTTTTATTTTTGGCTGCCACAGCAAAAGTCATGTTGGTTTGGATAAACTTTCTTTAGAGGAATTGGATGAAGAAATTATTGAATCAAAGAAAATAATTGAAGAAAAGTTAAATGTTAAGGTGAATAGTTTTGCTTATCCTTATGGGAAATTTAACTCTTTAGTTGAGAGGAAAGTTTTAGAGGCTGGTTTTGAAAATATTTTGACAATAATAAGGGGTTTTGGTGAGGATAAGAAGAGGCTGCCCCGGCAGTGGGTTTTGCAGGATACTTCTTTTGAAGAGTTTAAGAAACTGTTGAAGAAAAAATGAAATTAAGTCTTTGTATGATCACTAAGAATGAAGAAGAGTTTTTGGAGAAGTGTTTGAATTCGGTTCGGGGTTTGGTTGATGAAATAATTATTGTTGATACTGGTTCTTCGGATAAAACAAAAGAAATTGCTGCTTCTTTTGATGCTAAAGTTTTTGATTTCAAATGGTGTGATGATTTTTCTGCGGCCAGGAATGAATCATTGAAGCATGCGACTGGTGATTGGGTTTTAGTGTTGGATGCTGATGAGACTTTAGCTGAGAAGGATAAAGAAAAAATAAAAAAAATAATTTCAGAGGCAAAAGATTATGAAGTTGGTTTTGTTTTGAAACAAAGAAATTATTACAATCTAGATGAAGAAGCAGTTCCCTTGGGATGGATTTCTGCAAAAGATGATTCTTACGAGGAAAGCAAAGGCATTCAAGGATGGTTAGAGACACCAGCTGTCCGTCTCTTTAGGAATGTTCCAGGAATGAAATATAATGGTGTGGTACATGAATGTGTTTCTGAGTTTTTGAAAAATAAAGGCAAGATTGAGTATACAAAAATTCCATTTCATCATTTTGGGAAATTAAAGGTTGAAAGCCGGAAGAAAAAATCAGAGATGTATGAAAGATTAGGAAAGAAAAAATTAGAAGGAAAGAAAGACTATTATAATTACTATGAACTGGCTCGGCAATGCGTTGGGAATGGGAAACTTGATGAAGCAATTGATTTGTTGAAGAAATCAATTGAATTAAAGGGGGATTTTTGGCAGAGTTGGTTTAATCTGGGTAGTGTTTATTTGATGAAAGATGATTTGGAGAAGGCTTTGGACGCTTTGAACAGGGCAATTGAGTTAAATCCAGAAGATGTTGATATTTTAAGCAATTTAGGGGTTGTTTTAGCTAAAAAAGGTGATTTTGTTATAGCAAAAGAGAAATTTGAGGCAGGTTTGAGGCTAAATCCTAATAATGCAGGTGTTTGCTTTAATTTAGGCAAGATTTATCATAAATTAGGAGATTTGGAGATGGCTAGATTAGCTTTGGCTAGGGCTAAAGAATTAGATCCAAGATATACAAAAAGGAATTAGGTTTCGAAACTAATTCCTTTGGTATACCAAAATTATTAGATTTCTATTCGAAATCTAAAGATTTTTAGTATAAATAAGCAATATTTAAATAATAAACAAGATTTTCTTGATTCGTTGCGGGCGCAGCGGAGAAACAAATTTCTCCTGGTGCCCGTTCGTTTAAACTCGCGGGCGTGCCGGAGTGGCCAAACGGGACAGACAATTGGTCCAAGCTTAGGTCGCTTTAGGTGTAGGACACCTGTTGGCTTAGTGCCTACGCAGGTTCGAATCAGATTTTTGTGAAAAATCTGGCGAAAATCCTGCCGCCCGCATCTATATTTATCGTCGATAAAATGGTCTTTTTGAACGATTTGAAGCAAAAAAGAAGTTTTGATTTTCTATTCGTGAGTGATGACTGGCTGAAATCAATAAATTTTTTGGTTTCAGGGCTTGTGGTTGTTACGAGGGAAAGGGCAGTTTGCAAGGTTGCGAAAACTTTATAAATCGTCTAGAACTCTGTTCTATAAGTTCAGTAAGAAGTTTATTTAGGCTTTTTATCGAACTGGTTGTCTATTATGATAGCCCCAATAAAACACGGAGGTGTTTAAATGAAACTAAGAAAGACGATAAAAAGAATCGTCGCATTAGGAGTAGGAGCAACTATGCTCGGCGCTACTATGCTTGGTGCCACAGCGGCTGCTGATTTAGCTAACTGGCCTAACCAAGTCGTACAAAATAGCGTCTTAGATGCTTTGTTAGTTGTAGGAAGCGGAAATTCTGATGACAATTTGGCGTTGACCGACATTGCAACACATATTTTTGTGGCTGGAACCGGTGCTGGAGCAACAACTGTTGTAACTGGTGATGCTTGGAAAGTTGGAACTAGTTCCTTGTTCTTGGAAATGGCTCCAAACAATGAAAGTACTGTTGAAGGTGAAAACATCAATGATATGGCAACATATATTGATAAAGGCGACTTAAGTGCTTTAGCAACTGGCACTTATTCAACTAATGAAAAAGAAGTCACTTACAACCAGTATTTGTATTTTGATTCCGAAGACCAAGAAAACGAAATTGTTGGTTATATGGAAAATGATGATGATGTAACAGCAGATTTCTTTTATATCAAGAATTCTGGTCATATCGCAAGATACAAATTAGAATTTACATCACAAGCAGAATCAGACGTAACTGACAGCACTGGATCATCTTCTACCACAGGCGATTACCTAGATGACTTTGAAGACACTAAATTGAACATGTTTGGAATTGAATATGACATTGTTTTGGCTAGGAGAGATGTTGCAACCGGAGCTCAAGACATCAGATTATTGTTGATGGGCGGTTCAGTCAAAAATACATTGTCTCTTGATGAAACTGAAACAATCCAGTTCAATGGCAAAGATTATGTAACTGCATTGGACTTTGTTGACCAGACATATGCTAAGTTTACTGTCAATGGTGAAGACACCAACAAATTAAAAGTTGGAGATACCAGGAAATTGTCAGATGGAACTGAATTGGGAGTTACTGAAATTCTTTATCAGTCTTTTGCTGGTGGAGTTATGAAAGTAACGTTCTTTATTGGTGTCAATAAAGTTGAATTGAAAGACTCTAATGTAACTACAGATGCAACTAATTATGGAAGCGTTATTGTTGGTTCTGAAGATATTGACGGAACACTGGTACTTTTCACAGGTTCAGACGACAACACCAAGTTCAAAATCAGCACAATTGAAATTAACATGACGGCTGAAGATGATTATTTTGTACCTGCTGGTGGAAGCTTAAGTGAAACAATTGCAGCTGCTGGTGAAGAAAAAGAAGTCTTGTTCACTGAAAACTGGGACATGGAATACAAAGGCCTATCAGATGAAGCAACACATGACATCAAGTTGGATTCCTCAACAGACAGAAAATACCAATTGAAGTTCTTTGATGGTGACAACAATGCTGTAACCTTGCCTTTGGCTTATGCAAATGCACAGTACAACATTTCATTTGGTGAAGAAACCCAAGGTACAGAAACCAAGACATTTAGGTTTGGTGAAACCCACAGCATCTACAAGAACAACTATTTTGTAGTCACTGGTGGAACACCTGCTTCAGGAACAGGTAAAACCTATGCATTGCAATATAAAGGCGGTGATAAATTCACTGACACAAATCCAAAAGTCAAATTTAAGGACTTAGGTAGTGGAGACACCTTGGAATATAGTGTCCCTACAACTGCTGAAGCAGCCAACAAAGTAACTGACATTAAATTGGGTGGTTATACATTTAGAGTTGAAAACGCTTCAACCATGTCAAGTGATAACTTCCAGATTAGGGTTGCTATGAACGGTGATACTGATGTTACTGATGGTAATCCAACTATTGTTGACTATTATGGAGCTCAGATAACAATAACTAACCAGACTTATGTGGCTGGAGGTGTTGCAGGAGGATTGGATGCTGACAACCAAAGTTTTGTGCAACTAGCAATTACCACACCAAACACTAATGACTACGACACTTGGAAACCTGATACAATCTACTTGAACATTACATCTGTGTCAGGACCTGAATTAAGAGCTGCTTTGACTGGTTACACATTGCTAACACCAGAAGGCGAAACTGAAATCACTTATGGTTACACAACCATGGGTGGAATGATCACCTTTGCAGAACCAAGCAGTGCTCCAGACAAGTTCACTTATGCATACCCTGAAAAACAAGTGTTGCCTGAGTTGTATGTAACAAGTGGAGCTACAACTTCAACAAGTGTTGGTGGAGCTCAAAACTTAGTTAGGGTTCCTTTGACCGCTACTATGAGAGCTGATGAAGTAATTAACCACGAATTACACAACTTGATCTTAGTCGGTGGTCCATGCGCTAACAGCCTAACTGCAACTATTGAAGGTTCAGGTGAAGACTGTGCTGCTGGATATGTGCCAGGCAAAGGTAAGATTAAGTTCTATGACAATGGCGACAATGTTGCTTTAGTTGTAGCTGGTTATAGCGGAGACGACACCAGAAGAGCTGCTAAAGTATTGGCTCAGTATGACCAATATGCTTTGAGTGGTTCAGAAGTTGAAGTTGAAGGTACAACCTTTACTGACATGACTGTTAAAACAGTCTAAAACTAAATTTATTTTTTCTTTTTTTTTCTTTTCTTTGAAACTTCTAAAAAATTAAAATTACCTAGCTAGAAATATATTGTGTTTGTCTCTGGTGATTTTTATTTTGATTTCTTTGTTGATTGGTTCTGGGCAGTTGAGAACAGTGATATTACGATTATCTGCTACGGCTAATCTGGAGTTAGGGAAACGGCCTAGTGAAACTATTTTTACTTTGATTCTTTGGTCTTTTTTAAAGGGTTTTTTAAGGGGTTTGGTTTCTTTGATGTTAAAGTCTTTTTTAAAGTCAAAGAGGAGTTTGGTATTGGTTTGTTTTTCCAGGTCTTTGAGGTGGTCTATGAATTTATCCCAGGGCCAGGCTTTTGCTGGGTTGCGGCCGCCTTTATAATTAAGGAAATTTTGGATGCCAATGATCTTTACCTTTAGTTTTTGGCTAAATTTGATTAATTCTAAGAGGTCTTTTTCATTGTATCCTGGGATAAGAAGAGGGGCTATTAATAGCTCTATTTTAGGGGCAGCGTATTCAACCATATTGAGAACGTGTTTGAGGTTGTATTTGGTTCCAGCTAGTTTTTGAGCTGTTTTTGGGTTTAAAGTGTTTAAAGAGATGTTTAATCTTAGTTTCGGGTATTTTTCTAATTGGTCGATGATTGATTTTGTTAATAAAGTGGCATTGGTGTCTAAGGAGATGGTGTGGACTTGTTTGATTTGGTGGAGATCATGGATTAAAGGTATTAAGTCTTGGTAGAAAAATGGTTCACCGTGGACACCGATATGAGCTTCAACTGGCTGGTCTATGTAGTTGAGGAGTTTTTGGAATTCCTCTATTAAATAGTCTTTCTCGACGATAAAATCAGTTTGTTTTGATTGGATTCCTTCTCCAACTGAGCAATAGATGCAGTTTAAATTGCAGGATGTTTGGGGTTTTATTTCTACTATTGATGTGTTTCGGTAGATTATTCCGAAGTAATTATTGCCGATGAGGGGGATGTTTGAATTTCTGTGGATATAGACAGCTGGGTTTTTGGTGGTGTTGTTTCTTAGAAAACTCTCTGAGTTTTCTAACCCTTTCTCACTTGCGTTCGAAAGTTTGTGGTTTTGGATGTGATTAGTGATTAATTGGTTGAATTTCCTTTGGGCGCGTTTTTCAGGGCAATTGAATTCGATCTGGTTATTGTTTATTTTGAAGTCAGCTATAGATTTTAGGTCTGATTTGAGTATTTTGAAAGAGAACTGTTTGTAGAAAATGACCTTGAGATGATTGTCTTCTTCTTGGAAGCTGAGGTTTTCAAAGGTTAAAACTGCCATTATCTGGCATTTGACGGATTTATTTATAAAGGTTTAGTTAGAAAAAGGATTTTTATCTTATAAAGTAAGGCTGGGTTGTTTTACGAAAGCCAGCGGAAATTGAAAAAACAATTTCCTGGGGTTTTGCGAAACCTTTTTAAACGATTAAAACTTTCTAAGCTTAAATAATGCTTATAAAAACGAGGCAGCGATGAAATAAGTTTCATCTGGTCTCGTTAAAAAAACGAGGTGATAAAATGGCATTTGGAGTTATGGAAATTCTAGGAATTATCGGCTTAATCATCGGTATAATTGTAGCCGTAAGACTTAAGAAACTTGATGTGATGGAATTACTAACTGGTTGGGGTATCTTTGTCTTATTTGGTCCAGCTGTAGGAGTCATCACAGATTTGTTTGCTATCTCAGGTATAGTTGTTATCAGCTATATTGTTGCATTAGTTAGCTTCTTTGGCTTAGGTGTGGCAATCTGGGTATTGATTAAGAAGTTTATGGGATTATTCCAATAAATTTCTTTTTTTTTATTTTTATTTTATTATTTTTAGAATTCTATTTGTATTTTGACAGTTTAAGATGTCTTTCTTTTCTAACCAGCCTCTTCTGGCCATGGCAATGCCTAATTGAATGAATCTGAGCTGGTCTTGGTTATGGGAATCTGTGCCAATACAGAATTTGCAGCCAATGTCTTTGGCGATTTTGACGAGTTCTCCGTTAAGGTCTAATCTTTCTGGGTAAGCGTTGATTTCAAGGAAGATTCCTTTGTCTTTAGCTGCTTGGAAAACTTTCTCTAAATTGAAGCGGTAGCCTGGTCGAGTGTTGATGAGTCTTCCTGTAGGATGGGCCAAGGCATTGATGGGATAATTTTCAAAGGCATGAAGGATTCTTTTAGTCATAACTTGTTCTGACTGCCTGAAAGCAGAATGAATGCCAACGAGGACAAAGTCTAATTCCTTGAGCATGGGTTTAGTAGCTGTGAGATCACCATCTTTGTTAAGGTCAACTTCTGCGCCGATTAATATTTTAATGCCTTTGACTTTTTTCCTGGCTTGCTTTATAGCTCGGATGTATTTTTTTAATTTTCTTTGGTCTAGGGCATGGGTAATTTTTAAAGGACCCATGTGGTCAGTAATAGCAATGACTTTATGTCCCAAAGCTTTGGCGGTTTTAGCCATTTCTTCGATGGTGTTATTGCCGTCTGAGAATTGAGTATGCATTTGGAAATCAGCATGGACGTCTTTGTAATTAACTAGTTTTGGAAGTTTGTGTTTTAAGGCTGCCTGGATTTCTCCGCTGTTGGTTCTAATTTCTGGTTCAGGGTATTGCATGCCCAGTTTTTGGTAGATTTCCTGCTCTGTTTTGCCAGCGATGAGTTTCTTTTTTTTGAAAAGGCCATATTCAGAGAGTTTGTAGCCTTTTTTGATGGCAATTTTTCTGAGTTCGATGTTGTGCTGTTTGTTGCCAGTGAAATATTGGAGAGCAGAGCCAAATTCTTTTTCTTTGAGAACTCTTAAGTCAACCTGGAGATTGTTTTTGAGCCTGATAGTGGCTTTGGTCGGGCCTTTGGCAATGGTTCTCTTGATTTCTGGAAGTTTGGTGAAGAATTCAACGGTCTTTTTGGGATGTTCTGAGATAGCTAAGATGTCTAAATCACCCAAGGTTTCTTTTTTTCTTCTGTAAGAGCCGGCAATTTCTATTTTTTTGATAAAGGGTTTTGATTGCAACTGGCGTTTGAGTTCTTCGGCTAGGGGTTGGATATGTCCTAAGAGAAACCTTTTTGATTTTTTGGCGAATTTAATTCCTTCTAAAATGTTTTTTTCTGTGGTGGCTCCTAAGGTCGGTATTTTTTGGAGCTTATGCTTTTGGATGGCAGCTTTGAGTTGTTTGATGTTTTTAATTTTTAATTTTTTGTAGAGGAGTTTGATTTTTTTAGGTCCTAAGCCAGGGACTCTGCTAAGTTCTTCGAGGTTTATTGGGAGTTGTTTTTTGAGTTGTTCATAACCTTTGATTTTGTTGGTTTTGATGTATTCTTCTATTTTTTTGGCAATGGATTCACCAACACCTGGAATTTTTTTTAATTCTTTTATTCCTCCTCTCTGGTAAATGGTTCTGACGTCTTCTGACAATGATTCTATACTGAGGGCTGCTTTTTGATAAGCCATGGGTTTGAATTGAATGTCTTTTAGTTCTAAAATTTCAGCTATCTGGTGGAGAATTCTGGCTATTTCTAAATTGGTCATTTTGTCCTCTTTTTGGTTAAGTAGTATTTTAGAATTTATAAAGTTTTATAATCGAACGTCTTTTTCAAGAACGCCTTTAAGATACTCGGTCAGCCAGAATAAATCTCCACCATGGAGCAATTCTTCTGGTGAATGGAGACCACCAACTCCAACTCCGGCATCAATAGTAGGCAATCCTTTATTATTGAAATAAATACATTGGCTTGAGGCTCCTCCAGCTTCGTCTGCTTTTTGGGATAAGCCAACAAATTGGGCTGGAATTACGACTGGAGATCTGCTAAATGGTCTTTCAGCTAAGTTTCTCATAAAACGCACATGTCTAGGGGATATTTGATTGTCATCAAAAACACCATCTTGGGCTTTAACAAAAGGACCATACCCTAATCTAGCAACATTTTCCCTGTCAACATGGCTTTGTTCAGCATGAGTCGAGCCGATATCAACATCAGCATTGACGGCGATGGAATTTCTCATAATTTTTTTAATTCTCTTGCTCAGACTTTCTGTTGTCCAATATTCTTTTGGTTCTCCTTCTGCTAAATCAGAAATAACTCGTTCAAAAAACTGTCCTTGAGCACCGGAATTTCCATGAGAACCAACTTCTTCCTTGTCTAAGAAAAAGACAAGCGTGGTAAAGGGTGATTTAGACCGGAATAAGGCCCTCATAGCTGCATAAACACAACATCGATCATCATGACCATAACCAGTGACAAAAGTGTTGTCCATGATGTGAGGGACAGTATTTGGCACAGCAAAAATTCTAGCAGTAGCCCAATCTTCATCTGATTTAAAACTGAAATATTCCCTCATAGCTTTCTTGCTTTCGTTACCAAGAATTATATCTAATGTTTCTGGATTAAAAGATTCACCTAAGGAAGAAGAAGGATCTCTGACATAAGCTGAAAGGTGCTGTCCAGATATGTCAGGAACAAATCCCTGGACACCATATAATTTTTCTTCGCCTCTTTTGCCAAATTCAATTCTTTTTATTTTTAAATTGCGATTAGCTTCCCAACCAGACACGTAAACTGATTTGCCTAGCCACTGATAAACATTAACTCCTCCATAAGGGAGGGTGTCTAATCTGGCACCAGTAAATAATTCTTTTAATTCTGGGTCCCATTCAAATAATTCTGGTCTGGTCTTGACCATTAAACAAGGAGAATCTGTGTGAGCAAAAATTATTCTTAATCCTTGCTCTAAAACATAAGGCTTTTTGCCTTGGCCGTATTTAACTAAAGCAAAACTAAGACCATCGTCTTCAGTAACAAAATAGTTGTTGCTTTTTCCGTTGTCATTTTTGGAATCAGGATGCTGAAAAAGACGAAACCCTTTTTGAAATGAACCATTTGTTTTGAATTGTGCTTGTCTAAGAACTTCATCGACCACGTCGATAGGCGTGTTTAATTTGGCTAAGAAATTAGTGTAATCATTGACAAAACGTTCAATATTCTCACGCACTGCTTTTTTAAAGCCTCTTTTACCAAGGCCTAGTTTGCCAAGAGAAGGGTAGTATCTAATAGTTTGGTCTTTGGGAATGTCGTGTTCGGGTCTATCATATCCTGTCATTTTGTGTGACCTTTAAGAATCAACTTTTGGGGCACTAACCGAAATCAATCCACCCACCAAAATGAGGTGAGTAGTATTTTATTTTTAAACTTTTAGGTAGTGTTAAATATATTATGTGGGACATAATTCGCAAGAGATTTTATAAAGTTTTATGGCTATAATTTACCTATGGTTCATTTAACCAAAAAAGGAAAACAGTATCTTGAAGAATGGAGAAGAGCTAGAGGGGATTTTAGTGATAATATTCCAAGTCGTTTGATTATTGAGTTTCCAGTTAGTGGGAATGAGGGATTATATGGGCAGACTATTTGGCCAAATGACGGCAGAATTTGGAGAAGAGAAGATTTAAGAGAAACTTACAAAGGTGTTGAAACAGATATTCATGAATGCAATCACGACGAATGGGAATATCGAACAAGATTAATCACCAGAGAGCATATGAAAGCGATGTTTGGAGAGGAAAAAAATAAATATGATGACTCCCCAGAGGAATATAAAAGATGAAAAGACTCCAGATGACTATAATCGGCAAGGTTCAAGGAATTAGTTTCAGAAGTTTTGTCAAGCAAAGAGCAATTGAATTAGGTTTGAAAGGTTATGTTAAGAATGTTGATGATAAATTAGAAGTGGTGGCTGAAGGTAATGATGACCGGTTGAAAGACCTACTTGATTTGTGCAATAAAGGGCCTGCCAGGGCTGAAGTTGAGTTTGTGCAGATGGAATGGAAAGATTATCAAGGAGAATTCAAGAAATTTGAGGTTAGATATACTGAAAGTATGAAATAATCAAACATTATTTCACACTTTGGTACACAAAAAGGCAAAAGCCTTTTGTGTCCAAGAAGCTTTGCTTCTTTGGATATACAAAAGTGATTAATTTGTACAAAAAATTAATCATTTTTAGTATATTAACGAGTAAACAATCGATGTTTTTCTTTGCCTTCTAATTCCAAGAGAATTCTTTTGAGAATGGTTGTTTTTGGGTCTGGCATTAGTTTGATTCGGGATTTGATGTCACCAAATGATTCAAAAGGCTTTTCTTTTCTTTGTTCCAGGATTTCCCACATGTGTTTTTTGCCTAATCCAGGGAGGAGTTCTAATTGATGCATTCTAGTTGTTAAAGGCTGGGCATTATTGAAAAAATTAACAAACTGGGCCTGGTTTTTCTCAACTAATTCTTCAACAACGTGCTTTAATTCTGATCTGGCTGTGGCTGTTAAACGGTCGAAGGGTAAGCGGCCTTTGATATGGTGGATTTTATCTCTTTTGCCTTCGCCAATATAAACTTCTTCATAAGGCTGGAGAAAGACTTCTCTTTTTGGAACAAGCTCTAATAAAGTAAAGAGGGTCTTGCCGATAGCTTGAGCTATAGGGGTCTTTTGATGGCTCGGCCGTTTATCAAAAAGATAGCCATGCTGAAGATAGTCTAGGACTATGGCCTGCTCTTCTTTGCCTTGGGTTCTTTCTTCCATGGTTAATTATTTATAGGATACTTGTTTTTAAACTTTACTGTAAAAGAAGTTACTCAAATCCTTTAACTACGTTAATAACCTGCTCCATGTCTTTTTTGGAAAGGCTCAGGGTATAACCTGAAAGGATAACTTTGATATCATCTAAAGTTGTTGGCAAGAGATCAATGATTTTAGTGATTTGATCATTTTTTAATCTTGAAATCTTAAGGGCTTCTAGTTTTTTCTTTAGTTCTGAGGCTTTATCTACTGACAAAGTAACAAATTCATTGAGATATTCTTCTAATTTATTGGCTCTGAAGTTAAGCTCTTCATCGCGTTTTTTGATATCGACCAGGGCTTTTTTTACTTCAGCCATGGTAATTGGCTTTTCTGAGATTATTTCTGGTTTAACCATCTTGAAAAATCCTCCGGATTTTTGAGACCCCTGGAAGGGGTTTATTTAACCTTGACTAAATGTACTGGATGGATAATGATTTTTTTGGGCTGGTTGCCAATTTTAAGGGCAACTTCATAGTAAGCGCCTTGTTTTTTGGTGATTATTGCGGTTTTACTGAAATACCTTTTGTGCGGTATTGATTTTTGGTAGGCTGGTTCAGGTTTAATGACAACTTTTTGGCCTTTTTCGAACTTTCTAAAGTATTTAGTTAGGCTAATTTTACCTTTTCTTCTCAAAGGCTTGGATAATTTCTGCCTTGTCTTCCTTCTGGCGCTACCTTTTCGCTTGACCATTTAGCTGAATAGGGAGGCACTATTATAAAAAGCTTATGGTTATTTTAATTGGAAATGTCTCGTTCGCACCCTGCAAAATAATAGAGAAACAACAAGCTCTCAAATGCAGGGTTCCTACGGTCTAACGAGGGGAACAGTACTCACTGGCCATAAATGGCGACATTTCCAATTGGGTTTGGATTGGTTATATTTAAGAATAAAAACATTTATATAAGAGTTTTATTTTATATTTATAATCATATTCAGGGGGAGAAAAAATGAGGAACATACTGCTCGAATTGAAAGAAAAATTAATGCCGAAAAAACCTGAACAAGAGGGTGAATTTGAAGAATATGTTGAAGTTGGTTCTGACGCTCAAGATGAGGCAAGAGGTAAGGTTTTAGTGAAGCCTTTTATGATTGAAGATTTTGAAGATATCAAACCGATTCTAGATTGCTTACGTGAAGGATACACAGTTGCTTTGGTTAACATCAAGCCTTTGAAAGAGAAAGATTTGGTTGAATTGAAAAGAGCGATCAACAAATTAAAGAAAACCTGCGATGCAATTGAAGGAGACATTGCCGGTTTTGGCGAAGACTATATTGTCGCTGTGCCAAACTTTGCAACTATTTATCGTTCAAAAGAGACTGAAGAAGTTCAAGAATAATTCTTTTTCTTATTTTCTATCGTCATCAAAGAATTCATACCAAGCCAGCACAGCCATTGCTCCAAGAATAATCCAAAAAAATAATTCTTCAAATGGAAACCTTAACCCCAGAAATTCTACCCAACCAATAAACTCTGTTCCTGGAAAATCCCACCAACCTAATTTCAAAGCTGTAATTTCATAGGCAAAACTAAGAAAAAAGAAATAAGCGCCGGTTTTAAGAAATTTAGTCAGAAGAACAGGGAATTCAAAAAGAACAAAAATCAAGGGCAGCAGGATTACCAGAATACCCATAACCAAATAAAAATAAGGTATATGAAGAAGAAGGGGATTGATAATCAAAAAAAAGAAAAATAAAACCGATAAAATCAATAAAAAAATAATCAAATATTTCAGGTTTTTGTTGTAATTTTTTTTGGTGACATGTTGGTCTAAGAAATATTCATAGAAGATTAAAATAAAATATACCCAAACTATCCCCCAAATCAAATCTTCGATAATAATATGATTGAAAATTTTGAAACCAAAGAGTGTGGGAGCATCCCAGGTTTTGGTGAGATTAGCGATGTAATCAATAATAATCGTAAAAGGTATCCCAATCACCAAAGAGAAAATCAATGATTTTTTGATGTGTTTTTTTGCCAGGAAGGATAGGTAAACAGCTGGCAAGCCAAAGAAAAGAAGAATTGAAATGAGATTGTTGGGTCTTAGAAGCAAGGACAGTAGTGAAGCAATGATTGGCCAAATTATTAAAAGAACTAAATCTAATTTCATCCTCTCTTTTTTGTTCATGGTCAGAAGTAAACTTTTTCTCTATTTAAAGGCTACGGTGCCTGGTGATTTTCTTCCTAAGATTGGTCCGTCCTTGACTATTAGTCCAGCTGCTTCCATATTTTTTCTTATTTGCGTTGCGCAGGAGTAAGTTGTTAAGATGGCACCGGGTTTCATTAGTTTTTCAATATCTTTGAAGATTTGTTCTGTCCAGAGTTCTGGACATTTTTTTGGTGAGAAGGGGTCAAAGAAGACGACATCGAATCTTTGAGTTAAAGTTTTGATTATTTCTTTGGCGTCGCCGAGAATTAGTTTTATTTTTATTTTGCCATGGTCAAATTCTTTGTTTTGAGCGACTTGTTTGATAATTTTGTATTTTTCTTGATATTGTTTTGGGACTTCTATAGTTTCTATTTGTTTTAATATTTCTTCATCGTTTTCTATAGCTATTATTGTAGTTTGATTTAGTTTCATCAAGGCTGCTAATGAATTGTATCCTAATCCGAAACAGAAGTCTAGGATAACCATGCCATCTTTTAGATTACAAGGTTTAATATATTTGATTTCAGCTTCTTCAATGGCACCAACAGTTTTAGAATGATAAGCTTCCTGATATTTCTCATTGAAGAAGGTTATTGAATCGTCTCTGGTTTTGATTGATCTCATTTGATAATCTTATTTTTAATTAAGAAGTCTTTGATGATTTGATACATCTTTTCATAACCTTGGGCATTAGGGTGGAGTCCGTCTCCTAGGAGTTTAACTGGATCTAAATTTTTCCATTTTTCAAACATGTTGAGGAAAAGAATTTTATTTTTTTGGCAAGAGTCTCTGATAATGTCATTGTATTTTTCTATTCTTTCATTGAAAAAATAAGTTTCTTCGTAAGGTTGAGTGCGTTTTTCATCAACTGGTGTTAGACCAATAAAAACAATGTGTTGGGTATATTTCTGAGAAAGTTTGATTAGTTTTAGAATGTTTTTTTTGAAAAGTTTTGGTTCTGTTTGAGGGTTATCTGAAGTGTTATTTAACCGAGAATCATTAGTACCCATAGCGATTAAAATAACAAATTTATCACCTGGCCTTTTGATTTGGATTCTGGCCCGACATTCAGTTTCAAAACGTTTTAACAAACCAACGGTTGATTCTCTAGGGATGCCAAGATTGTAAAAACAGTGATAATAATCTTGAGCTTCGAAATATTCTTTTAATCTGCCTGTCCAGCCACCGTGAGCATTATCCCCTCTACCAAAAGTAATACTCGCTCCAAAAGCTAGGATTCCAAACATAAAGATGGATTAAGAAGTAAGGTATATAAAATTAACGATAAAATACAAACACGAAAAAATCCAGAAGGATTTTTTGTGTCCCAGAAACCTCTGGTTTCAGGGAAATTAACTCAAAGAACAGCCACTGAGTTCACTTAATTCATTTAATTCTTGAACTCCAGGATAGTTGATCCAATCAATTCTCCAGGATGGAACTTGGGTGGCTTTTTCATTGGCACATCTATGGGCATCTTCAGCGCAGTCAACGTACTTGAGATATTGGAATGATTCTCCAAACATCTCTTCCTGGGTGCGGCAAAGAGGGCAATCCTGGGAATTACCATAATAAGTCGCTTTTTCTTGTTTAAGGCATTTAGCAAAATCATCGTAATCAATTTTTTTAACAACAGGTTCTTGGTTTTGAGAATTGTTATTAAAAAAGATTAAAATCATAGAGATGACAACTAAAATAACAAAAATGCCCAAGTAGTTTAAGAATCTCTTACGGCGTTTTTTCTTTTTAACGATTTTCTTTCCTTTTTTGGTCGTGGCATAAGCCACCTCGTAAACAGCAATTACTAAAACTAGTGCAATAAAAACTATGGGGATAAGAGTCCAAAGTTTATTGTCAAACTTTTTGAATAAAGCAACAGCTCTGCCAGTGACTAAACCAAGGTCTGGATCTGTGGAAATGACTTCGATTGTTGGTTTGGTTGATGTGACAAGAGGCATGGTTGTTTTGGGTGTTGTTTCTGGTTTTTTCTCTTCCTGAATGGTTGTGTTAATTGTTGGAGCAGTCTGAGTGATTGTTTGATTGGTTGGTTTTAGAGTTCTAGAACTGCTGCCACCACTGCTGCCACCATTATTGCAATTTCCACAATCAGCAGGACAGGTAGAGCAAGATTCATCGCCGTTACAAAAGCTGTCGCCGCAATAAGTTTCTTTGACTCCTGAATGAATCAAACCAGAAATTTTGTATTGGCTGCCATTAAGGCTACATGAATACAGGCCGCTAGAACCAGGACAAGCAACCCAAGTTTCGCTTGTTCCATCGCACTTCCCAGTTATTTCAGCAATAGAACTTATTTGAGCATCTTTGATGCAGACACCTGAGCCATTAGCGATGATGTTAAGATAAACTGTTTTAGTTTGGCTTTGTGAAGTCAAGTCCAGACCTTGTATAATCATGTGGCTTAAATTAGAAGAGCCTGGTTGTTTTTCAACAGCTAGGTCCATAAGATCTAAAGGGCCTAAATCAAAATTAAAATAAAATTCAAAGAGCAAAATCCCGCTATCTTTAAATTGGACTAATTGTATTCCTGTAAAGTTTTGATTTAGATTAGAGCTCTGGTTGATATCAAGACCTAGATTAGCGATGTTAGTATCATTGACTGAATTAAGATCACCAATGATTCCATTGTTGTCGTAATCGCAATGGGTTGTGCTATTGGCTGGTGGGTTGTTGTCAGAAGCTAAATTTGTTTGAGCATAACAACTGTTGGTGTCATTGTACCAATTGGTGGATAGATCATTAGAAGCGCAAGAACCATTAACCGGATACCAGTTAGGTGTGCAGAAATCACAAGTTAATGACTGATATTCCCAATAAGAATTATTGGTTCCATTGTTCCAAAGGTCTGATGGAAGGTTAGTAACTGCATAGCAGGCGGCATAATTAGCATCGTATTCTATCTTGCTTCTGTTTTGAAGATAAGTGTCATTAACTAAACAAGAAGTTTGATTTTGCCAGGAACTCCAAGTAGAATTGGTGATGTTAAAGGAACAGTAATTACAAGTTGAAACAGTGCCATTATCAGCTGGCAGATTATCAATTGTGCCACAACTGTTTAAGTCTGTATAGTGTTTTATTCCCTGATCAGAAGTATTACATGATGCAGCCTGGACAACCCAGTTTTCAACACATATTAAGGGGCTATTGAGGCTGCCAGGTGTTCCATTATCTCCATTGCCAAAGATTATGGCTGCTTCTTGCCAATTAGAGCCAACATTATTATCTGAAGAATAATTTGTGAGTTCCATGGAAGCACCAGTGGGATTAGGAAAGTTTGGTCCGCCATCATATTCAACGCGGTCAATTTCTTGAGATCCAATTACTAGGATAACTTTATCAGCACCATTAACTAAGTTAAAACCAGAGTATTGATAGTCACAAGTAAAATTACCGTTTTCTGAGATGTTATTATTTCGGCATAAAACTAAAAATCCGCTGGGTGAAATAATCAATGAAGCTTGGTTGATAGTATGAGAATCACTACCCTCATCTTTTATTTCCCAACCATTGATATCAAAAGCAATTGCTCCGTCATTATAAAGTTCGAAATATTCGCCATTAGCATCAGTGACAGCATTGGGGTTTTGCATAATTTCATTGATGATGATATCATAATCACAGATGTCTCCAATACCATCGTTATCAGTGTCATTTTGGTCTGGGTTTGGAATAGTAGGGCAATTATCTATGGAGTCAGAAATGCCATCGTTGTCGGTATCGGTAGTAGAGGAAGTATTAGTTTTTACTGTACTTGATACATTTGTATTGTTTATGTTACCATTGTTGTCTTTTGTAAAGACTGTTAAAGTATACCAGGTATTGGGAATTAGGTTTGTAGCAAGATAGTAATTATTAGTGGTGTTCTGGACATTTACCAAATCTAGGTAAATCAATGATTCATTAAAGTCTGTATCACCTGGATTTGTCCAACTCCAATAAATTGAAACATTTGTAATATTAGTTGCCTGCAAATTAGAGACAGTACCTGGTGGTGTTGTATCTGGAGTAGGGGGTGATGTAGTGTCATTAACATAAATGCTGTATACACCACCTATCGCTGTGGGATAATAATCTTCAACCATTGCATAATATGTTCCTGATGTAGGACAGGTCCAATTAATTTTTGATGCAACGCCTATACCTCCATCATCGTCTGAAGTTATTAATGATTGACCGTCTGTGTTGTACAAGTAGAGGTAAGTATCTGCACTGCTTGATAAATTAAAAGTTTCAATTATATATGTGTGATTTGTAATTGCATCAAATTTTACATAATCTTCGTCTCCAGCAGGTGCAAAATTATGCCATTGTGAGACACCATCAACAGTTATCCAGTTTGCTAAGGTATAGTTATCATCGTTTTCATAACTGTCAGGAGGGATGTAAGTTATATTGGTTAGGAATTCATCCCATAAGCTATCCTGTGCGAACAAGGTTGTACTATATGAACTAAGGACTGAGTTAGGATAATAAATTGAAATTCCATTCGAATCTGCTGCTGAACTGCCATGCATCTCTACCAAAACTGTATTGCTTACTGCAGCCATTACATTAACAGCAGCAGTTTTAATAGTAACGTTAAGTACACCATCATTTACTTTGCTTGCGAAATCAAATAAATCAACATAATCTGAATCACCATTGAAATCATAAGAATTTGACCTTGCAGTGGAGATTTGAGTTTTATATGTTGGAAGCCCATTGATCATGCTTTGGGCAAAGTTATCTATTGCCTGCCTTAAATTGATCATATTTGATTGATTTACAGCTGACTGTGTTTCATCACCGCTAAATCCATATTGGGAGAAATAGCTGTTAACTATCTGCGCTCCTAATTGTGATGAATCCACAGTTGGGTTATTAACCAAGAATATTAAAGAACCATTATAATCCCAGCCGTCTCCTGGTTCATTCTCTTCTGAACCTACCAATATATCAGAATGATTTTTTAATTCATAACCCACTTCTGCCATCTGCATAAGACAAGCATCCATACCAATCATATCTAATTTTACACCAGTTATAGTGTAAGCTTGTTCAAAAGCCTGCCTAACTTCTTGTAACGAGAGAATATTACTACTAGAATCATCTGATATAATGCCCCTACTATTTGATTTAACTAAAACATTATCTTCCCAAACTTTGGGTATGTGTGTGTCCTCTTTCTTTTTACCAGATGAAATTGTGACAGATGGAGATTTCCAGCCATCACCATGGTTCCATAAAACAACAGCATGGTGTTGAGCAGGATAAGCATTAACAGACCAATTAATGAAATCAACTAATGTGTTGACATTAGCCATGTCAACTTCACCTAAATCTTGGATTAAGGTAGAGTTGATTGTATTTGTATTAGAATCTTGAGTAATATAATAACGTCTTGCGCTTGTCCAGTCGCCATTAGTTGAATCATAGCCAGATGCTCTATCAAACTGGACTATGATGTTTACATTATTGGCAATAGAACCTGAGAGTTCCATCTCATTAAAATCATCTATACCTGCGGCTTCAAGGTTATTATCAGCATCTAAATAAACAGCAAATGTCCAGTTAGCTGCTTGAGCTGTGCCTACAGCTAACAGTAAAAATAATAATAATAATAATACTATTTTTTTCATACAAAACACCCCTATTTATTTAAACAAGCTTTTTAACCAATCTAAAATTTTTTGTGAAAAAGTTTTTATAACTTCACAATCCTGCGGACAAAGTTTTTCTCCACTTGGTGTTAAGGTGTCTTCAGCACCTTTACAAACTCCATCGCCACATTTTGTACAATAACCATTAGACCTTGAAACTGCTAAAGGAGTTAAACCTTCACAGCAGTAATATTTATCAATCCTACCAAAAACCCATTCTTCATCCTCGCCAACACAGGGTAAGCAACATATCTGCGTCTCAGAACAACCATACATGCCAGATCCTCTGTTGATGTGGTTAACTTTACATTCATTTCCATCAATGCAATAACCATCATTTGATTCACATTCAGATTTAGCTAGAGCTATGTTACTTATGAATATCAAAATAAGAGTTAATACTATAATTGTTCTAAAAAACCTCATTTAACCACCCTCCAAAAATTATTAGTTAAACTGTTATATAAAGATTTCTGGTTTTGATTAGTCTTTGGAAAGAAAACTTTCCTAAGCCTTTTTGGACTTCAAAAGTTTCATTGAATAACAGAATAAAAGTGCTTGTTTTTTAATTTGTCGAAAGCAAAATCCATTAGAATCTTGAGATTTTCAATATCAGCTTGGTTGTATTTCATTAAGAGCTGGAGAGCATTTTCATCGCCCTTTTTGTATTTATACCACAACCTGACAGCTTCAAAACCATTGATGTCCTGCAAGTCGTCATCTCTGTTGATATTTAACTCTCTTTCAATTCTTTTTAATCCTCCGAGAAAACCAAGTTCTCTTAGGGCGAATCTTAAGTCAATATGGAATTTGTTTAAATCTAAGTCAGGGAATTTGGCTTGAATAAAAGGGAGATCAAAACACTTGCCATTGAAAGTGATGATGAGAGAGTATTTTTTTATTTCCTCTTCAAATTGATGCATGTTCTTGCCTTGAACAAAGATTTTGCTTTCCTGGCCATCGTATAAGCCGATGAGGGTAATTTGGTTGCGGTGTTTACTCAAACCAGTGGTTTCAATATCTAAAAAACAACATTGGTCTTTGAATTCGGGGTAGACGCGCCAGTGTTCTCTGCTGGGAATTTCATTGATGAAGAATTTATGGTCTTGGTCTTGGTAAGCTTTGATTGAACGCTTGAGATGGAAGTTGATTCTTTGTTTTCTTGATGGTGCGATTGAGAGTTTATGATGATTTTCTAAGAATTCTTCCCAACC
This sequence comes from Nanobdellota archaeon, assembly GCA_023132895.1. Classification (GTDB taxonomy): domain Archaea; phylum Nanobdellota; class Nanobdellia; order Woesearchaeales; family JAGLXL01; genus JAGLXL01. Next base: position 113,248 of record JAGLXL010000001.1, read on the forward strand.
AAAAATGTTGCTTTGCCAGATTCGGTTTTCTGTATTTTTCCCAATACCAGGGATATGAATAAAAGTATTTTTTAACACCTCTTTAACACCTCTTAGGAAAAGGGAAGAAATATAATATATAAAACTAACCCGAAATATTTATAAATTTAAAATTTTTCTTTGGTGTTATGGCAGAATTAAAAGGTCAGCAATGTCCGATATGTCATGAAAAGACTCTGACATTACGAGAGGAAGAAATAGATGTCCCTCATTTTGGCAAGGTCTTTATTTTTTCTATGACATGTGATGAGTGTAATTACAGAAAGTCTGATTTAGAGCCAGCTGAAGAAGGCGAACCAGCTAAATTAACTTTAGATGTTGATTCTGACAAAGATATGTCAATTAAGATTGTCAAGGCTGGTGATGCAACTGTTAAGATTCCTTATATTATCACAATAGAACCTGGGCCAGCTGGTGAAGGCTATATCACAAATGTTGAAGGTCTTTTGAATAAAGTTAAGGCTGTAATTGAAAGTGCTGGTGAAGCTGAGGAAGAGAAAGCTGACAAGAAGAAAGCCCGGAAATTGGTGAAGAAAATAAATAATATTATATTGGGTCGTGAGAAGACTAAGATTATCATTGAAGACCCAAGCGGTCATTCAGCAATTATTTCTAAAAAAGTTAAGAAGAGTAAGCTATGACTAAATTTGATGTCTTTGGAATTGGCAATGCGTTAATGGATATTTTGATTAAGATAGATGATGATCATCTGGTTGAATTTGATTTGAAGAAAGGAAGGTCGCATCTTTTTGAAAGGGAAGAGTTTGAAAAAATGCTGAAGAAACTTGAAGAGAGAGAACATAAACTGATTCCAGCTGGCGGGACAACCAATACTATCATGGGTTTGGCTAATCTTGGTGCGCAATGTGTTCTTTGCGGTAAAATTGGTCGGGATAAGCACGGAGATTATTACGAGGATGTGATTGTCAAGGATGACATTAAGTGCAATTTGGTTCGATGTGATAAGCATGGAACTGGCAGAATTATTAATTTAATGACACCAGATGCTGAAAGGACTTTTGCAGTTAATTTAGGTGCATCGATTAATTTAGAGAAAGAAGAAGTAATTAATGAGGATATTAAAGAAAGTCAGGTGTTTTATTTTACAGGTTATGAATTTTCATCTTTTAGAGAGATTGTCAATCATTGTTTGTTTATTGCCAAGCAGAATGGTGTTAAAGTTGCTTTTGATTTAGCTGATCCTGGCATAGTTTCTAAGAATTTGAATGATATTAAAGAATTGTTAAAATCAGTGGATATTGTTTTTATGAATGAATCTGAAGCAGAGGCTTTGACCGGCCTGATTGCTGAAGAAGCTGTTAAGAAGATTGGTGAGGAAGTTAAAGTTGTGGTTGTTAAAGTTGGTAAAGAAGGGTCATTTGTTTATGGTGGTGGTTCAGTTATTAAGATTGAACCTTATTTGAAGGAGGCTGTGGATACAACTGGTGCTGGTGATTTGTATGCAGCTGGGTTTTTATATGGTATTCTGAAGGGGAAGTCATTGGAGTTGTGTGGCAAGTATGGTTCATACATGTCTTCTAAAGTTGTTGGAGTGATTGGTGGCAGGTTAGATTGTTGTGTTAAGAAAGAGGTTGATAGTTTGGTTTAATTGGTGTTAAGTGTTTTTTCTTTATAGGGTGACCATATCTTAGCGTCACAAAGTTGGATGTTTTAAATGGAAAATTATATATAGGAAAAGAGCTATTGTATATAAATATGGAAACAGTTACAATACCTAAAGAGAATTTTGAACTTATGCAGAGGGAAATTGAAATACTTAGACATTCAAAGGTATACAAACGTTTATTGGAATTTGAAAAAAATATTTCTATTAAAAAATTTAGCCGAAAGTATTTAGATTTCTGAAGTTTTGAATTTTATTTTGTCAATAGTTTGCTTTTGTTTTTTCTCACTTGTTTTCATTTCAAATTCAAAAACATAAACCTCATTGGTTGTGGCATTATGTTTGTAGTATAATCTTATGGGTGGTTTTTTATTTTTAATTTCATAAATAAATAATTGAGAATCTAGCAAATTACCAGTATAAGGGCCAATAAATTCCAACTTATCTAACATTTTTGACAAGATTTTTTTTATTTGATTATTTTTAGCAGCTTTCTTAAGTTGTTTAACCATCACCTCATCAAAAATAAGTTCATAGCGCTTTTCCATTATGTCAAGAACCACTAGTCAAATAGACTGGTGGTATATTATCAAATTTTTACATTGAGTGGGTCTTGATGCTCAGGATTCCACCAATTGTTTGGTGCTTCTTGAGTATGTTTGAAACGCTTTGCGTTTCTAACAAACCAGAAATCTCTTTGGGATTTCTAAGTTCAACAGATTCCACTAAATCACTAATTAACAGATTGGTGGAATACTGTTGTTTTAAAGAAAGGAGTAAACTTATTTAAAGCTAGCGAAAATTAAAAAATTCAATTGAGTTTTTGTGGTAGGTATGGCTCATATATGTCTTCTAAAGTGGTTGAGGTGGTTGGTGGTCGTTTGGATTGCTCTGTTAAAGAGGAAATAGATAGTTTGGGTTGAGTTTTGTTGAGTTCTTTTCCCATACATGGTTGGAAAATTGCGTAGCAGAGTAGATATAGAATTGGGGGCTTTTAATAGTTAAATTTATAATTTACAAAGTATTTTTCTGATATAGAATGAAAAAAATAATTATTTTTGGATTTGTTTTAATCACTTTGTTTTTGGTTTCTAGTTGTGATTTAGAAGAGTTTGAGAAAGAAGCAAGTAGTTTGAAAAAAGTTCCTTCTGAAATTAAGCAAGAAATAAAAAGCAAGGACATCAAAGAATCATTATTTCAATGCTTAAGATGTGTAGGGAAAGATACTGAAGAATTTTTAAAGACAAGTATATGTTCCGGAACAGTTGTGGACACAAAAAAATATTATGATTTAGATTGTGTCGCAAATTTAGTGGCTTCAACTAATGATGCGATAATTGATAGTAAAAGTCTTTGTTATTATGCTAGTGAAAGTATGTATGGGCAATGGTGTCAACATTGTGTAGCAGAGTGTTATTCAAAAGCAGCTATTATTGCAGATAATAAAGACTGGTGTGATAAAGCATCTAAATATGATCAAAAATGGAAAGTTATTGGAACCAGCACAGGATTTAGAAGTTTTAAAGATAGTCCAACAAAATTATGTTGGGAACATTTTGGAATTATGGAAGAATAGGAGGTTAAACAATGACTAAAAAAATTTCCGAAGAAGAATTTGATCCTAGAAAACATGTAAAAGAGTTCAAAAGGAAATGTAATAGTTGTGGCAAAATCTGGCATTCATTGGCATCGAGAGAAAAAGAAATTCAAAAATCTATGGCATCTGATTCATTTAGTCAAATGGCATTTTGTTGCAATCCTGGCGCTCAACTTCAAGCAAAAAGAAATAGGGAAGCAAGCGAAGGCGAATTAGATAAGTTAAGAAAGTGTCCTGAATGTAAATCTGGGAATTACAAAGAGGAGACACTAATTTATGAAAAAAAATAATCTCTTAGTATCTATTTCTGTGAAGACGATTGAATACATTTGGCAGGAAAATTTAGGAAAAAAGTACAATAAGAAAAGAAACATCATTTGTAGGTTTTATCCGTCTTGTTCTAATTATGGAATAATGGCTTTAGAAAAAGATGGTTTCCTTAAGGGTTGGGCGAAAACGATAAATAGAATTTGGAGATGTAAACCAAATAATCATGATTCTTGTGTTGACTATCCTTAATACTTATTTTAACAGAATATTTTTTATATTTAAGCTGTTTTAAGGACTAAATGGTTCAGGAAAAAAGAGTAAAGAAGACTTCTGGGAAAAGTTCTTTTTTCTGGTTTATGTTGGGTGCCGTTATAACAATTATTGTGACTATTTTAAGTGTTCTTGCAACAATTTGTGTTACGGAACATTATACTTTACGGGGTTATGAATTATCTTTTCCTGATTATCCCAACTTAATCTCTAGTTATCAAAGTAGAGTTCCAATTCGACTTAGTTCTTTTACCAAAGACAATCTTCCTGAAAGAGATAAGTCGGCTTCAAACATAAATCATTATGTTGCAAATATTTCTTTCAGATTGATAAACAAAGGTAGACCTTCCATCAATAATTTTTATGTTGCTATTGTTGGAGAAGATATTTATTATCATACACTAATTATTGAAACTTTAGAAGGTATGAGTGGATATATTGATTTGACTCTTCCTTTAATCTTTAAATGTGAAGATTCTGAAAAGTGTGGGTTAAACAATATTCCATTGGGGAAGAAAGGATTAGGTATTTGGGTTTGGTGTGATGAATGTAGTGTAAAGCCTGAGATATATCCTCTCGAAATTTGTGTATATGATGATATTAATATTAATCAAGAAGAATACATTGATAAGTTAAATTATTTTCCTAAATGAGATTCTGTTAAAGTTGATTTGTTATATACCCCAATTCTGTTAATTAGTTTACAAGAAAAAATTTGGACGAAGTGTTGGCGTAGTCGTTTAGTTGTTGTTAAATTCTTTTACCTTACATAGTGTGGGAAATTACGTTCGAAAAGTCGCGAAGGGACACACTCAAAAAAATTTATAGAATCTAATGTTAATTTATGCAATTAACGATATAAAAATCAGCTGGGAAAACAATCTTCTCTATAACTACACTTTTCACACTTACTTTTTCTAATAGGTTTTGGACCTTCTCCTAAATTGATATAATCTCTCATTTCCTGCATTGTTTTTAGTAGAAATAATTTCATCTTTTCTGTGTAAGGAATTGAAAAGGCCTGTCCTCCCTTGTATTGTATGAAACCATATTTTGGTTTTACACTTTTTTCTTCCTCTATTAATAAACAATAAGAGATCAGCTGCATTACATGGGAAAAATATGGCTGCTGGGGCCTATTCGTATGTTTTATTTCTAAAGGCAATAAGCCGTCTTTTGTATGCAATATAAAATCTGGTCTTCCAATTAATCTATATTTAGATGAAAACAGTGCCTTTTCAGGTTTTTCCTTATGGTCAGAATAAACTGCTTTATTTTTATATGCCTGCTTTGGAACCTTTGTTGATTTTAATAAAGCAAATAAAATTATTAAAACAATACCAGTTATTATAATTATGATATCTATTATATTCATGCTAAAAACCTGTATATAATTAGAGCTAGAATAATAACAATAGTAATGGTTATACAAATATAAATATATCTGGCTTTTGGTTGATTTTCTGAAACAAGAACATGATGTTTTTCTCCTTTTTTCATTGCTTTTGTTATTTTAACACCTTTTGTTATTCCAAGCCACCAGCTAACAGGACAGAAAAGGTAATTTGATATCTCGCTTGATTTGATTGTTTTCATACTAAAAATAATATTGAGTACATATTAAAATGTTTCCAATTCTATTAGTAAAAACATAAAGTGCGTAGCACCTTCTTGAGTGTGCCCCCTTTCTGTTTTTTAATTTTAAAGTGTGTCCCGTAGCGATTGAACTTAATTGCTGTTGTGCGACCTGAACGAAGTGAGAGTGCAACGGGGCAAGGGTTTTTCGAAGAAAAATCCGCAGAGTGCTAACCTGGACGATAAATTTATATTTGAAAATCTCTTTCTTTTATTGATGATAAAATTAAATAAAAAAACGTTTAATATTTTATGGACATCCGGAATTGTAGCTACTATAATCGCAGTATTCATCTTAGGTTTTGTTGTAACTATCTTTGATAGTAACATAAATGAAAAGGAAGAAGAATTAAATAATTTAAGATATGATCGGGAAACTCGAATTATGGGAAATTTGCCAGAATATCATTTTTACAATCTGGATAGAGATATTGCAAGATTAACATACATTTTTATGGAATCTAATAATTATCCAAAAGATTATATTGACGCAGCCCATGATGAATATTTAGAGGCACAGAGGGACGCTCTTGCAAAACTATACACTATCTTATATGGTGGCATACCTTCTAGAAAATTAGTTGATAGTTGGGAAAAAATGAATATAGTACAGCTTCAAAATATGGGGAAGGAATGGCAAGAAGATGAAAATTTCCAAGATCTTTCTGGAAAAATATTAAGTAAGAAAAAGGAATTAATAAACTTAGAGGATACAAAGAATAATTTAATAAAATGGGCCATAATAATTCAGGTAATCGGTCTAGTTCTAATTAATATAGCGGAATACTGCAAAAAAAATCAATAGAGTCCAAAGTCGACACGTTGAACAATATATATGTGAAGTTGCGATAAATTTACATATATAGGGGTTAAACTCAGTGATTTTGAGAATTCATAAATGCTTTTTTGTGCTTCTTCAAAGGTTAAACTCTAAAAAATAATATATTCTCTTCTTTAGCATAAAAAACTTTATAAATAGCCTTGATTTCTTATTTGATAGAATAAGGGGTGTTTTATATGAAAAAAAAGATAGTGATGTTAATTTCTGTTATTTTGTTAGTTTGCTTTAGTTTGATGGTTAATGGAACTGTTAATTACCAAAATCAGTTTGTCAATGATTCGCTCTTAACATTTTTTCAGGACAGTAACAGGTTTGCGTACGTTAATCTTTCTGGCAATGCTTATGTAATCAATTCTAATTTAACTTTAACTGGTGTGTTAAGTGATTGGGAGACTGTTTATAGCTTTACAAATCTTAATACGCCAAAAGATGCTGAGTTTATTAACAACAATAAATGGTTAATAACTGATACAAACTACAACAGAATCATTTTGGTTAATCCATCAAATAACAACATTACCTTTAATTATAATCTTCAAATAGATGCCCCACAGGATGCTGATTATATTTCCTCAAGTAATAGCCTATTAATAACTAATACTGGGAAGGATACAATAATCTTATTAGATAACATTAGTGGTAATCCTTATATCAAATCCTCTTATACATATAACATCACTGATCCAGAATTTTATGATGCGGATTATATCACAGAAGATATCTGGTTAGTAACTGATGGTGCTAGTAAAAAAATTTTGTTGGTCAATGTTTTAAATGATTCTATTATTTCATCATACACTAGTTCAAATTCAGTTTATGATGCTGAATTAATCTCAGATGATCGGTGGGTAATCGCCCGGAGGGATGGGGTTATTGATATTAACATAACTAACAGCAGTATTTTAAACTCTTATTCGTCTAATTATGATGTCCTTGATGTGGATATTGTTGGAAATAATGAGAAATGGTTAGTTACAACATCGGGTTTAGTATCCTTGATTAATGTTTCAAATAATGCAGTTTTAAATAATTATACGTCTAGTGGTGTTTTCTCTTTTGAAGACGCTGATTATATATCTGATACAGAATGGTTAGTGACCGACAAAACTGGTACAAAAAAAGTATCCTTCCAAAAACAGTACTATCCAAATAACTTAACTTTGGATGTTGGTGATGACGGTTCAATTGAATGGAGTTATCCAAATGATTTAAACACAACAGATATTACTTATAATTTAACTTCGTCTCTAAATGATTATCTAAATCTAAATTGTTTGTTTGGTTCTGATTGCGATATTCCATTTAAATTCCACTCTGACAACTCTGGCAAATTAAATCTGTCTGATTTGAATGTTCTTTATGACTATATCCCAACAGTAGAAGTTATTTCTCCAAATGGTGGTGAGAATTGGTCTGGTATGCAGACTGTTCAATGGAATGTGACTGATGATGATAATGATAATTTGTCAATGGAAGTTTATTACTGGTATGATGGTTGGATTTGGTTGAATTCAACAAGCGGAACCCCAAATGTTTACAATTATATTTGGAATACTTCAGAAGTAAGTGATAATCGAAGTTATACTATTATGGTTAATGTTTCTGATGGCATGGCTCCAGTTGTCAACGATACCTCTAACGGTGTGTTTACTATAGATAATACTTTCCCGACAATTAGTGTTACATATCCAAATGGTGGAGAATTATTAAATGGCTGGATTAATATTACCTGGACAGCGACTGATAATTTTGACACTGCCTTGGATATTTCAATTGAAGGCAGTACAGACAACGGCACAACTTGGGGCTCAATTAATATAAGCACTGAAAATGATGGGATTTATCATGAAGATGTTTCTCATATTAACACTGCTTCAGCTTTAATTAGAATCAATGCGACTGATGATGCTGGCAATATGAAAAGTGATGTTTCAGATAATGTTTTTACTGTAGATAATACACCACCAAATGTTACTTTGTTAAGTCCGGCTGATAATCATGATGAAACCAACAACAGCACAGTGGTGTTTAGTTTTAATGCCACAGACAACATTAATGCCAGTTTTACTTGTGATTTGTATATAGATAATAGTTTAGACCAGAACAAAACAGTTGCTTCTGGTGTGGCTGACAGCTTTACTAAAAATTTAGGTGAAGGTTCGTTTACCTGGGCAATCAGGTGTTTTGATGGAATTAATTATGGTTGGAGTGCTAATAGGACTTTGACTGTAGACACAATGATATTGACGCCTTCATTTTTACCAACTGGGACTATCTCCAGTTCAAGCGCAACTTTAACTGTAGTCAATGGTGAATCAGTTACTTTGAATAATGCAACTTTTGACAACAATACAATTTCAATGACTGCTCAAGGAATAAACTTTACTTATTCAGCTACTGGTCTGGCAACTGGAACTTATGAATTGATTGTCAATCTCACAGATAATTTTGGACACAATGATGTTTTCAGCCATAATTACAGTGTTTCGATATTTACAGGCAATAATGTTGGTGGAGGAGGAAGCAGCAATAACAGAGGATTACCAAGAGGAGCAGATAGTGGTTTTACGCAATGTAATGATGGAATTGATAATGACGGTGATGGTTTGATTGATTTGGATGATCCTGAATGTGAAGACATTAATGATGACAGTGAAAGTAAAAGCACTTGTGTTGTCAAATGGGAATGCTCAGAATGGGGAGAATGTGTTGACAACAAGCAAACCAGAGAATGCAAGGATGTCAATGGCTGTGGTGTTGATTATTTTAAACCAGAAGAATCTCAAGCTTGTATTTCAGTTGCTCCTGAGGAAACTTTTGAAGTTGAATCAACTTTGCCGCCAGGAGTGGGCCAGGCAATTAGTTTGTTTGACAGAATCAAAGCTAATTGGTGGGTTGTGTTATTAAGTGTGGCAGTAGTGGCTGGATTGGCGGTGTATGGCTGGAGAAAAAGGCTTTTTGGCGGAAAGGGATTTGAACCGCCTTTTGTTGAAAAATAAAAAAGAGGTCAATAGATGGTATTAGAACAGTTTTTTAAAGCTAAGTGGCTGGAGAAAAGACCAGCTATTTCTTTACTGTTAGGATTTGTTTTTGTTTTTATTGGCTTGATTACAGCTTTAATATTTTTTAGAAATGATGTTTCAATTGCTTTGCTGTTTCTGGTGACCTTGTTATTAGTGCCGAGTTTGATGAAAGTGATTAGTCTGGAAGAAAAAGTTGAAAGGAAATTTGGCGTGAAGCATTTTTTTAAGACTCATCGAGCCATATTTGAGATTTATTTTTTCCTGTTTATTGGTATTTTAGCTGCTTATTTAGTGATAGGTTTTGGAGCAGGTGATAATCTTGAGAGTATTTCTGAAGAGCAGATGAAAGTTTTGAATAGTCAAGGATTAATTGCAGATGATATAATTGATTTTGGCTATTCAGAGAAATTTGATAATTTTTTAGGGATCTTTACTGCTAATCTATTGGTAGCATTAATATTCTTTGTTTTATCAGTGTTTTACGGTGCGGGAGGGATATTTTTAATTGTCTGGAACGCCAGCATCTTTTCAACTTTTATTGTCATGACACTCAATAATCTCAGCAGGGGAGTCCCACAGGCAATGGGGCTATTGGGGGCTTTTTCCCTGCACTTAATTCCAGAGGTTTTTGGTTTTTTAGTGGCAGCAATTGCCGGCGGTGTTGTTTCACGCGCTTTAATCAAGGAAAAGTTGAAGGGCAAAGGTTTTAGTAATGTGGTTAAGGATGCGACTTTGTTATTATTGGTTAGTTTTGCAGTGTTATTAGTGGCGGCTGCTTTAGAAGCTTTTGTTTCAACCGGATTAGTCGGAGGATTAGTATGAATTGGAATGAAGGTTATTTGGTTTTGAAACCTTTGATATTGTTTGTGATTGGAATGTTAGTATATTCTATTTTTGTTTTCAAATTTTATCGTTTTTTAGGCAGGCGTAATATTTTTGAATTGGATTTAAAGAAAAAGTATGGTGTGGGAAAGTTTTTAGGTGTAGTGTGGTATGGAATTGAACATATTTTATTATTTCCGTTATTTGTTTTTATCTGGTTTGCAGTTGTCTCTGTGTTATTGATGATTTTGGGCAAGAACCAAACTGCTTCTGGGATTTTATTGATTTCAATGGCTTTAGTGGCCACGGTTCGGATTACTGCATATTACCATGAAGATTTATCACGTGATTTAGCTAAGATGCTGCCTTTTGTTTTATTAGGTGTATTTTTGATTGACATTGGATTTTTTGATTGGTCTGCTTCTTGGGAATTATTGAAAAGTGTTCCGGCTTTGTGGAAGACAATTGTTTATTATCTAGTCTTTATCATTGCTTTGGAATTTATTCTTCGGATTTTGTCTTTTATTGTTCCTAAAAGAGAGGAGAAAGAGAAAAAATGATGTTTGAAATATTCTTCTTTGTTTTAGGATTAATTTTGTTAGTGGTGGGGGCTGATTATTTTGTCAAGTATGCTTCTTTGATTGCCAAACGATTGGGTGTTTCTGAGTTTATTATTGGTCTGACTTTGGTTTCATTGGGAACTTCAATTCCGGAATTGGCTTCGTCTGTAGTTGCTTCTATTTTCAAGGACAGCGGCTTGATAATAGGCAATATTGTAGGTTCAAACATTGCCAATATTGGTCTGGTGATTGGTTTAATTGCCAGTTTTTATTTAATCAAAACAAAAGGGGCGATGTTGAAAAGAGATGGTTTTATTATGCTTTTTGCTGTGGTTTTGTTTTTCTTATTTACTTTGGATGGAGTGATAGGCAGGTCTGAAGGGTTAGTGTTTATATTTTTCTATGGAGTTTATCTATTGTTTTTGTTTGAAGAGAAACCAGGTGAAGACATCCGTTCTTTTATCAGATATTTTTTCAGGCTGCAGTACTTGGCGACCATCAGGAGCAGGGTTTTGTATATTGACCATAAAAAGAAAAAGATCAAGCAGAGAAAGAAAGTTAAAAGGATGTTTGAATGGCAATTGGTCAAAGATATTGTCTTTGTTATTTTGAGCGGAGGGGCAATTGTACTGGGAGCTGATTTTTTGATTAGAGAGGCAGTATTTTTTGCCGGGTTTTTTAATATTTCTTCGAATATAATCGGGATTTCATTAATTGCTTTGGGAACTTCACTGCCAGAATTGATTGTCTCATTTTCTGCTGCCAGAAAAGGTTTTGGGGGAATTGCCATTGGGAACATCATTGGTTCAAACATTGCCAATATCTTTTTAGTTGGCGGAGTAGCTGCTTTGATAATTCCTTTGGAAATTGTTAAATCAACAATTTATTTTACAGTACCGTTTATGATTTTGATGACTTTGTTATTATTGATGTTTTTGAAAACCAGATGGAGGATTAAAAGGTGGGAAGGTATGATCTTAGTTTTCCTTTATATCTTGATGATGGTATTGTTATTTTCAGGATGGGTGTTTTAAATGGCAATTAAATATAAACATAAATGCGCACGGTGTCGGAAAAATTATGTGGTAATCACTTATAGAACCAGGTATCCTCTTTGTTATGACTGCCAGAAAGGCGAAATGGTGGGTGAGATTAAAGATCCAAAGATGAAGAAGATGTTTAATATTCCTGAGAAATTTTATCGCGAGAGTACGTTTTTGAGGAGCATCAAGATTAATTATCTGCGTTTTGGTAAGTTAAGTGAGAGACAGATAGAGACTTTTAAGAAAGCAGTTAAAACGATGAAGGACGAGGAGAAGAGTTAAAGTCCTGCCTTTGAAGAGAAAGAAGGGCATTACTGATTGAAAAACGAAAAGTTTAAATATCAATTGATAATTTATATTATCAAATGAAAATAAAAAGTATCAAACAATCTATCAAAGAATATTTTTTCTTAAATCCGACTGCAAAATTAAGAGTCAGAGGGATTGAACGGGAATTAAAGCTTCCATTGCCTTCAGTGATAAGATACTGCAAGGAATTGATGAAAGAAGGAATATTGACTACAATCAAAACAGGAAATGTTGTTTTTTACACTGCTGATAAAACAAATGAAAAATTTCTTTTGGAAAAAAAGCTTTATAATATAAAAAAGATTTATGAATCAGGCCTTATAAATTATTTAAAAGAAGAATTGATTAACCCACCAATGGTTCTCTTTGGCTCATTTGCCAAGGGAGAAGATATAGAAGAGAGTGATATAGATTTGTATATAGAAACGTCTTCAAAAAAAGAACTAAAATTAGAAAAAATTGAAAAATTTTTAAAAAGAAGGATTCAGATTTTTAGAAAAGAGAGTATTAAGAAAATAGAAAACCCCCATCTTGCAAATAATATTATTAATGGAATAGTGTTAAATAATCACTTGGAGGTGTTTAAATGAGAGAGTCTTCATGGGATGATTGTTTAAACAGTAATGTTGCAAGAAAAGTTTCTCCGGACATAAAACGGGCGGATTCCCTGATAGAAACAGCTAAGGAAAGGGTTGATGCAATTACAGATGTAAACAAAAAAAATTGCAATTTTGTTTTTGAGGATTATTACACTTCGTTGCTTGAATTATTGCAGGCCATAGCTTTTAGAAAGGGATATAATGTTTTAAATCATCTCTGTCTGGGGTATTATTTAAAGGATACATTGAAAAGAGGGGATTTGTATTTGATTTTTGATGACTTAAGATATAAAAGAAATTCACTGACTTATTATGGAAACAGGATGGAAGAGAAAACAGCAAAAGAGTCTATAGAAAAATGCAAGAAAATAATTAAAGAAATTGAAAAATATTTGAAATAGATTAAATTCCTGTTTCTATCTTGATTCCCCTTAAAAAAACGAAACATTTATCGGGGGTTATGATTCTTTATTGATTAATGGCTAAAACAGCAAAATTAGAAGTAGTTAACATGGTTGTAACTACAGATTTAAAGCATAAATTGAATTTAGAGACGATTGCATCTAAGTTATCAAACACAGAATATAATCCTGAGCAATTTCCTGGCTTGGTTATAAGAATAAAAGACCCCAAAACTTCTGCTTTACTCTTTTCGTCAGGCAAGGTTGTTTGTACAGGTGCTAGAAGCATAGTTTATGCTGAAAAATCTGTTCAGAAAATCATTAATTTTCTTAAAAAAATTGATATTGAAATAACTGTAAAACCAAAACTTAAAGTCCAAAATTTTGTTGGATCTGGTGAGTTGAATTTTAATCTTAATTTGAATGTGCTGGCCATAAAACTTCGGAACTCAGATTATGAACCTGAACAGTTCCCTGGCTTGGTCTACAAAATAAAAACCCCATTCTATGCGAGTTTTTTATTGTTTTCCAATGGAAAAATAGTCTGCACCGGGACAAAAAATGAAGAAGAGATGGATAAGTGCCTTGAACAATTAGTTAAAAATCTGAAAAAGATAGATGGTGGTTTGAAGAGGAAAAGGAAGAAAAGATAATTCTAGGGGGAGGTCTGGAAAGGGGTGTGATTTTAGTAAGATATTTAAAGAAGTAGATTAAATCTAATTAAAAACTGGTGATTTCTTTAAATTTAATGGAGGGATAAAAATGGATCCAAAAGAAAAAGAACGAATGAATAAACTATCTCCAGGGTTGGGCGATCAAATAGATGCTGCTGAGAGATCTAAAGAAAATTGTAGAGATAAAATTAAAGGAATATTTGAAGAAGTTGGAGTTCATTATCAAGAAAGAGGTCTGGTTGAATTAGACCTTCGTCAGGATCAAGATGTCCATGCTTTTTTTAGGTTGACTGGAGACCCATCAAAAGCAATCCATGTCCAGGGTTACCCGGGTATAAGTTCAGATGAACAAATGCGTGTGTGGGCAAGACTTATGGATTATGACAAGATGATGGAAATTAGAAGCAGAGGGACAGTTTCACCTGGAAATGAACATGAAGCAACAATTCAGGGATTTCCAAATTTAGAACACGATACATTCATTCCTTATGATTCTAAAGTTTTAGAAGGAATGTTAGCTGAGAATGTGCCTGAGTTAAAATAAAAAAAATTACAAACCTGCTTCCTGTTTCAATACAGCGGTTTTGTCTAATGCTTCCCAGGAATCATCTTGCCCGGCCTGTATATTTCTCGAGGTAACTTAGAAAACAGTTTTGGTATAAAAATGTTTTGAGTTGAAATACCGGAACGGGATGTGTTTTTGGGTAAAATATTTGGAAGTGGATTAAACTTTATTGAATTTAATAAGGGTTGGTTTCCCCTGAATAATGATGGCTTTTTTTATGCTCATTTTTTTATAGTCAATCTTGCCATAAGATATGATACTGTTGATTCTGCCCCTTTATTTAGATTTATGGAAAATTCTCCTAACCCATCATGACATCCTCCTGTAAATTCGTCATACACCATTTGCTGCAAAGAGTTATTTCCCAGAAACCATTGAAAGGCAGTCATAGCCTTTTCACTATACTCGTCTTTTTTTGTTATACGGTAGGCTAACATAAGTGTTTGCACCATGGAAGCTACATCTATGGGTTGTTGATCAAAATGTGCTCTATGTCCATTTTTAACATACCAGCCATTCTGTCCGATAGGGTTAAACCTATCCTTTTCAAAAGTAATGGAATCTAGGAAATTTAAGGTAATTTGGGCAATGTCCAAATATTTCTTATCATGGGTTGCTAAATAGGCATAGAACAAAGCTTCCGGCAGTTTACTGTTTGAATAGGTTAGATATTCTTCAAACCAAAGCCATTCTTCTGAAGAAGCATCATGATAAATTGATACTAAATGATCAGCTAACTTTTTTATGCTAAGAATATTCTCAGTCGAAAGCTGTACTTGATTATGAAAGTAAAAACCAATAATAATGAAAGCAGCTGCTCTCGGTGATTTAATTTCTTCTGCTGTTCTCACTGCTTTTGTAAAAATCTCTTCAGCGCGTTCCTTTAACTCAGAAGGTATGGAAGGAATACTTATAAGATACCCTAATGCCCATAAGGCTCTTCCATAGGCATCATCACTCCAGTGTTTTACATTTATCTCTCTGTTATGATCAACAAAGTTATATAATCTTCCATCTTTTTGTTGGACGTATTCCATAAAGTTAAGGTAGGTTCTTATCAACTTTAATTGAGTCTTTTCTTTGAACATATTGTAATGCAGACAGCAGACAATCATTGCCCTGGCGTTATCATCTAGGGTATAGCCAGACATAAGATCAGGGATTTCCTGGTTAGCAAACTGGATTAGGCCAAAATCGTCTGTTAGTGTTACCAGATGGCTTAGCTTTATTTCAGGAAGTTCATGTTCTCCGGCCATCTCAATATGTTTATTAAACAAATCAAGATAAGACAAGGCCACATTTGGCCAGGTCATGCGTCTAGTATAAACATAAGCATTTCGTTCCATGGTTTCTTTTAAACTGGGATCAGATAAAATCTTAATGATAGCATCAGCAAACGATTGTGGATTATTAAACCCAGTGAGCAATCCACGTTCATGGTTGACAATATCCTGGGCATGTAAGAAGGGTGTTGAAACAACTGCTCTTCCACAGCCCATGGCATAGACCAAAGTTCCGCTGGTTATTTGATTGGGATCAAGCCCGGAAGAAATGTAGATATCTGTTGCTCCAAGATATTTTAATATCTCATCTAAGGTTAGATACTTGTTATAAAATTTAACATTGTTTTGAAGGCCTAATTTCTTTATTTTTTTCTCCAGAAAATTGTGATATTTTTCTCCTTCTTTTTTTCTTACTATTGGATGGGTTTCACCCAAGATTAAATATAAAACATTAGGAAACTTTTTCACTACTTCCGGCAGGGCGTCAATAACATACTCGTAACCTTTCCCTGAACTGATCAATCCAAATGATGTTAATATAATCTTATTCTCATATCCTAGTTTCTTCTTTTCTTTGATAATGTGATTGAAAGGAACAGTTGGTATGCCATGAGGAACAACGACGATTTTTGTGTTTACCCCATAATCATTTCTCAGGATTTCTATTCCTTTATTTGTCATGACGACAAGACAGACAGCATTTTGGGCAAGCGACTGCACTACTTGTTTTAGTCTCTTATTTGGGTTAGGAATAAGAGAGTGGAGGGTAATAATGATTGGTTTATCAATAATCTCCAAAAAAGGGATAAGGTAACTTCCATATTCTCCCCCAAAAATACCAAACTCATGTTGTATGTTTATAAGTTTGATTGCTTCTGTTTGATTGATTTTTTTGGCTGTGTCAATATAATTTTGAATATTAGAATCATCTATCTGAAAGATAATTTCTTCAGGATAATTATAAATATTCACAGAATTCTTATTCATGGCACAAATTTTAGTCTTGATTGAGGAGGGACTTTTTTTATCAAGGGCAGCAGTCAAATCTCTGGTAAAGGTTGCGATACCACACTCTCTTGGAGGATAAGTGCCCAGATATAATATCCAGGATTGTTTTGAGGATTCATTCATTAAATAACAGGAAAAAGGAGTAGTATTAAAACATATCTAAAAAGAATTTATAAATAAGTTCTGCTTTGTTATAAGCTAGAATGAGTAAAACAGATAAAATCATAACAAAATTATCCTATCCAGCTAAAAAAAAGGGATTGGCAGACATTTTTGTAAAAAATATTCAAAACACTAATAAGAATATATATGAGGTTGTTAATTTCCTTGAGAAAAAAATATCCTTAAACAAAATGAAGCTGAAAAGGGAAAAAGTTTCTCATAAAATTTTCTTGAGGAAAATCATAAACCTTCATAATATTGATGGAATTAAAGACAAAAATTCTGAAATTAAAGAAATGATCCAAGAGGTAAAGTCGTATGGGG
Organism: Nanobdellota archaeon; assembly: GCA_023132895.1. GTDB lineage: Archaea > Nanobdellota > Nanobdellia > Woesearchaeales > JAGLXL01 > JAGLXL01. The sequence continues at coordinate 130,297 of JAGLXL010000001.1, forward strand.
AAATTTTATATTCAACTAAACTGCCAAACATTAAACTCTTAAAGATCAAGAAAAATAAACTCATTTTGTTTGACGGTCATCATTCAATACTCACTTACATGTATTTTAGAAGGAGACATCTTCATGAAGTTCCCCATCTTATTATCTTCAAGGAGAAGGGATATGTTAGTGAAAAAGAGATATTTGTATTTTTTGGAAAACATGCAAACAAAGTGAAGGAACTTGGCTGGGAAAAATGCACTATTAATTGGCAGGCTCCTGAGAGTAAACAACTTTGTAGAAGAAGACAAAAAAACATTGGGGAATTGTTTGATTGTATTTATCCTACCCTATGATATTTATCTTCATATCTGATTATATCCTTTTCATCAAAATGTCCGGCGGCTATTTCTAAAATCCTTACTATTTTTGCTGTCTTATTAATAATTCTGTGCTTAACACTTTTTTGAATTTTAATTGAATCCCCTGGTTTATGCTTTTTTACTTTTGTATTAATAACAATCGTCGGATTTCCTTCGAGAATATACCAAAATTCAGCCCGTTTTTTATGGCTCTGCAAAGAAAGCATTTCCCCCGGCTTTACTTCTAATATCTTGACTGTGCTTTTTTCATTTAAAGTAAACTGGATAAACAATCCCCAGGGTTTTTTCACTTTAATTGTTCTCATTTTAATCTATTAAAATGGAAACCTCAAAAATACTGAAAAATCCTTTGGATTTTTGGTATGCCAGAAATTAAAGATTTCTGAGCATCTTTGATTTTTGTTGGTTCTCATCTTTATTTTCCGTTCCTTGGATTAACTAATTCATCAAGGAGTTCATTAAGATCGACCGACACGACAGCTATTCGAGTATCAGCCGCCCCATAGTAAATATATAATCTTTTATCAAACACAACTGCACCGGTTGGAAAGACAACATTGTCAATGTTTCCTTTTTTCTCCCATTTTTCTGTTGGAGAGAACAAAGGTTCACGAAGATGTCCGATTACTTTAGTAGGATCTTTTTTATCAAGCAAGGCTGCTCCAGCCCGATAAGTTTTTCCTTTATCCATATCGTCTACGGCATGATAAAGCAGCAGCCAGCCTTTATCTGTTTCAATAGGGGGACAGCCACCGCCAATGTTTCTTGATTCGTACCAGTATTTTGATTCTAAAACAATATAATCAGATAATTTTTTTAAATATTTTTTCCAGTAGTTTAAAGAAGTTAACTCTTTAAAGTTTTTAAAATAAATAACTTGAATGTCAGGAAGAATCCGATGGATTAAGGCAAACTTTCCTTTAATCTTTTTAGGAAATAAAGAAGCATCTTTATCCCATAAAAGAACATCTTCCCCACCCATATCTTTAAAATAAGACTCAAAAAGAAAATATCTTTCTTTCAGCTGCGACTTACAGGAACGAAAAAGATCCTCTGCTTTATCATAAGTAATCTCTGGTGAAATAATCCCTTTCTTGGTAAATTTTTTGAGATTTTTACTTGTGGCATAAGCCATCCTGACCTGTTTGCCATCGTACACAATATAAGTAAGGTAATACATTCCGTTAAAGTATACAATCCGGGGGTCTTCAAGGCAGTATTCATAACTTTCCTCTGAGAATAGAATTGGTTTCTTAGCTCTCTCTATTACTTTTAACGGACCTTCTAGTTTACAGTACCCAATAGTGGAACGGTTATTTTTGTCCCAGGCACGATAAAACATATGAACATACTTTCCTTTACGAACACAAGCAGGATTAAAGACTCCTTTACTTTCAAAGGCTAGCTTAGTTGGTTTCAGGATAACCCCTTCTTTTTTTATGGTTACCATTTGTGTATAGATAACGTATGGCGAGTTAATAAATTTTTCTTAAATGAGACTGGTTTAAGAAACGGAAACATCCGGAAAGGGGTGTCATCTTCTCGACGATAATTGAAAAGTGGTTTTAGTTTAAAAAGCTTTTTGGGGGTAAAGTCTGGTAAGGGTTGCATTTCTAAGGTAAATTATTTAAATGATTTTATTTTTATTTAATAAAGGTGATAAATAATGGTCTTAGAACAATTAAAAGCCATGGAAGGTTGGGCAATTGAAGCTCAACAAGTTTTTTCTTCAAATAAAGAACTCGCTTTAAAAAATTTAGAAAATATCTATACTCAAGCACATCGTATGAGGGGTGTGTCTAAAGAGATATTTAAGAATCTTGCTTCTATACAAGCTTCTATTAAAAATATTCGAAAGGAAAAAAATGTTGATGAAAACGTTGCTAGTCTTTTAGAAACAATAAAAAACAGCATTACGCTAGCTGAACAATCAAAAGAAGGAAGAACCTTGAAAGGAAGAACTTTAAAAGGTAGGATTTTGAAAGGAAGAACTTTAAAAGGTAGAAGATTAGGGGAATAACATTAAATGTTTTGGAAAAACTACACCTCCCCATCAACTCAGGCTTTTGGACAATATTTCTAATCCTGCCTTTGAAGAAGAAAGAAAAGAAAAAATTAAAGTCCTGCCTCAGATTTCAGCACAGCGGTCTTGTCTAACGCTTCCCAGGAATCATCTTGCCCGGTCTGTATATTTCTCGAGGTAACTTAGAAAACAGTTTTGCTATAAAAACCTTTTGAGTTGAAATACCGGAACGGGATGTGATTTGAAGGGGTAAAGGTCTGGAAAGAGATTTACTTTTTCTTCTGTTTCTCAAACTTACCAATAACTTCTTTAGTTGTTTTAAAATGTATTTTGGCAATATCTTTGAGATCGCCACCTTTTTTTAAAAAGTCAACGGCCTCCCCTTTAACTCTGTCATTGCAACCTTTAGAAAAATCGTGTTTAAATCTTCTTTTCATATCACTCAAAACATCTAAAAACTTAGCTCTAGCTAAAATTGAGGCAGCGGCAACGGCAATATTTTCTTCTGCTTTGGGTCTTTGAATAACTTGAATTTTTTTCCCCCTTTGTTTCAGTTTATTTATCAGAATATCTTTCCACGCAAATTGATCGGATATTGCAATGTCACATTCCTGGTTTCTGGTTAATAATTGCTCTAATGACTGAGCATGTGCCCAGGCCAATATTTCATTTAAATTAGCCATCCTAGAATACAATTCATTATATTTAGGAGGAAGAATAAAAACTACTTCATGGTCACAGATTTGGCCAATCCTTTTTGCCATCAACATAACTCTGCTATCAGGTATTTTCTTACAATCTCTCACCCCGATTGATCTCAATTGTTCTATCTTTGCTTCAGTGTCAACGTAAACTCCTGCTACCGCTAAAGGACCAAAATAATCTCCTTTTCCAGACTCATCGATACCAATACAATTAATGGTTTCAAATTTAAGCTTGACAGCATTATTATCAAGAGGTGTTATTGTGAATTCCCTTAAATCTCCGTTTTTTATAGGGCGGTTTAAATCTTTTAGCTTAGGTAATAAAAACGGTCCTTTAAGATTGCCAAAAAATTTGGGTGTTTGGGAACGCTTGTGAATATTGTTTACATATCCTTTAACAAACCGATTAATATAAACAAACAAAGTGTATAGATCAATTAAACCACCTTTGGCCTCTACAGCCCCAGTTAGCCCACTAAGCAAATAGTAAGTAAATACACCGTGATGGAAATCTGCTTCTTCATGAGAGTTTTCATTTTCTAGGCAAGAGGTAATTATGACAAAATCTTCTGAGCTAAAGTTTTGAAATACTTCTCCTTTTGTCTGAAGTGAAATTTCTGATCTATCTCTTCTACATATGCCTCCGCTATGGCAGGAATCAAGAAAGATTAATTTTTTCTCTGCTGGAATCTGAGAAACTAAAGTTTTTAGGGTTTTCATTGCTAAGGCTGTAGCCATTAAATTATTTGAATCACTGTCTGAAGCAATTAAGTAAAAGTCAACATCACTACCCACCTTGACAAATTCTCCATGGGTTGCGAAGAAAATCAAAATAGTATCTTCTTTTTTTGCAATTTTCTTTATTTTCTGGATAGCTTCAGTAATTTCTCTATAAGTTGCCTCTCCGTTTACCAATTTTATGGTGCCTTCACCAATACCAAATTTTTCTAATAAAAGATGGTGTAGTTCTTCTGCATCCCGTCCAGCATAATCCAATGATAAGAAGCAGGAATCGGAAAATGTGTTGATACCAACACATAAGGAATAAACTTTGCCGTGTGTCTTGCTGGCTGAATCTCCTTCTTTTAATTCTGGAGAAATGCCTATAATTGAAAGGATATCATCTTTAACAGAAATGTTCTTTACTTGCGATAAATCTAGTTTAGTCCCTTTCTTGCCACCGTAAATTCTGATAAGCTCTTTCTTTCCCTCTGAACAAATAAAAAATTGGAGGCCATATTGGATTTTTTTATGATCATCGACCTCATACCCTTTCTTGGTTAGAGCTTTCTTTATTACTTTATAAGCTTCTGTTTCATTCTTAAATGTAATTTTTCCACCCATATTCGCTCTGGAGCAGATTCACTATAAAAAGTTGTTGTTTCTTGGTTTTTGTTTGGTTATTTTTTTGAAAAAGGAAAGTTTTATATATCAATCGATATTTAAGTGATATTGATTGATATCATGATTGGAAAAAGATTGTTGCTAACTTTAAACCCAAGAATACACAAGGAATTAGAACGGATAGCTGGAAATAATTTGATGACTGTTCAGCAGTATATTTCTGAAATATTGAGAAAAAAAGTTTTAGAATTAAAAAATAAAAAATGAAGTCAAAACAAGAGAGTAAGCTAAAAAAACTTCGAAGATTAGTGAAGGATTTCGAAGAAGATTTGAAAGATAAATTTACAGAGGAAACATCTGAGATAGAAGTTCAAATAACTTATCTAAATAAATTATTTGATTTGTTTGGTTGGGATGCTTCTAAAAAATATAGAGGTAGGCGAAGAGAAGTAAGAATAAATATAACTGAGAACGGAACTAGAGCAGATTATACTTTTTTTATTAAAGGGGTTACAAAATTTGTAATTGAAGCTAAAAAAGCCAACATTGATATTTATAAAAATGAAATTCTTATGCAGGCCCAAAATTATGCTTTAAATGCCGGGGTTAGTTGGGCAATAATTACTAATTTTAAAAGGTTTATAGTGTTGGATATAGATATAGTTGATCCAATTATCAAAAAAAAGATTATTTTGGATGTCAATTATGACCAATATTGTGAGAAATATGCTTTTGAAAGATTGAATGATTTTTCGAAAGAATTTATGGAAAAGAATATTCTTGAAGAAAAACAAAATTTGTCCGGTAGAAGAAGAAAGAAAAAAACAATTAATATTGCTTTAATGAAAGAAATTCTTGAGTGGAGAAAGTTAATGTTCAAGGACTTAAAGAAAAAATATAAACTGAGTGAAGAAGAACTGGAGGATTACATTCTTGAAGTTTTGAATAGATTAATCTTTATTAGAAGTTGTGAAGATAAAGGATATATGAATCATGAAACTTTGAAACTTTCTAGAAAAATCAACATTAAAAAAAATAAGAGTTATTTAAAAGATTTATTTGAAGAATATGAAGGAAAGTATGATGGTCACCTATTTAAAAAAATTGATTATAGAATTAAAATTGACCCAAAACTTTTAAGTAAAATATTATATCATCTCAATATCTCTAAAGATCGCAAAATAAAATTTGATTTTAAGGTTATAAGCATCGATGTTTTAGGCACAGTTTATGAAGAATATTTGGGTCAGGTTACTAGTGGATGGAAAAAGACTACAAAAGATTTGAAAAGTCGAAAGAAAAAAGAAGGAATATATTATACACCAAATTATATTGTTAGGAGTATTGTAGATAATACCCTTCTTCCTTTGCTAAGAAATAAGGGAGGTTTAGATAAAATAACCATCCTGGATCCGGCTTGTGGGTCAGGTTCTTTTCTTATAACTGCATTTAAATTGATACTTGAATCAAAAGATGTTAATTTGACTTATGATAAAAAAGTTAACCTCATCAAAAACCACTTATTTGGAATTGATAAAGATCCCAAGGCTGTTGAAATAACTAAATTAAATTTGTGTCTCTCCTTAATTGAGGAAAAGGACCACGATAAACCATTACCTGATTTAAAACCGAATGTAGTTTTAGGTAACAGTTTAACAGAATTTGAATCAATAAGACCGCATAACAAATTTAGTATTATACTAACTAATCCGCCTTACGGGGCAGATTTTTCAGATAAAGAGAAAAAAGAAATAAAAAATATATTTTCTGAAATATATGGGGGCGAAATTGAAAGTTATGCATTGTTTTATTATATGGCTTTGAAATATCTTAAAGAGGGTGGTTATTTGGGCTTTATTACTCCAGATACTTGGTTAACAAATAAGAGCTTCTATAAATTAAGGGAATATTTCCTTAAAGAAGGAGTAATTACGAAAATTATTGACACGTATAAACCATTTCCTCATGCAAAAGACGTTCGGTGTCATGTGATAATATTAAAAAAAATTAAGAAGAGTGCACCTGGTTTAGGAGTTAAAATAACCCACATAGATCCTTATACTTGTAGAAAACTAGAACCTAAAATAAAAAAAGAATATTTAGTAGATTGGTCCTATTTTAAGAAAAGAGGAAAACAAACATGGCATCCTTACCAAAATGAACATGAAAGAAAGATAGTTAGGATAATAACTAAAAATTCTGAAAGTTTAGATATTAATTATGATGTAATTTATGGTTTAAGAACGGGCGATAATAAAAAATATAAAGTGAAAACCAAAACAAATATTCCCTTAATATCTGGGAATAACTTCGACCAATACAACTTTAAAAAAATAGAGTATTATTTAAAACGAGGAAAATTTGATAAGGTTGTGGAACCTTATTTGAAAAGCAAAAAATTGGTGGTGCAGTATGTTAGGACTAATAAAATTGATGATGATGCACCTTGGTTGGAGGCAATGATTGCTCCTAAAAAATCGGTTGGTTTAAATTCTACAAACATGATATTTTCAAAAAATAAAAAATATTCAATCAAATTTTTATTGGGTTTATTAAATTCAAGATTAATAAATTGGTATTATAGATTACATTACACGGATGTTAACGTCAAAACAGAGTATCTTAAATTACTACCATTACCTAAAAATTTATCTTTATCCCAAATTAAAAATGTTGAAAAATTAGTAGATTTAATTGTATTATATAAGAAAAACAACAATACTAAGGCCGTTGATAATTTAAAAGAAAGATTAGAAATATTTCTATTTAGACTATATCATCTAAATTATAATAAACATAGCAAATTTATTTTTTATTCCTAAAAATTTCTTTTAAGTCGCCCAAGCTAAAGACATGATCAATCATTTCTTTTTGTTTATCATAAAGAATTAATGTTGGAACGTTCAATATCTTAAAAGATAATGGTTCAGAATTAGCTTTTTTTGAGGTTAAATCAATAATAGACCCCCTAATCTTCTCTTTTTCTAAAAATGAAATTAATTGGGGGGTTATTTTACATCCCGGTTCTGTAAACAGTTTATAAGTAAAGTACCTCATTTTAACATTTTTATTAAAAATAAACCAGTATATAAGCTTTTTCGTCTTCAAAAATATCTTTTTATGTGTATTTAAAATACCTCATTGGTTTTTTTATATCTATTTCTTCTTCTCACAATACCCACAATACTCACAATTTTCACTTGCCTTGGGCATCTTCCCATTCAACACTTTCAAAGCTCGTTTAAATATTGATTCGGCGTTTTTCACTGAAATCTCCATTTTCACTAAATCAGTATCAAATAAGACTTCGCCGGTTTTCGTGACTTTATCGGGAACATAAAATAACAAATAACCATAATCTTCAGTTTTCCAGCCGTTTTTTCTGAGTAGGAAATTGTAAATATCAAGCTGGTGTTGATAATGCGCAGCTGTATCTTCTTTCAAAGCATAACCGCGAGTCTTGTAATCCAAAACAATTAATTTCTTGCCTTTAACAAGTATGTTATCAACTGCTCCTCTTAAGATGTTTCCTTTTGAATCTGTCCAAGAAATTCCTTTGAAATTGCTCTGCCAAACTTTCAATAATTCAATATCATCAAATAATTTAGCTTTGACACCTTCAGAAACTAATTCTGGTGGTAAAGTACCTGTATCTCTAAACCTGTCAAAATGGGCTTTCAATATTTTGTCCATGCCAGATGGCAAAGAAGGGAATATGCCTCTTGGACGATTAATATTCTTCTTAAACCTAAGCCAGAAGCATCTAGGACAATCCTCTAGCACACATAAAGATGAAGGGCTTAATTTGTAAGGCATAAGAATAGGAATGTTTTGGTGTTTTTATGTTTTGCCCCCATAAAATGTACAAAATATTCCAATAGCCCATTTATAAACTTCTGTATATACAAGAGGGCTACAAAGTTTAAAAAGGCATACTGACGGGATACTTACAATGATTAAATAGAGGTGATGACAAGAGACTATCATGGTCTGGCCAGCAATAAAACGCCGAAAAAAACACATATTCCTAGTCCTTATAGCAATTTTCTTAATAGCATTGACCTTAAAATCCATCCAGTTGACAGTTGGATTAATAAAATCCAACCCAATTCTCCAGGGCTGGCAGTTTTACACCTATTTATCCGCTCCAATATTAACCCTGACTTCTGCTTTAACCATATCCAGTTTCAAAATAGGAAAAAAGATACAGTCGAAAAAGCATCATAAAGAGCAAATAGATGATGAACGAGGATTTATCAAACAAATATTAAAACGAAGAATCAAAAACATGGATTTAGAAGATTTGGAAGAACACCGGGAGCTGATAGAAGATACAGAGTTATCAGAAGAAGCATTAGAACCTTACCAAATCAAATGGAACCGACATCTCGACCTTGTCAATAATTCTATTGAAAAATTGAGGCATGAGGAAGAGATAAGCGACCTGGAGCAAGAGAAACAGGGGCTTATCGAAAATATAGAAACACTATCAGAACAAAAGCAATCTTTAAAGAAAACTGAACAAGAACGCCAACAAACCGAAGGTGAGGCGTTCTTGGAAGGGTATAAAGATTGCTTGTATGCTAATGTGGAAATGATGACAGATAAGCAAAAAGATCTTCTTGCCAAAGAAGGCTTTGAACTAACGCATCAATGGGATATTTTTGAGAAGAAGAGTGTTGAGGTAATGGTCAAGAAAAGAAGCAATGAAAATCCTTCTCATGCTTATTTGGTTAGTGCAATCCAAAGATATATCCAAAACGAAATCGACCCTGATGTAAAAATTTATGAAACCAAAATGCCGGATATTGTTTTTACAATAGCTGGTGAAAAATGGGCAATTGAAATTGAAACTGGTTCTGTGTTAAGGAAAAGCAGCAAACAACTCAAAGAAAAAGTCAGCATGCTCAATAAAAAATATTCAAAGAGGTGGTTCTTTGTTGTTTCCAATAAAAATTCGTTAGCAAAATACAGGAATTTTGGAGATACGATTGACAGGGCTAAGGTGATTGAAAAGTTGGAAGGTGTTGCTAATGGTGAAGACTAATTATACCCCGCCCGCCCACCCCAAAGATACAGTGGTAGAGAGGTTTTTTCCCGACGATAAGTCATGGGAAAACAACCTCGGAACTCCACCCACATATAAGCATGGCTAGAAACAGGATTATCAGGATGAGGCTCTCAAAGGGGGAGTATGAAACCTTGAAAAAAAAGAGCAAGCTATTTGGATATGCAACTCTTTCTGCTTTCTTAAGGAAACGATGTATTTACGATTCCTCATTCATGGAAGACTCAATCATTGAAATAAAAAATAAATTAAATAAGTTGAGTCTTGATCCTTGAGTTTTCTTTAAGCCTTAAATTTTCATTCTGTAATTTGAGCAACTCTATTTTCTTGTCAACAACACCATTACCAGAAGTTTCTTCTACCTTGGCATAATTCCTCTGCTTTTTCTTGTTGAAGATGCCGGACAGTTTTTTCCTTAATGGTTTCTTGGCCAGTTTGGCATAAATCAAAGTGCTGGAAATATCGCTGTGGCCTAAGAACTCCATGACTTCTTCAATATTAGCTCCGTTGTTAATTAAAGTCGTGCCAACAGTATGCCTCAATGAATGAAAACGGTATTTGTAGATGTTCCGGCCGTCTGACCTCTGGCCAACAACCTGGTAAAGGTTTGCTCTTTTCAAAACTGTGGCAAAATACTCTTCAAAGGTGTTGAGGCAGATGTGGGGAGACTTGTATTTGTTATCCTTGCCTGGAAACAGGAAATCCCCTGAAACATTTTCAAAGTATTGCTGGAAAAAAGGTTCAATGTTTTTGTTGATAATAGGGATGACCCTGTCCTTGCCGTATCCTTGTTTGGTTCTCTTGGGGTTCTTGCTGTCAAGGACTTCTATTTCCATCTTCTCAAAGTTAAAACTTGATTTTTTTAGCCTGACTACTTCACCGCCCCTCAAACCAAAGAATAAACCAGCAACCACAGCCACCATTATCCTGGGCTGGTGAATGGCATTGCCCAGCATTATCAATTCGCTTCTTGAAAGATATTTAGGTAATTTATGGTCTCTCATTGTTCCCACCCCGCCATTAAGTCAGCAAACTCATTAATCAGCTTCCTGCCCAGCTTGATGACTTCAAGATTCCTCCGGGCATTCCTTCTTTCTATTTCGTTCTTGTTAATGGCATGAAGCTGCTTTAAATTCAGTTTCCCGTTCTTATAGCGTTCCCAAATCTCTTCAGGAACCATATAAGCCCTGAACCACTCATAAACTGTCTGGGGGTTAAGGTTTTGGCTTAACAGCAGGTCATAGACCTTGTTTTCAATTTCACTTAGCTCTGTTTTCCTGACACCAGAGTTTTTTTTCTTAATTCTTCCCAGAACTAACAACATATCTTCATCCTTGATTTCAGGTATCCGATGTTTCAGGAAATCAATGGTACTTTGGATTTTTTCAGCCCGATTTTTTCCGCCGAGGTAAATTTCCATTTTTTATCACCTACTTCTTTATTTGCGGCTTTTTTTAAATATTTTGTAGACCTTTTGTAGCCACAAATTTTCAAGAGAAATCGACGATAAAAGCCAAAAAAAGATAAAAAAAATTGGAAATTTTTTGTTTTTCGTCTACAGTCCGGCTTCAGATTTCAAGACTGCGGTTTTGTCTAAAGCTTCCCAGGTAAAGTCAGGGTCGTCACGGCCGAAGTGTCCGTAAGCTGCGGTCTTCTGGTAGATTGGCCGAAGCAAGTTAAGGGTTTTAATAATCCCGCTTGGAGTCAAGTCAAAGTTTTTCTTAACTATTTCAACAATTTTCTCTTCTGGGATTTTATTGGTGCCAAAGCAATGGACTAAAACTGAAACCGGCTCTGGGAAACCAATGGCATAAGCCAACTGGACTTCACAACGTTCAGCCAAACCAGCAGCAACTAAGTTTTTAGCAACATATCTAGCCATGTAAGCGCCACTGCGATCCTGTTTATTAGGAACTTTGCCTGAGAAAGCTCCGCCACCATGCCGGCCCATGCCGCCGTAAGTATCGACAATGATTTTACGACCAGTCAAACCCGTATCTGCCTGAGGACCGCCTAAAACAAATTTACCTGTTTCGTTAACTAAAAATCTGGTGTTAGGGTCTAGATACCGGCCGCAAACTGGTTTGATGACTTTTTCAATGATGTCATTTTTAATTTGTTCATGGGTAACAGTGTCATGATGCTGAGCAGCAATAACAACTGTGTCTACTCGCAAAGGTTTGTTATTTTCATCGTATTCAACAGTAACTTGTGATTTGCCGTCTGGTCTTAAGAAATCAATTTCTCCTGACCTGCGAACATCAGTTAGTTTTTTAGTTAAAGCATGAGCCAGCATAATTGGCAAAGGCATAAACTGTGGAGTTTCATTGCAGGCAAAACCAAACATCATGCCCTGGTCACCAGCTCCTTGAGCAGCGTGAGTTCCTTCTGTTTCTTTTTCACCCTGGGCAATGTCTCCTGACTGTTCGTCAATAGCCAAAACAACTGCACAGCTTTGGAAATCAATACCATAGGCAGGGTCTGTATAGCCAATTTTCTTCAAAGTATTTCTGACAACCTTAGTAACATCAACATAAGTTTTGGTAGTAATTTCACCGCCAACAACAACTAATCCTGTGGTGGTGAAGGTTTCGCAGCAACAGGCTCCATTTGGATCATCCTTGAGAACTGCGTCTAATACTGCGTCTGAGATTTGGTCACACACTCAAGACACTCGATAGAATCAACTATTGAGTTTTATCTGGGTGACCTTCTGTTACACTCTCAGACGTAAATAAATAATTTCCTTTTCTCATTTCCATTTTTTATTTACCTCCTGTTTCAAATATTTGGACTATTCTATAATCAGGTTCTGTTTCGCCAGCAACAGCAGCATTAAATGAATGAATCTCATTGAATCTATTGACAAAAGGAACCCTTTTGTTGTATTCTTCTGCCAAAGGCCTGATGACTTCGATTCCAAATGGGCCGTAATCACACAAACCAGCTTCTCCAACATGCTGGGCAATGATTCTTAACCCATAAGCAAAATCACCATGTAAAGGTAATTTTCCATTGCCTAATGACTCATATAAAACGTCAGCAAGGATTTCAACTGCAGTGATTCTTTCTGATTCCATTTCACCTATAGCAATACGTTTAAGTTTTTTTACACCAGTAAAGCCGACATCTTCTTCTATAATCATATTTTTCAATTCACTATATGTTTTATAGTTATGTGTTTCACGCTCATTCATTTATTATCCCTCCGTATTGTTTTTGTTTTTGAATTGGAGGTTGTTTTATAAAGATTCTTGACTAAAATATTCTGATTGGAATAAGTATACGAATAAATGTATTCCAGTCCCAAAGGTTCTGGTGCTAGTTCTTGCTACAACAGTATGGGGTTTGCTACACTATGGACAACTTTATTCGCTTCTTAAAACAACAATATTCCACCAACTGCTGATTGATGGCAAAGTGGAATTTGTGTGTTCAAAAACCGCGTTGGTGAAATATTGAGCATCAAAAACCACTTCAAGTTATAGCCTGTAATTAGTGGTTTTTGACAAGTTGCAGAATATTGATAAAAATGTTCAGAAAAAAAGTAGTTAGACCCTATTAAAGAGGGATCCAAGATGTTGGGATGGTTATATACCAAGAAAATACTTTATCTCTAAGAATTCTATGTTTTCTTTTGAAGCTTTTGATGTTTGACACAAGAGAATGAACTTTTTGATATGCTTAAAATGATTGGAGATCTCACTTAAGCCAAGAAATTCTCTTTCAGGTATTACTTTAGAAGAAACAACATTATACGCAACGTTTTTTACTACAAAATCAACTTCATTTTTGCCTTTCCAGTAAAACAACCCATTAGATTCTCTAAAAAATTTTTGGGCTATTGCAGCTTCAATCTGCTTGCTCGTTTCTTTTCTAGCAGTATTTGCCAGATAAAATCCATTGTCAAGGACATAATATTTGGGCATATTACTGGCTATAAACTTTGATTTTGCTGAATATGAAAAGAATGGTACTTCAAAAATCATGTATGCGTCTTTCAGATAGTTGAGGTATCTTTGTAATGTAACTATATTAATGCCAATTTGTTTAGATAATTTATTTAGGCTAATTCTTATTCCAGGGTTGCTCATAATTAAATGAGCTAAGTTTTCAACCTGAACAGGATCTCTTATAGATCTCTTCATTATAACATCCTTTTCAGTGATGTTGGTTATATAATTCTGAAGAAGCTTTATTTTTTCCTCTTTATTTTCTGCAAGAACAACCTCTGGAAATCCACCATATATAAGAAATTCTTCAAATGATCTTTTTCCAAAATCTGTAAATTCCTTAAAATCTAAAGGAAAAATCTCAAAAGTTATATTCCTGCCAGTCAATAAAGTACCTAGCTCTCTTGATAAAATGTTTGAGCTTGACCCGCTAACAATAAACTTAATATTAATCTCTTTGTCATACTGTGTTTTTAACCAGCTTTCAAAATTAGGAATGACTTGTATTTCATCAAGGAAAATGAAACTTTTCTTACTTCTGTCAACAAGACTTAGTATTTCATCAAGAAGCTCAAATGAACGTTTATTCAAAAATCGATAATCATCAAGAGCTGCGTATATAATATTTTCTTCTTTGATTCCATCATCCCTAAGATGTTTTATCAGCTGCTTTAATATTGTAGATTTTCCACTTCTTCTGATTCCCTTAAGGATTAATATCTCCTTCCTGCCAAGAAAGGGTATTATTTGCTTGAGATATTTTTTTCTAGGTATTCCTACATTAGATTTATCATACTCATCGCATATTTCTTTTATTTCATTTTTGGTCAGCATGTAGGTAGAAAAGTGCCTTTTATTTATAAAGGTTTCTATTACAGTAAAAGGTTTTATAAATGAATCATATGTTGGAAGTTCTGATAGTAATTAACCACTCATTAGTGGTTAATAAACGAAAGCTTTATATAGTAGTTCTGTTATATTAAGTAAAATAATGAAAAAAACAATGACTGGTTTAGGAATGTTGATGTATGCACTAAATAGTTGTGCTAGCCAGCAACCAATTGAAACACCTAAATCAATAGATACTAAAGCAAATATTTCTGTTGAAAATAATGATGATGTGCCTGCTCCTGTTAGGAGTGATAAACCTTACGGCCCTCGGAATAGAATCTTGACAATAGAGGATATCAGAGGAGCATTAAGGGGTAATTTCGCACGTGTGGATGAATTAAATAAAGAAGCTTCTGATGCTACAGGCAATGTAGTTAAAGTATTAGAAGATTTAACAGGACCAAGGGGATTAAACTATTGGGAGCGAGTGTCAGAACGGAGCGAGCGTCAACTAGCACAAGATTATAAGACTTGGTTTCGCCTTCATAACGAACATATAAGAACTATGCGTGATCTTCAAAAAACAACTCCTTATTCTGGAAAATAATTTTTATTATTTCTTAATAATTTATTCATTGGCACGATAAACACAAGTTTCTACTTTTTTGTACAAGAAAATGTCAAAGCTTTGTACTAAACTAAAATTCCAAAAAGAATAAATATTAGTTATGAATATTCCTGATTATGCCTTACGAAATTACAGAGATTAAGAAAATAAGAAAGAAATTAGGATTGACACAGTTTGATTTAGCCAAGGCATCAGGTGTTTCGCAGAGCTTGATTGCCAAGATTGAAGCTGGCAGATTAGATCCTTCTTATTCAAATATCAGGAAGATATTTGATGCTCTGGATGAATTGAGCAAAAAAGAAGAGAAATTAGCCAAAGATATCATGCAGAAGAAGATTATTTCTGTTGGAGTTAATAATCTAGTGCTTTCAGCGATTAAATTGATGAAAAAACACGGCATTAGCCAGGTGCCGGTTGAAGATAAAGGCAAGATTGTTGGAATTGTGACAGAGAAGTCTTTGGTTGAGAGATTAGGCCCGGATATTTCCAAGTTAAAGGTGAAGGAGGTGATGGATGAATCACCACCAATTATTTCACCAGAAACAAGATTAGAAGTAATCTCCAATCTGTTGAAACATTTTCAGATTATATTAGTGGCTGAGAAAGGTGACTATAAAGGTTTGATTTCTAAAACTGATTTGTTAGAGAAGGTTTATGGTTAATTTATTTCTTTAAGTGTCTTTCAAACTTGAGATAACTATGGATTCTGATAAACAAAGGATAGAATAGGATTAATATAACCAATGATATCAAAGCAAAATAAAAATAAGTGAGTGGAGACATATCTAAGTTAAGTGAATTTTCTGCTGTTAAAGCTCGTATAAACAGAGCAAGAACCATTGATCCAATGGCTGCCAAAAAAATTGAAAGATAAGTCAATGTTTTACTGTTGATCGGAGTATTCAATATTTTTGGACGATAAAAACTAGCAAGAATCCTAATGACTGGATATTTAATACATCCCGAATGAAAAGGTAAGAGTTTAATGTGTCCTTCCATAATAACTCTTAAATCTTTTAACGATCTAATCGGCTTTTTGCACTTGTGACAGATGATTGAACTCATTTTATGATTAAGAATGAAAGACGGGTTAATAAATATTTGGTGTTGATTTCTAAGACTGACCTTCTTGAGAAGGTTTATGGTTAGAATACATCAAATAAGATACAACAAAACCAGCAGCAAAAAGAGCAGGATGAAGAAGATAATCGTCAGGGATCTGTTTGTGTGAAAGGGGTTCTAAAAGTGTGTAGGCAGTGCCAAGGCCACAAGTAAGCATACCCCATAGACCAGTTGGCTTAAGAATAACATCATCAATAAAAGACGGGCTCATTTCAATTATAATTTAATTAATTTGTTTAGATATTTTATTAAAAATTAGGCAAAGGCTCAGATTTCATTGCTTCCATGTCTTTTCCATATATTTCTTGAAATAAATCTTTGATTTTATCATAATTTGATGTGCTGGATGAGCTTGTTAATACAAAAGTGTGAAGAGGGGTTTTCCTATAACTTGCTGAATAATCAATTCGACGTGGGCCTGTAACCCCAAAATCAAGAAGCACTACACCAGTGTCGTCCATGCCTGCTAAGAATTTCTCTAAAGTCATTCCTTCAACTAGCCCGTCTACCTTATAAATTGGACCTATTCCTATTTGTTCATTAAATTCATGGTCTTCCTGATCTAAACCTGCTGTTAGAAGTGCTTGGGTAAAAGCTTTGTTTTTTTCTAATGGTTCTTCTGTTAAGTTTATTCTTTTGCTTTTCATATTATCACTTTAAGAGATATAAAAAAAACATTAAATTCGTTTCATTGACTTCCATTCATTGTCAAACATGGACTGGAAGTTTTTAACGAAATAAGGTGTGTCAATCCAAATACCAGAATCATAGCTCTCATGGACATTTTTGTCATCCATTAACATCAAAGTCATTTCTTTGCCGTCAGTTAAAAGAAATCTCATGTTTTTGTTGGTGTTTCTGATTTCTACGCCATTTAGCTGTTTTATTAATTTTTTATTAGAATCATTGACGTTGGCAGCAATTCTGATTTTAACGCCTTTTTTCTGGGCTTTTTCCAAATCGTTTTTGAATTTGCTGATTTTTCTTTGGAAACCGTCAGCAGTTGTTGCCAGAATGATTTCTTTTTCAGCGTTTTTAATCATGCTTGATAAATGCTCATATAATTTGTCACGGCCTCTGAAAGAACCGCTTTTATCAGTTGGGTCAACTAATTCAACACCAGTATTATGCAAAGAGTTTAATTCACTTAGAACATCGCTGGCTTTTAATTTTTCCAGATTTTTTGATTTTCTTTCAGCTTCTTCGGTGACTTTTTTCTTAACTCTTTCAATAACTTCTTTAGGAGGTACTGCCAGATACTTGATTGGTTTTCCTAATTTGACTATGATAAATCCTTTTTTCTCTAATGATTCTAAAACATCGTAGGCTCTTGATCTTGGTACATTAGAAATATCTGATAATTCGCCTGCAGTTGAAACACCCCTTGACAATAAAGCTGTCCACAATTTAGCTTCATAACTATTCAAACCAAATTCCTTTAATTTTGCGATAAATTCTTTCTTGACTAACATGATTGTTCCCTCCAATGAGTTAGAAATCACCTGATTTTTGTTTCTTTTTATGTTAAAATGAGGAGCTCATATATAAATGTTTCGTTTATTTAGTTACTGATTAGTAATAACATTTATATAAGGGGTATATGTTTGGTTTAAGATTTTTTAATTTCTCTAGAGGTTAAAAAGTATTTTTGTTGTTGATCGCCTTCAATACAATATAAAAATTTGCCCTGGTGGTCTATACTAAGGCCATTAACATAGTGTGGTTTTGCCAAGACTCTGGTTTTGGTAGGATTGGCATTGCAAATTGAATAAGACGCTTTTTTACCTCCATGTTTATCTGTGGTTTCTTCTCTTTTAAAATAAAAAACTCCTGTAAATTTTGGATGGATAATTAGAGGGCTTTGATGAACCTGAAACTTGCCTTGATCCAGCATTTTGATTTCCCCTTCTTGATGGGAGAATATTGCAGAATCTGTTTCGAGATAAATATCATTGTTATGATCCCAAGCTATATTGTGGATAAGTTCAAAGTCCCTTGCACCCAAGTTAATTGGTTGGAACTTGAATTTTCTTGTCTGAGGTTTGTAAAAGATGATTCCTCTTCTCTCAGTTATTTTTTCTTCGGCAACATAAGCAATCATCTGTGAACTTCTTTTAGTCGGGTGGTTCCAGACAGCTTTTGAGAGAACAAAATAATTTTTATTGAGAGGAACATTAGTTATAGCTCCTTTTTTGGAAACCAGAGTGATTGACCTGTTATTTTCATTCCAAAGAGCTAAATCATCCAGGGATGAAACCTCTGGATAGAAAAAATTAGTATTGGCAACAACACTATAAACTGGCTTGATTTTTGGTTTATTTTTAAAATCAGTAAATTCAACATGAAAAACTGTGCTTTTATTATCGACGGGGCCGCGGTAGATTAAATAACCAACTGGTTTTTTTTCATGATGCTGCCAAACAAAGCCTCCTGGCACGCACTCTCCTTGCTCAAAGAACTGCTTAAAATCTTCTTTGTCGAGAATAAGGGTTTCTAAATCTTTGATATTTTCGCTGTTTCTCTGAATGTTTAGAAAAATTTTTCTTCCATTGCAGCCATATTCATCATACATCAAAACATTATTGTGGTGAGGGGCACAGGCAAGTGTAGATTTGATTAATTCTCTTTTTTCTTGAGGGTGAAAAGGAAAAACTGTTGGTTTGCCTAACTTAATTTCTAAATCTTCGGCTAAGGCAAATCTTCCGAATAAGGCGAATCCGCCTGTAATGGCAAGACCTCTGAGAACTTGTCTTCTGTTTGGACCAATATCTTTCATTTTATTACTTAGTAGTGACAATAATAGTATATAAATCTTTTGGTTTTTTGGACCTAAATAAAGATTGTTTTAGACAAAAGATTTATAAACAAAAAAAAATTACTTCTGTTAAGTTTAGTTGAACATATTGTTCTGGCTTGGGGGAGCTAGGCAGAAAAAAAGGTGAAAAAGATAGTACCCCAAATAAAATTTTGGAATTCTAATAAAAACAATAAGAGGTGTATTTAAATGTCTTTAAAAACGAAGTTTTTTAAGAACTTAGAAAATTCAAAGAATTTTCAAAGTAATAAGAAAATATTAGTTATAGGTCTATTAATGTGTTTTTTGATGGTTTTGTCTGTCGCAGCAGTTTATGCTGGCGATGCTACAACCAACCCATATGATGGGGGTTGTGTTATTACTGGACCATATACCCCAGACAATGTTTGTCAAGTTAAATTAGGTGAAACTTCTAATAATTGTATGACTGATTGCAAGAATACTTTTGCTGTTGGAACAGTGACATATATCCCCCTTTTACCAACAGCTGTTGTGATACAAATCAGACCAATTAATCCTGGTTGGCCTCTTCCACCTCCTCCTCCTGGTGCTGGTGTAGGTGGAGGTCCTTGGGGTGGTGGTATTGGCGGCGGTGGTGCTGGTGATGGTAATCCTCCTCCTCCTCCTCCTGGAAGCGGTGGTGGTGCTGGTGGCGGTGGTGGTGGTACTCTTCCTCTTCCTGGCGGGCCAATAACTAGGTCAGCTGTATGCGGCAATGGTGGACTTCCTGAGACTTGGGCTGGTGAACAATGTGAAAGACCAGGTGACCCTTGTGAATTTGAATATTTTGATGGCAATGGACAGAGGCAAACAGGCATAGGTACATGTGATCCAACCTGTTATTGTCCTGTGGTTATTAGAATTAGTGATCTTGGCGGAGATCCAAATACTATAGGTTCTGATAATACCCCTATATCTACTATAAAACTTAGTGATAAAGGCGGTGATACTTATATAATAAATGTCTGGTCAATGCATTCATTTGACGGCGGCTATGGTGCATGTTCAGTAGAATATCCAAATGGAGACCATGTGTTTAAAGACTGCTATTGGGATGTTGCTGAATCCTCAGTAGTTGTTGAAGACCTTGTTTTGCCAAATGAATTACATACCATAGTTCTTGGGATTGGCGGTTTTGTAGGGACTGATGGCATGTCATTAGAAAATACTTATATGGGCAGTGATAAACACGAATATACATTTGACGCTGGACTTAATGCTTGGCATCCATTTACAGTATTACATACTGGAGGACAGACTCACGTAGGCGACGTGAATGTCGATGTTAATGTCCCTTCAGGGCAAAGGATGTTTGTAGAGATTGCCCAGGATGCTACAACTACACCAGCACCAAATGACGGCAGATACAAATTTATGGTGAGAGACCCAGATGGAATAAGACACGACTGTATGACATTTAGAGAAATTCCAGTAGACGGCAACAGTCATGTAAGGGATTTATTCTGTGACGGCATCGAGGTAGGCGACTTTATTCAATTTTATATTGAAGGCCAAGATACAGTCAGCGCAGGTGGGAATATCGTGTTTGGTGTCGGATATGATTCATTAGTGCTTCATGCACCTGACCTTGCACCAACTATACAAGCAGGCGGACAATATACCTGGGAAGGCTTGGCTTATCAAGATGCAACTGCGACTGGTCCTTCAACATTCTTCCATGTCACTGACCATAACTGTGTAGGTTGTACAGTCACCCGTAATCTTTATGTAAACGATGAATTAAGAGCAGCAACATCAGATATGATTGGAGGCATAGGATTCTACAAATACAATTATGAAGAAGATGTGATCATTGAGGCTGGTGATGTTGTTAAAGAGACCATGAGTATTGATGGTGCTCCTGGACAGTGGGTCGAGTTATTACCATTTGCCTATTTATGGACTAATGAGTTTAACAAGATTAATTTACCAGCTACAACATTAACACCAGGAATACCACAAGAGTATGGGCCTTACAGCAATTGTGAAAGTGGTTCTTATGCAATTGGTGATGTACGCTATGGTGTGCTTGCCGAGCTCAAAGGAGCAACATGTACTGGTGATCTTGGAAGTGAACCACCAGGAGAAGATTGCATAGGCACACTCACAGTAGCCTTGACTAATCCATACACAGGAGACATTGATGAGGTAACCTGCCAATATGAGGTGCCTGTTGGAGCTACAACAGATACCCCATGCCATATCGTAGGTATTGAAGTTAATTATAATTTGCTGAGTGATCAAATAACCATTACATCAAACTTAATAAGTGGAGAATCACTAAGCTATGACGAGACCGTTGTGTTTGCAACAACTTGTAGGCCGTTTACGCCTCCAGAATTTGCTGAAGTTAGCTGTGGAGATACAATAACTGGAAACGTTGTCTTATCACAAGACATTACTGGATGTACTGGAGATGGCCTGATAGTTAAAGGAAGCTTGGATTGTAATGGTTATACAATTTCTGCTGCCCCTGGAAATACTGGTACTGGAGTAGTTGTAAATTGTGGTGATGATGATGGTACTTGTGAAAGAAGTTCTGGCGGCCATTCTGTTACAAAATGTAGTGTTGAAGGCTTTAAAACAGGTGTCGTGATAGGAAATACTGATAGTGCTATATTATCAGACTTTAGTATTGTAGGTGGCACTGCCTTAAATGAAGGGTATGTGGTATGGGACAGCAACGCTGTTATCCAAGGCGGAACAATAAATGGTGTTGACATCTGTATTGACGCTATGGGTGATGGGGTTGTTGATATAGATGATATAACTTGTTTGATTGATAGTACTGCCGGCATTAGACTGGATGGTACAACTGGCGGAACAATCAGCAACTCAGCATTGACTAGTCTTAGTGGGTATGGAGACGGTATTCAGCTCTTAGGAACTACTAACATAGTTCTGAGTGGCAACACACTAACTAACTTTATCCATGGTCTGTTGATTAATGCGGTTTCGACAGGAACAACAATTGGACCAAATGAAAAATACTTCAACAATCAATTGGATGCGAGCTATTATGCAGCCAATGTCAACTTAGTGCAGCCAGTCTATGCAGTTAATGTTGACACAAATGGTGATGGCATTGCAGATGCAGGTCATGGATGGTTGAATCCTTGGGATGCGTCAGTTCGATTAATTGTGCATGGTAAGAGAATCCAGAGAGTAACAAAGACTGTATCTACCTTCCTGAAGGATAATGTTAAAGCTAAGGCAATTCTGTTTGACAGTACCTGTGCTCAATCTGCATTAGCCTTGCCTAGAGAAATGCGGGCTCAAGCATTGTGGGCTTGCCCAGATGTTGGACAAGTTGGCGGCTTGACTGATGAATATGGAGAAGTTACTATTGGTGTGCCTAGCGGCGTGCCTTTGATATTTGCTGGATGGGATCAAGATGACACTAATATCTATTACTGGACTTTTAAAGGAATAACTTTAGCAACTGGTGAAACAGCCAAACAAGGATTCCACAAGATGGAAATTGAAGGAAGCTACTATGCATATGCTATGGAAGAAACTGTCATTACAGGAGCAGCTGGCGAAACATTGATTATGCAAAACCCAGACTATGTTGACTGGGTATTTAGTGAAGGTAATGAGATGTACTATCCGTTCATCTTTACCAGTGACAGTGGATGGACAGTTAATGTCTGCGCAGAAGTTCCTGAAGGCTATATTATTGTAGAGCCTGACACTTGTGTAACAACTTTTGTCGGAGGAGAAACAAAAGCCATCCTGTTTAAAGTTCTTGAAACAGGAAGCCCAAAACCTAACATGAAAGCAACAATTAAAGTGAAGAGTGGTAAAGGACATACAAAGACCATTAAGAAAGGAATTGCAGGAAAGCAGAAAGCAAAAGGCAAGGGTAAGGGCAAAGGAGTAACAGGAGCAGCTATCTTTGGAGACGGCTTGACTGGAGGACAGTTAGGAGTTGCAATGATGTTGTTCTTGGTAGGAGCAGTAGCAATCTTCTATGTCTACAACAAAAAGAAGAAATAAATTTTTTCTTTTTTTCTTTTTATTTTTTAATCAACTGTAAATAGTTTATTGTCTGAAACTTTAAACAATTTAATTCTGGCACCAGCATCTAACCAGCCATGAGCATAGTTTAGGGCGGCAAAAGCAGTGACTAAATCACCTTTTTCTTGGAAGTGTTTGGCGTCCTGGAAGTATCTAGTGGCCATGTCTAAGAAATCTTCTGCATCGGATAAACGTGTTTCATCTAAAGCAGCTTTGGCTTTTTCAAGAGCTTCTGAAGTAATTGAGAAGTATTTTTCTAGGCGTTTTTTAGTAATTGTGTTTTTCATTCTTCTAAAAATAATCTTAATTTGGCGGTGAATTGTCTGGCTTTGTCAAGAATCTCTTTTGTTCTTCTTTCTGTATAAACCTTCGTTGGACTATATTTACTAACTGAACTTTCTTTTCTAGCGTCATGAAAATATTCGAGATAATCTTCCTCAAAGATTTTATGTGCTTGATTCAAAAGTTCTAAATCTTCCTTTTCAAGTTCGTCTGGCACTAATAAATGCCCTAAAGCTATTTGGGTTGCATAATGATCGTCTGTTTCATAACCTTTTGTCAGAATAGCTGCTTTAGCAAGATAAAGCATGGCATAGTAACAAATAGTGATGGCCCAATAAGATTTAGCAGATTGATCAGACCCGTTTACAAATTCTGCTAATTCAAAACTATCCATACCTTTAATCATGAATTTTTTGATTTTAAAAGAAGCATTACTTTTTTTAATAAAGAACTTTCTTTCTCTTTTTTCAGATAATAGTCTTTTAAATTCCTCTTGATAATATTCTTTATCAAATTCCATTTTATTTAACTTTGATTAAATGCTTAAAAACATATTGGTTTTATTGTGCCAGAGTATATTCCAAAAATATTCTTCTCCATATAAAATAATGTGGCTTTTAATGACTTCATTAGCCAAATTATGTTCTTTTTCTTTTAACATGGCTGTAAATTCTTTTTTTGACATAAAAATTGGATTTATTTCTAACTTAAATAATCTTTCATGCTTTGAGAAATTAATATTTTTTTTTCCATTTTTATTAATAATCAAGACATCAATATCACTTTTTTCTCTATGTCTTTCTTCTGCTCTTGAACCAAAAAGGATTACACAATAATCTCCGGGGAGGAAATCATCTTTGATTATTTTAAATTCTTTGTGTTTTTTTAAGAAGTTTTCAGCTTTTTTTCTTTCGGCGATAATTAAATAGTTTTTGGTTAAGCTATCAGTTAAGTTTAGAGAACAGAGTTTAATGTTTCCTTTCTGTTTGATAGTAAATAATTGGTTGTTTTTTTTGATTAGCCTATTAGCGGTTGTATAAGGAACTTTAGCTTTGATAGAAAGTGATCTAATAGTTATCTCATCTTTAAGTTCTTTTCCTAAAGTCCAGATAAGTTCTAACAGATTATCCATTTTTGGAGAATATTAACCATTAATGGTTTATAAATATTTCGTTAAATTTGGCTTTTTCAAGAGCTTCTGAAGTAATTGAAAAGTATTTTTCGAGTTTTTCTTTGGTGATTGTGTTCATTTTTGAGCTGTAAATCCTTTTTCTTTAATATATTTTCTAATATCTTTTTTGAATGAATCTAATTGCGGCTGGTATTTACTAGTATCAAAACCTCTCTCTTGAGCATTTGCGATAAAGACCTTAAGAGGGCGAGCACGACTAAAAAAAGGCTTTGGTCCGGAATGGAAACTAGGATTTTCAGCCATGGTTTTTTCAATTTCTTGTTGGTGTTGTTCAAGTTTTTTTCTGGCATAATTTACTAAACCATTAAAAAAATCTTCAATATTGTTATTATCAATAAACTCAAAAAGATAATTGTGGGTAAGTTCATTTGATCTTTTAGAGGGAAGATGCCATATTTGGATATCAGCATAATCTTCAACCTTTTCGTCTAAATCTCCATTGATGATGCCCATTATTTGCCCTAAGGGTTCTCTAGACAGATAAGTTATTCCCTCTTTAAAAAGACGAAAACAAATTTCTGGATAACAACCCATATCTAAATCGCGTGAAGCAGTAAAAAACCTGAGGACTTCTTTAAAAACATGTTTGGCTTGTTCCCGGTCAGTGAATCGGCTGTAGGAATGGATGACTTTTTCATCTCTTTTTACTTTTAAACCCAAATCATCAAAAACTTTTTGAGTAAAGTTTAAACGTTCCTGGGCATGACTATACTCTGTATCAATATATCTTATTTTTAAAGCATAGTCATGATTTATTTCATCGAATTGAGCTTCAATCTCTGTATAATGGCAGCCTAGTGTAATGCTAAAGGAGCCATAGTCATGACCAACAATACCATGAATGGGATGTTTTCTTTTTTCAAACATGGTTTTTTTTTCATGCCGATTCAAGCTCTTCATGTACTGAATAAAAATCCGATAAATATCTGATTCTGGTCCTGAATCTTTGGCTTTGGAAACATTATCAAACTTAGAAATACAAGCGGTTAAGCCTTCGCCTAAACTAATAAGCTGTTTACCTTCGGTGCCGCCATAAGAGGTAATGTGGCAAGTAAATTTTTCCACAGCCTGGGCATGAAGAAAGCGAACCATCTCTTCTAAAGTAGTGATATCATCTAAAGATTCTAACTGGGATTGAGCTCCTTTTTCCCAGTCATAAGAAAGTTTTCGAAAGTCCTGATAAGCTTCTTGGGCAATAGAAGTTTGGGCCAGCCCCATAAAACCATACAAAGGATCATGATTATGATAGCCGAATTTGACAATAAAATTTAATCTTTCAACAATTGAATAAAATTTTGAATTTAATTCTTTGACTTTAAGATAATAAGGGTGTTCTTCAATATGGCAAGGACTAAATTTTGAAGCTGCATCAATAATGGCGGCAAGAGAAGCCATTTCTTCTAAGCCTTCCATGGTTTGGTTATAGAAAGGAATAAGATTTCGTCTATTAGTAGCATGGTCTGTTTCAAGACTGTGGATAGCTTCAAACTGGAGATTAGTGAGACTGCTGAGTATCTGGTAATTAATATCTTTGAGTCTTCTTAATCTGTTAAGATGGTTTTTTTGATGATTCATTTTTTTTCAAGGTACTCTAATAAAATATTTTTTTCAAGCTGGTTAAGGCGAAACTTTAAAAGATGATCTTTGATTTTTTCCTTGGGGATTTTTTCCCGGAGCATTTTATTGGCATTATGATAGGTATTAAGAAGATCAAAAAGATTAGTGGCGCCTTGTAAAAAATAATTAAAGGTCAAATCTTGATTTCGGGAAAAAACAGGATTCATATCAAGATCTTTAACTGAACGGCCAAGCCTTAAAATTTCAGGATAAACTTCAAGAAGGTGTTCTCTTTGGAAAAGATAACCTGAAATATCTCTTTGTGTTTTTTTTGTTTCAAAATTAAAATGGTGTAAAACTCTTTCTATAAATTTTAATCTTTCTGGAGAAAATGGATTACCTGAATCAACATGAAAAAAATAAAGAAAATTGCCAGCATCTTCGCCGTTGTATAAGACAGCTGAGTATTGTTTATGTTTGCCAGCATCAAAAGCAGTGCATAAAGGGTTGCTTGGTTTGACAAAGATGAAAGTTCCTTCCTTGGTGTTGAGATTAACATGGTCAAAATAATTTAAAAGTATGTCCAAGGTTGGGGAAATTCCGTAAGGATCAAGATTTTTTTTATCAGGATCAACTAAAGCCAAGGTATAAATTTCATTTGTTTTGAGAATATTTAGTGATGGGTTTCCAATTAGACTTGATTTGAATTGAATAAAATGATGTTGGAGATTAAGGAAAAAATTAAGATAATATTTTATTTTTTCCTGGGCTTGTTCTTTGGTTTTTTCAAAAGATTGGATTTGAAGGGGGGGATTTGAACTAATTATTTTAATTTGATTAAGAGAATCAACTATTTCAACTAAGGTTTGATCACCAGGAGAAAGGCTATTTAGTTGATGATGATATTGACTAAGTCTTTTGATCACATCAATTTCTGATGGCATTTTAAGAAAAATTAGAGTTGATGATATTTAAATCTTTCTATGTTATTAACTAAAAAGTAGTAAAAAAAGAAATTATCTTTTAGATGGTAACGGACGCTTAACAGTGATAGGAATGACTCCTTCGTCATATTCCAAACGCGCAATCTCCAAAGGGCTGAATTTAATCCTTTCCAGGTCTTCTTCTGAAAGTTTAACTAAGAAAGGTGCGCCCATGGCTATCTGCAAAGCACGAGAGCCAATCATTCTGGCTTTTTCGTACTTGGAATAGTTGATTTTTTCTGGTTCTGTAGCCATTTTCCGTGTTTATAGCTTCTCCCTTAAAAATTTTCCCTTTTCTAAGGCGATTTTAACCATTTCGTCAACTTCAGCAATAGTCAGTGGTTCATCGCCGCCTTTTTGTAAAGCAGAAACAGTGCCGTCTGGTGTAGTAGCGACAGTCAAACGAGCGTCAATAGCTTTTTCTTCCTGCAAAGTTGGATCGACCAAAAACTTATCGCCAATTTTAATGATGGTGACAGGAAGCGGTTCCTGAGACAAAGCCAGTTTTTTAGTGGTCCTGGTCTTGTAGTCAATCTCGTCATTTTCATATTTAGGGAATTTAGCATCTTTAAGAGCAGCTAGAGCAGCTAAGCCAGCAGCGTCAAAGAGATTTCCTGCAGCATTGATCGGACAGATGTCAATACTGACTGTCCAGGCTTTTTCACCTTTTTCAATGCACAAGTTCTTGATGTCAATAGCTTTAGCTTCCCGAATACCCCGGTCAATGACACGAGACAGTTCAATAGCATTAATGCTTGGCGGGCCAGTTTCAAATTTTGGATTTGACAAAGGCAAGAGTTCGACATTGACCATGATACCACCTTGGTCAGGAGTATCTGGATATGGTTTTTCAATGCTTAACTTAATGCCAGCAGTGACAACTGTTTCTCCAATCTGAACTTTAGCTGAGCCTTCAGCTGTTTTGGCAATGCCATATTCAACTTTGACTGGCTCGCGGTACTGATCGAGTTTTCTGCCATCTAAGCGTTTGTCTTGCTTAAGCAATTGCTGAACGTGAGCTTTGATTTCTTTATCCATTTTTATCATCTCCCTTAGAGATACCAGAAACCTTTGGTTTCTCAGTACCCTGTGCGAATCTATCTTTCAATGCTTTTTTCTGCACTTCGTAAATTTGAGCTGTGATTTTCTTGGCTAGTTCCAAAGCTTTGATAAGTTCTTCCCGAGTCATCTCACCATCCATCTGAAGAAGTGAAATTTCCTGGGTATTGTGAAGCATAGCCACTGGAATATCAGCAACCGGGCCGTCTTCATAAGCTTCTTCCTGGTAATCCAAGTCAACGACTAATTTGTCGTCAACTTTGCCAATAGCAACAGCACTGACCATGTCTTTCATGGTGATACCAGCGTCTGCCAAAGCAATGGCAGCGGCGCAAATTGCAGCACATCTTGAACCAGCGTCTGTTTCTGTTAATTCAACAAAAACATCAACAACGGCATTGGGCCATTCAGACAAGTCAACAATTGGCTCGAGTGATTTTTGCATGACCATTGAGATTTCTTTGGAACGCCTACTGGCTCCAGGTCTGACTCGATCACCCATACCTGAGAAAGGCATCATGTTGTAAAAACATCTTAAAAGGCCTTTTTTAGGATTTTTCAAGAATCTTGGAAATAAGTCCCGAGGACCATAAACAGCTGCATAAGCAGTTGTTTTGCCGATTCTAAAAAAAGCTGAACCATCTGCATTAGGAATATTACCGGCTTTAGCTTCGATTGGTCTGGTTTCTTCCCAATCTCTTCCATCTAGTCGTTTTTTGTAAGTCATTTTTTTCCACCCATTAATTTGTCTAAGAATTTTTCTATGACATCAGTCAAGCCACCCAAATGAGCTTCCTGCTCTATTTTTCTGACGGCTTTTTCTGCAATTAATTCATTGTCAAAGTTTTCTGAGCTTATCCAAACTAAGCCGTTTTGTCCAACAACAATATTACAATTGGTCTTTTTCTTGATTAAGGAAACCATACTGCCTTCTTTGCCTATAATTCTGGGAACTTTTTGCGGATTGATTTTAATAATCCGGCCTCCTCTAAGCTTGTTAAGGCCTGGTTCTTTCATAGTTAAGTCAACTAACCTTTGAGAAGTAACGTTGACAACTTTGGCTCTGAGATAATCTCCAATATCAAAATATTTAGTCAAGTCATCTCCTTTTTTGATGAAGCTGCTGGTTGCATCACGCATGCTTATAAAAGCTGAATAAGCTGTGTTGATATTAACAATCCAACCATTCATGGTGATGTCTGTAACTTTGGCAATGATTTTATCTCCGAATTTAGGAAGATAACGCCCTGATAAAGGGACTAGTTTGATAGCCCGGCCTGAGATATTGACAAGGCCTAATCTTTTAGCTATAATTTTGTCGTTTAATCGATAAGTTCCGGTGCCGGGCAGGTAGTCCATACCTTCAGCCAGGGCTTCTCCTGGAACAACGATTTCTTTTTCTTTAATTAATAATTTACTCATTTTTATTCACTCCTTCATAACTTCTGCAGTCATCTGACCGTGAGTTATGGAATTAAGTTTATCATAAAGTTCTGTTTCCAATCCGCCGGGAATTTCTACTAAAGCCTCCCAGCTGCCGTCATTTTTCCATTCTTCTTTGAGAATAGTGCCAATATTTTTGACAGTTGAATAACATTTAGCTGCTGATTCAGCAGGAATATTCAACTTGATATTCTTTTTTTCAAAGCTGATGGGTAAAATAGGTTTGAGTTTGTCTAGGATTTCCTGGACTTGATCTTCTGGTTTTTTGTGTTCGTCAATCTTGACTTTGGCTTCTTCCATAGCTGCTTCAATTCTTTGAAGAGTATGCGGTGCTTTGGTTCTAGGGTCAACACCATATTTTTGGATTAAAGTTATAATTTGCTTATGTTTTTGTTCTCTTAGTTTTTTTCTGTATTCGGCTGTTAACTGGATTTCGCCTTCTTTGATAATGATTTCAGCAATCTGATAAGCGTCTGTTTTATTGAAGACTGCTTTCAAACGATTTTCAGGAGCAATTGAACCTTTTTGGACATCAGTGAAAATCTTGTCAGAATGGACGATTTCTCTGATGTTGATTTTTTCGCCGTGTTTGAATTTGATGGCAAGTTCTGGTTCAACTGCAATCTCAAAACGTTCGCCGCCTTTTTTGAAAATAGCTAAGTTAAGATGCACTCGTTCCTTGCTGCCGAAATCCATATCCATTTTAGTTTACCTCAAACTTTTTCAAAAAAAGTTTGACAAAAAATTTTAGTTCAGCATTATCCATCTTATTTCACCTTGTTCAAGACATTTTTAAGAGTGTCTTTGGCTACTTTTTTCATTTTCTTGTCTTGAATGGTGATGTAAGCAATATCTAATCTTTCCAAGCTAAATTCTGGTCCAAGGAATTCTTTTAATGACTGGATTGAGAGGGCAATGCCTTCTTCAATATTCATGGTGGGCTTGTATTTTTTCTGGAGCAGTTTTTCTATTTCTGGCTCACCTTCGCCAATAACTGCTGCTTTGTAGCGGAAGAAGATTCCAGTTGGATCAGTCATGAATAATTTTGGCCCGCCGTCATTGTCAACTCCTCCAATTAGCAATGAAACACCAAAGGGTCTTAAACCTGCGCTCTGAGTGCAGATTTGTTTTAAGGAAGTGATATCTTTGACAATATCTAAAATATCAATAGCAGTGTCATAAGTGACTTTGTGCTGCTGAGCTTTGACTTGAGCTCTTTCAATCAAGACACGAGCATCAGAAATAATACCAGAGGCAGTAGCAGCAATGTGTTCATCAATCTTGAACATCTTTTCAATAGCTTCTGGAACAACTAATTTGCCGACAATTCTTTTATCAGCAACTAAAACAACACCGTCTTTGCAGACAACACCGATAGCTGTTGAGCCTTGTCTAACGGTTTTTTTAGCATATTCAACTTGTAAGAGTCTCCCATCTGGAGAAAACATAGTAATCGAACGGTCGTAGCCCATTTTTTGTTGTATTTTCATTTTTTGATTCACCTCAAATATTTAATTTCAGCTTTTTTTAAAATGCCACTGGTTCCTAAGGAACGAACAATGGTTTTTTTGTTGATTAATGTAAAACAAGCCTTTAGATGATTAGTAAATTTATGATTAATCCTGATCAAACCTTTGTTATTATTGTATTTTTCTTTTAAGATCTGCATACCGGCTTTAGAAGTGCCTAACAAACCAATGTATTTGAAGAGAGCTTCTTCTATTAGTTTTTTGACTTGATTGAAGCTTAATCTCTCTTTTGAAACAACTTCAAAAGCCACATAACGTTTTTTTTCTTTTAAACTTGGTAATAAAGGCATTTTCTATATGGAGAAGTGGTTTTTGCCCTTTTTTTATCTTTTCTTCTCTCTCTGGGCATAAAAATGAATGGGGAGTTTATAAAGTTTACGTTTTTGAAAAGAAATAAAGAAAAAAGTTATTTTAAGATAGTTTCAATGCGTACAAATCTTGATCATTATTTTTAGTAGTTATCCAGACAGCATAATCACGGCCTAACTTTCCATCTCCTTGATTTGCAGAACTGATGGTGATCCTTCTTTCTATGTTTCTATCAATATCATAAAAATAGATATCTCCATTATTATTTCGGTAATCAGTCCAGATAATTTGATTATCCTGGAATGAAATTGTAGAAAAACCAGGTCCAGATTCATAATCTTCTATTGGCAGTTTAGATTCTTTATCTGCTGGGATATCATAGAGATAGATCCATCTCTCACCTTCAGCAGCACCTCTCCCATCAACCCATGCAACCGTGTCTTTGTAGAGTACTGGGAAAGCTTGTCTTTCTTCGGCTGAAGTAATCTTCTTCTTTTGTTTATCTTTGATATTAAACAAATAAACATTTCCTTCGTCTTCGTAAGCAATATTGTCTTTGAAGATATCAAAATCCAAATATTTGTTGCGTTCGATATCAGTGAGTAATTGAGTGTCTTTTGAATCGATATGGTAATGATACAAACCATAAGGTTTGTCTCTGTCTTCATATTTTTCGTTATATTTTTCCCAGATTACATTATTCCCATGAATATTTGGTGACAAATAATATGTTTTCAGTTCGGCATTTGCCAATACAGTGATTTTTTGATTTGGAATACTATACAATGAAACTGTTGGCCAGTCTGAGTTTGAACCTGAAATAGCTTGTCGGCCAGTAAAAACAACATTATTACCGTCAATTTTAGGAAAATCTCCTTTGCCAATCTTAGTTTGTTTTTGAGTTTTTAAGTTGTAAACAAAGATATCTGGAGATGAACCATAAGAACCGCTTGCCTCAAAGGCGATATAATCTCCAGAAATGTCAAATCTTTTAACTTCCAGACCTGATGTTAATTGAATGCTTCCTTCATTAGAACAATCGTTGGGGCAGTTATCATCATTTTCTTTTGTTTCGCAAATGTCGTTTCCGCATTTACCTTGGGCAGGTGTCTCAAACACTACTTCATTTGAAGATTTTAATTTATTAGATTTTTTATATCTCCTGATGGATTTTGATATCTTCCAGGTATCTGACATGGATGTACCAGCAACTAAAAAAACTATTTTTTGGCCGTTTTTGAAGGTTTTTATGACAGATTCTCCTGATCTAAATTTCCAGTCATGGCAATTGTATCCTGCTTCATCGGTGATTTTTTCTGAAATTTGATTAGCACAAGGTCCACCCACTAAAATTAAATGTTGATTTTGTAAATTGTTGACTTCGCTAGCTTTTTTAATATAAGGAGCTCTACCTTTATCTTCATCAATAATTTTAAAAATGTCTGAAATCATCAAAGCACCGAGGTTATCTTGTTCAGCAGCGTTATCTCCATAAACTATAAAGATATCATCATAAGAATCAATTGAATCAACTATATTGCTTAAAGCATCGGCAACAGAAGATTCGTCGGCAGCATAAGCAAAAGTACTTAAAACTAATATCAAGGATAATAATAAAATAATTTTCTTCATTAAAATCACCTTAAAAAATCAAGAATAGGACATTTATAAACTTTTCTTAGAAAAGAAATAAAGAAAAAAAAGAAATTAAATTTATTTCACTAACTTCAAGAAATCTTCTCTAGTTATTTGGATTTCATTAATGATTCTTCTTAGCAACCCTCGGCCTATTTTTCTTCCGGAATGGATTGGAACTACGGTTGCTCTACCGTCTGGATGTTTGAAATATTTATGACTGCCTTTTTGTCTGACTGCTTCAAAACCTAAATTGTTTAGAACACAGAAAAAGCGAAGCTTTTTGGTGTCCCAGAAATTTGAAACAAATTTCTCAGGATTTTGCATAACTTTTCAGAAGACAGTAAAGGAAGTTTCATACTGTAATCTTAACTTGTTGCACGCCAACAAACTCTTCTTTAGGAATCTCTTTTTCTACTTCAAGGCATAATTCTATGGCTTCTTTAATGTTTTTTAAGAGCTCTTCAATTGTTTTTCCCTGACTATGACATCCTTTAAGAGAAGGAACACTACCTACATAATAGCCGTCTTCATCCCGTTCTATTAAAACAGTAAAATTATGAATTTTTTCCATATTATTCACCTTAGTGCTATATTAGGTTTCTAGTTTTATATATCTTTCGGTAATTTTAGAAAAAGAAAAGAAAAAAAAGAAATTTTATTCTGCTGCGCTTTCGGTGCAATAAACTTCTTCAAAAGCGTATCTTTCTCCTGCAGCAACAATTTGAAGAATGTTTTTCTTGCCTGCTTTTTGGACAATTGGCCAGTCAATACCATCACAAACAGTGCTTTCGCCTGGAGCTAAAGTAGTTTTTTCACAGCCTGGTTCTTTGTCAATACCAGCGTTCAAGTAGATTTTTGCGTTTTCTCCAATAACCCATTCTTCGTCACCAACATTAGTAACTGTAGCAATA
Source organism: Nanobdellota archaeon (assembly GCA_023132895.1). Lineage (GTDB taxonomy): Archaea > Nanobdellota > Nanobdellia > Woesearchaeales > JAGLXL01 > JAGLXL01. The sequence goes on from JAGLXL010000001.1 coordinate 164,070, forward strand.
ATAGTATCTCCGACACAGGAAATGCTGCTTAAAGGCACTAACAAACCGGTTTTTTCTTGAACTGGCGGTTCTATGACTACTGGTGCTGGTGCTGGTTCTGGCTCAGGTACAGGAGCTGGTGCTGGTTCTGGTGCCGGTTCTTTTGGAGCACAAGCAACTAAAACTAGCAAGGCAATTGCCAACAAAGCAAATAATGCTTTTTTCATTTTTTTAACCTCCTATTTGATACGAAAAGGGATTAGTCCCTTTTGTATATACCAAAGGCTAACGCCTTTAGTATATTTTCACGCCTTCCGGAAGATTGACGTCTGAATCTTTGATAGCGTCAAAAGAAGCGCTAGTGAAAGTGTCGGATTCAATAACTTCGTCATCGTCACCAACAATGTCTCGTTGAAAAACAAAACCATAAAACGAACCAATGTAGAGCCGTTCTTTTTGATTGTCTGCATTGATAAATTGGATCAGAACAGTTTTTCGGCTGTCAATAACTTTAGAGCCGATTTTTTCTGCGCCAGTGACTCCTTTTAGTAAGTCTAAAGGCAGGACAACATCTTCATCTGTAAAACTAAGTGAATAAGCTTCATTGCGAAATTCTTTTGGACATTTAACTTCATCGACGTCTCCGCAATAAGCAGAAGCTGTTTTAGCAGCCCGGTCAATAAAGACCCGGTCATAATTTTCAGAAGGGTCATTGTATTTACTTGGCCTTGGTACAAATTTAACATATTTATCACCCTTACCATAGAATTGTTGTGGCACAGGATCGCCAAGATTTTTAATGAATTCATATGATTTGATTCTTGAATGGGCAGCAAGCAAATCTTTGACTTCCTGAGTCATTGTTTTGGTTGGTGTTGGTGCTGGAGTTGGTTCTGGTGCTGGTTCATCTGATTGAGTGATAGTAATACCAGAATCGTCTTTGACTGTGGTAGAAACTGAAGTGGGTTTTTCAGTGGTTGTTTCAGGTGCTGCACAAGAAAACAAAAATAAGGTTAAAACGATTAGTCCGAATATTGCAATTTTTTTTACCATGGTATTTCTGAATTAATACAAAATTATATTTAAATGTTATTGTCTTGAAAGCCATTTTTTGGCTTTTAAGACACCAAAATTCCTTTTTTTAAGGAATTTTTAGTGTTTTATAAGCTTAATTAGCTCTTGTGTCTTTTGCTTTATTAATTCTTCAGAATTAGCTTCAAGGTTTAATCTGATTAAGGGTTCAGTGTTGCTTTTTCTTAAATTAAACCACCAATCATCGTATTCGACTGTGATGCCATCTAAGTGAGAGATTTTGGCGTCTTTATAGTGGTCTTGGATTTCCTTGATTTTAGCGTCTTTGTCTTTGACTTCAAAGTTAGTTTCATTGATTTTATGGTATTTCTGGTATTTCTTGATTAATTGTGAAAAAGGCAGTTCTGACTGTGATAAGATATTAAGGACTTTAATAGCTGCTAAAACAGCTGAATCTGTGTAAGAGAGTTCTTTGAAATAATAATGGCCGCTGACTTCTCCGCCAAAAGCAGCGTCTTTTTCCCGCATTACTTTTTTGATGAAGTAATGGCCAACTTTGCTGGGAATGGGGATGCTATTGTTTTCTTGGACAATCTCTTTGACAATTTTACTTGAACGGACATCATAAACAATTTTTTGACTTGGCATCTGGTCTGCGATTAAGGCAGTGATTAAGTCCATAGGGATGACATGGCCTTGTTCGTCGATGAATCCAGCACGGTCGCCATCTCCGTCAAAAGCAAGACCTAAATGAGCGTTTTGTTTTTTGACTTCTTCCTGGAGATCCTGAAGAGTTTCTAATTTTAAAGGGTTGGCTTCATGATTTGGGAAGCTGAGATCGATTTCCTGATAAAGGTAAGTTGTTTCCAAAGAAAGGTCTTTAAAAATTTTAGGAATGGTGAGGCCACACATACCATTGCCAGTATCAATGACTACTTTCAAGGGCCTTTTGATTTCTGCAAAAGAAAGGATTTTTTCTTTGTAATTGTCAAAAATATTTTTTTCAATAATCTCTCCTTTTTTATCCATGGCCATGAATTGATTTTCATCGATGATGTTTTTGAGTTCTTGGATGTCCTGGCCGCCGATTGGAATAGCATCATGAAGGGTCATTTTCATCCCATTGTATTTTGAAGGATTATGAGAGGCAGTAACCATGATGCCGGCTTCTGCTTTGAGGTGTGAGACAGCGAAGTAAAACATGGGTGTGGTTGAAAGGCCAATGTCAATTATTTCAGCGCCTGTTTTGAGAAGGGTATTGACCAAAGCATGAACTAAGGGCGGAGAATGCGGTCTTTGGTCATGGCCAACAACAATTTTTTTGGTTTTGGTTTTGGTGATGAAAGCTCTGGCGATTTTTTTGATGATTTCTTCATTTAGTTCGTCTGGGTAGATACCGCGGATATCATAAGCTTTAAAGATGCTCATTTTAGTCCTTGCCACTTTTTTTGTGCGATTAAATATTTATTTAAATCGTCAGTTGGAAACCATTGGCTTGGGTGCTGGTAAGCATAAACGCCTTGAGTTAGTTTTTCAAAACAATCTTTTTCAATTGAGCATTTGCCTTCTGGCAGCAGGTCTAATACTTTTGGTTCAATAAAATAAGCTCCGGCATTGTTTAAGTTAGTTGGTGCTTCTTCTTTTGAAGGTTTTTCTATAAATCTGGTGATTTGGTCTCCATTTAATTCAGCAATGCCAAATTTAGTGACATCGTCAACTGGGTACAAAGCGATGGTGATTTTAGCTTTGTTTTTTTCGTGGATTTCAGACATTTTTTTGTAGTTGAAGTCTGAGAGATTATCTCCATTAAGAACAAGGAAGGTTTCTTTGATTCCTTGGGAGGCTAATTTAGTTGCGCCGCCGGTGCCTAAAGGCTGTTCTTCTATTAGATATTGTATATTGACGCCGAATTTTTTTCCATCTCCAAGGAATTCTTTGATTTTTTCTGCTTTGTAACCAACGGCTAAGATAATGTTTTTGATATTCTGGTTTTTTAGGTTTTCAATGGTATGAGCCAGAATAGGTTTGTCATTGATTGGGAGAAGAGGTTTGGGAGTGGCTAGAGTTAAAGGTCTGAGACGTTCACCTACACCACCGGCCAGAATGATAGCTGTTTTAGGATACATTTTTTTATTTTAAATTTTTTGATTTAAATATTTTGTTAAAGCTACTTAACTATTTTGAAGAGGCGGGCTTGGATAATTCTTAACTCTTTTGTAAATTATAAAAGATACAAAAAAAATTAACTTAGCACCGATGATAATAAAAAGATAACTGATCCATGAAGGTTTTTCTATTAGAGTAGAATCACAAGCCTCTCCTGAGCAGGGCCGGCCAACCACCAAGCCAGTGATTCCTTCTTGAAGAAAAAAAATACCTAAAATGGCAAGAATAGTGAAGAGGATAATGTATTTCATAGTCTCGATTATTCTGGCTAGGTTTATAAAATTTACTGGGCTCTCAAGTCAAATGAAGTAACTTTTTTTATTTTGACTTTAACTGTTTCTCCTAAATTGTAATTGCCTTTGACAATAACTGGTTTGTAAGCATAATTTCTGGCGACAAAGGAGTTGTCTTTGCCGATTTCATCTACTATGACACTACCTTCCCAGTTGAGCCAGCGTTCGTTTTGCATTCTGGCAATGTTGTGGTAGATGTGAGTTAACATTCTAGAACGTTCTTTGGTGTGTTTGGAATGAATCTGGTTTTCCATCTTAGCTGCTTTTGTTTTTTCTCTGGGCCAGAATCTGGAAATGTTGATGACAGCCGGAGTTGTTTGTTTGATTATATCCAAGGTGTTGTCAAATTGTTTTTCTGTTTCTCCTGGAAAGCCGGCAATGATATCTGTAGCAAGGGTTATTTCCGGGAGAGGTTGCCTGAATTTTTTTACGATATTTCTGAAATCTTCTGCCAGGTATTTTCTATTCATTGATTTGAGAATTTCATTGTTGCCTGACTGGACTGGAAGATGCAAGAATTTGAAGATTTTTTCATTTTTGTAGATTTGGATTAATTCGTCAAGGAATTGGAGAACATGATTTGGGTTCATCATTCCTATCCTTATTTTATAATTGCCTGGTATTTGGGTGAGTTCTTTTAAGAGAGTTGGTAAATTGGTTTTTATGTCCAAGCCATAGCAGCCAGTATCCTGGGCAGTGAGCCAGATTTCTTTGGCGCCTTGTCTTAAGGCTAATTTGAAACGTTTTTTGATGTCTTCTATTTTGTATGATTTGAGATGTCCGCGGGCTAATTTGACTTTGCAGTAAGTGCAGTTGCCGAGGCAACCACGGCAGATAGGGATTATTTCTATAATTGGATTTTTTCTGATTCTGTATGGTGAAAGGCAGGGATGATCTTTGACTGAAAGGGCGGTGATGATGTTGTCGTTGATGGTTTCTTCAACAACCTGGACAATATTATCAATTTGCCTGGTGCCAATGAGAGGGTAGCCTTTGAGTTTTTTTGAATCGGTTTGGGGGATGCAGCCAGCTACGATGATAGGTTTGTTGAGAGTTTTTATCTTTTCTAAGAAATTGAAGAATTTGTTTTCAGTTGGTGTTTTGACAGTGCAGGTATTGAGGATGATGAGGTCTGCGTTTTTTAGAGAATTGACTATTTCAAAACCAGCTTCTTTGAGGAGGCCGGCCATTTGCTCTGAATCTGCAAAGTTAAGAGAACAGCCAGCTGTTTTGATGCATACTTTCATGATAAGAATTTTTGGTGAAGGTGATATATTAAGGTTTTGTGTTTGAGGTCTTAAAAACATTTAAAAGTTAATCTTGTTTACCTTAAAATATGAATGTGTTACCAACAAAAAATAAAATAATCATAACAGTTATTCTATTAGTTGTTTCTTTGGTTTTGATTGCTGGTTCTCAATGCTGGGCAGTGTTTTGTGAAGGTTGTTCATACTGTTATTTCTTTTTTGTTAAGGTAATGATAACTAGTGCAAATTATGAATTGATAAGAGGCGTTAATAATTATATTAGAATTATTTCAGCAATAATCTTTATTTTAAGTGTCCTGTATTTGTTTTTTTCTTTAGGTTATTTCATTTATTCAAAGATTAAAGAAAAATGATTTATTTCTTCAAACTCAAAAATCTTTTTATAGAACGGTCAAAAGTCTTTTCTACTTCTGGCGGGAAGAAACAAGCTGGCAGTTCCTGATTTTGGATATGGGATCTAAAGCATTCAGGACAATTATTTTTGTTAGGGCAGCCCGGATAAGTACAAGGACATTTTTCAATTTGTTTGTTTTGCCATCCCATTTTTGTTTAGAAAAAAAAAGATAAAAAAAATAATAAATTTATTCTGAAGGTGTTTCTTCTTTCTTTTCTTCTGCTGGTTCCTCTGCAGGCTCTTCAGCAGGAGCTTCGTCTCCTCCTTCAGTTGGTTCAGGAGCAGGTTCTTCAGCAGGCTCTTCTGCTGGTTTTTCTTCTTCTGGTTTTTGTTCTTCTTCTTGCATTTTTAATATACCTCCTTTGAGTATTATTTTAAATTGAGTAAAGGCCTATCATTTATAAGGGTTTTTGTTTTCTATCATATAGTTTAAGGTTTTTTGAGTTTAATTTGACAAGTTCCTGGCAAGTTTGATTAAAAGGAAATTCTCGGCAGGGTTTTGGTCTGACACTATAAATTTTACATCTGTTGTTTTCCAGGAAAATGCATTGTTGATCAATAAATTTTAAGAAGGTCTTGCCTTCAGGGTTTTTTTCTGTGAAATCTTTATAACCTTTTAATCTGATTCTTAATTTTTCCCAGAAAGATACTTTAACTCTGAGTTTGCAGCAGAAATAGTTGTACTGGCATTTAGGGCAATTAACAGAATTATTGAGACTCATTGGATTGAGTTTCTTCTGGTTTTTCTTCTTCTGTTGTTTCTTCTACAGGTTCTTCTTCTGGAGAAGTCTCTGACTTCTCTAGACCTTCATCACTTTCGTTCTGAAGTTCATCAGCTTCAACTTCGTCTTTAAACAAATCATCGTCATCCTTTTTCAAGTGAAGGGCTTTTTCAACCTTTTCAACAACATCTTTGATTTTTTCCATAAAACCTTCTTCTTCTGGTTCTTCTGGCAGTGGTTCTTCTGGTTCTGGCTCTTCTTTTTTTGGCTTTTCTTTGGCTTCTTCAGCAGCTAACTGGCTTTTCAAATCTTCAAATTCTTTTTTTAATTGTTCAAGTTCAAATCTTTTAGCAGGATTAATCTGGTCTCTGCCAGCATCCCATTCAAGAATTTGGAGTTTTTGCCTTAATTCCATTACTTTCTTTTCTAGTTCTTCTTTTGGAGAAGCTTTTGGCTTCTCTAAACCTTTTTGAGAATCTTTCTGATTCTCTAAACCTTCCTTTGGAAGCTTCTCGCTTTCGCCTGAAAGCTCTTGTGTTTTAGTTTCTTCAGCCATTGAAAAGCAAACAGAAATAAGTGTTATATAAAGTTTTTGGAAATTAAGAGGCTCCATTCAAAATCTCTCGTTCGCGTCAGTCAAATCAATAAGGCTTTGCTTTTTAATTGACTGCACAAGTGGTCTTACGATAAGTAATGGATGCTCACTGGTCAAATTGACGAGATTTTGAATACAACCGGAAATCAAGATACCTAAAAAATTATTTAGGGAGTTTAGTGACAGAATTAAAAAGACGGGTTGAATATTCGAGTCGCTTGAATAGCCCAGCCAGACCGTTCTGGTGTATTGTTGTGTAATAAGCTCCTATTTCTGCAGATTGACATTGAGAAAAGTATTGGGCAAACAAATCAGAAAGTTCTTTAATAGTTTTTTGGAAAACTTCATAAACGTGATTGCCCTTTTCGCATAATTGGATAAGTTTTTCTTCTGGTATGTGATGGTTACGTCTGATAAAAGCTTTTTGAGCTGTGTCAAAGGCTAATTTCTGAGTAAGGTCAACAGCTTTCTGGGCATTTTTCATAGCAGCATCCCAATCTTTAGGTTTCTCTTTAGCTTTTTTTTCGTATTCTTCAAATTTCTTTATCCTAGCTTTGTAAAGTCCCAAACAAGCACTTAGAAAATAATGGATAGACTCTTCTTTTTTTTTGTTTGAGTCTTCTTCTATTAATTGGTCTTCCCCATCTAAAATATGGTTTTTTACACAGTCGTCTAAAGAATCCCCTGCTTCTAAAGAACTATGGATTTCATTAAATTGGACTATGTGAGAAATAGCATTCCTACTATAATCAAAACCTGGACTGTCTTGATGGTTGCCATGGTTATAAACATTATAAGGGGCGTTATATTTAAGACTGGCAAGAAATGCTTTTTCTTTCAGCTCTTCAGCTTTGAGAGCTTGGGTTTTTCTTTTTGTAAATGTTTGTTGGCTTCTATCAAAAATACCCAAGCCCTTGGCTATCTCGTTTTTGTCAACGCTGCCATTCTTTGGGCGAGGTCTTTGAGGAGTCTCTTGTCTATCTTCAACTTCTAGTTCTCCACGTTTCTTTCTCACTCTAGCCAGTAAGGCTTTAAATGAATCTGTTTTTTCCATGGTATGTATTTAGGCTTTTTTTATTAATAAAGATACTTAATAAGCTTAATTTTTAAAGCTTGTTTTGGGCTTTTTTTGTTTTTTAAAGCTTAAATTATGTTTTTTAAACTTTATAGACAGAAAAACACAATAAATGTCTTTGTAATGATAAATTAGGTAGAATTAGTATATAAATCTTTTGTTTTTAATCACTATAAAGTAGTTACTTTACTCTGACTTTTTCTAGATATTCTTTAGCTGGGATACATCCTGGGTCCAATTCTAGGGCTTCGAGCAAGTTCAAAATGGTTTTTTTGAAGTATTCATTTTTTTTAGTTAAATATTCTTTTTGAGGGTTTTGATTGTGTTTATCATTATACTCTTTAAATAGCCACCAATAAGAAGCTCCAAGGTGGAAATAAATGACAGCAGCTTTTTTCTTATCTTTTTCGTCTTCTTTAGGTATTAATTCAGCGGCTTTACAATACCAAATGACTGCTTCCTGGTATTTTTCTTCCTCAAAATTTTTATCACCAATGGCGCCACACAAAGTTATTAAAGTGTGTAAAATAGGAAGAGAATATTCTTGTTTTAAGGCAATTTCCAATTGTTGGGCTGATTCTTCTAATTTACCTTGATTACAAAGCTTCTCGCTGTATTTTATTCTTCCTTCTAAGGTTAATGGTTCTTGTTTGGGGCAACCAAGACCGATGCCTAGGAGAGCAATAAGAACAGATTCTCTTAACATCCATATATTATAGAATTCTAAGTTTAAATAATTTATGCTGCTTTTTCGTCAACAATTTTTTGAAATTCGTTTTGGAAGACTCTGGCATAGCGTTCCATGACCAATTCCACTAAACTCATGTATTTAAGGTATTTTGGCCCAAAAGAATCAGAGACATTGAAGGTTTCTTTAAAAATCATTTGATTAGTAACGTCACCATCTGGATTTTTTTGACGAGCTCTTCTGACAGCAACAGCATATTGTAAAGTGTGGACAAGACCATGAAGATTATTTTCATTTTCTCTCTTAGAGCCAAAAATATCTTGTCTAAGAGCTAATTCAGTGGCAGTGACCAAATCTATACCTTTGCCTTTTTCTTGATAATAATGCTGGATTTCTAAAACTCTTTTTTCATTATTGGTAAAATATTTTAACAAAGATTCTTCTAAAAGGCAAAAACCTTCATAATCAAGATGGACGCCATAGAGGGCTAGACCTAAACGTTCTTGTTCTAATCTTTCCTTTTCTGTCGTTTCTTCTTGTTCTATTTTTTTCTTTTCAGCCTTTGTTTCTTCCATATGTTTCATGGTGAAAGAATTTGTTTTTAAGAGTTGTTATATGAAATATATATTGGAGTGTTTTTGATTTCAAAGAGATTTTTGGAGTTTTAGAGATGTCCATCTCCAAAACTTTTAAATAGGGAAATAACTTAATTTTGGATATGTTATTTAAAAAAGTAGTTGGTTATTTTGAAAAATTAGAAAGGACCAGTTCCAGCAATAAGATGAGTGAAATTTTAGCTGAATTATTTAAGAAGAGTTCTAAGTCTGTTGATATAGTGGCTTATTTGGCTTTAGGTGAATTAGGTTCTTCTTATGCTGGCAAAGTGACTGGCATGGCAGATAAGATGGTTTTGAAAGCGATTGCATCTGCTTTTGGTCAGGATGAAAGTGAAGTTAAAGCGCTGTTTAAGAAAATAGGTGATGTGGGTTTAGTTGCTGAGAAGTTTTGTCGAGGTCGTGGTAGTTTGAAATTGAAAAATGTTTTTAATGAAATCAAGAAAATTGCCTTGGCATCTGGTGCAAAAAGCCAAGATGTGAAGATTAAATATCTGGCTGGTTTGCTGAAAAAAGCAAGTCCTATTGAGGCAAGGTATTTAGCCAGGATGGTGACAGGCACAATGAGAGTTGGTTTTAGTGTGATGACAATTTTAAGTGGTTTGGCAATTGCGTTTACTGGCGACAAAAGGAATAAGGAAATTTTAGAAAGGGCTTACAACAATAATCCTGATATTGGTGACATTGCTAAGCGAGTTGCTTCTAAAGGTTTGAAAGGTTTGTCTGGAGTTGGTGTGGCTATGGGCAGGCCGATCAAGATGATGCTGGCTCAACGGGTTAAGTCAATTGAGGATATTTTTAGGAGGATGCCTGCTGGTCTGGCTGCTGAGGAAAAATATGACGGGGAAAGGATACAGGCGCATAAAAAAGACAACCAAGTTGTTTTGTTTTCTCGTAGAATGGAAAATATTAGTGCCCAATATCCAGATGTAGTTGAATATGTCAAGAAACTTTCTGGCCGTGATTTTATTATTGAAGGTGAAGTTGTGCCGATTGATTCTAAAGGCAGATCATTGCCATTTCAGAAATTAATGCAAAGACGGCGTAAGTATGATGTTGAAAAATATGTCAAGTCAATACCAGTTTGTTATTATTTGTTTGATTTGCTGTCGTTGAATGGTCGAAGTTATATTAAAAAAGCTTATCCTGTTCGTCATAAGGCTTTGCGCGGGATTGTTAAAAAATCAAGTCGGAATTTGCAGCTGGCTAAGAGGAAAGTAATTAAGGATGTTAAGGAGTTCCAAGAGTTTTTTAAGAAATCTTTGGCGCGGGGCAATGAAGGATTAATTGCCAAGTCTTTAAGTTCAGAGGCAGTGTATAAAGCCGGCACTCGAGGGTGGCTGTGGATTAAATGGAAAAAAGAATATGTCAAAGGCATGCAGGATACTTTTGATTTAGTTGTGGTGGGTGGGTTTTATGGTCGCGGTCGTCGTTCAGGTACTTATGGTTCTTTGTTATGCGCTGCTTATAATGGAGGAAAGTTTGAGACAGTGACTAAATTAGGAGCTGGTTTTACTGACAATCAATTAGCTGAGTTTAAGAAAAAATTTGATGTGGTTTCTGAAAAACCTGAGAAAGTTGTGGTGCATAAATCAATGAAACCAGATGTTTGGTTTAAACCTTCAGTAGTGGTGGAGGTTTTGGGTGCGGAGATTACAAGAAGTCCAATTCATAGGTGTAATGTTAAGAAAGGTAAAGGTTTGGCAATAAGATTTCCTAGATTTATTAGATATCGGGATGATAAAAGTGTTCGGCAGGCGACTACATCAAAGGAAATTGAAAGGATGTTTAAGAGGTGAAAAAAATGCAGCATAAAACAACTGTAGTAATTACGGTTTTTATTGTGTTGGTGATTTTGTTTATTGTTTTTACCAGAATAGGTGGCGAAGAAGTTATTGAAGCAGAATGTTCTGTTGATGCTGATTGTGTGGCGGCAACGTGCTGTCATGCAAGTGAGGCAGTGCCTTTGAGTCAGGCGCCTGACTGTGCTGATATCTTCTGCACAACTGAATGTGTGCCTGGAACATTAGACTGCGGACAAGGAGAGATTAAGTGTTTGGATGGGAAATGTGAAGCAATAATTTATTAGAGATACCTAAAAAAATCTTCTATTTTTCCTGATTCAACTAAGTGATTCCATCTTTCCCTTGCTTCCTGTTCAGTGCAGCCTTCAAGGGCTTTTGCAGGATAATTACCCTGGAAAACTTGCAGCAAGTCTGTTTTACCTGATTTGACTTCTCGGTAAAGATTAGTTAAATCTAATCCCTCTGAGAAAAGAAACGATTTTATTGGATCATCAAATGGTTCAAAATCTTCGAGAAAACCCAAAGAGGGGAATCCTCCAAAAAGTCCGCGCCTTTCATCTGCATTTTGAGCATGCATTTTTAAAACAGCCATATGGAGAATATTATTTCTGTCAAACTGCAATTTTTTTTCTAAGTATGATAAGCCTTTTTCAGCGCCTAATAAATCAAAAGGCAAACTGGCAGGAATTCCTGATTTATGGCAACCAAAACAAACATATTCATTCCATCTTACTTTTAAGTAAAAAGAAGGATTTTCTTCTTGATGAAAAGGGCAAAGTCCTCTGTAATCTGGACTATATTTTCCTTTTTTAACTTGGTCTCCAAGAAGGTCTAAACCAACATCTAAAATGGTAAGTCCTTCAAGTCTCTGCTCAAATTCCAATACGGGATTATTCATTAACAAATTTTTGATATGAAAGATATATAAAACTTATTAAATCCAAGGGGAATCCTCTTTTATTATTAAAAGGGCGATTTCTAAAAGGAAGAAGGGGTCGCCTTAGTGTTTCGCACATTTAGTCAAAACCAAAGATGCTTAGAAATCTAGGATTTCAAAGAGATTTCTAGCACCAACTAACGTTGGTTTTGGGATTTATTTTGGGTCGCTATCATTCTGAATTAAGTCTAACACTTCCTTTTTTATAATATTGCTTTTACTTTTATCAACATCAATAATCTTGAGTATTTTTGCAGGCAATTTGCTTAATACAATTATTTTACCAGATAATCTTATTGCTTCATCAATATCATGGGTTACAAATATAATGGTTAATCCTTTTTTCTTCCATAATTTTGTTAAAAATTCTTGCACTTTAAGTTTTGTCAAATAATCTAATGAGCCAAAAGGCTCATCCATCAAAATAACGTCAGAATTATACGCTAAGCATCTTCCAATTCCTGCTCGTTGCTTCATTCCTTCTGAAACCTGAGAAGGATAATAATCACTAAATGGCTTTAATCCAACATTCTCTAAAATTACGTCTATCTTTTGTTTTGTATTATTTCTTATTTCAATATTTTCTTGGATTGTTTTCCAAGGGAATAAATTATGATCTTGAAATACAAACCCTTTTTTACCATGCGTTTTTATAAATCCTTTTGTCTGTTTTGTAAATCCCTGTATCAAATGCAATAGTGTTGTTTTTCCACAGCCACTAGGACCAATTATTGAAATAAACTCGTTTTCTTTTACACTAAAAGAGATATTATCTAATACTTTGAGCTTCCCAAAACTCATACTTGCATTTTTCACAATAATTTTATTCGCCATTTTTCCAAGGAGTAATTTTTTTAGATATTAATAAGAAAAGCCTGTCAATTATTATTCCTAAAATGCCTAAAATGATAATATATCCCATCATCTTATCTACTCTATAAACAGATTGTAAAAAGAAAATTCTATATCCCATACCCGCATATGCTCCAATCATTTCAGCAGCAATTAATACAGAAAAAGCAATACCTACCCCAATTCTTGTTCCATTAAGGATATAATCTATTGATCCTTTGAATAAGACTTCCCTTATGAAATCAAACCCCTTAATATTCAAACTCTTTGCTACTAATAAATATTTGTTCTCAAGATTTTTTACTCCATTGTGTGAACTTATCCATACTGGAAAAAAGCAAGTCCAAGCTAATAGACCAACCTTTGAAAACTCCCCTATCCCAAACCACAACAAAAAAAGCGGAACAAGGGCAAGAGGTGGAATAAACCTAAAAAAATTAATAAATTTCCCAAATGTTTCATTTATTGAAGAAAAATGTCCTGTGATGATACCCAGTAAAACTCCAAAAAGTATTCCTATCAAACTTCCAAATATTAGTCTTAATATGCTTGTTTGTAAATCAAGAAATAGGTTCTCTGATTCAAAAATAGCTGTAAAAACATTTGTTGGAGTAGGGTACAGAGTTTTATTTAGATTGAACACAAGTCCTGAAAACTGCCAAACTATTAAAACAAATAAAATAAGCAAAAATAGGTATATTGGTTTCTTGTTTTTCATTTCGCATTTTATGCACTGAAGGCGCAAAAGCCTTCTGGCATCCTAAAAATCCGTTTATAAAAGAAAGACACACCATGCAATTTAGTGTATGGTAAAAAACTTTCAGCGGATTTTTATGATATTTGTACTGCACTAGGCTTTAATTCTCTCAAATATACTTCATTTACTAATTTACGATAATTAGGAATACTATCTCGAGAACTTATCCCTATATCTATCGCCCATTCTGCTTCTTGTTTTGGATAATCAATAATGAGATTGTTTAATACAACTTCATATTGCTGTTTCTTCATAATATCCACTAAAAGAGTCTTGTCTATTTCAGAATACTTTGAAACAATCTCTAAAGATTTATCTGGATTTTTCTCTAAAAAATCCTCCGCTTTTAATAGAGCCTTGATAAATTTCTTAATTGTCTCTGAATTTTGTGTTTCAAAATTATCCATAACTACTATATTCCATGTTTCGCCATAAATGTCAGTAGGAGCAAATGTAATTATTTTATCTTCACCAATTTCCTTTTTAGCTACTGCTGGTGAGGGTTCAAAGACAATAAAAGCATCAATATCTCCTTTTATTAAAGCAGCTACCATATCACTTGGATTAAGATGAACTAATTTAACATCAGAAACATCCATGCCATATCTTTCCAAAAATTTATGAGTAAAGAAGAATGGACCTCCTCCTTTTGTTGTAGCTACTTTTTTATTTTTTAAATCTAAAGGATATTTTATTCCAGAGTCTTTTCTAGCTACAACTTGAATATTATTATTTGAATATTCTATAGTTGCTAAAACTGAAATATCTTGATCAGCAAGTCCCGCTAGTGCAATAGGAACATCCGCAGTAGTAGCAATATCTGCTCCACCACCAATTAAAACATCTAGTGCTAGTTTGCCTGTTGGAAAATTATGATAATTTATTTTTAGACCTTGTTCTGAAAAATATCCTTTTTCTTCAGCTATGAATACTAAGGCAGAATTAGGAATCGGATTAATTGCTAAATCCACTTCATTTATTTCATAAATTGCTCTACTTGTTACTCCACCCTTATTTATGAATAATAAAGAAACTCCCACTATTACAACCAAACCCATTATTATTCCCATGATTAACTTAAATCTATTGTCCATTAGTAACCACCAATTGATAAAAAATTAGTTCTATTAATAAACCCTTGTCCTCCTGTTAAAAGACTACAATAGAAAAGTTTATATCATTAGAAACATTATTTGTTTAAACGTCAAAAATAATTAATATTTTTCCTAAAAAATCGAAGGATTTAAATATGGATATTACCTTTTAAGGTAATATGGACAAAAATATATTAAAGATTATACTGGGTCAAAAGGAAAAATATGTGCCGCTAATATTCACTGAGAAACAATTTAAGGTTTTAAAAAAATATCATAATGGAAACAAACTTTCAAATGCAGATAAAAAGGCGCTTTATACGTCTATAACCAAGAAGATGAAAGCATTAGAATCAATCAAGGTTGAAAGGGACAAAGAATATTACATCCTGGGCTATGATAAAATAATCTCTGGAAGGATAAGGGAAGCTAAAAAAATCCTGGCTGAATATAAGGATAAAAGGGTTTTTATAAGCGGCTCTTTTCTTTTTTCAAAAAAATACAATGACATTGATATTTTTGTGATAAAAGAAAGAGGATATAAAGAAGAATGGGAAGGCAATCAACATCTAATCTCTTTGACTGAGAAAAGATTAGAAAGGCCGGTCTTTCAGTCAGCGGCTTTAATTTCAATTTCTAATTTCCCACTCCCATCGAAAATAAAAGAAAGGCCCTTAAAGCTGGGAGAATTCATGTCCTCTTACCACGAGGCAGGCATCGAGATCATGAGTAAACAAGAAAGAGAGATTACACGTTACATTGTTTTTACATATTATCTTAAGATTAAAAAGACGCTATTGAATGGATTAGAACTTGGCAATATAACCAGAAAGCTTACTCTTGACCAGCTTGATGATATGGTACGGGCTGTTTTGATTAGGTTCTTTTCCAAAAAATATCTCTATGTGGCAATTCATCCTTATGTTAAGACATTATCTGAATTTATCAAATCTGAAAAAAATACCGGGCACTTGAAACGATATAAATCATTATATGAGGAAATTATTTATGAATCCAGAAGAAGCAAGGCAGCGTCTGCATAAGCTGTTAGGAGAACAGTTAGAGTTCAATAAGGATTTTGATAACTATTTTTCTCTTCTTAAAGAAACAATGCAGCAGGATTTGCTAAAATGGTGCAATGACTGCAAGGAAAATATTACACAGGGATCAGTTCCGCGTAATCCTCGCTATAAGGATAGATGGGTATTTTTCAGGAAAATTGGCAGAGGGGTTAGGTGTACACTTGTCAAAATTAAGAATTCCACATTTATTAATATTTATCTCTTTAGCCATAAAGAGTATGATGATTTAAGATTAGAGTACGGCTATAAGAAAAGTTCATATTATGGGAGTTAAAAATGGACCAAAGACTACTCCAAGAAATAGGATTAACCAACAGCGAAATTAATGTTTACACAACTTTGCTTAAATTTGGTTCTATTAAAGTAGGAGATTTAATGAAACAAATAAATCTACACAGAAGCAGAGTTTATGAAGCAATTAACAGATTAACTGAAAAAGGCCTTGTTTCTTATGTTATTAAAAACAATATCAAATATTTTGAAGCTACGGATCCAGAAAGATTACTTTCTTATATTGAAGAACAGAAAGAGAAACTTAATGAAAAAGAATCTAAAATAAAAAAAATAATCCCTGAATTAAAAAGACAGATTCCTTCTTCAATACCTCATGCAGAAGCCCATGTTTTTGCCGGAAAAGAAGGTTTTAAAACCATAAGAAAAGATGTTTTAAAACAAAAACAGGATTTATACTTAATTGGTGCTGTTGGCAAGGAGGACAAATTCCTGAAATATTTCTTTCCTAATTTTAATAAATTAAGAATAAAGGATAAGATAAAATGGAGAATCCTTTATGATGAAGAAGTCAAAGGTAAAAAAATAACAAAACTTAAGTTAATGGAATCAAAATTCTTACCAAAAAAATATTCAAGCCCGGCTGTAATAAATATATATGGTGACAGGGTTGTTAATGTTCTATGGAAAGGAGATAATCCGCTATGTTTTATGATCATCAATAAAGATGTTGCTGATTCCTATAGAAAATGGTTTGACTTGTTGTGGAAAACGGCGACCCCTTAGCTTCTTTAAATGATTAAATTTAAATAAAATCTTTTATTTTTCCTTTTTATGAAACTGTCTGAGGATTTTTTTAAAAGAGACGCGGTGGTAGTAGCTAAAGAATTATTAGGGAAAGTAATTTCTTATAATGGCTGTTCTGGGGTAATTGTAGAAACAGAAGCTTACAAAAGAGATCCGGCTTCTCATGCCTATAAGATAACTCCGCGGAGTAAGATTATGCTGGAAACTTTTGGCAGATGGTATATTTATTTTATTTACGGCATGTATTTTTGTCTGAACATCACAACTAATGACAAGGATGTGGGTGCGGTTTTGATTCGGGCAATTGAGCCGATTGATGGGATTTCAAAGATGAAGAAAAGAAGAAGTGCGAATAAGGTCAAGAGCTTATGTTCTGGCCCTTCGAAACTGTGCCAGGCTTTTGGAATTTCTAATGAATTAAATGGCCAGGGTTTGGATGTAATTAAGGTTTATGAAGGCAAAAAGGTTAATAAGGTTGTGCGTAGTGGTAGGATCGGGATTAAAGAAGAAAAAGTTTTGCCCTGGAGATTTTATATTAAGGGTAATGAATGGGTAAGTCGAAAATGAATTTATATAACGAGATTAGATCAAGAGTTCCTGAGAAATTCCATAATGAACCGTGTTTTGTTTTTTTAGCTGATACTGCCCGATTGGGTGTGTTTGATTCTGTTAATGATTTGATTGAATTGTTGGATAATGATATCAAGAAGATTAATGACTGGTTATCAGGAAATGTGATGACTGGTAATGTTGAGGAAGTTGCGATTCAGATGAGTAAATTAGATAAGTTAAAAGGTGCTAAACAATATTTAATGGAGTATTTAGTTGAAAATGGAGATAACTAAAGAATTTAGTTTTGTGACTTATCAAGGTGGATAATGCCAGAATTACCTGAAGTTGAAACATTGCGGAAAGGGTTGTTGAGGAAAACTAAAGGTCGAACTATTTCTAAAGTTGATATTATCAAATATAAAAAAGCTGACAGAAAAATAAAAAAATTATCATTAGCAAAAATCAAAAACGTAAGAAGAAGGGCTAAACTGTTGGTGATTGATTTATCAAATGGTTATTCTATGGTTGTGCATGTCAAATTAACTGGTTATTTTTATTTTCAGCCAAAAGGCAAAAAAATGATTGATAAAGTAACTCGAGTGGTGTTTTGGTTTAAAGATGGTTCAGCCTTGTTGTTTGAAGATGTGCGTAAGTTTGGCTGGATTAAGATTATGAAGACAAAAGACGTTGAGAAGTATTTGGTAAAGTGTAAATTTGGTCCTGAGCCGTTGTCAAAAGAATTTAGTTTGAAGAAATTCAAGGAAATGTTGAAGAAGAGAAGAAAATCAAAAATAAAACCATTATTAATGGACCAATGTTTTGTGGCAGGGATTGGAAATATCTATGCGCAGGAAGCGTGTTATTGTGCCGGGATTTTGCCGATGAGAAAGGTTGAGAGTTTGAGTGATAAGGAAACAAAGAAATTATATAAGTGTATTATTAAAATCTTAAAATTAGCGATCAGGCACAAAGGAACTTCGGCTGTTGATTATGTGACAGTTGAGGGCAAGAAAGGAACGTTTGCTTCTAAATTAAAGGTTTATCAAAGAAAAAAAGATCCTCGCGGGCATAAATTGATTAGGATTGTTCTTGGTGGTAGGGGAACTAATTATTGTAAAGTTTGCCAGAAATAATAATAATCTTTATAAATGCTAAAACTTTCTTTTTAACTTAGAAAAAAGATGGTGAATATACTCCTCGAGATAGGAATAGTGATTATTGCAGCTACTTTGCTAGCTATTATTGCCAGGTTTTTAAAACAACCATTGATTATTGCTTATATTATTGCAGGTATTGTGATTGGGCCGATTGGTTTGGGCCTGATTAAAAGCCAGGAAATGATTGCTTTGTTTTCAGAACTGGGCATTGTTTTTCTTTTGTTTATTGTGGGTCTGCAGTTAGATATTAAAAAATTAAAGAATGTGGGCTGGCAGGCGACTTTAGTGGGTTTAGGGCAGGTTATTTTTACTGGGGTGATTGGTTTTTTCATTGCTTTGAAGTATTTTAATCCATTAGTGGCAGGCTATATTGCAGTAGGTTTGACTTTGTCAAGTACAGTGGTAGTAGTTAAATTATTAGCTGATAAAAATGAAATCAATACCTTGCACGGCAGGATTGCGATTGGTGTGTTGTTGGTTCAGGACTTAGTGGCAATTTTAGCAATTATGTTTTTTTCTTCCTGGGGCAACTTCTCTCCGGATTTTTTAATGATTGCCGGCTATAAATTATTGATTTTGTTTGTGGTGGCCATTGCAGGATATATGGTGATTTTGCCGCCATTGTTCAGGAGGATTGGACATTCCCGGGAATTGCTGTTGATTGCAGCTTTATCCTGGGCTTTTGGCATGACAATCATTGCCCATTATTTAGAAATCTCAATTGCAATTGCTGCTTTACTGGCTGGAATTAGTTTAGCGAGTACGCCTTACACTTTAGAAGTTGTGGGAAGGGTAAAACCGTTGCGTGATTTTTTTATAACTATGTTTTTTGTGGCTTTGGGAATGCAGGTGGCCTTGGCGCCTTTGCAGAAATATCTGGTGCCGACAATCATATTTTGTTTGTTTGTTTTGATAGGCAATCCAATTATTTTGTATGTGGTGATGAAAATATTTAAATATAAGCCCCGGACTAGTTTTTTGACTGCGATTTCTTTGGCGCAAATCAGTGAATTTTCTTTGATATTAATAGCTTTAGGTTTTAGTTTAGGGCATTTGAATGCTGAAATTGTTTCGATTATTGCAGTGATTGCTACAGTGACAATTGGTTTATCATCTTATTTAATCAGTCATGATGACTGGCTGTATCGTAAATTTAAGTGGCTGTTCAAAGTTGATTCAGATGAGAAATTACAGTACTTGCCAAAGAAAAGATATGATGTAGTGATGGCTGGGTATAACAGGATTGGCTATTCGATTTACCATAAACTAAGGACTTTGAAGACGAGAGTCTTGATTGTTGATTATAATCCAGATGTAATTGAAAAATTAATTGAAGACAAAAAACCATGTATTTATGGTGATGTAGGTGATTTAGAGATCATTGACAAGATGAATTTAAAACATGTCAAGATGCTAATATCAACAGTACCGGATATTTATGATAATTTATTGTTGATTAAGAGATTAAAAGAAGTCAATCCAAAAGGAGTGGCAATTGTCAATGCCAGCAAGATTGATGAAGGTCTGCGGCTGTATGAGCAAGGAGCAGATTATGTAGTCATGCCTCATTTCTTAGGCGGGGAGCATATTTCATTCATGGTTGAAAAATACAGAAAGAATTTCGGTAAGATTCTGAAAAATAAAATAAAACACATTGAAGAACTGAAGAAAAGGCAGAGGATTGGACATGAACATCCGCGACACTAATGAGGTTTTGGAACAATCCATTCTATAATTTTTTTAGCATCAATCCAGAGTAGACCGCCCCGGGCACCATGCTTGAGAAGCCATTCAAATTGTTCTTTGGTTTTGACCCGGGCGCCAAAATGATACTTGTTCATCTTAGTAGTATGTTTGATTTGTTTGATAATGCCTTTTTCTGATTTTTTAGCTGGTTTAGATAGTATATCAACAAAGCCTATTTTACTGGGAGGAACAAACAAGTGCCATTTTTTAAGGCTTTGGAAAGGGCGATTGAAAGGGAACTGGATAATGGAATTGCCAAGGCCTTTCCAGCTGATAGCAATAGCCATAGATTTAGGCAGTCTGGCTTTGAGATATTCCAAAACCCAGAGGGAAAAACAATAAAGGACAAGGTTGTTTTCTAAATGGTATTGTTTGATCATTTTGACTAACTTGTCTAAGGCTCTCTCATCAGAACCCCAACCTGATTTTACTTCAACAGCAAGTTTTATTCTTCCGATTCTAGAAAAAAGCCATTTGGGCAAGAGAAGACCCTTGCGTTTGAGAAGATTTTCAGAAGAGGTTTCTCCATGCCTCATGCCTAATAATTTAGCTGCATTTCTCGGAGTCATGCCATGAGGAGCGTGGCCTAAGAAAACCGACATCTTTGTTTTTTTCTCGCCCATAATCTTTCTGGTATGTTCAATCCAGAAAAAATCAGCTTCAAAAGCATACTCTAGTTTTCTGCCGAGGTAGCTTTGAGGCAGTTGATGTCTTGAGGAAAGGATTTGATTAACATAATTTTTTTCCTGGACACTATGGAAAAGGATTAAAAAGGGCTTCTGCTTTAAGGAAGTTTCAATAGTTTGCTGTTCCTGAGTTTCTTTTTGTTTTTCTAAGATTTTACTTTCTTCAGAAATTCTTTTGAATTCTGTTTTTAAATGATCCAACAGAACAATTAAAGGCTGGACACCTTTTTCCATAACTGTATTAACTTCTGTGTTAATTTTTTCTGTGTCGCGCGGGGTTTGTTTTAATAATTTAGGTAGAGTGCCTTCAATCAAAGAAACTCTTTTTAAAATAATTTCATTATACATCTTGATTTTATTTTCCGTATCAGATAAAGCTTCATTCCAGTCAGGAAAGGTCGCTCTGAGGAAATCGGTAATCTTGAATAATCTTTCTTCAAATTGGTTAATTCTTCTTTCAGCGCGGGCAGCTTTTCTTTCGAATCTTTTGATTTGTCCTTTATCGTTTATTTTGATGGCATATTTTAGTCTTTGAATCCACCGTCCTTCAATAAGTATCCATCCTCTTTCTTTTTCAAGATTTTCAAGAGCTTTTTTTAATGCCTCTTTTGTTTCCATTGATTTTAGAAAGGTTTTTATGTTTATTAAATTATCTTTGAAGAATGGAAATAAAACAGCTAAAAGAACTGCGTGCCAAGGCGCATTCTTTAGAACCTGTTTTACAAATTGGTAAATCAGGGATTACTGCTTCTATTATTACGGAGATTCTTTTGCAGCTAAAGAAAAGAAAACTGATTAAGATTAAATTGTTGAAAGCTGCTGGTGACCGCAAGAAATTAGTTGATGAGATTGTTTCTAAGACAAAGGCTGTTTTAGTTAGAAGTGTAGGAAGAGTTGTGGTTTTGTTTAAGAAGTAAAATTATTGATTCAAAAGTTTTCTCATGAAACCAATCATACCTGGAGCTCTTTTAAAACCACTTGCTCTGGCTCGATTACTTGCCCTGTTAAAACTTTCGGCAACATAATGCTCAGGTTTTTTCTGATTATATATTTGAATAGCTAAATCAATTACTTGAGCGTAATCTTTTAAAATACTCTCTGGAATAAATTGGCCTTTTCGAGGTTCTGGTAAGGTAACCATATAATCACTAACAGCCCGAGTCATATCATCAAGAACACCTTTTCTAAGGTTATTTGGATCTTTCTTATAAAATCTGTATAGTTCAACAAAGAAATCAATATGGGAATTACCTTCGATGCTTCTGACAGGATAAACAGTGCCATCAGTATTTTTCCTTTTGATAATAATTGGAGGCCTTCCATCTAGAGTGACTCTTCTAATTTGATTATCTGGACCTTCAAAATGGAGACAAGGTGTTTCATAGACTGAATCTTTTTTCTCTAAAACAATATCTTTTAATACAAAACCATCGTCTTTGAGATTTTTTAGAATCATGGAGTATAAAGCAGCTACTTCTGGTTCCATACTCCTTAAATCTTTTTGATCCAGTGGGAAAGCTTGTGGAATAACTATATATTTTGCCTTACCTTGGTTGATCAATTCAATTGTTTGTAAATCAAAAGTAGGCAATTTGGTTAAAATTTTATCTAAGGTAAAATAACCCATATTTTTGAAATAACGAGCTAAAAAAATATCCATCTTAAGAGGGACTAAACTAAACTGACTTTGGGATAAGTAAGGCAAATCTTCAATTCGGTGATAACCTAATATTCTTTCGTCAATCGTATCAGTTCTAAAAGGAACAAAGAATTCCCTATTACCCTGGAAATCTTTGACTTTATTCGGGTTTTTAGCTGCATGAAGCAGCAAAGCAGCAACATCAGTATCAATGATCTGGAGAGTTTCATAACCACCCTTCTTTTTTATTTCATCAAAATATCGGCAATCATCTGATATTTGAGCAAAAGGTATGGCTGAATTTTTGAAAGGCCCTTTGAGGGTAATTTTATGGAAGCTGCTTCTAAAGGCTCCTTTTCTAGCATCGCCTTTTTTCCTGACATAGCCAGATAAAACAACATTACCTGTATGTGGCTCTAAATCTAATCTGGTTCCTTGTTTTTGTCTTTTTTTCTTGTAAGTAAAGACATCATCACCGCCACGTTTGACAAAGGAAGCAGAACCATCATAGTGTCTTTTCATTCTAGTTCTGAATTCAGAAGCAGTGACAAGTTCTAAAGGACTTAAATCGTGTAAATTTCTTCTGATATTACTGCCATTTTCGGTCTTGCCAACATTAAAACGTTTGTCAAAATTCAATAATTTTTCAAAATCTTTTGGTTGTGATTCAAATTCCAACCACTGCCCAAACCATTCCTTGATTTGGGTTCTTCTAGCTCTTCTGATATCTCCTAAAAGGAAATAAGTTGGACTCATAAAAGCCCTGTTTTCTGGATTATCTATGACTAATCCATAAGTTAATCCGTTAATAATTGGATATTCAAAAGTTAATTCCATAATTTAATTTTCCATCTTCTCTCATTTATATATTTTTAGCATATATTTAAAAAGACTGATGATAATCTTTTTCTTATGAATTTCCAAAATATCAGACCGGTGGGAAAGCCAGATGATTTTTTTGATGCGGCTTTTTCCAGGGCTAAGAAACGGGCGGCTCAATTGAGGAGCAAAGGCAAGAAATTAAGCTCTGGCCAGGAAAAGAAAATAGAATATGTCAGGATGGATATTATCAAAGACGTTTTGGAAAGCAAGCTGATAGATATTCTCAAGG
Organism: Nanobdellota archaeon; assembly: GCA_023132895.1. Classification (GTDB taxonomy): domain Archaea; phylum Nanobdellota; class Nanobdellia; order Woesearchaeales; family JAGLXL01; genus JAGLXL01. Next base: position 187,352 of record JAGLXL010000001.1, read on the forward strand.
ATTTTCCAGATATTGATTCGTTGAATGAATTTTACCAGGAATTGATTAGAACGACTTTAAATTATGTTGATTTGAAGAAATCATTGGGAGCAATCAATACTTCGGTGAGGTTTGTCAAGAAATTTCACCGCGATTATATTATGAAATTCAAGAGGGCGAATAATCAAAAACAATATGACAAGTTGAGGAGAGAGTTTTACGGCAAGATGAGTTCTGTTGTCAAAAGGATCAAGAATGAATTAAAGTATTTAGAAGAATGCAGGAGAGTGATGAGAACTTATCCTGATGTCAAGGATATGAAGACGATTGCGATTACTGGTTTTCCAAATGTCGGCAAATCGACTTTGCTAAATAAGCTAAGTAAAGCTAAAGGTGAGGTGGCGGTATATGCTTTTACAACCAAAGGTTTGAATTTAGGTTATATGAAAATTGATAGCCGTAAGATTCAATTGGTTGACACACCAGGAACTTTGGATCGTTTAGAGAAGATGAATGATATTGAAAGGCAGGCTTACTTGGCAATCAAGTATTTAGCTGATTTGGTGATTTATGTTTTTGATTTGTCTGAACCATTTCCTTTGAAAGACCAAATTAAGTTGTATAAGAGATTAAAGGATGAAAATAAAAAAGTTCTGGTTTATTTCAGCAAAGCAGATGTTTTGGATCTGGATATGGATTTGGTTAAGAAGTATAAAGGTGTTGTTTGGGCTGATGATTTGAAAAAGAAAATTAAGAGAATTCTTTGATGTTTTTTTGCGCCCTATTGCGGCGTGTGAACCATTAGTTCTAAGTCATTACAGCCCTAACTTCCTTCTCTCATTCTCATAATACTTGTGCTTATCCAAAAACAAGGCAATAAAATACTCATTCTTCTTTTTGGTGAGGATTGCTCTAAAGTTTGTATCCCTAAAACGCAATACAAAACCCAATAATTCTTTTACTTTATCTGAGCTTATCGGGATGGATTTGCCTTCTTTGCATTCCTTAACCCATTCTATAACTTGTCTTTGGGATTCTCTTTAAGATTATCAAAGACCATATTGAAATGCCCTTCAAAACTAATCTTGCAGCCTAAGATTTCTTCAATCTTCTTTCTTGCTTCTTTATGTGACAACTTCTATTGCCTCTTTGTATGTTTGATTGTAAATCTTCCAATTTTCATATATCTTCTGTCCTTTTTCTGGAAAACTGTTTTTTTCAATAAACCTGCTTAAAGTTCTTCTTAGAATTCCTGCATTGTAAGCATTTATAATCTTTGCCATTAAATATTTATTGACTACCTGAATAGGATTTTTTGATTTTGTAATTTTGTCTGTAATTATTTTAAGCTGCATAGAGTTAAGAACCACTTTGTTAGAAACATATTCCAACCTAATAATTAAATCCCTTAATTCCTGCAGAAAATCATCTCTTTGGATTATTAGCAGTATAACCAGTTCATAAAGAAGTAGGATATTGCTTATGTCAAATATCTCCTCAATCTTTCCATTAGACTTAAAATTAGAAACACTTATTGCATTTATTGACTGGAAAAAGAGTGTTTTCTCAACGTCTGCAGGCAGGTAATTAATGTGAACTTTACCTTCTTTATAATCCTTTTTTTCATATTTTGAGATAACGAAGACGTCAATGTCGTTGTATTTTTCTTTGTAAAGGAAAGAGCCTGAAACAAGCATCTTCATGTTTTTATGCTTTCTTGAGAATTTCTGTAATAAAATCACTGCCTTATTGAGCCTGCCTTTTCTAATAAATTCCCTTCCATTAACCAAAGTATCAATTTCCATTAACTCCATGATACCTCTTAATTTCTTTTTGATAAAGTGATTGTAGTAATATCTTTCATTATCTGTAAGCTTTTTGCCTTTAAGCTTTGATTTGAGGATATGGTAGTAGTTTTCTGTAAAGATATGCGGAACTAAATAATTCTTAGCTGTTTCTAAATTCCTCAGTTTTATGTAATTTTCTAATTTTCTCATTTGGTATATTTAAATATACCTTATTATATTTAAACCTTTTGGTTTTGAAGCCCTACTGCGGCGCATAGACTTAAAGTTAGAATCACAATCTGTTTCCTTGTGTTTAGCCATTAAAAAAATAATTTGTAGAATTAAGCAGCTACTATTCTGCAAGAACAAGGGAATTTATAAGAAGCTTTTTTCAAAGCTTGTTTGGCTAAAGCAATATTTTTCTTATCAACACTGACTTCCATCAAAACTTTGCCTTTTTTGCATTGAGCTGCCAAGCCAATGGGTTTGCCAAAGGATTTTTTCATTCCAGTTGACATACGGTCTGCTCCGGCTCCTGAGGCCAAAGGATTTTCTCTAAGAACATGCAAAGGAATCATTTTGATTTTGAGATGGTATTCTTTTTTGCCGATTTTACCTTCCAAAAGCTTGTTAGAAGTTAGTCTAGCTGATTCAATGGCATTATGCCGGATCTGCAAATCAGTTTCAGTAACTAATTTAACTTTGGTGTTGAATTTGCCTTTAGGATTGCCCATCTCATATCTGACAATAGTGTTGTGGGGCACGGCTCTAACAAAATTCTGCTTTTTGTATTTGCTGGCCCTAGTGTAAGGCCGCTCTAATCTTCGATATGCTACGAATTTTCTTATTCTGGCCATAGGAGTGGATAGGGAATTGGCCCATTTATAAATTTTGCGTTTATAGAAAGTTATTTAAATAACACTTCATTTATTTGAGTTAATCACATTCAAAAAGACACTGAGAAATTTACATATAAATTTCTGGTGCCTTTTTTGAAACTTACGTTCCAAAAAAGAGGTAGATAAAAATGAATAAAAAAGCTTCTTTAAATATGGCTATAGAGGTAATTGTTATTGTTGTTATTGCTATGACTTTACTTGGTTTGGGATTAGGATTTGTCAGGAACCAGTTTTCTCAAATTACTGAAACAACAAGTACGGTCCAAGAGCAAATCAAGCAACAGATTCTAGATGATTTGAGAGTGGGCAATAAGAAACTGTCATTTCCGACTGAGCAGGTAATAGTCCAAAGCGGAGATAAAAAGAACTTGGCTGTCGGTGTGCAAAATTTAGAAGACAGGCCAATCAAATTTAAATTAACAATTCAATCAAGACCTGATCCAGAAGGAGACTTTGGTGACGAGAAACCAAAAACTAATGCAGCAGGGTTTTTTTGGGACAATACACCGCAAACACTGGGTCTAGGAGAATCCAGGGTTTATGGAATTTTGCATCAGGCAGAAACTTCTAAAAACACTTATCTGTATAAAGTGGTTATAGAAGAATTAGATGACAATGGTGGACCAATTGGTGAATACGACTCAAAATCATTTTTTGTGACGGTGACCTAAGATGGCTAAAAGAAAAAAAAGGTTAAGCGGTCAGCAAGAATTTGAAATCATGAAGTTAGTGTTAGATAAGTTCTTATGGCTCGGCTTTATTGTGATGGGCTGGGGCATGTATAAATCACTGGCAGGGACTTTTACTGACGGAATCTGGTATATGGTGACCGGAGCTATTTTGCTGATAGTGTTCTTAGTGGTAATTGTCAAAGAATACGAAATTATTAAATAGTTCTTTTTCTTTCTTTTTTATTATGAGAAAAAAAGGGTTTCAACTGTCAATCAGTGTCTTGGTCATGATAATTATTTCTATTGTAATTCTTGGTTTGGGAATTGTTTTATTGAATACTTTCATCAAAGGGAGTATTGAAACTAAGAATATTTTAGATGAGAGAACTGATGCACAATTAGCTGCTTTATTGGAAACAGGTGAAAGAGTGGCGGTGCCGTTTAATTCAGCAACTATTTCTCGCGGTGGTGAGAAGGTTTTGGGAGTGGGGATGTTGAATATTGACCCTGACAATCCCCATGATTATTCAATTGTGGTTGAGTTTTCAGTAGCTGATAATGATGAAGTGATTACAGATTTGGATGATTGGGTTTTTTATGATTCTGATTCAAGGACTTTGAATTCTAATGAACAATGGAGATTGCCAATGCTTTTTATGGTGCCTAAAGGTGGTAAGAGTGGGAATTATGTTTTTAATGTGATTGTTAATCGAGATGGTAATGAATATAGTGTGAAGAAGGTTTATATCAGTGTTCCTTAGAATTTCTATAAACTATAATTGGTGCAGATCCAGTGTGATAAGTCTTGCCTTTTTCTAGAAATCTTGGGAGGAAAATGTTGTTGTAGATGTAAAGATGGGTTTTTTTGTTCATTTCTTTTATTAATTTGTCTTCCAAACCTTTGTGAAAACCATTGTCTGGGTTGATAAAGATGATGTCGTAGTTACTTAAGTTGTGTTTGAGGAAATCGCCTTTGATTAAGTTGGCGTTGAGATGGAGTTTTTGATTTATTTTGATTCCAATGTCATGGAGGTCTGAGTCAAATTCAATGCCGGTGGCATTGGTGAATAATGAGGCTAAAAGAACTATTCTGCCGTCACCAGAGCCTAAGTCTAAGAAGTTTTTGAAATTCTGTAGTTTTATTTTTTTAAAGAATTTAAAGCAAGTGTCTAAATCAGCCGGACCCCAAATACCTTTTTCTGTGTCACGGACTATTAATCTAAAGTTTTCTAACAAGGATTTGTCATAATCTTTGTATTCTTGTTTGATTGTTGAAAAAGTTTTAGCTTTATCAACACCAGAAAATTTGAAAAATTTTCTCGTTTGGTTGAATTTATCTTTCATAGGATTATTTTTTATTTTATTCTGAGATTATTTTTTCTGCCTTGTTCACAAATTCAATTGCCTTTTTCCCTAAATTTTCTGCCAACTTTCTTTCGTACTCAACTGAGATAGAATAGGTTGCATCTTCCCGATAACTTTTTAATTCCACAAATTCACGAATATCTTCCTCAACCATCACTGTCTTGGCCACTGTTTGTAAATCTAATTCAGTAATGTGTTTGGGATAGAAAAATTTAATCAAAATAGAAATTGTAGCTATGTGGCTTTTTGTCTTATAACCTTTTAAGGCGCATAAAGCCAGAGCTGCCTGGTAAACTGAGTAGTAATAAGAAACAATAGACCATTCATAAAAATCTTTTAAATCATCAAGAATTCTCCTGGAAAAGTGCAGATTCCTTTTTGCTTTGCTTAAGTGCCCATCAATTTCAATTTTTGTAGCTCCTTTTCTGATAGTTTCTTTTTCCAGGTATTTCTTAAAGTCATAATCCAATATTGCTCCATTCTTTAGCCAGAGTTCCCATTTCTGTTTCATTCAAACATCACCTCGTAATAAAGTTGGTTTCCAAATACAGGATATCCTGAAGTTATAGCATCTTGAAGAGCGTAATTCTGTTTGTTTTCTTTTTCCTTTAAAAATTCATTTAGTTTCATGATTATACTACTGATTTTTAATCCTGTTTCTGCCAAGATTTTTTGATTGATGTTTTTTATCTTTTTATTAATATCTTTTTCTAATAACTCATAAACCAAGATCAGATCAATGTCACTTTTGGGCGTGTAATTCCCTTTGGCAGTTGAGCCAAATAAGAGAATGAAGCCGGGAATTTTAATCTGTTTAATGCTTTCTACAAAAAGGGCTATTGCTTTCTGGCGCTTGTATTCTAATAGTTCTAATCTTTCTAAATCAAAATATGAGAAAAATACCTTAACAAAAGAGTTTTTGAGATTAATGTCATAAATTTTTAAATTACCTTCTCTTTTAGAGCTTAAGATTTTTTTCTTTTCGAGGGAATCCAAATACTTCAAGAGAGTATGCTCAGAGAGCTTGACAGACTTCTTAATCTGCCTGACATAACCTCTTGGCTTTTCATAAAAGTATTTTAATATGTCGAATTCCTTTTCTGTAATATGTTGCATTTTGTGCATCAATCGTTGTTAAATATGCAACATTTATAAGATTTTCGGTTTTTTGATAAAAAAGAAAAGAAGTTTAAATTATTTTGGTTTATTATTTTGAAAAAAAGAAAAATTTAAAGAAGTTCTTCAGGGATATTTTTTGCTTTTTCCCAGTTTTTAGCTGAATGAAGTTGTTCTTTTGTTAGAGTCTTAACCATAGTCAAATCAGCGTGCTCCAGATCAGCTCCCTTCAGATCAGCTCCCCACAGATCAGCTCCCGCCAGATTAGCTTTCCTTAGATTAGCTGCCCACAGATCAGCTCCCCTTATATCCGTTCTCCTCAAATTAGCTTCCTCCAAATCAGCAAGACGCAGATTAGCTCCTGCAAGATTAGCTCTCCTCAGATCAGCCCATCTAAGATTAGCTCCACTTAGATCAGCACCTTTTAGATCAGCTCCCTTTAGAATAGCTTCATACAGATGACCATTCCCCAGGTTAGCTCTTCTTAAATCAGCTCCTGCTAGATTAGCTTTCCATAGATTGATGTGCTCCAGATTAGCTCCTTCTAAATCAATTCCTCTGAGATCAGCTCCTATTAAATTAAAGTCGTATAATGATACCCGAAATCCTTGTTTCCACCAACTATTCCATATTTTTATTCTATCTTCACCTAAATTTTTGTAATAGTAGTCTCCTCGTAAAAATTCTCCCAAAAAAACCCTATAATGTTTATGTTTAGATATAACATCCAAATTCGTCCAAGGTTCTGCTTCAGCAATAGCTCTGGCTTGTTTTAAGTCTTCAATTAAAATGCTTATGTATTTTTTAATATCTCGTTGTAATCCTTTTCTTTTTTTAATAACTTTTTTTTTGGTTTGGCTTTCACGGATTTTTTTTCTTTTTTGAAGTTTTTGAAGCATTTGGAAGTTATCAATAGAAGTAATAGATGAGTGAACAGCTGCTCTGGCAGCTGAAATTAATTTCTTTAATTGGTTAACTTCATCGAAATCAGGCAGACGTTTTAAACCATATCTACCGCCACGCCATTCTAATCTTCTGCCTTGGGTGTTAATATTTCTTAAATCAGCTTTTGCTTCTTTATAATTCCCAGCATCAACCTTTCCTTTAGAATCAATGGCCCAAGCTTCCATAGCAGCAATTTGGTTTTTAATGGATTTTTCTTCTGGCATTCATATCACCTTTTGATTTTAAAAACATTTATTGTTTAAATATTTTTAGGTAAAAAAGTATGAATTATTTTGGTTCCTCTACTAAATGTTTGTATTTGTCTGGAAGCTTTCCAACATCTGATAAGTAGAGAACCATCTTAGTTAATGGTGATTTTACAGACTTGTCTCTTTGTATTTCAGAGATTATACCTTCTTCTAAAATCTCACGCGTGTAATTAGGAAACTGATCACAAATCCTGTAATATTGTTCTATTGCTCCTTCAATTTCTTGAGTGCCCATAAGATCTACAAGCGGCACACCAGGATTGTCCCACATTTTTTTGTTTGGAGGAGTACCACCTCTAATAAGATGATCGTATGCAGTTTGCGCTAAGCCATGTTTTGCCATGGCTTCTTTTACAGTAGTATGTTTTTCTGCTTCTTTGAATTGTTCATGGAATGTTTTTTCTTTGAATTCTGACATTTTAGTTTCCTCTTTTTGTTTTTGATTAAAAAAAGAAAAAAAATTATTTATACTTCATTCCTTGAAATGTTATTAAGTGGAGTATAGTAGGAATTTTTTCATCAGGTTCTACCCTATCAAATTTTCCACATTCCCTATACTTCTTTATAATGTCATCTTTGATATCCAGGTAAACCTCGCCTATATCATATTCTTCTCTCTTTTCTGATATGAAGCCTTGCTCTCTCATAAAGTCCATGGCTCTTTCACTAACAGCGCTTCCACGTCCAAAGACAGATAATCCACGTCCTGAAACATTTTTCACAAAGTCTCTAGTCAATTCTTCATATTCTCCATCACTCTGAGCGCAGCGAATTAAATACTCTTCACTGAGTGCAGTGCCAACAAATTCTACTGCGCGCTCTTTGGTGCCATTCTCAAACTGGTACCATATATCACCATAGCATTCACTTCTACTTAGATCAATTACTCTAGCGTAAATTCTCTCTGCTGCTTTAGATAATATCTCAGGATCCACAGTTATACCAAGTGCTTTATAGCAATCTACATATCGTTCAGGCATTTTGGGGGCTATTTGCTCTATTGGAGTTTCCATCAACATCTCCTCCAATAGCTTGGCCACTTTTTCCATTTGTTTTTCTTGTTTCATTTTCTTTACTTCTTATATGTTATATGTCCTTTTTCTCCAATTACCTGCGCTTTCTTCTCGACCCATTATTTCACACAAATTAGCTATCAAATGAGCCATGTCTCCAGCTACAAATCTCTCTTTTCCTCCGTATAAATCTAAATTCTTTGGAAGAATAACTATTTCTTGATAAAGATCTACCAATCCTTGAAGCATTTTCTCAGCACCTTCCTCTGTGTAAATATTTTCTATATCTGCTTCGCAAATTCTAGCTCTTAAAATAGCCGGAACAAGTCCTGCATTCATGCTTATATTTTTTCTTTCAGACATTAAAAGGCCTCTTAGTTTTTTATCAATATTTTCCATTTTGATTTTCTCCACCTCTTTATTGGGTTGAGGTATTTTACCCTTTTGAGTAATTTTAATTATATAGTAGTTACATTAATATATTATTAAACATTCCTATTAATATTTTTAACAAAATAGTAAAATTTATATAAAAATTATACTTTTGATGTAATATGAAGCTAGATTTAAAGGATAAGAAGATATTGTTTGAATTGGACAAAAACAGCCGTATTTCGCTTTCGGATTTAGGAAGAAAAGTCAGGTTAAGCAAAGAAGTTGTTTTTCATCGAATCAACAATCTAGTAGAGAGGGGATTTATTTTAAGATTTCAAACGGTGATTTCTACTTATCGTTTAGGCTATCAGTCTTACAAAATTTATTTCAAACTGCAAAATATGACTCAAGAAATCAGAAAACAGATACAAGAGTTTTTTATGAAACATTCGCTGGTTTATTGGATCGGCAATTGCCAGGGCAGGTGGGACTTGATTATTGCCAGTTGGTCTAGGAATATAAAAGATTTTGGTGATTTAGAAGATGAAATATTGAATAAATTCAGCAATTATATTTTAGAAAAAGAAGTAACGATCTCAAGAAAATCAGTCCAATACAACAGAAGATGGTTTTACCATGACAAACTTGAACCAGTGGAAATGAGTTATGGGGAAGATTTAGAAGAAATAAAATTAGATGAAGTTGATTTTGAGATTTTAAAAAATATTGCTAATAATGCTCGTATTAAAATTACTGAATTAGCCAAGAAATTAAAGGTTTCTGTAACTGTAGTAAGATACAGATTAAAACAATTGGAGAAAAACAAAGTAATCATTGGTTACAAGTATGCTTTAAATCCGAGATTATTAAATTATGAAACCTGCAAGTCTTTTGTTTTTCTGAAGAATATCACAGCTGAAAAGAAAAAGAGTTTGATAAATTACTGTAAGCTAAATCCCAACATCATCAACACGGTTCAAACTATTGGTCCTTGGGACTTGGAAATTGAACTAGAAGTTGAGAACTTTGAACAATATTACCAAATCATGAATGAGATTCAAGAGAAATTCAATGAGATCATCAAGAGTTATGAATCTGTTTTATTTTCATCTGAGCCAAAACAGAGTTTTGTGCCGGGTGCTTATTAATCCAACTCAGTGCCGCAGACTTCACATTTGGTGATTTTTTTGGCTTCCTGGCCCCATATTCCCATGGAAAGCAAGCTACCGCAATTAGGGCATTTCTTTGGCGCACTAGGCAGAAACAGGTTCATTGGCTTAACAATAGTATACACATATTTAAATATTTTTGTTCTTGAATGAATAGTAAACGGCTTTTAGAAGAGAAAAATTTATTAAAGTGTTCAACTATGATTTTATTATGGAAGATGACGAGTCCCTTAGAAAGGAAATAATTTCTGAGATGCTAAGTGAAACAAAAGGGTTTTGCATCGACTTTGGGAAAGGATTTTATCAGGGGGTAAAAATGATTTATACCTTACCTTCATTTTTAAATCAATCAAAAAAAGATGATGAATTTAATCCTAGTAAACTGGCTGGTAAGGTTTTAGGTGGTGTTGTTGGATTTGGTGGTTTTGTTGGTTGTTGTGCAGTAGGCGCAATATATGTAGCTGAAGGCCGTCTTGAAGGTCTTTTAGTTACTGCAGTTCCAGTTGCTACAAACATCGGCTCTGGTGTTTATGAAACAGTTAAGTCCTTTTATGAAGAAACTAGGGACAAGTTGTTAATTAAGCAAGGTTCAGAATTGCTTGAAAATCAAGATTTCTATTAGATTTACTCCATAGGAACACCAGACCATAAGGTCCAGTCTTCAGAAGGAGAGTATTTGCCAAAGACAAAATAAGGAGGCTCCATTCTGCCGAAATAAGAATATTGGACTTGGCCCCAAGCTCTGTCTCGGGATGGAGCAGTTCCACCGCCAAGACCAACACCATAAATAGAACTTCCAAACAAGCGCCAAGTTTTCATCAAGCCATGGAAATCAGACAAATCTGTAGTAGCATCGGCACCTGGTTCAACAATCAACTGACCTTTGTAGCCGTGTTTTCTGAGAATAAGAACCATTTCCTTGACCGGGCAGTTGCCTTCGCCAGGAGACAAGTGGTCGTCTTGATAACCATAATTATCAGCTAAGTGGACAGAACCAATGATATTTTTCTTGGCTAGTCTTTCAGTTTCTTTGAGAAGCCATTTGTTGAAATCAGCATCATTTTGCTCAGGTGATTTTTTAGTGTCAGCAACCCAGAATTTTCTCCAGATGTTTAAGTGGCCAGTATCTAAGTGGCCTTTGATGTGATCTTCTGCTTCTCTTTGAGCCTGCTGTTGAGTATAACCACGTTGTTTAACTAACATATCAGCCATTTGTTCTCTGGCACCTTCAACCAAAGTAATCATTTCGTCTGGATGAGAGCCATAGCTTTCCTGAAAGATGTTTTCCATGGCCACGAAAATCGGCTCTTTGAGTTTGCCTTGTTTTTCTAATTTATTGGACTGTTCCATAGCAGAGATGCCGGCTTCTGCATAAGCACCAAAGGATTCTCCTAAAGCATAGGTGTGGGAGCTCTTGACATGACGCATGGTTTCTTCAGCGTCTTTAGCCTGGGCCCATTGAGAAGTGGAAGCTTCGTGACCCTGCTTCATTTTTTGTTCAGTGCTTCGAATAGCTTCTTTAATTTTGATAGTAGGAAGTTTGCCTTCTTCTGGTAATAAACCCATTCGGGTTAATTCATCACCAAAAGGACTGGTTTTAATTAATTTCCATTTTTCTTCTTCTGGTGTTGCTGCTTCTAATTTTTCAAAAACTGAAAGAGATTTTTTTAATTTGTTTAATCGGTCAACATCCTGGTCAAAACCATGGCCGTAATAATAAGCCCAACCACGGGAATTAGCAGCATTAGTTTCTAAAGTAGCCAGGACATAAGCTTCTTCTGGCCTGACAAGAATTTCATCTTCTGATTTGGCATCTTTAAAACGCCACCAAGGGACTGCCTGCCAGGCAGGGTCATCAGGGTCAGGATGTTCTTTCCAAAATTCTTTGGCCCTGACAGTGAATTTTTGAGATTCATTAACAAAATCATCCCATTCCAAGTAATGGACTTTAAAAGTTCCTTTATCATAATCATAATCAGGAATACGCTGTTCTGGCGGCATCCAGCGGCCTTCGTAATCAATATATTCTCCTTTTTTGATAAATCTAGGATTGCCGTCTTGGTCAGTACCTTGGTAATCACTTTCAGATGTATGCCAAATTGGTCTAGCAACTCTCTGGTCTTTTCTGACTTGAGTGACAACTTGGCCGGTGCGGTCATCAACTACTCTGATAATGGCTTTTTCAGGCTCTTCGCCATAAGATTGGAATATTCTTCTGCCGGTTGCTGGGTCAAAAGCCCAAGACTCTTCTGAAACAGGCCTTTGAAATTCTCCAGTATGGACAACAACATTGCCGCCTCTAGCTACATCAGCGGCAAATTCAACTGCTCTTTTGATTTCATCAACTGCGAATTTTTTATTTTGCTTTGAGAAATTGCCCTGCTGGTCCATGCCAGCCAAGCCCATGACACCATAAGAAGCGTGGGTGGTAAAGTCAACATTACTGGAACGGCCTAATTCTTCCAAAGCCTGTCTTTGGAGTTTTCCATAGATACCGGGTGTTTGAGTTCCTCTTTGAGCACGGCCTGCGCCTGGAAAAGCCAATTCAAATTTCCGAGCTCCTGTTCTTATTTTAGCAGCCACACCTTGGACATTAGGAGCAGCAATACCTAAAGGAATAGACATGCCAATGTCTTTAACACCAACACCAACGTCAGAAGTGCTGTTGTCAGCTGTAGTGCTATGTCCAGAGTCACGGTCCATGGGATGATAATATCCACTACTAAATTCTACCATGGAAAGAAGTAATTATTTTTAGTTTAAAAAAGTTGTGCTTTAAAGTTTAGAAGCTTAATTAATTTTTAAATTTTTCAACTCGTTTTAAGTAAACGTCAAAAGGAATAGTCGCCTGAGTGGAAAAGCTGTGATTTTTAATTAAATCTTGGTTGTCTTGGTAAAGGATGCAGCTTTTGCCTTGGTAAGGCCCTTTCATCATGAATCGAGCTACTTTAAAATCAGAAGGTGATTTGTCTTTAAAAGCAAAGGTTAGTTTGCCATTATCAGCAGGTCCGATAAGATAGTTTCCATCATCATCACAGGCAACAACTAATTCAGCTGGAGCATCTGGAGAGTCAACAAAACAGTGGCCTCTTTGAATCATGTGTTCCATGACTTGGGGGATTTGAAACTTTTGAATAAGTGCTGGAGGTTCATAAGCATTGTTTAAAGGGCTTTCGCAGAAGTCAAAACCTTTTTTAAAAATTTGTTGAGCAGATTCGTAATCTTCCTGGCTGCACTTTCCTTCATTAAAATTTCTTCTAAATAAACCTTGAATATATTCTGAAATCATTTTTGACCTTAGTTTAAGAACATTTTGAGGAGTGACTTCATCACGCTCAATAAATTTCCAGAATGAAAAAGGGAAGAGAACTCCTTTATTTTCATGAACATGATTAATACTATCAAAAAGTTCTTGGTCAGTTGCATTAAAGCCAGGATTGTTTTTTCTAAAGTGATTAATCATATTAACTTTATTGGAAGCAGGATTGAGGTACTTATAAGCTAAGATTTCTGTTGCATAGGCTTTGATTTCAGCGAATCTTTCTCTATAAGGTGTTTCTTCTCTAGAGGGTGTGTTAATTTGTCTGTTAATATCATCTCGGTGAGTCAATTCGTGAATTAAGGTGACTAGATCCGGGCTTTGAAAAAGAAAAACACCAGGTTTTGCTTCTCTGCCTAAGGCTTCTTTGATAAAATCAAACAGTCCATGATTCCACATATTATAAGTATACCCACGAGCATCGTCGTCAAAGTATCTTTCAAATAATTTTTGATCGTGTTTTTTGAGTTTTTGGAAATCTTCTGGAGAGAAGTATTCAATATTAGTTTCAAGGGTTTTAGGGGTAAATAGAACTGGCAAGAGCTCTGTTGCTCTTTGAATCTCTTTTGGAGTGTGGTTTTGCTCCATTAGTTGGAGGGTTTGTTCTAGGTTCATTTGAGCTTATTTTAAGTAAGGATTACTAATATATAAAGCTTTCTATTTTGTTACTACTATTAGGTGACGACAAAACCAAAAGATTTATAAATAAAAATTTTACATTTCTTCTGGAGCTTTGATGCCTAAAAGTGCTAAACCATTTTCAAGAACTTGTCGGGTGCATTCAACCATTAACAACCGGGCGCGCATAATGTGCTTCATTTCAGAAATAACCGGGCATTTATGGTAGAATTCATTAAAGGCCTGGGATAAATCAATCAAATAACGAGCGATAAGATAAGGTTTGTAGTTTTCACCAGCTTTAACAACCAGGTCTGGGAATTTGCCTAAGAGTTTGATGACTTTGATTTCTTCGGCTAAGTTAAAGGTTTCGTAATCTACCCGAGGATCTAATCTTTGTTTGGCTTTTCTTAAGATACTGCAGGCACGAGCATGAGCATATTGGACATAAGGGCCGGTTTCGCCTTCAAAATCCATGGTTTTCTCAAGATCAAAAACAACTGGTTTGTTGTTTTCCTGTAATAACATGCTGAATTTAATGGCAGCTGAGAAAATATTGTTAATGGATTTTTGCTGCTTGTATCTGGGCCATTTTTTATGGCGTTTAACAACTTCTTTGGTGATTTGTTTTTTTAGTTTTTCTGCTAATTCGCCGTAGAGAACGACATTACCTAATCTGGAGGACATTTTGCCAGAAGGCAGCTCAACTAAACCATAGCTTAAGTGGAAACATTTTTGAGCTTGTTTCAAGCCATAAAGTTCAATAATCTTGAATAATTGTTTGAAATGCAACTTTTGTTCGGCGCCAACAACATAAATTAATCTATCCAAATAATATTTTTCAAATCTTGATTTAGCTAAAGCAAGGTCTTTGGTAATATAAAGGGCAGTGCCGTCTGCTCTGAGAACCAAGGCAATGTCTAAATTATATTCAGAGAGATCAACAATAATAGCGCCTTCACTTTCTTTGGCAATTTTTTTCCTTAATAATTCCTGGACCATTTCTTTGCCAGGTTCGATCAAATCAGAATCATAAAAATCAACATCAAAATGAATATCAAGCTCTTGATAAATTTCTTTGAAGTAATCAATGCTCCAGTTTCTTAATTTTTTCCAGAGTTTGATTGTTTCTGGGTCTTGGGCTTCGATTTTTTGCGAGATGACAGCAAGTTCTTCGCCGTGGTCTTGTTCTTTTAATTTTTTTATGCTTTTGACATAAACTTTGCCAAGCCAGGCGCCTTCTTTGCCTGGAGGCTCTTTGTTTTTGAAATATTTGAGATAGCCCCAAAGAGATTTGGTAACATGGGCTCCAGTATCATTGTATAAATTAACTGGGATAACATGATAGCCATTGAATTCCAAAATCTTGACCAGGGAATTGCCTAAAGCGGTATTTCTTAAGTGGCCGACATGAAAATCCTTTAAAGGATTGGGCTGTGAGAATTCAACCATGATTTTTTCTTTTTTATTTTTGCCAGCGCCGTAACATTTTTTTTCTTTGTAAACCTGTTTAATGATTATTTCTGCCAGTATTTGCTTGTTGATAAAGAAATTAACATAAGGGCCTTTTTGCTCGATTTTTTCAATGACTTTGGATTTTTTCTTGATTTTTTCGATGAGTTTAGTGGCTTCGTCAACTGGATGGCCTCCAAGCTTAAAGCAAGGAAAAGCATAATCACCTAAAGAAGGATTAGGAGGAATTTCGATTAAGGAGCGGATTTCACTCTTGCTTAATTTGACTTCTTTATCTATTAAACACACAACCTCCTCTTTTATGTCCATCTAACTTAGAAATCAAAAATATAATTTAAACTTATCTATAATAGACTGGTTAAATCTTAACTTCTGGATTTTTTTTATCTAAGAAAAAAAGTTTGACTTTGCCTTTGCAGAAAGTTCTGATTAAATCAGCTAATTCAGTCATGATCGGTTTAAGTTTAGCTTCAGTCAAAGGAGGCAGGGCTTCGAGATAAACAACTGCTTCTTTGGTTTTGTCAGTGATTTCGAATTTCTTGTTTCTTTTCATGGCTAGTTTTTCAGAAAGCTTGTAGCCGCCCTGGGTGAAAACAATATCATTTCCTTTAAGTTCAAAACTGAGGTCGCCTTCCATCAAGCCGAGATCAAAGCAGTCAACCGGCAAAAGATATTTCAAGGAAATGAAATTGCAGAGGTCTCTGAGACGATTTTCTTTTTTGATTTTATCGCCGCCAATGATTTTTTTCATCATGGTTTCAATAGAACTGCAGTAATGTTTTTTGCCAGAGAAACCTTCAGCAGCTACTTCCCAGATGGTGATGAGGTCATGAGTCTTGATGGTAATAGGGGAGAAACTGGTTTTGATGAGATTTTCAATTTCATCCAAGAGGCTGTCGATTTCTTTGAGATGGCCTTGATTATCTAAATCAGTGCAGATTAAGAGTCCGACTGTGAATTTTTTATGAAAATCGTCAAAAACTTGTTTTTTTATTTCTGCTTTCATCTTTCAAAAATAGAGGATAATTTTTTATAGATTTTTGATTGGAATAAAGGTTTGGCATGAGGAAGTTTTAATTTGATATTCTGCTGGTTAAGATTATAGGTGATATCCCTCAATAATCTGATGATAAGCCTGTTCTGCCACCATCTGACTAAAAGTAAGATAAGATAAATGCCGAAGATTCCACCAACAATATAAGAAGCAGTGCTGACTAAAGTACGAATGGTTTCCAATAAAGGTAAAGCAGCTTCTGGCAATAAAACAGCTGCAGTGGCAGGGTCGACCATGGTTCTGATTAAATTTTTTGGCTTTATAAACTTAACGATAAAAATGTCTGAATTTTTCCCTAAAAAATTCTGAGCATTCTCAAAAAAACTTTGTTTTTTTGATAAGATTAATAAATCGGGATTAATTACTAGTAGTTATGAAAAGAGTTGATATTTTTAGGCAAGTGAAAGATGCTTCTAAACATGCTCAAGAGTTTAAAGGCCTGCCGAATTTAAGGAATCTTTCTACTGCTCAAGAGACAATCAAAACCTTAGATAGATTATATAAGAAATACGAAAAAGCCAAGGATAATAATGGAATGCTGCACTGCACTTTGATTGCAGAGATTGCTGAGAATCAGACTATGCGTAAGGGTTTGATTGGACAGTTAAGGCTGTATAGAGAATGGCTGAATAAGGTTAAAAAAATTTGATTCTTTCTTTTAATTCTTGAAGTGCTTTATCATCTTGATGTTTTTCTGGATTTCTGTAAGTCAGAGTGCATAGACAAATTCCATTACTTTGAGAATATTCAAGATAATAATCACCAAAAGGCACTTTGAGACTGGGATTGATCTCTTGGTTAGCACGTATGTCAACAAGAGTTATGATGCTGTTTGTTTCTCTTCGAATTCTTTCAACTAAATCAGGAAATAAATCCTTAGAAACTGCAAGTTGTACCTCTTTTCCTGTGAACTCCATTAAAAATATAAGAACTACGTTAGTCTTTTTATAATTTGTTGTTTTGTAAGGAATTCTTCCTGGCCGGACTCCATGTCTTTGAGTTTTAAGAGTTGGCTATATGAGATCTTATTATGTAGATATAATAATCCACCATATTGTTTAGGGATATGTTTAAAATAATCCTCTTTAAGATAATCACACATTAATAAGGCAATTTTCAGATTTGGTTTAAAGTAACCTAAGCACCAATTCTTAATAGTAAAGAAACTTGCTCTGTGACCTAAGTTTCGTAAAATAAGAGCAACTTCTTTCCAACTACCAATATCATTTCTAAATTTATGGGTGAGTTTTTTACCATCTACAAAAATTGTTTTAAGGGTATGGGGATGGCTTAGATAAGACTCAAATTTATTTTTCTTGTCTGAATCAATCAGATAATTAAAAGCGTGAAAATAAAACTTAGAGATGTCATCGGACCTCAACAAAGATATTTTATATTCGTTTCGTGATTTGTAAGTTTTATTTTTGTATCCTAAGGAAGAAAATAATTTTTTACAGTCGCGGCTTAATAATGCACTATATGTACAAATAGTAATTCTTGGTCTCTTAAAATGTTTTGTCTTGTAAGGTGAAAAACTTCCATCTCCTTCGATATAAGCAGATAGGAAAGCATGCTTAATTTCTGAAGTGCCATTCATGATTTGTTGAGGTATTTTGATTAAATAAGATTTTTTACCCAAAGGAATACCAAATCTATCGTTGAAATAAATTACAAAAACACGAGGAAGAACTAATTTAAAACTACATTTATCTGGATAAACATGAGCACCACATTTTCCATAATATCTTTCACATAAACTCTTTAATTTCAAAAGAACTTTCTTATTATTTTGAGAAATTGTACATTTATCATTCTCTAGATGACCTTCTGAAAGAACCCACCCTAACAGAATGGCTTCGATGATACCTATCTTTTTATATATTTTTAATTTATAATTGCTTGTCCCACTAACTAAAAAATAACCGTCTAAATATTGATAAAAATTGTTGCCATAAAGATTGATTATGAACGATAAAGGAATTCTTGATCCCTTTTCAAACCAAGAATATAATGTCTTATGTTTAATTTTATTTACTCTGGCAAATTCCTTTAGATGTTTGTGTTTCTTTAAAATGGTATTCCTTAATTTCTGAATTAGCTTCTTGTCTGAAAGAACATATATTTTTGATTTTTTATTGTAATAATTCAAATTAAATCACCTCACTCATTTGTGTTGGGTGATTTAATTTGAAGGAAAAAATCATTTTAATTCTTTCTTCAAATATTTAGCTAATCCAGAAATTCTAACTGTTGTTTCTTTACCAGACTGCATATTCTTAATTTTGACAGATTTTTTAGATAACTCTTCTTCTCCAATAAAGATCACATAAGGTATTCCTAACTTATTTGCATAATCCAAATTCTTACTAATTCCCCTACCAATAATATCCAAATCAATTTTAAAGCCTTCTTGTCTTAATCTATTAGCAATCTCAAATGATTTCTTCTGTGTGCTTATGGGGATGATAAAAATGTCAGTTACTGTTTTCTTTTTAAAAATTTTATCTTTTAATAATAAACAGATTCGATTCAAACCAAAAGCAATGCCCATGGCAGGATACTCTTTTTCTGTTTCTAAGAAACCACCAATCATTTTATCATATCTTCCGCCGGCAGCTAAGGACGAAGAAACTTGGCCTTTTTTAGTAAAGACTTCAAAAACAGTGCCAGTGTAATAAGCTAAACCTCTGGCTAGGGAAGGATCAAATTCAATTGATTTGTTGTTTTTAAGGTAGTCAAAAAGCTCTTCTAATTCTTTGAGACCTTCCTGACCTTCCTGGCTGGAGATTTTTAATTTTTTCAAATCTTTTTGTTTGAGTAGTTTTAGAAGGTCATTGATTTGTTCGTTATTAAGGCCGAGAGTTTCTAATTCTTTTGAAACTCCTTTTTCTGTAATTTTTTCTAGTTTGTCGATGACAAGGATGACATCATCTTTGTATCTGGTGATATCTGCTTGTTCTAAGATGCCGTTGAGAAGTTTTCTGTTGTTGACTTTGATGATGATATCGAGTTTTAATTCTTTGAAAACATCTAAGGTTAAGGATAAAATCTCAGCCTCAGCAATCATTGATTTGGAGCCGACTACATCGACATCACATGACCAAAATTCCCTGACACGATCACTAGAGATAGGTCCATCTCTGAAAACTCTGCCAATCTGATATCTTTTGAAAGGCATCTTAAGGGTGGGGTTCATGCCAACAAATCTGCACATAGGGACCGTGAGATCATATCTTAAGCCAAGCTGCCGGTCGCCCTGGTCTTTTAATTTGAATGTTTCTTTGAGGATTTCAGAACCACCAGCATATTTGGCTGATAAGGTTTCATAACGTTCTAAAATTGGTGTTTCTAAAGGCGAGAAGCCGTATTTTTCAAAGATGGTTTTAAGAGTGTCAACTACTCTATTCCTCAAGATTTTCTCTTCTGGCGGGAAATCTCTGGTTCCCTTGGCTGTTTGTAATTCCATGTCAATCACCACTAATTGTTTTTTGTTTAAAAAGGTTTTGCCGTGATTCTCTGACGGCTGCTTGAGCCAGGATTTTGGTTGTGTCTAAGAGTTTTAATTCGGAATCTTTTTGTTGAATGATTAAAGGCAAGTCAGTGCAGCCGAGAATAATGGCTTCTGCTCCTTGGTTTTTCATTGCTTTGATTATTGTTTTGAGTTGCTCTAGGTCTTGTTCTGATTTCTGGCCAGCCAAAGCATTCATGATTACTTTTGTGAGAATTATCTGTTGT
Organism: Nanobdellota archaeon; assembly: GCA_023132895.1. Taxonomy (GTDB): domain Archaea; phylum Nanobdellota; class Nanobdellia; order Woesearchaeales; family JAGLXL01; genus JAGLXL01. The sequence continues at coordinate 207,139 of JAGLXL010000001.1, forward strand.
TCTTGGTTTGGTTTGATCAATTTAATGTTGGATTTTTGACAAGCCTCATCAAATATTCTTGTTTTAATTGTCAAGTCTGTAGCTAACAAACCGACTTTGGAGTAGTTTCTTTTCTTGGTTATTCTTGCTGTTTCATCAGGTATGCTAAGAATGGGTATTTTGACTGCCTGCCTCATCTGGGGCAGATAATATTGGACTGTGTTACAGGCAATGGAAATGAAATCTACGCCAGCTGATTCTAGTTTTTTTACTCCTTTAGCTAATAAAGGCACTAAGAGCTGTTCATTTTCCAGTTCTTCAACAACATCAGGAATAGGCAGACTGTAAATAAAAAAAGGAGGAAAGTCCTTGTCGAACTTTGCCCCATATTTTTTCTGGAAAATTTTAACAATTTCCATGTAGAGGTCTGCGGTTGCTTCTGGTCCCATGCCGCCAAGGATACCGATAGTTTTCATCTTAGCTCACCCTTGACTGTAGTAATGACTTTGTTGATGTTGTCTTCCAGGCTTGGTTCAGTGCTAAATGGTTTGATTACATCTCCCAACCAATTTCGGTAAGATTGGTTTTCTAATTTTTTTCCAATGATATCTGTAGAATCATTGAAGTCAATACTATTTCCATCATTGGTCAGATAAGAAGCTGGTTTTCCTGGCGGTCTAGTGTACCAGATAGATTTGTACTGTGCTCCATTCAGTTCTCTGGCAGCAGCGACAATAAACTTGTCAAAGCATTTTTCACTGGTGGGTCCAAGTTTGATATCGTTGCCATAGGTCTCTAATAGGAGTAAGGCTTCAGCAATTTCCATGGGCGTGTAAAGAACCTTGGCTCTATCTGGAATTTTACCAAATTGAACAGCCCTGACAATTTTCAGCTGGTCTGTTGATGGGTCTCTGCAGAAGTCCAGACATTTTTGGAATTGTTTGGAATACTCTGTTTCCTGGCCAGTTAGATAATCTCTGGCTGGAATAACTCTGCCTTTGATATCTAGAGTTGACATAAAGGCTTTGAGATATTTTTCTCTAAGTTCACTGTTTTCCCTGATCTGGGAGTTTTCTTTCAATGTTTGACCTAAAGTCCCTAAGATTTCCTGAGCAGTATCAGCAGAGAATTGGGCGGGAATTTTTTTAGGATCAAGCATGTTAACTGCCTGATAACAGCTAGCGTCCCAAATAATCAACTCTAGCTCTGGAATTCCCTGTTGCGCTCTTTTTGCCCAGCTAAAGAGATTGAGAATATCAAGGCGTTCTCCATTGACATTTAATTTGTCATTGTAGCCCAGACCAATGTAAACCTGCTGTGGTATCTTACCCTGCATAACCTCTTCAAAGAAGATTTTGTTTTGAGGTAAAAATATATTGTAGGATAAACCTGGTTGAAGAATAGCTTCAAAGATTTTTATCCTCTGTTTTAACTCTTCCTGATTAAGGTTGAAGATATTTTCATTGCTTCTTTGGACATATTTTGCACCTTTCCTTTTTTTGGTGCCAAGTCTTGGCTGGGCAACACTGTCTATACCACTCTTTTTAACTTTGAATAGTTCAGCAATTGCTTCATATTCGTTGGTGAAGACTACCAACACTAATCATGCTTTTGTCCTCGGTTTGTTTTGTTTTTTGTTTCATTTTTGTTTTCCTCCTGTCTTTATCTTTTATTTTTTCATCCAATCTGTTTGAAGAATTGGTTTAACATCACCATATTTTTCTCTGAAATATTGTATTGCATCATCTTGAAACAAAATGATTGCTTTTGCTTTTGGCTTCTTGTTCTCGTATGTACTGTTCCACAGAGTCCAGGCGACTCGTGGGTTCAAGTATAAACAAGCTTCCTTTGTTTTTTTCCATTCAGTTAATTTAGCTCCATTTTTCGTTTCGCCAAAACCCGAATTGATATCACCACTGATAATTAGGTTATCATCGAACCGAGTTTCCTCTAAAATAGAGCAGGTATATACTTTTGTCAATAGCTGGGGTTGTTCCATCCCTCTTTTGCGCACATGTTCTACCAGAAATTTTTGACCAATATTTTCATTTAGCACATTACTTAGCTTAGTTATCGCTCCAAACAGTGCCTCTCGCATTTCTGAATCGTATAACGCCTCTATGGATTCTCCTGCTATGGAATCTAACACTTTGTTTCCAAGAGTTAATTGCCCCCCAATAATTCCTCCCCAATACCAACCAGCATTGTATTCACACTCTTTAATTATCTTTTTCTGGTTTTGGTTGCCGGCTACATCGATAAGAATCCGAAGTGAAAGTATAGATGTAATTCTAGCTTCCAAAGTGCCCAAACCGGGTTTTATCTCTTCAAAGCGATCCGCCATTTCTTGTAATTCTTGATTAGTAATCTGTTCCATTTTTCATTTTTCTCCCTGTTTTGAGCCCAGGCGGCTTTTTAGAGTTCTCACTAAGTAATTTACTTGATAAGAAAGGGCGGCAAGCGGGAATCGAACCCGCGCCATGGGAGTTCTGTAACGAAGTTGCAGAGCCAGAAAATTTCTGATTTTCGCTGCCACAGTCCCATATTCTACCATTAAAATACTGCCGCCATAAAGAAAGCTATCTCTAGCAACGAGAAATTTTGTGAAATTGATAAAATTAGACAAAATTTCTGGTGTGAATAAAGTTGATAATGATAAAAATTTACAAACTTTATTAACAATGTAAGAAAGATCTGTGACAATGAAGACTACCAGCACTAATCATGCTTTTGTCCTCTTGAGAAAATTTATTTTGAGAGTTGGAACTGTTTAAATTAGAATTACGCTTTCCGACAATGAATATAACCAACTCGTTTCATTTTAATGATGGAAAACAGAAGTTATATATAAATGTATTGGTTGTTGTTACTGGTTGGTTGTGACTATTTGTTCTTATTCCTACCTCTAAATTAACAACAAGTTTTAAGTGTTAAATAAACCAAAACTTTTAAATATATGTTATAACATATAAGATTATATGTTAGAGAATATAACTACTATTGACCTGAAAGTATTGAGATTATATATCAAAGATTATGCAGCAAGTTTTTCAATTAGGCAGATTACCCAAAAGTTAAATATAAACTATTCCCATGCATTTAAAAGGATAAAAATTCTTGTAAAACAAAAAATTTTATTACAAAAAAGACAAGGTCATGTAAATCATATTTCTTTGAATATACAGACCATTGATGCAATACAATTAATATCTTTTGTTGAAGAACAAGAAAGCAGAAAACTAAAGAATTCCACATTGAGATTATTGATTAAAGAAGCCATCCAAATTGATCCATTTGCCTGTCTAGGAATATTTGGAAGCAGGGCTTCTGGAAAAGCGACAAAAAAATCAGATTGGGATGTATTTATAATAACCCAAAAAACAAAAGAAATGAATAAGATCATGATTAAATTTCCCCATATTACCAATATCCAGCTTCAAGTCTTTTCATTGGAAGAATTTTGGGATAGTTTGTTAACCAAAGAAGAGACAGTTGTCAAACATATTATTAGAAATAAACAAATTATTTACAACCCTCATCCATTTTATAATATAATCTATAATTGGGAGATGATAAAATATGCTCCAACTCAAACAAGTTGAAGAAAAATATGAAAAATTGCTAAAAATAAGAGCTGTCAGAGAAAAGTCTAATGTGCAAAGCCATCTGAAGTGGCTGAAAGCAATTAATGATTTATCATTAGCAAAAGGTTTGTTAAAAATTTCTACAGACAGTAAATTAAAAGAAACCTTAGGCTATCCAGAAAATAGAACATTCTTTGACTGGGTTATTATCTGCTCTTATTACTCTATTTTTCATGCCACTCAAGCTTTGTTAGGAATTAAAGGAATAAAGATAACTGATAGATTACATCACGCCACTTTGATTTCATTTGCCAAACATTTTATTCTCAACAATGAGTTAGCTGAAGAACTGTTCTTGATTTATGAAGATGCTGAAACTAAAGCTGCTGAATTACTAGAAATCCTTGAAGAAGAGAAAGGAAAAAGAGGGATGTTTCAATATCACAGACTGTCAAGAAATAATCTTGAACCAGCAGAAAAATCAATTAAAAATGCTAAAGTATTTTTAGAAACAGTGCAGGAAGTTCTGAGTAAGAAGAGTGTGATTTAAATTTTTTACTTTGATAATTATTTGTTCTTATTCCTGCCACGGGATTTGACAGTTTCTAATCTGTTGAGAACTTGTTTTGCGTCTGGGTAATGTTTTTGATAAGATTTTAAAGCTAGTTTGAAGCAGTCTGGATAGACTTGAAAGTGTTTTGATTCCATGGCTCTTTCCAGTAAATGTAAGTCAACAGCTTTGTCTTCATTTCTTTCTGAGAAGAAACTGAGACCAAAGTCAATGAAATAAATTTCTTTGTTGAACAAAAGAAAATCATCCTGATTTTCTGAGCTTGGAAACTTTCTGTTTCCAAGAATCATGTTGCTGGTAGTTAAATCACCATGGATAATGTGGTTTTGGTGGAGGATGGCTAATTTTTTTCCGATTTCAGCTGCTAGTTTTTTGTAGTTTTTGTTGAAGATGTCTCTGACTTTTTTTCCGGGGATGTGCTGCATTTCAATTATCTGGTTTTCTACTTTGATTAAGTTTGGAGCAGGGAAGTTTAGTTGTTTTAGTTTTTGGATTACTTTAGCTTCTCTTTTAGTCCGGAATTTTCTTAATTGAGAATCAATATGTGGATGCCGGTATGTTTTGGGCAGTCTATCTTTAATTATTGAATTCTTGGTTTGGTACAAGACAGCTTCGGCTCCTTGGGCTATTTGTTTCATTTTAATAATAAAGAAAAGAATAAAGATAAAAAGTTTATGGTCGTCTTGCAGTTTGATAGATTATCTGGTCGTTCAGATTTCCTCTGTATTGACGAGCTAACAATCCATCCATAGTTGCGCTTAAGATGTCTCGACTGATTCTATTTTGATCAATGTTGTGTGTTTGAATCAAGTAATTAGTCAATTGTGTTCGAGCGAAGGCTTGATTCAAGTCAGCAACTGCCAAGTTTGTCATTTGTTCAGTCATGTTATTTTGGAACTGAGAATGTGTACTTGCAACTTGACGCCAGTCTCCAGTCATAGCAGATTCCCTAACATCTCTTAGATTTGGATTAAATAATCCTTCTAAGGCTCTAACAACAAAAAGGTTAGCATTAGGATTAGCTAGGTAATTATGATCAACTGCATTTCTTAAAGGATGAGCTTGAGCAGTAAGAGCGTAAGTATCTTCAATCAATTGTCTAACAGTAGCTGCGTTTAGATTATCATATCTATTATTCTGACCAGTGGGTAAGATACCATTTCGATTGCCTCTTGCTAATTGTTCGAGATCCCAGATTAAACCAGCATCTCTAGCAATAAGATCATTCATTAAGTTTCTTTCTTGCGCTTGTAATGTTTGTATTCTATTTGCAGGCATTTTAATATTCCTCCATTAAATTTAAGTTAAATAAACAGAACTCATATATAAATGTTTTGTTTTTGTACTTACTTTAAAGTAGTGATTAGCCAGTTTCTTGATATTGGGTTTGCGAGGCTTTTCTGGATTTGGCGTATTTTTTGAATTGCCGGTGGATGAGATCTTTATCTAATTTGCCGACATTATGGGTGCTGATAAGGCTAGAAACACTTAGTCTCATTTTATCTTCACTAACTGCATCTTTATCAAATTTATATTCGTCATAAAGGAAATCTAAGATATAATCAGCATGCTCATCTGGATTAATATCAGAGGTTAAGTGTTTAGCACTGTCTTCTATAACTCTATCAAGATTTTTCTTTTGATGTCCCTTCATATCCTCCATGAAATTCTCTGAACCGATGGCGCGTTTAAGATCTTCAGTGTGCTGAAAATATAACCCTTTAACCAACTGTTCATTAAAGTAATTTCTCTCTAAATTAGCTTTTTTAATGACATCTTTTAAAGGATGTAATTTAGAATCAAGAGAATAAACTTCATCAATTTTCTTGACGACTAAATCAGCAACTTTTTTATTGTAGGTGGGGCTTTCTTCATCTAACAAGGACCAGTCAGCAATGCCTTTTCCCTCTGTATGTTCCTGGAGAATTTCAGTGACTTCTTTAATCAATTGAGAATCCATGGCCTGGATAACATTAATTAAATTTCTCTGGTCACTATTTCTTTTTTTGAGGGTCTTCTTGATATTACTTTGATACCAAGGGTTTTTTTTATCCTCTTCTTCTGCCATAATTTGAGATAAAGTTTAATCTTATTTAAACTTTATTCTTATTGAAAATTGTCGGGTTTTAATACCGGACTTTAGTCCGACAATTTTCAATTCCAAAAATCACATGATTAAATACCTTAGGCTTCAGCCCGAAGATTAGTGTGATTTTTGTTATTTAAACCATGATTAAAATGTCCCACATTTGTATATTCTAGAATATATATATTTAAAAATAACATAAACCTAACTAAAAAGTGACGAAATTATAGTCTCTATATTGGGGGTAATATTTAAAATGGCAAAAACGTCTAATAAAAAATCAAAAGAAGAAGCTCCAGCTCCAAAAATACCTAAGGAAATGGAAGCTAAATTAAAGGAAATTAAGTCAAAATTAGAAAAATTCAAGAAAAAGGTTTTAGATAAATTTGATCAATATATTGTTGGGATTTCTTTACTGCCGCCTGAAAAACCAGAAGAAGGCAAAAAAGATGACAAGAAAATCAATGTTTTGGTTTTAGTTGATGATTCTGACAGCAGAAAAATGCCCAAGCATGAATTAAAGGAAAAATTAAGTGTGATTATGGAAAATGTGGCTAAGGAAATTGATGAAAAAATCCAGCCCAATTCTTTGTTATTGACAGAATTATGGGGCAGCTGTTATGACGGCAAGACTGAAGTTCTGAAAATGATTGCTTTGGGAGCACCAATTTATGATACGGGTATGCTGGGAGCAATTAAATTAGCTGAAGTTCACAAGACCATGGTCTTGAAGAAATTTGAAAAGTATATTGTCTCTTATGTTTTAGCTGGTTCTCTGGTTCAGGGAAGAGCTACGGCTACATCTGATATTGACACCTGGATTGTAATTGATGATACTGATGTCAAAAAAATGACCAGAGCTGAGTTGAAAGATAAGCTGCGAGCGATTATCATTGGCATGGGTGTAGAAGCTGGTGAAATCACCGGCATAAAGAATAAATTAAATGTCCAAGTTTACATCCTGACTGATTTCTGGGATTCTTTAAAAGAAGCCAATCCAATTATCTTTACTCTTTTGAGAGATGGTGTGCCGTTCTATGACAGAGGCATGTTCATGCCTTGGAAGAATTTACTGAGAATGGGCAAGATCAAGCCTTCTCGTGAAGCAATTGATATGTTTATGGGTACTGGCGAGCAGATGCTGCAAAGAGTCAAGCTTAAGATTAAGGATATGGGTATGGAAGATACCTTTTATGCAATCTTAACTCCATCTCAAGCAGCTTTAATGATGTATGGTATTGCACCGCCAACTCCAAAAGAAACACCGGAAGTAATGAGAGATATTTTTGTCAAGAAAGAAAAATTACTTGAAGACAAATTTGTCAAGATTCTTGAAGCTAATGTCCAGGTCAGAAAAGAATTGGAGCATGGAACTAAGAAAGAGCTGACTGGCAAAGAAGTTGACAAACTCCTGGCAGATGCTGAATCTTATTTGAAAAGGATCAAACGGCTCTTCAAGCAGATTGAAACCATGAAAGAACAAGAAAGCATGGTTGATCTCTATGACAAAATAATAACGATTATCAGAGATGTCTTAAAAATGGAAGGTGTTGAAAGAGTGGCTGACGCAGAAATCGTCCATATTTTTGAAAATGAATTAATTGCCAAAGGCAAGATTCCAGCCAAGACTCTGCGTGATTTAAATGAAATTATCCATGCCAAAAAAAGCTATGATGCGGGCAAATTGACTAAAGCAGAGATTGAAAAGGCAAAGAAAGGAAGTGAAACTTTAGTTAAGTTTTTGGTTGAATTCATGCAAAGGAGACGCGGCCGTGAATTAGAAAGAGCCAAAATCCGAGTCAAATATGGCGAGACTTTTGGTGAAGTTCTGTTGCTGGATAAAGTTGCCTTCATCACTCATGACATTGATGAAGAAAAAGCCAAAATCAGCAAAGCAGAGATTAAGGCAGATGGTTCCTTGGGAACTGTTAAAGACAGTTCTTTAGAAGAAATGGAAAAACATCTGGTTGAAACTAAGATTCCAAAACGTGTTTTTGTCAAAGAGCCGATTTTTGAGAATTTGAGAGAATTATTTGGCAAGGATGTTGGAGTTTTGGTAACTTATTGAAAATTGTTAAATTTTCAATTCCCCAAACTGCCTGAGCAGTTTTTGTTATTGATTTATTTTTTCTTGTTTTATGGTATTTTGTCAAAAACCGAAAAATATATAAACTTCTAGTTTATACATATAAACTGTGAATTTAAATGTACGACACAACTATCAATGAAATAAGAATCATATTGAAGATTTTTAAGAATTTTAGTAATAAGTACAATTCTAATAATTTGGCTAAAGAGATTGGTCTTAGTGCCATGGGTGCTTTAAAAATACTTAGAAAGCTTTATGAGCAGAATCTCTTGAAGATAGAAGAAATAGGAAAAGCAAAGATTTACAGTATTAACTTCAAGAATGAGTATGTTAAACAGTATATTTCCTTTTTGCTTAGAAAAGAAGCAGAGGAAAGTAAAGGTAAAATCAAAAGATGGATTGTAGAACTTAGAAAACTGGATAAATCTGCTGATATTGGATTATTATTTGGCTCTGTGTTGAAATCTGATAAGTATAATGATGTTGATATGCTGGCTGTTCTGAAACAGTCGCAGCTTAAAGAATTTAATAAGAAAGTTGAGGAATTGAATAAGATAAATGTCAAAAGAATTCATCTTATAAAGCAGTCTATTCAGGATTTGAAGGACAATCTTATCAAAAAAGATAAGGTCATTCTGAATGCTGTAAAGCAAGGCATTGTCTTGTTTGGTTATGAGAAATTTGTTGAGGTGGTTGAAAGTGTCTCACTCTGATAATAAAGTTAAATGGTGCTTGAAAAAGGCTGAAGAGGAATTAAAGGAAGATGAAAAACATAGAGGACTTGTCAAGAAAGATCCTGATGTTGAGTTAGCAAAACAACATATTGCAAAAGCTGAGCATAACTTAAAGGCAATTGTTGCTTTCAAAGAACATGGTTTTTCAGACTGGTCAACATCAGCAACATTTTATTCAATCTATCATGGTTTATTAGCTGTTCTTGCTAAGCTTGGGTATGAAAGCAGAAACCAGGGGTGTACTTTTGCCTTGATTTATTCACTAATTGAAAACAAAAAAATTAATCTTGATAAAAAATTCGTTGAAGAAATCCATGTTTTAGACCATGAAGAAAAACATGAGAATCCCACTGTAATTGAAGTAAGAGAAATAGAACAATATGGTGTGAGTATTAGTTTAGAAGACCCTGTCTATGAGAGATTATTTTCATTAGCTAAAAATGCACTTGATCAAATAAAGAACATTATTGAGGAATAATTCTGTTTCTATTATGTGGGGAGCTTGTAAAGAGACTGACCAAGCCAAAGGAAAGAAATCTTTATATAGGAAGCTTCTGTTGTTTATGATATGACAAGAAAGAATATTACTTATAATCAGCCATTGGAAAAGGAAATTGGTTTTTCTAGAGCTGTAAGGATTGATAATATTATTGCAGTTACAGGAACAGCTCCAGTTGCGAAAGATGGAAGCGTAGCAAGTCCAGGAAAGGTTTATGGGCAAACAAAACGCTGTTTGGAGATTATTAAAGATGTAATTGAGCAAGCAGGCGGCAAGCTTGAGAATGTAATTAGAACAAGAATTTTTCTAAAAGATATGGAAACCTGGAAAGATGCCGCAAAAGCACATGGGGAAGTATTCTCAAAAATTCAGCCAGCTTGCACATTTGTTGAAGTTTCAAGATTTATCAATCCCCAATGGTTAATTGAAATAGAAGCTGATGCAGTCTTAAATAAATAAGATTCCTTTTTGAGTAATGTTATACATAACGCCTATTATGCGCAAACTTTATAATCTGAAAATGTTTTCTTTAAAGCAATGACTATATCAAAAGTTCGAGGTGGAACTTTACGGTATCAAGGTATTTTTGACTTTCAAGGCCTGTATCAGGCAGCAGTAGACTGGTGCAAATCACATAGATACTGGTTTCATGAAGAAACTTACAAACATAAAGTGCCCTCACCTTTAGGAGCAGAACAGGAAATGTGGTGGAAGATGGATGCTAAGATTACTGAATTCTTTAAATTTTATATCAATATTAAGCTTCATATCTGGGAGATGACAGAAGTTGAAGTAATCAAAGACGGCAAAAAGAAAATTTTGACCAGCGGCAGGCTGCAGATTGATATCAGCGGAGTGGTAGAAGCAGACTGGCAGAAAAGAATGGAAGGCACTAAATTCAAGAAGATGCTGAAAACCTTATTGACAGATTATATCTGGAAAAAAGAATTTACAACAGTTTATGGAGATATGCTGTATTACAGAATGTGGAATTTGCATGCGTTGATGAAAAAATATCTTGATATGCAAACTGCCTGGAATGAATATGCTGGTTATCTAAGGGAAAACCAATGAGCGAAAAAAAATTAATAGTGGACCAGACCAAGTTTACTTATGAAGGTCTTTTTGATTTGAACGGGCTTTATAGACTAATTGATGGTTTTTTCTATGAAAAGAATTGGGATAGATTTGAAAAGATGAACCAAGAGTTTGTGATGCCGACTGGTAAACATATCAGAATAGAATTATGGCCTTTTAAAAATATCACAGATTATTACAGAACCCATATTAAGATTAGAATGCATTTTGTAGATGTGATTAAGGTTGAAGTTGAGAAGGACGGGGCCAAAGTTCAGCTGGACAAAGGCCGGGTTTCAATTATCTTTGATTGTTATTTAGAAAGCGACCGGTATCAGAGATGGGAAAACAGCCCTTTTTTATGGTTTATCAGAACAATGCTGGACAGATATGTGTTTAGGGAGCATTATTTGAAAATCCAGAGCTGGTTATTGTCTGATTTTGAGGAGCTGCATACCAAGGTTAAATCTTTTTTTAATGTTTATAGACACTATGAACGAGGTCAGTTCACACTTGCACCATGAGCGAAAAATTACTGGTTATTAATCAAATGAAATTTGATTATAAAGGAGTTTTTGAATTTGATGAATTATTAAAAGCAACTCATAAAGCAGTAACTGAAAGAGGGTATGCTAAGCACGAAAAAAGATTTGATGAAAAAGTAAAGCCAGAAGGCAAGGATATTTACATTGAGTTAAGGCCCCGCAAGAATAAAACTGCTTATTATCAATTGATGATGAAGATTAAAATAACAATGAAAAATCTGACCGAGGTTAAAGTGACGATGAATGGTCTGCCCCGGACAATGTACCAGGGGGAAATCAATATTATTTTTGACGCCTGGACAACAACAGACTATGAATACCGGTGGGGGCACAAGCCAGGGTTTTATTTCCTGAAGATGTTCATCAACAAATATGTTTACAGATTTCCTTTGGAGTCTGGTTTCCCTGGAGAAGTGGCTGATGATACCAGATATGTTTACAATCAAATCCGATCAGCTTTAGGTTTGTATAAATTCAAAACATCTGCTTCTAAAATAGAGAAAGTTATTTGAATAAAATATTTTTCTGGGCTTTCTGCGAAAGCTTTTTAAATAAAATAAGAAATTAATTGTTTAACCAGGCTTGCGGGGGTAATTTCCAAGCCAAGGTTTGGAATTCCTTAGAGCAAAGTCTGGTCAAACGCGCAGGACTTAAGATACTTAAGTATTGAGACTTTATGTCTGTGATATAAGCTATCCTGTGACTTAGTGTCTTCGAGATGTCTGGAATCACGGTTCTGGACACGATAAGGTTCAAATCCCTTCCCCCGCATTTTTTATTTAAGGGATGACTAAGTCACATTAATCCTGCCAAAATCGCCCCTGTAGCTCAGCGGTTGCTAGGCAAAATCCTTGCCGTTAAAGAGCGTTAAGGTCTCTGACCTCGCTAAACCTTGGTAAGGTAAAGGTCGCGAGTTCAATTCTCGCCAGGGGCTTTACGAAGTAAAGCACTGGAGGTCCCGAACGCAAGTGAGGATATCTCCAGGGGCTTATTTTCTCTTCAAAGTTAAAACATAAAGCTTTAAATATAACCTGCCTTCCCTGCGTTTAAAATGAATTTAAAAGAAAAACTTAGAGTGGGTTCAGAGGTAAGTAGAGAAGAACTTCATGATAGGAAAACTGTAGAATTAACTCCAGAAGAATTAGAAAGATTGACTAAACCATGCTTTTTTTTTGGATACTCTGGTGTTAGAGACCCAAAATGTTTAGAATGTGAAAACGCCATGAATCGCTTAACTTGTGACAAATATATACCTTTTGAATGGAAGCAGTATGTTGATCTTATCTCACCTTTATTGCCTCCTCCTGAAAAATCCCAATAATTTTATAAAGAACTAAGCAAAACTTATTCTTTACGCCACGGTCGCATACACAGAATTAAATGCTCAGAGGCAAAGCCTCTGGCACCACGTAAAGTGGATTCTGGTCGCGAGCAGTGACGTTCACTAACGTTCACGCCACGGTCGCATAACCTGGTATTGCACAGGCCTGGAATCTAAGCAAGTCAGCCTGACCCGTAAGGGTATCCCGGTTCAAATCCGGGCCGTGGCGTTCATACTCACAGTTAATCGCCATTAATTTTTTTTCTTTTCGGCGTTGAACTGCCACTCTAACGCCCGGGATGCGGATTTCTAACTCACAGTTATACACCACAATTTTCTGGCATCTGGCTTTTATCAATAACAGCTTGTGGCGTTTAACTCACAGTCTGGACGTCTGCAAGTGGATGCTAACTGGCGGTTAATCGCTTGAGAATATAAAAAGTTTTAAAGCAACAGGAATTTGTTTTAATTTGGAAAGAAAAAAAATGGACAAAGAAGAAATATTAAATGAAATAACAAACAAGTATCTGAGTTCTGAAGAGTTTAATGGATACTCACTTTATGATTTGGACAATGAAAAAGAAAAAATTATTGAACTGGTCAAAGATGGAAAGATAGACATTAATTTTGGTGATAAACACCCCAATATTCATATTAAAGCATTTGAATTGGATAAAAAAGAAATTCAAATTGAAAGAATAAATCGTCTTGGTTTGAAGGGTTCTTGCGCTTACCCTACAAAAGAACACTTGAAGAAAAAAGTATATTATGGTAAATTTAAAGATAAACCATTTACTCGGAAAATGGCACTTGGTGAACCTGCACTTAATTTTGCAGTGTTTGACTTGAATGTTTTAGAGATTTATCGAAATGACCCAAGATATAGTTATTCAACAAATGAGATAGCGGGACAAATAGTTATATCTAATGAATATTATAATTCCTTAGACATAAAATCATCTGATAAAATATTACTTAATTCTTTTGGATTCTGTTATAAAAAAGAAAAATTAAATAGGGCTGTTGCAGTCTACTACACTTATTTGGCTGATTTATCAGCCGAACATCAAAAAATATGGCATGGAAAATTATTATCTGGAGACTACTTTTTACATCCTGATTATGCTAGGACTTCGGCAGGATATTGGGCCGAGAAAGAATCTATTTTTACAGCTTTTGTTGAAGAGCTTCATACTATTAATGAATTTTCTAAACTAATGGGAAGACCAATTCTTTTTAAAAAGGATTATAAACGTAACAAACCCAGAGAATTTGGATTTTTAATTAGGCCTACACAAAAGGAGTTTAATTCCTTCATTCATTTGCTAGATAAAATGATATCCGATAATATCAATAAAGATTTTTTTAGGAATGAAATTGAATATGATTTTGAAGAAGAGCGAAAGGATGGAAAAATTAAAGTCACGCCAAAGGCAACCATTACACTTTTAAAAGATTGGATAGGTAAAAAAATGAGATTTCCTGATCCAAAACCGAAAAATAAAATGATTGAAATTTTCCAAAAGATACGGAGAATGCGACAACCTCAAGCTCATAAAGTAAATGATGATGTATTTGATCAGAAATATTTCAAAGAACAAAGAGAATTAATGACTGAAGCGTATAATTCAATAAGAACCTTGAGGTTGATGTTAGCAAACCATCCCAAAACAAAAAAGCATGAGGTGCCCAATTGGTTATACAAAGGAGAGATTTGGGTTTTTTAGAATATAAAATTTTATAAACTTCCTTTTATTTTTTGATTAAATCATTCTCATATCTTTTGAGAGAGGGTAGAGGAAACGGTTAAACCCGTTGGGTTGGCAGCCCAATGCCTTAGTGGCTTTGTGGGTTCGAATCCCGCCCCTTACTGGTTTAGTTTGGCCTCTAAACTTGACATGAGAAATATAAAAGGAATTGAACTTTTTACTAAGTCTGATGGACCAAAACATTTAATAATAATAGACTTTCTGAATGACTTATGGGGAAGAATACTTTAAGATTGTGTCTACTTTTATTAATTCTATGTATTTTAATATCTTCGGTTGAAGGAGTAGATGATTCTACAGCATTTATTAGTGGGGGTGAGGCTGGAACAACTATAGAAAGATATTTCATGGCAAATCTAAATAAAAATTTGAGCCAAACCGAACTCAATATACAAAGTTATAGTATCAATGTTATTGCCCTAGATGAAATTGAGATTATCATTAAATTTTCTGTTAGTTCTGATGACAAATATCCTATCACAATTGGATTTGATAAAGATATAATCAGTCTTCAGTCAGCATATATTGATGGAGTCATTATAGACATAAATCAGTTATTATATGACAATTTCTTCTTTTGTAATCCGGGAGAATATGCTGAATGTAAAGATAAAGAAATAAGAACTGAGGAAGGATTCATCATTTTTGAAGGCCCAAAAGGAATAAACATAAGGGGATACTTTATGACGGTGGGACTTAATGCAGGAGCATTACATGAATTTAAATTTAGATTGAAAAACAATAGAGGCAATATTGGTTGGCCTTATCCCTTCGAGAATTATTCTTACGAGTTTAATGTATATGCCCCAACAAAGAGGACAAGTATAAATGAGTTAATTGTATACTTAAATGATTATAATGGTGAGGCAAGTTTTATTCAAGAACGGTCCGACTATAAAAAGTCTAAGTTAGTAGACAAAAAATTCACAAATTTAGTCTATAAAATTACACCATTAAGTAAAACAGATTATGTTTTAAAATTAGATCTTCTTCCTTCAGAAACTTTACTTTTGAATGAGTTTACTGTTCTTAAAATTGAAATGTCTCTGAAAAATCAAAATAGGCCAGCGTATATATTGTTGGGCACTTTAATTTTCACATTTCTTTTATCTTTCTTTGTTGGATTTCAATATGGTTCAAAACAAAAAGGCAAAGAAATTGTTTTAGTAATATTGGGTGCAACCATAATTTATGGAGGAATTTTCTCTTTAATCATACCTTTCAAGTTTCTATTCAACATTTTTACCATACTTGAAATTATTTTATCTTACATTTTGATGTTTATTCTACTTAAAATTGGCTCTAGACTTAGAGACTATAAGAATAAAAAAAAGAAGGTTCAGAACAAAAAACCGAAAAATGTTTAATAAATATGGGGTCTCCTTCATCTATGAAAAGTTTTAATTCACTTAAAAGGTTTCTTAAGAAACGCTGGCCGAAGTGGTGGTTTCAGGGAATAATTTTAGCTCTAACACTTTTTATTTGTTCAACAATACTTGCTTGTGGAATTGCAATAATACAATCTCAGGAAATCCAAGAACTCAACCAACTATTGAATGATGAAATTCAAAAAAATCAAATGATTTCGGCAGAAAACACTGAATTAACACACCACTATTTTAGTATTTTGGAAAGAGTTATACCTTTGAAAGAGGAGACTGATTCAGGTTTTATTTATTCAATAAATTTAACTTCTGACGATGTAAGAAGCAGATTTGGTTTCCAAGCGACTGAAGATACATCTCCAACATTTCATTTTAAGACAAACAAAAATTCATCTTGTAAAGCTACGTTGAATTTAATTGATTATGTATCAGAGTCAACATCCCCATTCCTAAAATTTCATGTTATTACTTTTCCCATTTGGAAAACTGGTTTATTTGATATATACTTTTCCTGTACCACAAAAGATAATCGCTCATATGAAAAGAAATCTACCATATATATTATCCCTGCCTCTGATCCAGAAAGCAAATGTGGGAACGATAGATTATTTCTTGTTTGTTTTCAAAACAAAGAAGGACAAAGGATGTATTTTCAAGGTGATCTTTGTGAGAGTTACGAACAATTTGTTTCAGAAGCCCATCGGTCGGGTTTTTATAAAATAAAAGAGAAAATAATGAGATACTTCCCAATGAGAGGTATGGTAGAATATGAATATGGGCTAAACGAAGATAATCTGTGGGAAGAAATATACCAGGGCGATGTTAGGAATTATACTTGGCAAGAAGGGTGTATGAAATAATATTTTTCCCCACACCGAAAAATAAATAAACAACCATTGTTCTTAGTCTTATATGTCAGAAAAAACAAAAGAATGGTTATTTAAGCATAAATATTCAATTTTTTATTACTTAACTGCCTCTTTTTTAATTCTTTCGTGGTTTTTAATGGATTGGCCCAAGACCATTAAAATTATCTCCTCGTCATTTTTTATAATTGCTCAAGGTTTATACAATTGTAAACAAATAAAAAAAGATGCTCCTTTGTTTACAAAATTTATAAATTGGTTTGGATTTTCAATAATGTTGGTATTTACTATTGTATTCCTTGCACTTTCTGTTGGAGAGTTAAATATTGCAATTTGGGTGATGCTTTCCGCATTTGTATTAATGCTTATTGGCTCCCTCGTCTTTAATTTCCTCGGTCTATTCAAAAACAGAAATTTGATAGGGATAATAATTTCTTATGTAGTCATTTCTATATTATTCATTGTACTTTTTGGTTATTTTTTTACCTTGTCTTCTGCGTATGAAAATAATGGGCTTATTTGGACAAACTCAAATACAGAAATAGGATCGGCTTGGGATTATGTTTACTTTAGTTCTTCCACATATTATACAAATAGTGTTGGTGATATCCAACCGCTTGGTTTTAGCAGAGTGATTATGCAAACAGAAACAGCCATTAGTTTTATATTCCATGTAATTATTTTAGGATTTGTAGTATCGACTCTGAGAAATCGCAAATGAAGTCTTATAAACCTTTTGTACCATTTTTCAAAATCAAAAGTTTTAAATATTTTTCTGCATTAGTAAAAAATAACAACAAGAAATCTTGGTCGGCGTGTAACCACTGGTTAGGAAGTGGGGCCGTGGCGTTCTTTTTTTATAAAAAAAATTAATTTTTTTAAAAGTTTTTAGAAAAATTTTAAAAACATTTATAAAAGATAAAAAAATAATAAGATTAAATATTTCAAAAGAGGTGCATAAAATGGCAAAATTACCAAAAAGTGCAAAAGCATGTAACAAAGAAATCAGTAGATTTAAGAAAAAAATTAAAGCAATGGAAAAGAGAAAAAAGATGCTGGCTAAGCCTAAGAAGAAGGCTAAGAAGAAAAAGAGAAGATAAATTCTAATTTTTTATTTTATTTTTTTCTTGATTATTTTTTAGAAAATTATGCTGCCATGCCTTTGTATTTTTCCCTTGTTTTTTGCAGCGACTCTCTAAAACCTTTGTCAAAACCAGGTATTTTTGTAACGGTCTCTAGTTTTGAATTGATAAAGAATATACTATTCTTTAATTCTTTAGTTTGAGTGCCCCTATATGAAGTAGTTAATAATTTGCTAATCCATTTTAAACCATGAGCACCGGCAACTGCTCCTGGGATAGGCAGCAGGCTTATTCCGTTTTCCAGAATAAAAACTGCTAATTCCCAATGTTCTATATGAGGGGCTATTTTTTCAAAGAGTTCTAAGACATGTTTTCCAGCTTCATGAATTTTTTCAATTTTTCCGTGTTTATGTTCGAATTGGACAATAGCGGCTTCTGCATTAAGTATTTTTTTAGCAACCTTTTTTTCCATGCGGTGCAATTTTCTCTTGTAAGGGCTTGCCAATTCACTAAATTTAGAATCAATTGATTTTTCCCTAATTTCATCTTCGTTCAGTCTAAAAAGGAAAAGAACAGGGATGCCTGATTTTACGCTTTTTTTGATAATATTGACTTCATCTTCGAGATCAGCCACTCTGACTGTTAAGAGCTTTTGCATCCTATCAAAATAAATAAAAAGATTGGCTGCACCTCTCATTATTTTTTCTGGATCAGTCCTGCCAATATCTTTTTTGAAGTTAGCAATATGATTAAAAATAACAGTCTTAAGATTTCTTGTCCAAGGAAGCTCTTGTTTTTCAATGAGCGCTTGATATTCTAAAAGTTTATCTTTTAGTTTTTCGTAATCAAATTCTGACAATCTTTTTTTAATATCTTTGATCATCCCCTCTTTCTTTTTTTCTATTTTACGAACTTTGTCAAGTGCAAATTTAGTTCTAACATCTAAAATTCTTATTTCTTCTTTCAAACGACGAAATCTGTTTCTACTGCTAACAACGCGCCTTTTTAATTCAGAGGGCAGAGTCATTTTCTTAATTAAGAAACAGATATTTTTAAACCTTTCTTTAGAAAGGTTTATATTTAGTAAGTTAAAAAAGTAATTCTAATGAAACTCGGAGTTTTGTTTTCTGGGGGAAAGGACAGCACTTATGCTTTGTTTAAGGCTTCTCAGGAGCATGAGGTTAAGGTTTTGATAGCTTTGCGTTCATTAAATCCAGAATCTTATATGTTTCACACTCCGGCTTTTGAGATTATTTCCAAGCAAGCTGAAGCGCTTGGTCTGCCTTTGATTTTAGTTGAGACAGCTGGTGAGAAAGAAAAAGAGTTAAAAGATCTGGAGAAAGCGATTGTTGAAGCAAAGGAGAAATATGGAATTGAAGGAATTGTAACAGGAGCAGTGGCTTCTAAGTATCAAGCTTCTCGGATACAAAAGATTTGTGATGATTTAGGTTTGGAATGCCTTAATCCACTTTGGCAGATGGATCAGATTGAATTATTGAAAGGTTTGGTGGCAGATGGATTTGAAGTTATGATTGTAGGAGTAGCTGCTTATCCGTTGGATGAGGAATGGTTGGGTAAGGTGATTGATAATAAAGTGATTGAAGAATTGATTGAATTAAATATAAAATATAAAATTCACATGGCGGGAGAAGGTGGCGAGTATGAATCACTTGTATTAGATTCGCCAATACATAAAAAGAAAATAAAATTAGTTAAAGTTGAGAAAGAATTTTCTAAGAACAGCGGTGTTTTAAGAATTATTGAGTTTGATCTGGTTGAGAAGTAGAACGTAAATCGAGTTCTTCTGTTTCTCTGGTTTTATAACCAGATAATAAATGACTAAGTGTTTCTAATTTTCCCAAAGTTCCTTGCACCAACAAAACAGGCACAAAATAATCTTGACGTTGAGGCGTATCATACTCCAACTCGATTCCAAAAAAACTTTTGCTTGAACAAACTTTAGTAACTTCCCGGTCGAAGCCATGGATAGCAAAAGCTGCCTCAGAACCAGATAATTTTTTTTCAAGATTATCCAAGCATCTGCCAAGTTGTTCTATAGCTTCTGTAATCTGATCAGGAGAATCAGCATAAACTTCAGCAATGATTTGGTAAGTATCTCCAACTTCATGGACGAAATAAATCAGATAACCAGGCTGATTGAGTTTTGCTTCGCGTTGTTGTTTTTCTGCTTCGATTTTTTCACGAAGTTCTTGAACTTTAATCTCTCTGGTTGATTGTTTTTTTGCTAATTTTTCTTTTCTGGCTTCATTTAACTCTGTCCTTTGTTTTGGAGTTAAACTCCATTTGTCTTTCTTGGCCATTTTAACTTCAGAAAAAAGATTATTTAAAAAGGTTTCTATAGTGGATTATGTTTTAGGTAATTAATGATTTTTTGGGAGATAAAAGGTTGGCCATTGATTAAAATGTATCTATAGGGCAGGATTACTTCTTCTCCTTTTTGGATGGGGATAGTTAATTTGTCTTTGAACTTGATTTTCTGGAGAGGGGTGCTGCTGATTATTATGAAAGCAGTGAGAACAGCGTTATCTGTGGACATTTGTTTATGGCCAATGTTTCTGGTTGGAATTTTGAGTTGTTTGGCTAATGGTTCGGTTCGTTTTTTTCTGGGGTAATCTCCCAGGATGCCGCCAAAAATGAGGTAGTCAAATTTGTTTTTGTCTTGTGGTTTGAGGGTTTCTTTGGCTGAGGGGTCTAAGAGGCAGGCTTTTTTTAGGTTAAGCTGGGTGACTGATTGATTTTTGACTGTGCCTAATGTTTTAAGTTTGGTTTCATTGGTGTTGGTGAAGATTAAGTTATTTTTGCCAACTATTTTAGAAATATTTTGGTATTCTGCGTAGCACCATTCTGAAAGCTCGGGTTCCATGTGTTCAATGATATATTTCATTAAATAGAAAGATTTTTAACTTATTTTTAATTGTTTTTATTAAAATGGGGTTTTTCGACGCAATTTGGTTTGGGATAAGCTGGTTTTTTAGCTTATTCTTAGGCTGGTTATTGATTTTTGCAGCTCCTTTTAAAAATTTGAGCATGCTTTGGATTATTGTTCCGATTTATGTCAACTGGATTTTCACTGATTTTTTTCAAGAGAGGAGGAGAACAGCAATTGGCAATGCCATTACTAATGGCGCGGTTGTTTTGTGGGTTTCAATAGACTGGTTCAGAACCATGATAAATTCTTTTGTCAGTTTTAATCTGGTTTTTTTGATTAAATCTATTTTGATTGCTGTGGTTTTAGTTTATGGGATGTTTATTATTATGGAAGGCATTCGCGGCAAGGATTTTGTAACTAAATTAGGCAGGGTTCGCGAGACTTCTTATATCATGTTAATGTTTACGCCGGTGATTTATGGAGTTTTGGCATTGAATTTTTTGAATATTTTAGCTATGGTTGTGTTTTTCCCTCTGTTTTATTTCTTGATTGAGTTTGTTAATCATTTTATTTTGCCCAAGTTAGGATTTATTAAACATGAAGAGGAAGCAGAGAAAAAATTAGAAGGAAAAGATGAACATGAAGAGATGCCTGGTTTTGGCGGGCCTGGTTTGGGCGAAGAAAAAACTCCTAAAATGCCGGATTTAAAATTATAATGTTATACATTGTAGCAACACCAATCGGGAACTTGAAAGATATTACTTTTAGAGCAATTGATGTTCTTAGAAATGTTGATTTGATTCTGGCTGAAGATACCCGCCGGACTGGAATTCTGTTGAAAGAATATAAGATTAAAGGGAAAATGATTTCTTTTAATGATTTTAACAAAGAAAAGAAAACAGCTTCAGTTATTGAAATGTTGAAGAAGGGTAAGGAAATTGCTTTGGTTTCAGATGCTGGAACACCTGGAATTTCAGATCCTGGTTTTTATTTGGTGCGTGAATGTGTTAAGGGAGGGATTAAGATTATTCCTGTACCTGGGGCATGTGCTTTGATTTCCGGTCTGGTTTGTTCTGGCCTGCCAACTGACAAGTTTTCTTTTTTTGGTTTTATTCCGAAGAAAGAAGGCAAGAAAAAAGAATTTTTTAAAGGTGTTTCGGGGACAACTGTGTTTTATGAAAGCCCGCATCGGCTGTTGAAGACTTTGAAATTGATGAATGAAATGATTCCAAATAAAAATGTTGTTATAGCACGAGAGTTGACTAAAAAGTTTGAAGAGTTTATTCGCGGAACTGTTGCTGAGGTTTATTTAGAATTAAAAGATAAAAAAATTAAAGGCGAGATTGTGGTTGTGATTAATTAAGATAAGATAGTAAAGATTCCTGAAGTGTCAAGATCCTTATAATCAACCCAAACCACGGTTTCTTTTCCAATATCTTTGAATTTAATATCTCCAAGACACCAATCTTTTTCACCGAGATGGGCTACTTTTTTGAGTTTTTGGCGTATCTCTTTTCTTTTTTCTTGAGAAGGATTCTTTAAAGCGGTGTGCCAGTCGTATTGCGGGGCACGACAAAGGCCTTGTTTATTGATATATTGGATATGTGATAAATCTATTTTATCTTCGTTTTGGATAAGGAATTCTTCTGTTGGAGTAAGAGTGAAAAGTATGGATTTATCCCGGCCATCAGGGTTGGAATAAACAGCAAAGGCATTTCTGTTGCCAATATCTTTTCGGTAAATTTTTTCAATATCCCAATGAAACAAATGTTGGTCATGAAAAGCGTCCACTACCCATTGAAACCTTTCTCTGTCTACTGGCGGGCCAAAGACCTTTTCAATCTCATCAATTTTAGGGCTTTCAAGTTTAGGAGAAACTTTTCCTCCAGAATAATCAAAGACATTGGTACGACCTAACTCCCATCCTAATTCAAATAAAAGAGCTTCTCTTGAATCCATTAGGTACGTATAGAGAAGTGTTTCTTTGCCTTTGGTTATTTCTACAGTAAGAGCAGAGGTACCATTGTCTTTGTAATTGACTGGGAATCGTTTGACAGAATCAAATTCATCTCTTTCTCTGGTGCCGGCTTTTTTTAGCAAGTCTTGAGTTAAATAGTCTGTTTCCTGTCTGTAAACTTCTTGATAAGAAGCAACTGGTTCTCCTAATCTTTTTTCCAAAGGTTTTTCTTTTAGTTGAGAAAAAAGAGTTCTATTAGAACAAAAATTTCTATTTTCATACCAATCTTCAGAATCATATTCTTGATTATCATGATAATCTTCGGTTCTATGACCCATTAAATCAAGTTCGTTTTTTATTCTCATCTCTATATTTAATTCACTTCTAAAACAGTTATCTTAAAAGTCAAATCTTTGCCAGCCAAGGGATGATTTAAGTCAACAGAAACTTCTTTTTCATTGACTTCAGTGATTTTAGCCGGGATTTGCTGGCCTTCGGGTGTTTTGATGACCAAGACCATACCAACTTTTGGCTCTTGTTCTTTTGGCAACTGGTCTCTGAGAATTTTTTTGATTAATTGTGGATTGACATCGCCATAAGCTTCGGCTTTGGGAATCTTGATTTCTTTCATCTGGCCTTTTTCCATGCCGACAACAGCATTTTCAAAACCTTTGATGACCTGGCCAGCGCCAACTTCAAATTCTAATTTTTTTTCATGTTTTTCTGAGGAATCAAAGACAGTGCCGTCTTCTAATTTTCCTTCGTAATCAACTTTGACCTTATCTCCTTTCTTGATTGGCATAATATCATCTCCATAAGTGTTTTTATTTGAGTTTTAGTTAATATTATATAAGAGTTTGGGTTAAATTTATAAGAAAATTTCAAAAACTATTTAAATCGTGAAATTTTCTGGAGTTCATAAAGTACCATGCACGAAAAAAGCAAAGCTTTTTTGTGTCCTAGAAATTCTGAAAAAATTTCTATGACTTTATGAACTATAAAAAATAATCAATTAAATAGATAAAAAGAGGGTTGTGAATGCTAGAATTAGAAATTTGGATATTGGTGGTGTTATTATTTTTCTCTGCTTTTTTTTCTGGTATTGAAACAGCTTTTATGTCTTTGAGTATGGTCAAGGTTCTGGCTTTAGTTAAGAAAAAAAGAAAGGGAGCAGAGACTTTGCATCGTTTGAAAGAAAATCCCCATAGGTTGATCATTACTATTTTAATCGGCAATAATTTAGTTAATGTTGGAGCTGCTTCTCTGGCAACTGTTGTTTTTACTGATTTGTTTGGTTCTTCTGGTATAGGGATTGCCACTGGAGTAATGACTTTTTTGATTTTGGTTTTTGGAGAAATAACACCAAAAACTTTGGCGACACAGCATGCAGAAAAGATTTCTCTTTTTGTAGCTAGACCAATTGAATTGCTGTCTTATTTATTGCTGCCTTTGGTAATTGTGTTTGAGGTGATATCCAAAGGGGTTTCCCGTTTGTTTGGTACTAAAGAAGAAAAACTTTCTGAAGAAGAAATCAGGACCATAGTAACCATGGGCAGAGCAGAAGGCATCTTAGGAAAGGAAGCTGCTGAGATGATGCATAATGTTCTGGAGTTTGAAGATACAAAAGTTGTGGATATTATGACTCCCAAGGATAAAATTGATATGATCAATGGGAATTTAACATTGAAAAAAGTGATTGATTTTGTAGTGAGGTCGCCTTATTCCAGATTTCCTGTTTTTATTAAAAATAAAGATAAAATTAGTGGGATATTAGATGTAGATGATGTTTTGAAACAAGCTAAGAATAGGAAATTAGATATTAAGGTAAAAAAGATTGTCCGTAAAATATTTTTTGTGCCTGAATCAAAAGAGATTGATGATTTATTGGTTGAATTTGAGGGCAAGCATGTGCCCATGGCCATGGTAGTTGATGAATACGGTAATGTGTCTGGTTTAGTGACAGTGGAAGATATATTAGAAGAGATTGTGGGAGATATTTTTGACAAGAGCCGGAAAAAAAGCAAGCATATCAGGAAAGTCAGTGATAAATTGATTAAGGTTGATGCCAGGGCTTCGATTGAAGAGCTGAACAGGACGCTGCATTTGGATTTAGAGGAGAAGCATTTTGACACAATTGCTGGTTTTGTTGAAGGCCGACTGAAAAAGATTCCTAAGAAAGGTGAAGAAGTTAAGTTAAAGAAGATGACAATTGTAGTTGATAAAGTTTCGAAGCAGGGGATAAAAAGCGTGAAGATAATAAGACACTGATTTCTTGATTCTTTGGAAATCCTGTTGCTGGTGTTTAGAAAATTATTTAAAATAATTTAGTATCTTAATAAGAATGAGTCCAAAAAAAGGGTTAATGACGTTAAATCGTTATTTAACAATTATTAAAGGACTTCTTTCTGGTATTGAGAAAGTTCAGATTGACATTGAAAGGGCAGCAAATAATTTGAAAAAAAGACGCAAAACAGATACTGCTCAAATTCTTAAATGGATTGATAAAGAGCTTTCTTTATTGGAAGAGCTAGATAAAGGTCCTTTGGCAGATTTTGAAAGGCTAGTTAACTTAGTTAAAAGGAGACCAAAAATTGAAGCTAAATACAAAGGTATTTTAGATGCTTTACGTGAGTTGCAGCCAACTATTAAAAATATAAAAAAAGCTGTGACAGGTCAAAAGACTGCTCTGGCAAAAGGTAAGATAAACACTTTCTTAGCAGATTATGAGTTACAGAAAAAGCATGAAGGAAGATTTATTGAAAAAGCTAGTAAAAGCGGCGTTAAAGGAATCTCTAAGATGAGAAGAATGGCGACAGGTTTTGTGATGGCAGCTATTATGTTAATTAGCCAAGGCTGTGCCATAATTCAACAAACAAGAGAAACTAAGATTGAACCGACAAAGGTTGAGAAAGTTGAGAAGGTTAAAAATATATATTCCAGCCCTGTAGTTAAAAAAAGTTGGGGTTTTAGAATTTTATTTAAGATTGGTGATGTTGATAAAACAAAACTAATTTACATTAAAGGTGATAAATTATATTTAATTGGATTTAGCCGTGTCTGCGCCATAGAAAAAACTGCCAGGAGAGATGCTGAGAGACAGGCTGTAAGTAAATTGGCTAATTTAACAGGCCAATCAAGAATTTCTATTCTGCCAACTAAGGCAAATATAATCAAAGTTGAAAACAAAAAGGGTGAAACTGGATGGGTGGCAGAAGTTCTTTGCTGGGTATCATTGAGTAATTTTAGTAAAAAGATTCAAAAGTTAATTAAAGAAAAAGTGCCAGTATTTTGAATCCTGCTGTTAGGGTTTATTTCTTACTTTATAGTAGTGACAAAAACGAAAGATTTATAAAGGGTTACATATATTTTAAGTTAAAATGTACCAGATACAACCAGAATTAGCTAGAGTCAGAAAAAGGAAAGAGGAAATTTTAAACCACCCAGAGTATTCTGCTAATCAAAGAAATAGTTTAGTTAAGATGCTTGAAGAAGAAGCTAATTATCATTCTGCGGTTTTGGAGATACCTACTTCTGGAACTGCTATGGGTGTGACTAAATCAACTAATGGAAAAATTGATTCTCCACATGTACTTAAGGAAAGAGTAAAAGGAATCTGGGATTGGGCTGTTGTTGAATTTAATAAAATTTACCGGGACAATGGCGGCCTTTCTGAAGAATTTTTAATTGATTTAAATAATAAATTTGAACCCATTAGTTTAGGTTATAGAAGTGAAAGAGTTAGGATGAAAGATTTGGGTTATGTTCCTCCTAATCCAATGAAAGTTCCAGAGTTTATGGATCTTTTAGTAAGCCAGATTAATGATGGAAGAGAACTTCCTTTGGAGCAGGCTATTCAAAGTCATTTTCATATAACTAGAATCCAGCCTTTTATTGACGGCAACAAAAGAACTGCAAGAGTGGTTCAGAATTTGCTTTTGAATTATGGCGGTTATTTCCCAATTGTGGTTCAGCAAGGTGAAAGAGACATTTACATGAATCTTTTGGATAGTGCCATGTGCGCTTTTAGAGACAGAGAGGCAACTTCTGCACCGGGAGCCAATATTTGTATTTCAACCCAGCTTTCAGGCGATGAATTAAGATTTTATTCATATTTGCTTTCAAAAGAAATGACAGCCCTGAACAGTGTTGAAGAAGCATTAGCAAAAAATAGAAGTTATGAGGTTAGTTTTAATTTAAAAGGTCATCCTGGTTTATTGCACTCTGCAAAAAATTCTTTGAGTGGTTTTTTCAGGAAAAGAAATTTATCAGGACAAGTTCGTTTAAGAAAATCCGGTGGAGCAACTATTACTGTCAAAGGAGATATCAGCAGGGATCAGGTTGAAACAATTCTTGATGTTGGCGTTCCTAAACTTAAATCAAACCAATATGAAGTTGTTGTTAAGAACGATTAAGAATTTATGATTTTTTCTAGAGCAGCTTCGGCTAAATGATAAACACCAACAGCGATAGCTGTGCTTAAAATAGTGTGGTAAAGGAATAAACATTTGGATCTGAGGCTGGCATCAGGGTGATCTAATTTAATGGCAATTTGATGCCTCATCCTGTATTTAACATAACCACCAAAAGGAAAAAGAACGTCACCTAATTTTATTTTATAATCTGGTTCCTGCATTTATTATAAAATTAATTACTGATATAAAAGAATTATTGTTCTGCTGGTGTTTTTATTCGACTAAGTACTTCTTGTTGTTGACTTCAACAATGTCTTGGGGAGACAATTTTTTCTTATTACGGGTTTCTACCTGACCATTGAGTTTAACTTTTCCTGAGCGGATAAGAAGTTTAGCTTGTCCGCCTGTGGCAGCTAAGCCTTTGATTTTAATGAAAGCGTTGAGTTCCATAAGTGGAATTAAAGAAGATTTGATATAAAAACTTACTGTTCAATCATTTCAATTTCAATATTCAATCCTTCAGGGATTGGAACACGCATGACTAATCTTAAAGTTCGTTCGTCAGCAGAAAGATCGACTAATCTCTTGTGGATTCGCATTTCAAAACGATCCCAAGAACGTTTGCCCTCAAAAGCAGGACTCTTTTTGGTGGTGATTTTGAGTTTTTTAGTGGGCAAAGGTATAGGTCCTTTTAACTCAACGCCGGTTTTCTCGGCAATGTCCTGGATTGCAGCGCAAACCTGATTGACCTTATCAATGTCAGCGCTAGCGAGTTTAATTCTTGCTTTTTGAGCCATGATACAAAATGGTGAATCATACAATAAACCATTAGTAGTGGAGAAAAAGTAATGGGTTGTTTATAAAGATTACGGTTAGACAAGAATAAATTACAATGCTTTACTAAAGGCTTCCTGGACTTGGTTTTCAAATATTGCTTTTGGCGGATGGTGTGCTCTTTTTTTGATTGGTGTTTGGGCAACTTTTTGAATAGCTTCTGGTGTTCTGGATTTAAGAATTTCCACGGCAACGAGCATTAACTGGTATCTTTGCAAATCTGAGCCTCTTTGTCTATAATCAAAACCATAGCATTTGAAAGCTTGGCAGGGAACAGGTTTGCCGTCTTCGTGTAATTCACAATCAGAACTATCGGCATGTTCGCAGGGTTCGAATTTTTCTTTGACAGATTCAACGCCCCAGGCATAACAGCAGGCACCGCAGCGGTCACAACCTTCTTCACCCCAAATATTCAGGCCTTGGTCATAGAGTTGATACTGGACTTTCATGATTCTTTCATCTAGCTCAGTCATTTCTCCTAAGAACTTATCTCCTTTTGGGTTGAGTTTCATTTTAAGAGAACTATCACTTTTTTTAAAGAAGTAATAAAATAAAAAAATAAAATTTATTCAAGTGTTTTCTTGATCAAGTCAATACACATACCAGCGGCAACTGTTTGTCCTGAGTCACGGACAGCGAATCTTGACATTTGTGGAATGTCTTTTTGTGTTTCGATGACCAAGGGCTGGACTGGTTTGACCTTGACAATAGCAGCATCGCCGTTCTTGATAAAGTCTGGCTTTTCTTCAAGAACTTCTCCAGTTGCTGGATTTAATTTCTTGACAATTTCTGTGACTTGACAAGCTACCTGAGCAGTGTGGATGTGGAAAACCGGGGTGTAGCCAATAGTAATAACTGAGGGATGGTTCAAAACAACAATCTGTGCTGTGAATTCAGTTGCAACAGTTGGAACATTGTCTGTTGTTCCTAAAACATCGCCACGAGCAATGTCTTTTTTACCAATGCCACGAACGTTGAAACCAACGTTATCTCCAGGTTCAGCTGTCTGAACTTGTTCATGGTGCATCTCAATAGACTTTAGTTCACCAATAACACCTTTACCTTCCCGGCCAGGAACAAAGATAACTTTTTGTCCGACTTTCATAACTCCAGTTTCAACACGGCCAACAGGAACAACACCGATACCAGTGATGTTATAGACGTCCTGAATTGGCAGTCTTAAAGGTAATTCAGTTGGCTTTTCAGGTTCTTTTAATTCGTCCAATTGTTCTAACAAGATTTTACCAGTGTACCAAGGCATGTTTTCTGATTTCTTGGCAACATTGTCGCCTTTTAAAGAAGCCATGGGGATAAAAGCAATTTCATCTGGTTTGTAGCCGACTGATTTTAGCAATTTAGAAACATCTTCAACAACAGCCTTAAACTTAGCTTCGTCATAATTAACCATATCCATCTTGTTGACAGCAATGATTAATTGTGAAACACCCAAGGTTTTTGACAGGAAAATGTGTTCTTTGGTCTGGGCCATAACACCATCGTTAGCAGCAACACAGACAACACCGGCGTCAGCTTGGCTTGCTCCGGTGATCATGTTTTTGATAAAGTCTCTGTGTCCTGGTGCGTCAATAATAGTGAAATAGTATTTAGGAGTGTCAAATCTCTTGTGAGCCAAGTCAATAGTAACTCCTCTTTCCTGTTCTTCTTTCAAATTGTCCATGATGAAAGCAAATTCAAATCCTTTTTTGCCTAATTCTTCAGCTCTTTGAGTAAGTTTTCTCATGGTCTGCTCGTCAATATTACCTGAATCAAAGAGTAATCTACCAACAGTGGTTGATTTACCGTGATCTACGTGTCCGATAAAGACGAGGTTAATATGTACTTTTTCTTTTGCCATTTTAATTTACCCCTCCGTAAATATAATATTGATTAATGTTTTAAGTAGTGATTTATAAAGGTTGCGGTGATTAAGCTCCTAACGCGCCTTCTGAAATTCCTTTTCTTTCGACAATCTGGTTTTTGATCTTGTCCTGCAGTTCGTTTGGTAACTTCTCAAACATCTGGTCGATTAAACTTGAATTTCCACGACCAGCAGTGCCTGAACGCAAGTCAGATGACCAGCCTAAGAGCTCATTAACCGGCATTTTAGCTCTAATGACAGTTAAAGTGCCTTCTTGATTCATTTCAATCAGCTGTCCACGTTTTGAACTGACCAACTTAGACAATTCACCCATGTATTCAATAGGTGCCTCGATTCTTAAAACCTGCAATGGTTCAAATAACATAGGAGTTGCCTGCATCATAGCGCCTTTGATACCTTCACGAACAGCTGGATACAACTGAGCCGGGCCTCGGTGGATTGCATCTTCATGCAGTTTACAATCAGTCATAGTGACCATGACCTTGATACATGGTTCTTTTGCCAAAGGTCCGGCATTCATGACATCTTCAAACATATCTAAAACCATTTCAATAATTTCATTGATATGGACAATACCCCTGGTTCCGTCTAAGAAAATGTTGCCTTTGTGGATGTCCCTGACTTTGGAAGCTTTTTTAGCGTCCCAGCCAAATTCCCTCAAACCTTCGGTTAAGATGTTGTCTTTTTTCTTAAATCGGCCAATTGGTAATTTACCTTCTTTAATGGCCTGAGCCAAATCATTTGGAATTGGTTCAACTTTGAAAAAGAGATGGTTGTGCTTGTTAGGGGATTTACCCATGGCTTCTGGCGAAGGTTTGGTAATGGTTTCCCGATAAACAACAATTGGCGGTGAAGTATTGACATCAACGCCTTTTTCTGACTTGATTCTGTTTTCAATGATTTCTAAGTGCAGTTCACCCATACCGTGCATTAAGTGTTCGCCTGTTTCTTCATTGATTTCAATGATGATGGTAGGATCTTCTTTAGAAACTTGTCTCAAAACTTCAATTAGTTTTGGAAGGTCAGCAGGTTTAGTTGCTTCAATAGATTTAGTAATAACTGGTTCAAACAAATGTGAGATTTTTTCAAAAGGTTCAGATGGTTTGTTGGTGATGGTTTCACCTGGCATACCAGCTTTCATTCCTGAAAGACCGATGATGTTTCCGGCAGGTACGTTGTCAACAATCTCTTTCTTAGCGCCATTGTAAATATAAATTTGCTGTACGCGGAGATCTTGTTTAGCTAAGTTTAAGTGGACATTGTCTCCTTTTGAAATCCGGCCGCTGAATAACCGGCCAGCAGAGATTTCTCCGGCCTGCGGATCAACAACAACTTTAGTGATGACGAAAAACAAAGGACCGTCTTGGTTGCATGATAGAAGAGATTTGCCGTCTTCTGATTCTAAATCGCCGTGCCAGATTCTTGGAATCCTGTATTTCTGAGCATCAATTGGATTGGGATTGTGTTCAATAACCATGTTCAAGATAACTTCATGCAAAGGAGCTTTTTTCTTAAGCTCTTTCCATTTTTCTTCTCCACCTGAATAGGCATTGATAATGTCTTTGAAAGACAAATCTTTTTTCTTCATATAGGGGAGGGACATGCCCCAATTATGGAAGGCTGAACCAAAGGCAACACTGCCTTTTTCCACGTTAACCTGCCATTCTTTTTTGTATTCTTCAGGAGCAATAGCTTCAATGAGTTTGTTAACTTCAGCAATTTGTTTGATGAATCTTTGCTGTATGGCTTCGGGTGTTAATTGCAGTTCTTTCATTAAACGGTCGACCTTGTTGATGAATAAAACTGGTCTGACACGCTCTTTCAAAGCTTGTCTTAAGACAGTTTCTGTCTGCGGCATGCAGCCTTCAACTGCGCAAATTAAGACAATAGCACCATCAACAGCTCTCATAGCTCTGGTAACGTCACCGCCAAAATCAACGTGGCCTGGTGTGTCAATCAAATTAATTAAAAATTCCTTGTCTTCGTAATCGTGAACCATGGAAACATTAGCGGCATCAATGGTGATGCCTCGAGCTTGTTCGTCTTCATGAAAATCTAATTGTAAAGCTTTACCAGCTAATTCTTCAGACATCATGCCAGCGCCGGCTAATAAGTTATCGGAGAAGGTGGTCTTGCCATGATCAATGTGTGCACAGACACCAATATTACGAATGTTTTTGGGTGATTTCATCAGCCGCGTAACGCGGTCAACCATTTTTTCTGCCATAATTCTTCCTCCTACATAGTATGTTTTTGATGAGCTGTCTGATATGAGTGCAGTTCTTGTTTTTTAAACCACAATTTAATTTCATCTTTGGCTTCGGCTTTGTTGCCAGAAGCATGGATTAGATTTTTAACAGCCACTCCTTTTTTGTCAGCGTATTCATAACTGACATGAGCATAATCTCCTCTGATTGTTCCTGGCGGTGCTTTTCGGGGTTCGGTGGGACCGACCATTTTTCTGACTTGCTCGACAGCATGAACACCTTCAAGAATCATAGCGACAACAGGTCCTTCTGTAATCATGGCTTCTAAAGTCGGATAAAAAGCTTTTTTGACATGAGCGCTGTAATGCTTTTTAGCAAAAGCTTTGTCAATCCAGACCATTTTCATGCCGATGATGGTCAATCCGGCTTTTTCAAATCTAGTGGTGAGTTCTCCGATTAAACCTCGTTGAACTCCGTCTGGTTTTATGAGGACTAAGGTTTGTTCTTTCATTTTTTACCTCCTTTTTTTGCAGCAGCAGCTTTGGTCCATCTTTGAGCAGATGGTTTTCTTTTTAATTTAAGCATGTTTTTTTCGCATTTGTTAGTGCAAAAATACAATATTTTTCCGTCCTTCTTGACATACATCTTGCCAGTGGCTGGCTTGATGACGTTTTCACAAAATGAACATCTTACCATTGTTGATAACCTCCGGTTATTAACACACAAGGAAATTTTTAATTTCCTGTGTTTCTTTAACCTCTACGTCCAGTATTTAATCTCTGGGCCTCGATTTCAGTTTCAGTGAGCATAAGGATGTCTCCAACCCTGATAGGTCCTTTGACATTTCTTCTGATAGTCTTGCCTTTGTCTCTACCATCAGTAACAAAACATCTGACCTGGATAGCTTCTCCTCGAGTTCCAGTTCGGCCGACAATTTCCTTGACTTCAGCAGGAATGCCTCTGGTGAATCTAATTTCTGGTTCTGGTCTTGAAGAAACCTTTGGTTTTTGAGAAACATTCTGTTTCTCTAAACCTTTTTGGGAATCCTTTGGATTTCCTAAACCTTCTCTTTGAGAAGTCTTCGACTTCCCTAAGTCTTTTTGAGAATCTTTGGGATTCTCTAAACCTTCTCTTTGAGAAGTTTTCAACTTCTCTAAGCCTTTCTCGTTTTCACTCGAAAGCTTTGGAAGTTTCTCGTTTCCACTCGAAAGCTTCGGAAGCTTCTCACTTTTGTTTGAAGGTTTCTTTGAAACTTTTTCACTTTCGTTCAAATGTTTTTTTTCCATTTTTACTTCAACTCAGCGATTTGTTTTTTAGCTTCTCCTTCGCTAAGTATTGCAATAGCTGCAGTTCCTACTTGTAATCCAGCAGCAGCGCCTAAATCATCTTTTTTTGGCACTTCTCTGTGAGGAATGCCTTTTTCTTTGGCTAGCAATGGTAAGTGCATAATAACTTCTTTGGGGTTTACGTCTGAGGCTGTAACTACAAGTTTTGCTGTGCCTCTTTCTAAAGCTTTGGTGGCTTCGTTAGAGCCTTTTTTGATTTTACCGGTTTTTCTAGCTAATTCAACGATTTCTAATATTTTATCTGAACTTTCATCTGCCATGTTGTTTTCCTCCGTGAAGGTGTAATAAGAATCATTACCCCTCGTTCATCCCTGATGGGATTCATTAGTCACAGGTTGAGGTTGAATTATTGGTGGTGGTTTATAAAGGTTGCTGTTGAAGGAAAGGTTTGTGAGTAATTCTTGGGAAAATTTTTAAACAATGTTTGCTTTTTAATTAACCATGAAGAAAAGATTTATTGTTTTGATTATTGTTGTATTAATAATATTGGTTGCTTCTTTATTTATTTACTCCCATCTTAAAATTAAATATTTCCCAGGGGTCTGCACTTATGAGGAAGCAGACGGATTTAAAATAGATGCTGCCTGCAACCAATTAACAATTTCATTTGATGCAGAAAATACAGAAGAGATAAGATCAATCATACATGAACATGATGGTAAAATTATTGATAAAATATTAGAAAATTTTTGGTTGGTCTATGTACCAAAAGAAGAAAAATTGTATCAATTAAAAGAAGTTCTTGACCAAAAAGAAGGAGTTAGTGCTGGTTTTAATATGATAACTGTGGGTGAAATAGGTTCTGGATAAATTTAACTCTAAATTGAAATGTTATTGCCAAATAAAAAATGTTATTAAAGAAAGTAAAAGGAAGATTATCCAACAAATTATTGCCAAAGGCAAATAATACTTAAAGAAATCATCTTTCTTTATTGTTTTAACAGTAAAAAATATAGACAAGGACAAAAATATTAATACCAAAATAAGGTTGGTTATTGTTCCTAATCTATCAAAAAATAAAAATACTCCATCAAAAGGGGTACTCCTTACCATTTAGAGAATAAAGCTAATTTTCTTTATAAATTTAACTTAAAAGCTTTCTGACAATTCCTTTGACAGCATCGACTTCTATTTCTTCTAGTTTTTTTCTTGTCATTTTCATCCATCTCTCTGCATAATGTGATACGCATAAACTGCATCTTGGCCTTTGTCTGTTAGGATAAAACTAATATCATGCTCCATCAAGTACTTGATTAAAGCTCTTCTTGGTTCCCATCTGTAAGAGTCTTTGCCTTCTCTTCCAACTTCAGGAAAAACAACAAAGGCCTCTTCTTTTTGTGGTAGTTGGACATCTATAGGATGATCGCCAGCCAATACTTGCCTGAAATCCAGCAAATTGCCTTTTTGGTCTTTGTCCATTTTAAGATGATAAAGAGTCAAAAAATCTCCGTGGCCTGAAAAAACTATTCCTGGTATTCCCCCATCAGATACTTTTCTTTTACCCTCGAGAGGTTTTCCAAAGACTTCTCCACTTTCCATGGCTTGTTCTAACTGGGAAAATAATTCTTGTCCTTGGCCTTTTTCAGGAATGATATAAATTTGGGGATTGTCGATATAAGATAATTTTGTATCTAAGGGAAAGTCATATTCATACTCTTTTGAATAAAACTCTGCTTGTAGTTTTGCTGATTCTAAAGGAATTAAAATTTTTTCTAAAGGTGGGTATTTTTGATAAAACCCTAATTCCATTTTTAGATCTTCATCTTTTTCCCAATCTTCTCCAAAACGTTGAATAGTATCTTCTAAATCATAATTTAGCCATTCATCTATTACTCTCTTTCTCCATTCTGGATCGTCTTGTTGTTCAACGAATTCTTTCATGTTTGATGTGATTTTCATTTTTGTTTTTCTTCTTTTTGATCTTGTGCAAATACTATTTTAAATGGCTTTCTCGAAGGTGGTGTTTGATAGATTGGGTCATATCCTTTTTGATGAAAAAAATGCATCATATCCAAAACAGTATCAATACTCGCACCTGTGCCATACCTATCATCTTTATCCATATCAGGAGTAAAATGAAACTTAACAAAAGCTTTAGGATCTTTTGTCTGAGAGTTAGAATACTCTTTTATTCTTTCAAAATCTCTGTCTTTGTCTTTAATTTCCATACCATAAACCACTGCATAAAACTGTGTTCCTTTATGTCTAGTCATACGAATTGTATGATCTTTATCCTTATCAAAAAGATCTTCTATAAATTCATCAAAACTGCATCTGCCTTCGCTATATTCCTCTATTCGAAAAATTTCAGATTTAGTAGTTAAATATTCTCGTAAATCTTTTAATAAAGAATCTTTACTCTCACCAAAAACATATAACTCAGAATGGTCAAAAAAATATAAGTAATGAGGATGTGTTTTTTGATAAAATTGAACACGTTTTTCTATCTTTTCTTTTATCTGTTCAATACGTTTTGGATCTCTTTCAAATCCCCGAAATTTTAGACCCCTCTTTGCTTCTTCTTCTGGACTAACTAAACCTAATTCCATTAATTCTTTGTCAAGAGTAGACCTTTCAAAAGTGCTAGAAAATTCTACTCTTAAATCTAATAATTTTTGAGCATCAAATACTTTCAATGTATCTTCGCCAAACTCCTCTTCTTTGATTAGTGCTTGTGTTAATAGGCTTTCTTTCATTTTTATTTTCCTCCTTATGAATCTAAAACTACCAAATAAAGTGTTTTGGCCATTATCGTAGCAAAAAATACTGCAAAGACAGTCGCAAAAAGAAATCTCATAGAGATCCCAACAATAAAACCAATTATGATTAGTTCAATTGCTTTTTTGATTCCGCTTTCAATGGCTTTTTTGATGAGCTTTTTCTTTTGGATTTGTTTGATTGGCATTTTGTTTACCTCATTAATTGTTACTTATTAGTTATAACAGAAATGGATAGTAAAGTATATAAAGTTATTCTACTACCTTTAGTAGTAGTATGATATTAGAGAATTTAGGCTTAAATTCAAAGGAAATTAGTATTTACCTAGAGTTGCTTAAATGGGGAGCTTCGACTACTGGTAAAATCTGCAAAGAAACTGGCATTCCAAGTTCTAAGGTTTATCCTTATCTAGAATCTTTAGTTAAGAAAGGCTTAGTAAGCTATAGTATAATTGCTGGAGCAAAGCATTTCAAAGCAAACTCTCCGCAGTTGTTAAAAGAGTTATTGAAGTCTCGGAAAGAAGAGATTAAGAAAACTGAGGTTAGTTTGCAGAATGAAATCAATAAATTAATGAAAATTAAGCCTGAGCATGAATTGAAGCACGAGTTTAATTTGCATGAAGGGTTGACTGGAATTCGGGCAGCAACTGAATTGGTTTTAGAGGTTTTAAAGCCTGGGCAAGCTTATTGTGTGAGCATGAGTTCTGCTGAGATAATATCTAAATTAAATGAGTATTTTATGGATTTTCATAAGAGGAGAGTTAAAAAGAAAATTTGGTTCAAACTGATCTTAGATGAAAGTGCTCGGAAATATGGTGAGGAAAGAGCTGAATTGCCTTATACTGAGTCAAGGTATTTAGCGAATTTTAATGCTAAGGCAGAGTTTGGTGTTTTTGGTGATTATTTTATGACTGGTGTTTTTTTTGGTCAGCCATATCAGTTTGTAATCAAGAATCCACATATTGCAAATGCTTTTCAGAAACAATTTGATTTTCTTTGGGAATTAGCCAAAAAGTAAATAAAGTGCTGGTTTTCTTAGAGTTAAAATGAAAGTCTTAGGAATTGAGAGTACAGCACATACATTTTCAGTTGGTGTGGTTGATGGTAAGAAGATATTGTCAAATGTAATTGATAGTTTTACAACTAAGAAAGGCGGCATCAAACCTTATGATGTGGCTGAGCATCATACTAAAGTTTGTCATGAGGTTTTGGAAAAGGCTTTGAAAGAAGCAAAATTATCAATGAAAGATATTGATTTGATTGCTTTTTCGCAAGGTCCTGGTTTGGGGCATACTTTGAGAATTGGTGCTTTTTTTGCCCGGTCATTGGCTTTGCGTTTTAAGAAAAAAATTGTTGGTGTCAATCATTGCATTGCGCATCTGTCAATTGGTGAATTAACTGGTGCCAAAGATCCTGTATTATTGTATGCTTCTGGTGTCAATACTCAAGTGATTGCGTATGAAGGCGGCAAGTATCGGATTTTTGGTGAAACTTTAGATATGGGTGTTGGTAATTTTTTAGATTCTGTGGGTCGGTTGATGGATTTAGGTTTTCCTGGCGGTCCGAAGTTGGAGAAACTGGCCTTGAAAGGAAAGAAGTTCATTGAAATGCCTTATGTTGTCAAGGGAATGGATGTTTCTTTTGGCGGTCTTTATAGTTTTGTCAAAAATAAATTAGGAAAATTTAGAAAAGAAGATTTGGCTTATTCAATCCAGGAAACTATTTTTGCGATGTTATTGGAAGTTGCTGAGAGAGCCATGGCGCACACTGGAAAAAAAGAATTGTTGTTAGGTGGTGGCGTGGCCTGCAATTCTAGGTTTCAGGAAATGGCTCAGAAAATGTGTGCTGAAAGAAAAGCAAAGTGTTTCATCCCTGAAAAGAAACTGTTAATTGACAATGGGGCCATGATAGGTTACCAAGGTTTGTTAGAATACAAAGCAGGCAAAAGACAAAAGATTTCTGACACTAAAATCAAACCTTACTGGCGAACTGATGAAGTTAAGGTTAATTGGAAATAAAAAAAATAGTTTTCAAAATATTGCCCTTGCTTCTTCAGGCTTGATTATTCTTATTCCTTTATGTTCTTTTAAGTTTAACAAATGTTTGTCATAAGTAATTATATATTTTGACTTTGATTCTAAAGCACACTCCAGAATTGAGTTGTCAGTCGGATCATCCTTGACGAGATCAACTTTTATTTTTGGAATGATCAATGTGACAAAAGACAACACTTTTTGCATGATTTCAGAAATGTCTTCATCAGAAAAATCAAAATCTCTTTTTAGAATTCTTTGATATTCGTTGAGTATTGTTGGGGTTGAATAAATATTAATGTCTTGTTTTATTAAGTCAAATAATAATTTCTGAGCTACGCTACCATCCCATAAAGTGGCAGATAGCAAGGCATTTGTGTCAAAGGTGATATTCATCCTTATTTAGCCTGTAAATCTTTTTCAGTAATGCCTTTCTTTTGCAGCTTTTGTTTTGCTTTTTTAGCAATAGAAGATAACTCTTTGATGAGTTCCTCTTTGTTTGGCGTGGCAATTTTCTTTAAAACTAAAGTATCTCTGCTACTAACCACAGCAAAAAGAGTGCCTTCACTAGCGTGAATCTCTTCCCTGATATCTAAAGGAATTACGATTTGACCTTTTGATGACATTTTAACAGTTTCGACAACCATTTTGTTTTTACCTCCTTACTTTCTTATTGTAAGATAAACTTACTTATAAATGTTTCTAAAAATCCGAGGGATTTTTGAACGTTTATACAAAAATCAAAGATTTTTGTGTATAAACATTTCGGTGGATTTTAAAGATTTTCAAAAATGGCTTATCATTCTTGTAATGAAGTTAAGGTTGACTGGAAGTGAGTTGTTTTATTTTCTCAAGAAGTAAATCAAACTTGATGTAGCCGGCTAGTTCGTTAAAGTGACCTGCGTTCTTGACTATAATTAAATCAACACCAAGGTTTTTTGCCAACTCTTCTGCTTTTTCCAAAGGGATATAAGGATCATTGTCTGAATGAAAAACATAAAACTTCTGACAATTATTTTTTATTTTATTCCAATCAAATTGACGATGAGAAAAAGTTTTCATGTTTTCATCAAACTCATTATCCAAGGGGCTACTGACTCCTGCAACAAAAAATGCAGCTTGTACAGATTTAGTCTCTAAAATGTTTAGTAGAAAAGCGACACCTAAACTATGACCAATTACAATTGAATTTTCAATTTGGTTCTGGTACTCTTCGAATATTTTTAACCAATTATTTAGAGTTTGATTTTTTGGTGTTGTAAACTTCGGAACAAAAACCTGATGGCCTAATTTTTCTAATTCAGATTTCAACCAAGGAAACCAGTTTTCTTTTGGATGTCCGAAAGTGCCATGGATGATAAAGATGTTTGTCATAATGAGGTTAAAAGAATAAGAGATATATAATTTTTACTTCATCAAATTCTTCAAAATCTTTTCTTTGCCTTTCCAATCTAAAGCTTCTTTCAAGACTTGTTCAATGGTTTCGACTGATATAATCTGGATTTTCTTGATTTTGTTTTTGTCAATGACAATGTCCTGCATGTTGGCATGAGGAACAATAACACATTTGATTCCAGCTTCAATAGCAGCTTCGACTTTTGAAGAAACTCCACCAACTGGCAAAACATCTCCTCGGACAGAAAGAGAACCAGTCATAGCAGTGTCTTGTTTGATGGGAACGTTTTTGAGAGCAGAGATGATGGCAGTGGCTACAGCAATAGAAGCTGAATCACCTTCTACTCCTTCGTAAGTCTGTAAAAATTGAACATAAACATCATATTTTTCTTTAATATCTTCGCCAAAATGTTTCATAATAATAGCAGAGACATTTTTAACAGCTTCTTTAGCAATTTCTCCTAAACGACCAGTAGCAATAAATTGTTTTTGCTTGCCGCCTGGTGTGACTTCTGCTTCAATTGGCAAAATAATGCCTGAGAAAGCTGTGCCGCCACCAATAACTGCTAAGCCATTGACGCGGCCAACTCTTTTGCCAGTGGTGATGATGACTTCGTATTCTTTCTTGCGTTCAATATATTTATCAGCAATCTGCTGTTCTAATGGACGAGCTAGTTTCTTGGCTTTTCCTATGTGGATTTTTTTGACAAGTTTTGATTTTTCTTCGAGAGCTAAGTCACCAGCTGCTCTGACCATGCCGCCAAGTCCTCTGAGATGCAAAGTGAGGTGGTCCTTTCTGTTAGCTCTTCTTCGAGCTTCTTCGATAATAGCATTGATAGCTTCCTGTGAAAAATGAGGAATCTTTTTGTCGTTTTTAATTTCCTGGGCAATGAAAGTGGCAATTTTCTCCTGGTTTTTAGGAGTATCTTTCATGGTTTCATTCATATGAACTTCATAACCATAACCCCTAATTCTTGATCTTAAAGCAGGATGCACGTGTTTAATGGTTTCGACATTACCAGCAGCAATCATAACAAAATCACATGGAACTGGTTCTGTTCTAACCATGGCACCAGCAGAACGTTCAGATTGGCCGGTGATGGGGAATTTTCTTTCCTGCAAAGCTGAAAGTAATTCCTGCTGTGTTCGAGGATCTAAAGTAGCAATTTCATCTACAAAAAGAACACCTTTGTTGGCTTTGTGCATCATACCAGCGACAACTCTTTGGTTAGCTGGTGTGCCTAAGCCGCCTGACTGGAAAGGATCGTGCAAAACATCGCCGAGCAAAGCACCGGCATGAGAGCCAGTAGCATCAAAAAAAGGCGCATTCTTCTGATTAAAATTATCAACAATGACTTTGGGTGTTTGATTTTTCTGCGGAGACATTTTTTGATTGATGTTCATGAAAACAACAAAGCCGACCAAGAACATCATGGCTCCTAAAAAGAAAGCAGCAAACATAATATCTGATTGATAATGATAACGAACCCACCACGGAGCAATCATAGCTATAATAGCAATTAAAAAAATGAAAAAGTTCTGGTTTTTGAACATTTTTGAAGAACTTAATTGATTTTTCCGGACATATTCCCGGCCTTTGCCGGCAGCTATAGTACGAATTAAAGGCTTGTTTTCGTCATGAGGATTGGGCAATGAGAGGATGTCTTTGAGTTTTTCTTTGGGCAGTAATTCTGCCAGGGCCAGTCCTAACATAGACTTACCAGTGCCTGGTTCACCAATCAAAAAAACGTGTCTTCTTTGGAGAGCAGCTTTTTTGATAATCTCGACTGCTTCATCCTGACCAATGACTTGATCGACTATTTTTACAGGTACCTTAATATCTTTTGTAGATTTAACCATCCCAGCCTATTTTAGAACAGAAAATTTAAAAAACTTGTGTAATATACCAGAAAATATGTCAATGGTAGGCGTTATTCTGGCAATAAACCTGTATGTCTTATTTATGGCTCTTTTTCATAAGATGTTTGAAGACAAGCATGGTGGTGTCAAAGCGATTATTTTTAGCAATCTGGTTATTTTGGCGGTGGTTGTTTTTGGATTTGTTTTGTTTTATTGAAGAATTCTGAAGGGTTATGATGAAGGTGGGATTTAGCAGGGTATTTAGGAAATTTATAAGTTGACATTATAATGCTTCTAGAGGCAGAATTTGAGGGTTTCAGTGGCTAAAATCCCAAGGGAAAAAATCCATTTGTAACTGTAAAGGGGTAACAGAACCAAAACCTTTAAATATTGGTCTGTTTTATTAAGCTATAATGACAGCTAAAAAAAGACTGGAAAGCGTAGTTAATAGTTTAAGGAGAGCGCTAAAGGGGCCAGAATTTGACCTTGGTCCAAGCATAAGCACAAGATCGTTTCTTAAAGCCGCTGCTTTAATAGCTACTGGCTTGACAATATCATCTTGTAAGACTCTTGAATCTCTTGCTCAAGAAGGAGAAGAACGCCAGATCTCACTAGGCGAAGAACTTTCAATTCTGCAACATGCTTCAGAAGAGAAGCTCACATATAAAACTGGCCTAAGCTGCGCTCCGTATCATAGTAATATTTTATCGTATGTAAGTAAGAATGGTAGTAGAGAACTAAGGGACATGGATAGGTTTTTCTTAAGGTATAATCCGCATCCTTCTAAAGCAGAAAGTGTAGATGAAACAGTGTTTAATCAAAATTTATTAAATAGAAATGGTCCTGCACCATTCTCAACCAGTTTCACATGGGACCGCGCAAAAGGTATGCTCGCAGCTTATATATTATCTAAAGTTGCTTTCCATGATTATGAACTTCTTCATGTTAAGATAGGTAATTCCAAAAGACCTAAAAAAATAATGCCCTTATGTAAAATAAAGGGTTATATCCA
>JAGLXL010000010.1 GCA_023132895.1 Nanobdellota archaeon
TGTTTTTTCAGCTACATAACCGCAAGAACAGCCAATAACTTTCTTACCTTTTTTTTGAATCGGACTAAGGATGGAGCCGCATTTTGGACAAAACATTTTTACCTCCTGAAAAGATTGACAATGGGGTTGGCGATGTAATCAGTGAAAAGGACTTTGATCCAGCCAAGCAAAGGAATCTTGATGACACCAACACCAATAATTTCATCTTCAGTGATGTCTGTTTCATCAAGGATTTCAATGGCACCAGCAAAATCCTGACTAATGGTTGTGCCTGAGTTGGTGACATAATTACTGATGGAATTTTTGTTATGGTCACCTTTGGTTTGGAAATGATATTCATTGTCAATTGACCATTTTTTAACAACCCGGTGGATAATGGGATTGGGTTGTCTTGAACTGAAAACAAGAATGTCTCCTATCTTTATTTTACCTGGGTTTTTGCCGTAAAGAACCATGATGTCGCCTTTGTTAAAACCGTTTTGGTAAGGAAAGGTTTTGAATTCTTGTTCACTGATGCCCATGTTTTGATACCATTGATCTTGGGTTGACCACCACTGATCAAAACCACCTTGGTGCTCCATGCTTTCACTGACCACAGCAACAATTGGATGAGAGGTGGCAAGGATGAGTCCTAATAAAGGATAGACAATGAATTTGATTAAGATGAAAGCAAGGATAATATTAACTATCCAAGACCAGATGGAATTGGAATGCCAAATAAAATCCCAGGTTTTTTTAAGGTATACTTTGATTTGATTTTTGTCCATTAAGCTTATTTAAGGAGGTATATTTTTAAAAGTTTTGTTTATTTTGACAGAAAGAGAGTTTACTACTTACTGTACCAAGGACGTTCAGATTGGATTGTAATCTCCTGCGATTTGACGAATTTTTTCTCTCATTGCTTTATCTTCTTCTGTAAGCCTTACAGTTATTGGTTGGAGCATAAAATCAACTACTGTTGTAAGTTCGTTTACCGCTAGTTTTACCACTTTTCCTTCTTCTCGTTCCTCAATTTCAAGACAATACCACTCATCTATTTCAGCCAAAATTGGGTGACTATGTCCTAAGCTGAAGGCTATATCCCTAACAGGATAATCTTCTTTTTTACTCCTTTCTAATACACAAACAATCTTTAAACCTTCTTTTTCTAATAATTTAACTAGTCCAGTTGCCTGTTCTTCCCAATTTAGTCCTAGCTGTTTTATATCGTAAACAGTTTTTATTAATTCCATTCTAATTTCTCCGTTTGGACGGTTCTATATAAATTTTTGTTGTATAAAAATACACAAAATTTAAATAAACAGCATTATTCTTTGTTATTATGGACGCTGATAAATTAGTTGCCTTAGGATTGACCAAAAGAGAAGCTCGAGCTTATTTAGCACTATTAAAGCTAGAAGAAGCTAAAGCGGGTAAAATAGCTGAGCAGACAAAAGAAGACAGAACTAATATTTATGACTCTCTTAAAGGTCTTATTAAGAAGGGATTAGTAAGTCATATTATTAAGAATAATAAGACTTACTACAGAATTGCGCCACCCGAAAAATTAAAAGATTATCTTGAAGAAAAAGGAAAAACCTTACAAGAAATTCTTCCTAGTTTAAATAAAATTTATAGATCATATAAACCTAAACCCCTTATTGAAGTATATGAAGGAAAAGAAGGTATTAAGACTGTTCTAAGTGATATACTCAGAGAAGGAAAAGATTTTGTAGGTTTTGGTGCAACTGATAGGGCAAATATTTTCTTGCCTGAATTTACGAGAAGATATTTGAAGGCAAGAGAAGAAAAGAAAATCAAAGCT
Organism: Nanobdellota archaeon; assembly: GCA_023132895.1. Taxonomy (GTDB): domain Archaea; phylum Nanobdellota; class Nanobdellia; order Woesearchaeales; family JAGLXL01; genus JAGLXL01. The sequence continues at coordinate 1,805 of JAGLXL010000010.1, forward strand.
AGGCAGCTATATCCCAAAGGAGGAGAGGTTCTTCGATCAAAATTTTCTATATTTAAAGCAATCCCTAAAGAATTTTTAGGGCCAGCAACCACTTTAGTCTATGGAAATAAAGTAGCAGTTTTTATGTGGTTTATAGAACCATTAGTTGTGGTTTTAATTAAAAATAAAGAAGCAGCAAAAGCATATAAAAATCAATTTGAATTTATGTGGAAATTAGCTAAATAGCATTTTTTTAAATTAACTTTATAAACATTAAAAAAATAACTTAACTTATGGATTTTTGTGTCAAGTGCGGGAAGAAGAATGTTTATGATGAATCTTTATGTAAAGAATGCTATGAACATGAGTATCTCAAGGAAAAAAAGAAGAAAAAGAAAGTCAGAAAAGAGCTGGCTAAACACCCGTTATATTTTGAAGCGATTTTGCAATTGAGGAATCCAGATAAAAAGGTTTTGAGGTTGGTTGATGAAGCAATTGAGAGCAAAGAGATGGGGGTGGCCAAGGTTGAGAAAGTAACCAATGGCTATGATTTTTATTTAGCTGACCAGAAGTTTGCCCAGCAAGTTGGAAAGAAGTTAAGAAGTAAGTTTGGTGGTGTAGTTAAAGTAACGGCTAAGCTTTTTTCTGTTTCCCGGCAGACTGGCAAGGAAGTATACCGGGTGACGGTGTTGTATCGAAAGCCTAGTTTTAAAGTTGGCGATGTTATTGTGATTAAAGGAGAGAAGGTCAAAATCAAAAGCATGGCTAAGGATATAGTCGGAGTTTTGGAAAGCGGCAGGAAAGTTAAGTATCGGTTTAAAGAGTTAGAAAGATTAAAAATTATTTGATTTGGTGATGCTTTTTCATGTGTTCAAAGGCAATTCTCTGACCAGTGATTTCCCACTTCTTTTTTTCGGCAAAAATAAAGAATTCTTCAATTAAGGTTTTTAATTGTTTGCTGGGATCAAGATTGAACCATCCTAAAAGGCCGGTTAATTCAGCTAATAATTTGCCTTCATCTCTTTTGTCGAACTGTTTTTTCTTTTTGAAGCTAAAGAAGTCTTTTTTGATTTTGTCGACCCATTCTTTTTCATATACTTTCATTGTTAAAAGGGATTATTTTGGGGTTTATTTGTTTTTTGGTATGAAAATCTTTATTAATCATTGTTTTTTATTTACAAGAATGAGCAAGATTGTGTGGTTGTTGTTGTTTCTATTAATAATGCCGGTTGTTTTAGCTGGACAAGGGCAGATGAAATTACTGGCAGTCAAAGGGGTTGATGGGAATTATACTGGCAGTACTGCTGATTTGTATTTAGAAACAAGACCTGGAACAGGCAGGATTTTTTTAGAGACCTATCCATTGACCAAGATGGATACCCAGATTTCTACTCGTTTTGCTAAAGAGATAGCCTGCAATTATTTTGATTTGGACTGTGATGAATTTGATTTTATTTATACAATCAAGTCAACATCAAGCATTGTTGGTGGTCCTTCAGCTGGTGCTGCAATAGCGGTTTTGACCACTGCTGTAGTTAGTGGTTTGGATATTGAAGAGGCGATGTCGATTACAGGAACAATTAATTCTGGGGGTATAGTGGGGCCAGTGGGCGGTTTGATGGAAAAAATTGAAGCAGGTGTTGGTGAAGGTTTGAATACTATTTTAATCCCGCAAGGGACAAAAGAATTGAGAAAGGACAATGAGACAATTGATTTGAAAAAATACGGCAAGGAAAAAGGAGTTCTGGTTTTAGAGGCAACTGATTTGAATGAGTTGATGTTTTATTTTACCGGCCAAAAGCTGAGGGAGGATGATTATTCAATTGAAGTAAATGAAGAATACCTGAGAATTATGAAGGAATTAGGGACATTGTTGTGCAATCGTTCTGAGAAGCTGCGGGCAGAGTTGGGGGATTTTAAGGTTGAAGATTTGGCAGAAGAGTTAAGGCTGAAAAATAAAACCATTAAAGCTGAGAAGGCTTTGGATTCAGGGAATTATTATTCAGCAGCTTCTTTTTGTTTTGGAGTTAATGTGCAGTTAAGGGCGCATCTTTATGAAAAGGATGATTTAAGTGATGATGAGCTGGAGCAAGAGGCGGTAAGAGTTAAAAGAAAGTTAGAAAAATATCAAGAAGAGATCCAGAGGAAGGAATTAAAGACAATTACTGACCTGCAGACTTATGGGGTAGTGACGGAGAGAATAAATGAAGGTTTTGAAAATTTAGAGAAATTTTGGCAGCAGAATAATACTTATTATCTGGCTTTTGCTGAGGAAAGGCTTTTTAGTGCGATGTCCTGGGCCCAGTTTTTCAGGATGTCGGGCAAGGAATTTAAATTAGATGAAGCTGCTTTAGAGATGTCATGTCTGCAGAAAATTCAAGAAGCCCGGGAAAGACATCAATATGTAAGTTTATTTATTTTTGGCGACTTGATTGACTTGAGCAAAGATATTGAAAAAGAAGAAGAGATTTATAGAAGTGGAGATTATAAATATTGTCTGATAAAGGCCAGCCAGACAAAGGCAGAAGCAAATGCCATCTTGAGTTCTTTGGGAGTCGAAGAAGATAAAATTGGTGAGTTGCTGGATACTAAGTTGGGAGCAGTGGAGAGAAGTTTGGCCCGGACAATATCCAAGGGAGCTTTTCCAATTTTAGGTTATTCATATTATCAATATGCCAGTTCACTGCGGGATGAGCCTGGTATTGCTTTGGTTTATTCAGAATATGCTTTGGAATTAAGCAATTTAGACATGTATTTTGAAGAAGAGTCAGAGTTTGAAGGGGTTTCAGTGCATCCAGGGTTTTGGATTTTTATTTTTGGAGGTGTGGCTGGAGTTTGTGTTGTTTTATTGCTTTATTTTTTAACTCTCAAGAAAAAATGATACAGAGAATTGCGCTGCAATTCTGGTATCCTAAATTGCAGGATTTTAAAAATATGGCTGGTGCAATTCATGATTATAAACCCCCCGAACCACCCGAAAGCAGTCCGGCGGGAAAAAGAGGTGATAGACGTATCTATTCGTGAGTAGTACTAATATATAAATTTTTCGTGGTTTTGAGTATTTCGGAGTAGTAGTATGGTTGAGAAATGTAATTTGTGCGGGAATTTGAAAGTTTTTAAGCATTTAGGCAGATTTGTTTGTAATGGGTGTTTTGTTACGTTGATTGAGAAAAGGGTGAAGAAGTCTTTAAGCAAGGCATTTGTCAAGGGAGAGCGGGTCTTAGTGGTTGGTTCTTTGGCTGGTTATTTTATGGGTCGGGTTAATGTTCCTTTGGAGATTGTTAATGAGAAGGGTGATAAAATTGTTTTGGAATTGACCATGGATGATGTTGATGCAGGTTTTTTGAGTGGGTTTTTTGGCAAGGATTTTAAGATTGATAAGGATGAGAAGGTTGTTAGGATTTTACAATCAATAACTGATGAAGAGGCTTTGCGTTTTGCTAAGCTTAAGGGTTTGGAGTTTAAAGTTAGTGATAAGGATAAGGTGATTAAGGATTTCTTAAAGAAGATTTCTTTGAAACACGCTGAAGTTCGTTTTAATCTGCTGAAGAATGTGAAAGAGGTTGAAAGGGTTTTGGGATAAATTTATATATTAAATAGGAACTATAAACCCAAAAAAAGAGTTCTAGTGATTATTATGATGGGGGTAATTATGAATGGATCCTGCAATAGGAGCTACACTTGAATGGTATGTTGATAAAATTTCCAAAGAAGGTTTTGGTTTGAGAAATGGTTTTATGCAAGAGAACCTTTTTATTGGAGGAGATAGAGAGACAAGTGGGCTTTTTGTTTCCCATGATGTATTTGTAGATTCTTGGGATTGCGGCAGAGCTGCTTGGCAACTCGGAATAGATTTTATGAGTCAGGGTTTTGAAGTAAAGTATAAATATACTGGTAATTTTGGTTCATCTAATCATGTTTATGTTGAGGTTTTTGATCCTGATACTAAAAAATGGATACAAGTAGATCCTACACCTTGGTATGAAAGTCTTGATTGCGAGCATATTGAATCTGGTGAACATGAAAATTTAGACCTTGCATTGTTTAAAACAGTACAATTATACCATTCTGGAGGACCTTTAGTTAGTCTTGAGAAACAAGATGATGGAAGCTTTATTGAAACTTATATAGGGGGGAGTTTTGCGAGTCAATTGTCTTATAGGTTGGCTGCTGAATATGAAATTTTTTCTGATCAACTGCGTCCATATCTTCTTGAATTGATTTGCGTCCATAGAAAATCAAGAACTGATGATGGAGATTCTGTATTGTTAAAGGTTGGAGTTAAAACACGGGAAGTGGATAGAAGTAAATACAGTTTTAATGATCCGATTGAATTGTTGTGTGCTGATGAATTGGTTGAATCTAAACTGAAAACAAAAAGTGGAGAGGTAGATTTTACTCAAGAGGCAATGGAAGGTATTGAAGAGAATCTGTTGAGAAATTTCAAAGGAAATATCCCTGTGATAGTTAATCTTATTTATCAATTACCAAAAAATCTGTATGATAATGAAGAAAAGTTGATTATTGGAGGGCTATAATGAGATGGTTGTTGTTTTTAGTTATTTTCTTAATTGGTTGTTCTGAGTTAGAGATGGTTGGCAAGTTTGTTTCTGAGATTGAGCCGATTGTGAATACAGTCGTCAAAGATACTGGTTCTGTTGAAGTTTATTTTTGTCCGCGGGATGGTTGTGAAGATAAGTTAGTTGAGTTTTTATCAGATGCGACTGATACTATATATTGTGCTTTTTATGATGTTGATCTGCCGAAATTGACTTCTCTTTTGGTTGAAAAAAGCAATTCTATTGATGTGAAAGTGATTATTGACGAAGATAATGAAGATGAGTTTTCTGCTGATTTTGTTTTGGTTGATTCTGGGACTGGCCTGATGCACAATAAGTTTTGCATTGTTGATGGGGCTAAAGTTTTTACTGGTTCATTCAATCCAACTGTGAACGGTGCTGAGAAAAATAACAATAACATGTTGTTAATTGAGTCTTCTGTTATTGCTAATAATTATGAAAAGGCTTTTGAAAGTCTTTGGAATTTAGAGAGAGCAGAAGTAGCCAGTTCTAAGATTGATTTGAGTGATGTTCGAGTTGAAAATTATTTTTGTCCGCGCGATGATTGCGGTGATGAAGTTAAAGAGGAATTAAGGAAGGCTGAGGAATCTATTTATTTTATGGTTTTTTCTTTTACTCATGCTGGGATTGGCAATGTTTTACTTATTAAAAATGATGAAGATGTTTTGGTTGCTGGTGTTTTTGAGAACAGAGGGACAGGCAGTGAATACAGTAAATTTAATGTTTTGGATTATCAAGGTGCTGATGTTCGCAAGGATGGGAATTCTTATACAATGCACCACAAGGTTTTCATAATCGATGAGAAAACTGTGATTACTGGCAGTTTTAATCCTTCTAAAAATGCCGATACCAGGAATGATGAGAATATTTTAATTATTGAAGATGTTGAATTGGCTGCTAAGTTTTTAGAAGAGTTTGAACATGTTTGGGGAGAAGCTAAACAAACTTAAATTCCTGCTTGAATTTTCTGATATCTAAATGATTGTAATAAAAATACATGAGAATTTTCAATAAAAAGAAAAGGAGAAGTGTTAAAGCAAGGATAATAAATAAGTTAAAAATGCTTTTTCCATAGATGATAATCCCGACGGTGATGCCAATAGCAGGAGGGTGGAAAAAATTCAGAGCATAGATAATCAGCAGAGAGCCAAGGACACCAATAAAAATTAAGATTGGTAAGCTGATAATAAACTTTTGTTTAATAAAAAACAAAATAAAACCAATGACGATAGCCAGGAAATAAGAGTAATAAGTGGTGCCGAGGATGACTAACTTATGCGGATGTTTGTGAGTGATAATAGCGATAGAGGCAGCAATTGAAGTTAAAAGAACAATGTCATGACCACTAAATTCAAAAAAGAAAGCAAGGATAGCAATGGCAAGGGCAGCTAAGATGCCGGGAAAGAACCGATCATGCCATAACTGACGCTCTTTTTTGATGAATTGTTTGAAGTTCATATTAAGAAGTAAATTTTTTTAGTTTATTAATGTTTTTCTGCTTCAATGATTCTTTGGTGTTTTAAAGGCAGGAACCAGGACGATTGTTGGTAATAAAGACAGTATTTAGAGCCGGAAGATTTTTTGGTGCCAGGATAAAAACTTTCTTGATCTTGAATACGACCAAGGATACCTTCAAGAGGTTTCATTATGTCATTAAATTTATGACGTTTAGGCATTTTAATATTTATTTCACGGCAGATTTCTGGCCTGGTAAATCTAAATCTTTTGTAGTTGCCATATTTCTTTGAAAGTTCAAGGGTTCGGGCGTAAATATAATTAAAAATATCAAGAGCAAGATTATCTTCTACTTTGATATTGATTTGGTGTGAAGAGTCATCTAAAGCTGGTCTGACGATCTTTTCAAAGACATGTTCTGGAATAAAAATATCATGGTAACGGTGTTCATCTCCATCGACTGAGATAATTCCATAAAGATTTTTTACTACTCCTTCAACTTTAGAACTTGGAATTTGATGATGGTATTCAAAGTTCCAATAATGTGGTTTGAGAAGGGTTTTTATTTTTTCCTGGAGTTTTTTTTGATTTAATTGGGGTTGATGTCGTTGAATGCTTTCAAAGATTCCAACAAGTGAGTTTAAATCATCTTGACACTCTCTTTCCCGTCCAATAGCTTCAAGAAAATCTTCGATAGAATTAATTAAGGGTTTGAGACTGGTTTTATCTTTTAAAAATCTTTCAAGATTTTGCAAGGCCAGGGTAGCTTTTTGATAAGAGACCCTTGGATAGTCCTGTTTTTGATAATATTGACTCATTGTATTAAGATATTGGATTTTACGGGGAAGATTTTTGCCTGACCTACGGGAGAAGCAACGGTCGCCTTGGTGACTGTTTAATTTATCGAGAGCATCAAGAACTTTAATTTGATTTTTAGTCAGCACGCGGGTAAATTCTAGCATTGATGATTAATAGTTTATCTTTTATATAAAATTTTCTTAGAATTATTTCTTAGCAATAAAACCTTCGTAAATCTCTCCTTCTAAGACATGTTTTTGGACATCTTTGAAACCAACTTCATGTAAAAGAGGAATTAGTTCATCTTCCAGTAAGAGATAGCCATGAGAAGGATATTGTTTTTCTTGGCCGGTTTTTAAATCTCTGGTGATAAAGGTCAAGTTTCTGATTCTGTTTACTTTATCATTGTCGAAGGAACAAGTCATGAAAAGTTTTTTGCCGTCGACTTCAACCTCACCGACTTCTTCAACAGCTTGATCCTGTGCTTCTGGCTGTTTGTCAACATATAAAATACCATTTTTCGTAAGCATCCTGTGGAATTGATTTAAGGTTTCTTTGATAAGTTCTCTTGATTTTTTTAAATCAGGATTTTCCTGGCCCCAAGAGGCAGCGTAAGGCAAGGAATTACCCATGCAGATTAAAGCATCCCAAACATCAGAACCATAAAATTCAGCGTACTTCTGCCAAGGTACAAAGGAGTATCCTATGCTTTGGAAAGAGAACAGAGGACCGATTCCTTGGACTGAATCAGCATTCTGTATGGCTTTTTGCAACATTCCTGGACTACCATCACTATAAACAATTTGATAACCTCTTCTGGCTAGATCAATTGAAGGAAAACCAAAGCCACCAGCCACATCTAAAATCGTACTTTTTTCGGTGATGCCGTGGGCTACTAATAATTCTTCTAATCTGTTAACTAAAACAATCTTATTTCTAAGTTTATCTGAACAAGCTTCCCATAACTCTGCTAACTCCATATCAAATTCTTTTGACATTTTACTACTTGATAGTAAGTATTGATATATAAATCTTTCTTTTAAAAGAAAAATTATATAAACCGAATCAAAAATTGATATTTCTATGCAAGAAACTGAAGATTATGCGGTCAAGGACTTAAGTTTAGCAGAGCAAGGAGAAAGAAACATTGAATGGGCAGAGTCTCAGATGGATGCTTTGCTGAAAGTCAAGGAGAGATTTGCTGCTGAGAAGCCATTGCAAGGGATACGAATCGGTTCATGCCTGCACATAACAAAGGAAACTGCAGTGCTGATAAAAACACTAATTGCTGCAGGGGCAGATGTAGCTTCTTGTTCTTGTAATCCGTTAAGTACACAGGATGATGTAGCTGCAGCACTGGCTAAGCAAGGCATTAAAGTCTATGCTTACAAAGGGGAGACTAACGAAGACTATTATAGGTTCTTAAACAAAGTTATAAATTTCAAACCACATATTACAATTGATGATGGTTGTGATTTGGTTTCTGAGATTCATCTTAAACATCCAGATCTGATTCCGGGAATTATAGGTGGTTGTGAGGAGACAACGACTGGGGTAATTAGATTAAGAGCCATGGAAAAAGATAATGCTTTAAAATATCCAATAGTGGCAGTAAATGAATCAGCAACCAAACATTTGATGGATAATGTTAAAGGAACAGGCCAAAGTACAATTGATGGTATTCTGAGGGCGACTAACATTTTATTAGCAGGACAGAATTTTGTTGTCTGTGGCTATGGTGATTGTGGAAAAGGATTAGCCAAAAGAGCAAAAGGTATGGATGCAAATGTTATTGTGACAGAGGTCGATGCATTTAGGGCTTTACAAGCCACTATGGATGGTTTTAGAGTTATGCCTATGGTAGAAGCAGTGAAAATTGGTGATGTTTTTGTTACAATAACCGGAAACAAGAATGTCATTGATATCCACCATATTAAGGAAATGAAAGATAGGGCTATCTTAGCAAATTCTGGTCATTTTGATGCAGAGATTAATTTAAAAGAACTGAAGAGAATTGCTCAGGTTCGCCAGATAAGACCTTTTATGGATGAGTATTCTTTTGATGGCAAGAAAGTTTTTATTCTAGGTGCTGGGAGGCTTATTAACCTCGCAGCCGGTGAGGGCCATCCATCTTCAATAATGGCAATGTCATTCATAAACCAATCTTTTGCCTGCGAATTTTTGGTTAAAAACAAAGGGCAATTAGAACCAAAAGTTTATGTTTTGCCAAAGGAAAAGGATGATGAAATTGCAAAGTTGCAGTTAGAAGCTATGGGTATAAAAATTGATTCTATGACGGCTGAACAGAAAGCTTATAGCTCTTCTTGGAGGGAAGGAACATGATGGAGGTATTTATTTTTTTATTTTTTGGGATAATAGTATTTAGTTTGATGATTCTTGGAATTGTACTTTGGTTCTTGATGTTGATTGATGCTGTCAAAAGAAAGTTTAAAAATGATAATGACAAAGTGATTTGGATAATCCTGATTGCTTTGTTAGGAATAATCGGTGCAATTATTTATTATTTTGTGATTAAAAGGCCGAATAAACATTAATTTTCTAATTCTTTTATTAATTTTTTAAAAATTTGTTCATAGGTTGAGAAGAAATGAAAGAGTTTTTCTAAAATATGTTTGACTTCAGCTGCTTTTTCGTGGTGTTGGGTAAAAATTTGTTTTTTTTCGATTAAAGTTTTGATTTTTGTAAAGACTTCGTGAATTTTTTGAATGATTTCTTTTTCGACCAAGATTTCTTTTTTGATTTCTTCTTCTACAACTTCTCTATGTTTAAGAACCCATTTTTTTCCTAATTTTAAAGCAGCTTTTTCTTCGGCAACAATGTGCAGTTCTTTTCTTTCTTCACTTTCTAGAAAAGCAACAAGTTCTTCTATTATTTCTTGCATTTCCCAAAAGAAATCAATAATATTTTGATCATAATTAAAACTGATGTGAGTGAAAACTAAATCTAAGGAAAGGAGTTTATTTTCAAGACTATGGGTGGCAGTGACTATTTTTTGACCAATATCAATGCCATGATGCAAATCATTTAAAGCTTCCTGGGCTTCTTCTGCTACTTCTCCGGTGAGGTCTACCATTTTGTTAGATTTATTTTTTAGCTATTTTCCACATCAAACTGAAATAATCTAAATAAGTTTTGGCTATTTCTTTATTTTTGATTAGAAAAAACATGGTCGTTTCTTTTGAGATATAGCCCGTGGCTATATGATCTTCAAATATTTCTATCCAGACTGGAGAAATCATTTTTGGAGGAAGATATTTTACTTCGGTGAATTTCATCTTTTCTCTTATTTTACCATAGTCTTTGACATTGGCATCATAGATGTATTTGCATTTAATTCCTTTTTTGATTCTTCTTTTGTGCCAGTCTAAAAGAAAACCTTCGACTTTTTCATTAGCGATTCTTGGAGCTCCAATAATGTATTGTCTTTGTCCTGGTTTTAATGTTTTGAGAATTTTTTCATAAACTGATTTGATTCCTTTTAACCCTTCATAAATATTAGCCTCGACTCTTTCTTTTTTGGCTTCTTTTTGTAATTCAGCTAATTCGGGAAGCAAGCCCTTAATTTCCTTTTCTTGCCCATCCAATTTCCTCCTTTTTTCTTTAATAAATTCAATTAAAGCTTCTGGCTCAGTTGCTTGGAAATACTTTTTGTTAGCTTTAATAACATAACTAACTAAGCCTTTTTGGATTAATCTATCCAGAAATTCATAAACCTTAGAAGCGTGAATCCCTGCTTTTTTAATGATATTGGTAGTGGTAGATTGGCCTAGTTTTAACAAAGTTAAGTATATCTTAATCTCTGTTTTTGTTAAGCCGATTTCTCCTAAGATTTTATTCATGTGAGGGAAGGAGACTTACTTTTATTTAAACTTTACCCCTTTGGTGGGTGAAGAAGATTATTATACCTAACGTTTGCTTTATCAAAGTAGCAAATGAATTTATACCAATTCGTCAAGCAATATGAAATACTAAGCCAGTATAAATGCCGATGCTTAGAAAATAAAGAAAAACTAGAGACATCCAGAAAACAATACCAAACAATTTTACCAGAACTAACTAAACAAGCCCAATTCTTTAGTCCTGAACTGAGAAAAATCCAAGCTGATAAAGAACAAAGAAAAAGAATTCAGTCACACAGATTAGAAGATTATTGGAGCCAGGATCAAATAGCAGAATATAATCACCTTCTTGAACTTATTGATTTTCCAGAACAAAAAGGTGTAATGGATTCTCTAAACACAAGAGTGGAGAAAGACGAGAGAATAGAAATTGTTGATTCTGTAAAAGCAGGAGTTGTTTACAAATATAGGGGAGATATTTATGTTATTCCTAATTTAAGAAAAAGAATAAGAAATGCTTCAATAGCTGTGCCGGCAGTCACAATGGTACCCACCGGATTTGCTTTTCTTTTTGCAATAAATAGAAAGGACCCAGAAATTGCACTTAGAGTCGCTGCAATGATAGCAGGGACATTTGGTTTCTTGGCTACAAGCATGGCAACAGGATATGTTCTTAGCAGTTCAAAAAACCCTTTTGAATATGTGGCTTCAGAATTGGAAAATAGGGTGGAATACATTAAAACTCAAATTTCTTTTTGAAATAAAAAATTAAAAAACATTACTAAGAAATATTATCTAAAATATCATGAGCGTTTAAAGCATTGATGTATTTTCTTGACAATTCCTTTTTCTGCGTCGACTTCTATTAAATCACCGTCTTTGAGAACTTTAGTCCCTATATTTGTTCCTATAACACAAGGTACTCCTAGTTCTCTAGAAACAATGGCGGCATGGCTTAATAGTCCACCAACGTCAGTTACTATGGCACAGGCTTTTTTCATTAAAGGAACAAAATCTGGTGTAGTCATGGTGGTGACTAAAACATCCCCTTCTTTCATTTTTGAGACATCTTTGGGGACTAAAAAAATCTTGGCATGACCTTGGGCATAACCTTTTGAGGCGACAGTGCCTTTAAATTCTGTAATGTTGATATTTGGTTTTTCATAAAAGGTATTGAAGATTTCTTCCACTTCCTTTTGATTATAAATAAATTCAAATCTGTCTCCTAATATAAAAAAGCAGAATCCCTTTCTCTTTGATATTTCGTCTTTATTCGGCTTGGTTTTATTTTTGCAATGTTCCTGAACCTCGCTTGGATGCATATAGGTTAATTCCCTATAACTTATTTCAAAATCCTTGGCTATGGATTCTAAAAGTGGTTTGGCTTTGTAAACTAAGATATCAAATATCTCTGCAGTATACTGTCTTAGAAAACCAAGCTCAGAAGATATTTCTGCTATAAATTTAAAGGAGTCTGGTATTTCTATTTTAACTTCCTTTTTTTCATTTAGATTTGACATATCATCAAAAAACTTATTGAGATTGTATGGTTCCCCCCAGAAATGGTGTGTGCCAACCCATTCATATTCTTTGAGGTGCTCTTGGATTTCTTTCCAAATCCCCTCATCATTTTTAATTTCTTCTTTAGATAAGCCTTTTTCCTCAATCTTTTTTTTGATTTTTAGAATGTCCTTGTTCTGCTTGAGCATGATAGTTTCCTTAATGGGGATCATTTCAACAGCTTTGGTTAAATCTTGATTGTTTTTGATTGCCCAGTCCTTGATGATGTCTTCCATGAAGTCAGATAAAAGAACAGTAGCATACCAAGGAGCCATTATTTCTCTGCCATAATTAACTAGAAGATTAAATAGTTCTTCCTTATTTTTTTCGGTCTTTTCAATTTCTGCTTCTATTTTTTTATACTTGTTTAATATTTCCAGACAAACTTTCTTAAAATTTTCAAGAAATTTCTCATCCTTTCTTTCGCAAATATCTCTTAAAAAATTTTTAACAATGGTCATATCTTTTTTATAAACAAAAAAATAACCATTAATGTCCATAATCCCTTTTTTAACATCAGGCAAACCTAATTTCTTCCAAGATCCAAAAGGCCTTAGCCAGAAATCTGCTGACAGCGCAGGTTGTTCCCACTGACCATAATAATGCCAGTCTTCCTTTTTGAGGCCGTACTTTTCTATCATTTTAGAGTTTTTTGACAATTCCTTTTTCAGCGTCAACTTTGACTAAGTCACCATTTCTGAAAATTTTTGTGGCGATCTTAGTTGCTACAAGACAAGGGACTCCAAATTCCCTGGCAACCACAACACCATGGGAGGTTATGCCTCCTTCATTAGTAACAATGGCAGCAGCAAGTTTATAATAAGGTGCAAATTCTGGCCAGGCATTTTGGACAATTAAAACCATACCTTTTTTCATGCCCTTGGGCAGGTTTTGTAAATCTAAATTTTCATTTTTAACAACAAAAGCCAAACCTTGCGCTTTGCCTTTGTTGCCAATGGTTCCCTTTAACGAGTAAATATTTGAATAATTTTCATATCTTTTTATATATTCATTAACTGTATCACCCGTAATAAGTTTTATATCATGATTATGGGAAATCAAAACAAATTTTTTTTCACGCTCAATTAATTCATTCGTGTCATAGTAATCTTCTTGAAGTTCTTTATAGCGCAAATTCTCAACTTCTTTCAAAGAGAGACCTTTCCTTTTTGCGTATTCTTGTAAAAAAACTTTAGCTAATTCCATAGCTTTAGTCCAAGCGATTCTTGTATAATCAAATCGTGCTTTAGCTATTTGCTCAAATTGTTCTTTATAAGTTTCGTATTCTTCTTCTTTAAATTTTTCAAAAAATTGTGGCTGCGTTAAATAATGATGACTCAAGGCTTCGTGATAGAGATTTAGAATTTGGAGAATTATTTCTTTAAGTTGTTTATCAGTCAATTCTTCTGGTTTAAGTTTATTTAATAATTCAATCTGTTCTTGAACGTTATTGAAAATTTTTTGTTTTAAATTAATTATATGGAGATAATTTTTTTTATTACGGTAAAAGTTGTATCCCAACTCTGCTTCTTTTATTGAGTCATTTTTTGAATAAAAAGCAGCTAATTTTCCATCGTGATAAATATAGAATGAATTTTGTTTTTTGTACTTAAATACTTTTTCTGGCAATTTCCAAGCATGATCATCGAGTTCAGCGTAGATGACACGCTCGCCAACATCCTCCCAATACAAGGTATATTCTTGTTTTTCTTCTACCATTTTAACTTATATTATCTAAAATATCATGAGCGTTTAAAGCATTGATGTATTTCTTTAATTTTTCAAAGTCTTTGCCGAGTTTTGTTATGAGTTGTGTTCTGAGGAATTCTTTTTCTTGGTTTGTAATTCTGGCAAAGCGGTCGGCGTAGATTAAACCATAAGGGTAACCAGGGAAAACCGGGTCATTAGAGTATTGGATTAAACTGTTGAGGGCTTGTGGATTGCCCTGGAAATGAAAAACATAATTGCTTTTTGGATGGAGTTTGGTGAAATAGTTTTTTTTGTCTACTTGATAGAGCCAGGTTGTTTCTGGTGAGATTTCATTGAGAATTCCTGCGACACTATTGCCTTTTTTTGAGTAGAGTGTTGAAGTTTTGGTTAAGGCGCAGACATTATTTGGAAGTTTGAGATATTTGTTTTCATTGGTGGTGGTAGTTTCTAAGTTTCCATCCAAAATGACGAAATCAACATTTGGTGCTATTTCCTGGCAAACAGCAAGTTCAGAAAATCTCCTGGCAATGTTGGCAATGGTGTTGATGGAAGCTCTTTGAGTGCCTTGTTTTAAAGTTGGATCTAAAGAACTTAAAGTGAGGTCTTTGGGATTGATGATTTGGTCTCCAAAGATTTCTACTGAGAATTCTAAGTGTTCATTTGTTTTGGTTAAGATATAGAATTGTTTTTGGAGTTTTTTTATCTTCTCTTTGTTTTTGTAGATGACAACGTAAATACGAACGATATCAAGGGAAAAATTAGGTGCTGCTAAGAGTTGGGCTTGGCCGCCATCAATAAAGGCGATGAGCTTGTTTTCTTCTGGTTGGATTTCCTGGAAATTTTCTTTTTTAATGGGCACGCACTTGCTATCTAGGCAAATCTGGTCTTCTTGATGAGAAGGAATAATGTTTTTGAGAGAGTTGATGATTTTATCCATAGAATATCATTTGGTGAGGTGTTTAATTAAGTTTTTTATGAAAAACCCAAACCCAGCGAAAAATCAGAGATTTTTTAGGTTTTGCTTCAAAAAGCAAAACTTTTTAAATCAAATACTTGTTTCTTGATGGATGACTGAATTAATCATCTGTGAAAAGCCATCGGCAGCCAATAAGGTAGCTCATGCTCTTGCCGACGATAAACCAGTGAAAAAAGCCAATAAAAAAGTACCATATTATGAATTACATCACGGCAAGCACAGAATCATTGTTGGCTGTGCAGTTGGCCATCTTTATGGAATTGCCCAGAAAGGGGAGAAAGGCTGGACTTATCCGGTTTTTGATGTGGAATGGAAGCCAACTTTTGAGATGTCTAAAGATGCAGATTATTCTAAAGCTTATGTTGATACTTTGAAAATATTGAGCAAAAAAGCTAAGGATTTTACAGTGGCTTGCGACTATGATATTGAAGGTGAAGTAATTGGCTGGAATGCTTTGAGATTTGCCTGTGGAGTTAAGGATGGAAACAGAATGAAGTTTTCTACTTTGACAAAAACAGATTTAATTGAAGCTTATGAAAACAAAAACAAACATTTGGATTGGGGGCAAGCTAAAGCAGGTGAAACCAGACATAAATTAGATTGGTTTTATGGTATTAATTTGTCAAGAGCTTTAAGCAATTCAATCAAAGCAGCTGGTTCTTTCAAAGTGATGTCAATTGGCCGTGTTCAAGGCCCGGCTTTGAAGTTTTTAGTTGACCGTGAGAGGGAAATTGCCAAGTTCAAGTCCGAGCCTTATTGGCAATTAATGATGCTGACTAAGAATAAGATTGAAGCCTGGCATGAAAAAGATAAATTTTGGGATAAAAAAGAAGCTGATAAGATTTACACTAAAATTAAAGGTGAGAAGAAAACTGAAGTGGCTGAGGTCAAGAGAACACAACACACAAAACCTGCGCCACCACCATTTGATTTGACAACTTTGCAGACAGAATCACACAGGCATTTTGGAATGACGCCAAAAGAAGCTTTATCTCATGCTCAATCATTATACTTAGCTGGTTTGATTTCTTATCCAAGAACTTCTTCGCAGCAATTAACTCCAAAGATAGGTTTTGAAAAGATTTTGAAAGGTTTGAGCAAGCAAGGTGCTTATGATAAGTTGTGCGGTGAGTTACTGGCCATGAAAAAATTAGAGCCGCATAATGGCAAAAAAACAGATCCAGCCCATCCAGCAATTTATCCAACTGGACATGTGCCTTCTTCGTTAAAAGAAAGGGAAAAGAAAGTCTATGATTTGATTGTGCACAGATTTATGGCAACATTTGGGCCAGATGCTTTACGGGAAACACTGGATGTTAAATTAGATGTTAAGAAAGAAATCTTTAAAGCTCAAGGCAGGCGGACATTGGAAGAAGGCTGGCAGAAATTTTACGGCAAGTATATGAAATTAAAGGAATTAGAATTGCCTTCATTGAAAAAAGGAGATGTTTTAGATATTAAGAAGATTGATAAGTTGGAGAAAGAGACGCAGCCGCCTAAAAGATTTACACAGAGTTCTATTTTAAAAGAATTAGAGAAAAGAAATATTGGAACTAAAGCAACTCGGGCAGAGATTATTGATACTTTGTTTAAGAGAGGTTATGTTGAAGGCAAAGCAATTGAAGTGACTAAATTTGGCATGGAGACAGTGGTTATTTTGGAAAAATACTGCCATGAGATTTTAGATGAAAAATTAACCCGGGAATTTGAGAATGAGATGGAAGAAATTCGTAGTGGCAAGGAAAGGGTCAACCATGTTTTAGATACTGCTAAGAAAGTATTGACTAAGATTTTAGATAAGTTCAAGAAGCATGAAAAAGATATCGGGAAAGAATTATTAGAGGCAGTTCGTGAAGCTGAGCAAGAAGCTCGAACAATTGGGGAATGTCCTGTTTGTGGTAAGGGGACATTGAAGATAATTCGGAGCAAGAAGACTAAGAAACAGTTCGTGGCCTGCGATAGATATCCTAAATGTGAAACAACTTATCCTTTGCCGCAGAGGGCTTTGATTCAGAATAGTGAGAAGGTCTGCAAGGACTGCAATTATCCGATGATTATGGTGATTCGTAAGGGCAAAAGACCTCAGGAGTTGTGTATTAATCCGAAGTGTAAATCAAAGAAGTTGGAAGCTGAGGAGAAAAAAGTAGTTGAAAAGTTTGAGAAAGGGAAAGTTCATAAGAAGTGTCCTGAATGTGGTGGAGAGTTGATTTTGCGTTCTAGTTTTTATGGGAAGTTCTGGGGCTGTTCTGGCTATCCTAAGTGTAGGCATACTGAAAGCTTAACTAAGAAGAAGAAGTTTGGGAAGAAGAAAGGGAAGAAAAAATAATTAAGAGCTTAATTTCTTGACTATACCTTGGTGGGCATCGACTTCTACTAAATCCCCATCTTTTAAAACATCGGTTGCTATTTCAGTTGCAATTACTGAAGGAATACCCATTTCTCTGCTAATAATCGCTGCATGAGAACAGATTCCACCTTCGTCAGTTACTATTGCTCCTGCCTTATGACAGGCTAAAATCATTTCCGGACCGGTTGATCCGGTTACTAATACATCACCTTTCTCCATTTCGCTTATTTTTTTAGTTAAATCAACTTTTGTATCAAAAGGAATAATTTTAACTTTCCCAATATAATGCCCTTTACTTCCAACGTTGCCTTTAAGAACTATGGCGGTTCTATCATGTTTGCCGTCCAGCAATTCGATTATCTCCAAGACTTCTCCACCCAGAATCTCATTCCAATCATTAAATTGGCCTAGAACAAAAGTTCTTCTATTTTTCTTTTGTATTTCCTGGCCATTTAACAAATCAATAATTTCTTTAAAATGATATTCGTCGAAATTCTCGATGCCAGTTCTTTTACCAATTTCAGTAAGATATTTTTTAATTAAGGCAAAATCTCCAAATATCGTTTTGTTAATAAAACATCGGATTAAAAATTTTAATTCAGCTGTCTCCCGGATAGCTTCGGTAAGTGGGTGGTGTTTTCGTTTTGTTATAATCTCTTGGTGTTTCCTTTCAATTTTCCTAATTTCATCATCTGGGTTTTCAATTTTCCTAATTTCTTGTTTTAATCTTTCTAAGGTCAGTGTTTTGCCGCCCCTATTATAAAAAATAAAACTGTATTTTTCTAGGTGATTTAACAGAGCCTTTTCTGTGGGATCTTTTGTCAATTGGCATCTTTCATAAAACTCTTTTGAAATTAACACTTCCTTGGGTGAACTAGTCAAATAGTCGTTGGTATCAATTCCTAATTTTTCAGCTTTTTCTTGAACCTTGTCATGCATAAAATATTCTGTATAAAAGAAGAACTCCCATAATTTTTGAGCAAAAAGAATAAATTCTTCAAATTCTTTTGCCAAAACCAAATTATTTCTTTTTGCTAAATCCCGTTTTTCAATCTCTGGAAATAATTTTTTTGCCTCATCAATTAATAATTGTAATCTATTCTTGAAATCATCCATTCCTTCTTCAATTAATTTTAATCCTTGCTCTGATAATCTTTCTCGGTCTTTTTTAGAAACATAAAACTTGTGGGCCCTTTTTTTATTGGTTACAATAAAATCAAATTGCCGATAAATTCCATGAAGCCAATAAGAAACTGAAAAATATGGAAAGTTATCCACTTTCCACATAAAAGAATAATCTTCTGGGTTTATTTTTTTCACCGATATTCCCCAACTGCTTTATCAATGGATTTAACAACTACTTCAGCTATTTTATCCCTTGTTTCTCTCCAAATTTCCATGGGTCCGCCAAATGGATCTGAAATAGCTCCTTCTAAACCAACGTATTCGCAGATTGGGACAACTATTGGGCTTCTTCCACTTCCCCCATAAATTTCCTTAACTTGATCTGCGTTACTTTGTTTCATAGGGAGTATTAAGTCGACACCTTCCCTAACTGTGGTTTGTTGATGAAAATGGCCAACTGGCACTAAACCAATTTCTAACAAAGCTACATTTCTTTTAGCTACTTCATCTGCGCTGAGATATTGGATGCAGTACTTTACCTTGCCCATCATATTCATGTCTCCACTTTCTATAGCTTGAGTAGTAGCTTTCTGATCTGCTAACACTTCTTGAGCTATCTGAACGGCTTTTCCTTGGTAAACTCCATTTTGAAGAGCGGTTTCAATTGGAGCTAGTAAAAAGTTTGTTGGAAATGAAAACAGATCTTTTTCAGTTGCTTCTGCACCAGTTCCGCTAGAATAAATTTGAACCCTTTTTCCAAGACCCTGTTCTTGAACATGATCCACACCAATAGTGTGAGCCATTGGACTCCTTCCACCGTTTCCAGTGCATATAAATTCGATTCCTAATGTTTCTTTCATTTTTATCACCGTGTTCGTTATTTAATAGTGATTACTAATAGGTCTTATTTAAATGTTTGTTGTCGTTTTTCCGACAACTTTAAATAAAATAAAGCTATTTTTAGGTTAAAATGGACATTCCAGCAGTATTGTCAGAATTGGGCTTATCAGAAGGTGAGGCTAAAGTGTATCTGGCCTTGCTTAAATTAGGTCCGAGTCCAGTGGGTGTGATTACTAAAAAAACTGGCCAGCATAGAACTACAATTTATGACTTTCTTGACCATCTGTTGGAAAAAGGTTTGGTCAGCCATAGCACAAAAGAAGGAGTCAAAATCTATAAGGTTGCTCATCCGAGCCGGTTGATGGATTTTCTTAAGGAAAAAGAAGATCACCTTAATCAAATCATGTCTGAATTGAACAAACTTTACGAGTATAAGAAAGAAGAATTAAGTATTGAAGTTTATGGAGGGAAAGAAGGCCATAAAGCTCTTCTTAACCTGTATCTCAGAACCAAAAAAACAAACCATGTTATTGGTTTTGAAGAAATAAAATACGAGCAGCTTGATAAGCCAATGATGAGAAGATTTTTTAAACAAATGAAAGAAAAAAAACTCCATGAGTATGCTATTGTTAGTGATAAAACCAAATTTGTTTATCCCAAATCTATTGCTCCTAATACCCACTATCGTTACATTGATGACAAATATTTTAATCCAAATCCAATCATGACCTTTGGGGATTATGTGGCTATTCATATCTGGGAGCCACTGACCATTGTTGTAATTAAAAGCAAACAATTAGCTGAAGGATATCGCAAATATTTTAAACTGCTTTGGAATATTGCCAAAGAAAAACCAAGAACGAAAGTTTTTTAAATAAAGCAAATTTCAAATTGTTTGTAATTAAAGCTAAAATAGACAATAATTTAATTACTAACATGCCAGAAAATTTGAAAATTTTTCTTTCAAATTTTCTCAGCATAAACACAATTAGAGGGATTGCATGACTAAAATAAATAAGATACATATCAGTGGCTTCAAGAGTTTTGCGACAAAGACAGAAATTCTATTGGGTGACAAGTTTAACTGTGTTTTAGGCCCAAATGGTTCTGGAAAAAGCAATGTTCTTGATGCAATATGCTTTGTTTTAGGTAGATTGGGGAGTAAGAGTTTAAGGGCTGAAAAGAGCGTCAATATGATCTATAATGGCGGCAAAAAGGCCAAGCCAGCCAAGCAAGGAGAAGTCCATATCTTCTTTGATAATAAAAACAAGGTTTTTCCTTTTGATGAAGAAGAAATTAAAGTTTCTAGGATTATTAAAAAATCAGGCCAGAGTAAATACAAGATTAACAACAAAACCAGGACAAGGAACGAGGTTTTAGATGTTTTAGCAAGAGCCAGGATTGACCCAAACGGTTTTAATATTATTTTGCAAGGTGATATTGTCCGTTTCTGTGAAATGAGTTCTTTAGAAAGAAGAAAAGTTCTAGAGCAGATTTCAGGTATTGGTGTTTATGAAGAAAAGAAGCACAAAGCAATTTTGGAATTAGACAAGGTTGGGAAAAAGTTAAATGACGCTGATATTGTCATGTCAGAGAGAAAGCAGCATTTGAGAGAATTGAAAAAAGACAGGGACCATGCCTTGAGATTCAAGGATTTGAAAGACAAAATCAATTCCAATAAAGCAACTTACTTGGACATACAAATCAGAAGACAAACAAAAGAAAGTGAAAGATTAAATTCCCAAATTAAAGATTCTGAAAACAAATTAAAAAGAATTGAAGGCAATATTTTAGATTTTAGAAAAGATATTGGCGATAAAAAAACAAGTTTATCTGATATCAACAAGGAAATTGAAGAAAAAGGTGAAAAGGAACAGGTTGAATTAAACAAACAGTCAACTGATGTGAGAGTTGAACTAGAAAAAAGAAAAGTCAGATTAAACACAGTCAAAGATGAGATTGCCAAAATCAAAAAGAAAAAAGACCAATTGTTAGAAGATGTTTCTGAAAATGTTGACCAAATCAAAGAGTTTGAAAAAGAAAAACAAGAAGTTTTGGAAAGAAAACAAGTCAAGGAAAAGGAATTAGAAGAAATTGAAAAGAAGATTGAAATTTTTAAGAAAAAAAATAAAGTTGAAGAGCAGGCAGATATCGAAAGGGCCATTGATGAAACTGACAAAACAATTGAAAAGAAACAAGAAGAAATCCAAAAAATCAGATTAGAACAGCAGGATTTGTTGAGAGAAAAAGACAGATTAGAAATCCAAATTGAGAATATTGACCAGCAAGTCAAAAAAGTCAAGGAAGTTGAGAAAGAGCATCAGCAGCAGATTGGAGATTTGAAAAATAAAAAAGAGAAATTTAAGAAAGCGACTTTGGAATTAAACAAATTATTAGAAGAAGACAGTTCAATGGCAGCTAGAATTGCCCAGGCCAGGAAGAAATTAGTTGAAAGGCAGGAAGAGCAGGCAAAATTAAAAGCCAGGAATATCCATGTAGTGGAAAGAGTTTCTGGTGATTTAGCTTTGAAGAAGATTTTGGAAAGAAAGAAGTCGGTGGGAGGTATTTACGGCACAGTAGCCCAATTAGGAAAAGTACAAAGCAAGTATTCAATGGCTTTAGAAGTAGCAGCTGGGCCAAGGATTAATAGTGTGATTGTAGAGACTGATAAAGTAGCAGCTGACTGCATCAAGTATTTGAAAGAAAAGAAGTTTGGTGTGGTAACATTTATTCCTTTGAATAAAATCAAAGCTTCGGAAATTAAAAATAAAGATTTAGTCAAGGAAAAAGGAGTTCATAATTTAGCAATTGATTTAATTGATTATGATAAAAAATATCAAAAGGCTTTTTCTTATGTTTTTGGCGAGACTTTAGTGGTGGATGATATTGAGACGGCCAGGCAGATTGGCATTGGCAGAGCTAGAATGGTTTCATTAGACGGTGATTTAGCTGACCAGAGTGGTGTGATGAGAGGAGGCTTCAGAAGCAAGAGAGCTGGTTCTTTTGTTGAAAAGGATGTAGTTGATAATCTTGGCGGCTTAGACAAGGAAATCATGAAAATGAGCAGTGAAGTAAGAGTTTGGGAAAACAGAAGAGATGAGAATGAAAAGAAAATCCAAAGTTTAAGATCAGAAAAACATAATTTAGAAGGGGAAGTGATTAAATTAGAAAGGAGCCTGCATTTAGATGACAGTGATTTAGAAGCAAGCAAGAGCAAAAAAGAAGATTTGAAAAAAGGTTGGGGTGAAGTTAACAAAAAGATCAATGGCATTAGCGACAAGATTTCAGGGGTCAACAAAGAATTAGCTAATTTAAAGATTAAGAAACAAGATTTAAGAAATGAGGTTTCTGAACTAAGAGATCCAAATTTAGTGGCGGAGCTAAGTGCTTTTGAAGAAAGCAGGCAAAAGGTCAGGGACGAAGCCGGTGATTTGAATAATAAAGTTACTCAAATCAACGGGCAAATTAAATTATTTTCACCAGAGAAAAGCAGAACTCATGAAATCATTAAACAACATGACAAAGAAGAAGCAGCCTTTAAAGAAGAAGTCAAACAGCTGCAATCATTAATTAAGGCCAAAGAAAAAGAATTAAAAGAAATGGACAAGACTTTGGCTAAATTCCATACTGCTTACAAAGGTTTATTTGGCAAGAGAGACAAGGTGCAGACAGAGATCCAAGGCAGAGAAAACAGAATTGACAGTCTCAGAGACCAAAGCAGAAGAATTGAAATTGATTCCAATAAAGTTTCTTTGAGAAGAGCAGAAGTCAATGCTAAATTATCTGGCCTGCAGAAAGAATATGAAAATTACAAAGAAGCCAAGATTTTAAGAGGGAAAAGTGAAGAAGATTTGAAAAATGAAATCAATAAGTTTGAAAGAATGATGGCGACCATGACAGCAGTCAATATGAAGGCTTTGGAGATTTATGAAGAAGTGGCCAGAGAGTATAATAAATTGTTTGAGAAAAAAGAAATTTTAATTACTGAAAAGAAAAAAGTTGAGGAGTTAATGAATGAAATAGAGGGCAAGAAAAAGGAACAGTTCATGGTGAAATTTAAAGACGTGAATGATCACTTCCAGAAGTTTTTCCAGACTTTGAGTCGGAAAGGCAATGCTTATTTGGAAATTGAAAATCCTCAGCAGCCGTTTGAAGAAGGCATTAGTATCAGAGTAAGATTATCTGGCCAGAGGTACTTGGATATTAAATCTCTTTCTGGCGGAGAAAAGACCATGACTGCTTTAGCCTTTATTTTTGCACTCCAAGAGCATGAGCCGCACTCTTTCTATATTTTAGACGAGGTTGATGCTGCTTTGGACAAACACAATTCTGAGAAATTAGCTAAGTTAATCCGGCAATATGCTGACAAGGCCCAGTATTTAATTATCAGCCATAATGACGGCGTGATTGCGGAAGCTGATAATCTTTATGGGGTCTCGATGGACGAGCATGGTGTGACTAAGATCATGAGTTTGAAAATCTAA
>JAGLXL010000011.1 GCA_023132895.1 Nanobdellota archaeon
TCTTCATCAAAAGGTATTACCAAAGCCTTGCCGCCAGTCTTCTCCTTAATCAAATCGTCGCCTTTGCCGTCAAAAACAGTTTTGACCATCTTGCCTTCACCAACTAATTTAATTATTTTCTTCAAATCATTCTCTTCAACAATATTTTCTTCCATTAACTTCCTGGCCTTGGCCAGCATATCTTCCTGCATCTGGTCTAATAACAAACCAACTTGTTCTTTCAACGCACTGATTTTCAATGTTTGCTTTTCCAAAGTATCCCTTCGCATTACCGTCACTTCATTGGCTGCTAATTCCCTCTGGCCAATCTCCACCCGAACAGGAACCCCATTTAACTCAGCTTCATTAAATTTCCAGCCCACAGAATATTGTTTTCTTAAATCTAAGAACGGGTCAAACTTGCTTAATTCCCTTTTGACCTTCTCGCCATAAGCAATTAATTCTTTATTCTCGCCTTTCCTCCAAATCGGAATAATCACCACTTTGTTCTCTGCAATCTTTGGCGGAATCACCAGGCCTTTTGAATCAGAATGCATCATTACTAAAACACCTATCGACCTGGTAGTAAAACCCCAGGAATTTTGATAGACAAATTGTTTCTTTTGGTTTTCATCCACAAACTTAATATCAAAAACCTTGGAAAAATTCTGGCCCAGGTGATGTGAAGTGGATCCTTGGATTGCCTTGCCAATCGGCAGATAGATTTCACATGACAAAGAATAATCAGCCCCAGCAAATTTTTCTGAATCACTTTTTCGGCCAACCAAACATGGAATTGCCAGTAAATCCTCATAAGTTTTTTTATAGACATTCAATAATATATCCTTGGCCTCATCTTCAGCTTCTTTTTTAGTTGCAAAAGCAGTGTGCCCTTCCTGCCAATGAAACTCCCGGGAACGTAAAAAAGGCATTGGATGTTTGAATTCCCAGCGAACAACAGAACACCACTGGTTGATTTTCAATGGCAGGTCATTATGAGACCTGATCCATTTGGCATAAGCCGGATACATGATTGTTTCAGAAGTTGGCCTGATCGCTAATCTCTCAGCTAATTTAGTATCACCAACCTGAGTCACCCAAGCCACTTCAGGAGAAAAACCTTCAATATGTTCCTTTTCCTTCAGCAATAAATTTTCAGGAATCAACAATGGAAAAGAAGCATTCCTGACACCTCTCTTCTTAATCAAAGCATCAATATAGTCTCTGATTGCATCCCACATATACTGCGCCTTTGGTTTTAAAATATAAGCCCCAGAAACATCAGTATATTCAATTAAATTTCCTTTAGTGATTAACTCAGTATACCATTCATGAGTATCTTTTTCCTTATCAGCTTCAATCCCCAAAGACTGTTTTTTATTGGACATAAGCAAGAAAAAAACATTTTGGTTTATAAATTAATTGCTTTTATTTTCTCTTGATTTCCAATTTTTTCTTTGGAACAATCACAGTCCCTTCTTGGTTTCTATAAGGTTTGGTACAAGCATCTTTTGCCACTAGCATTGGTTTAACCTTATAGCCCTCGGAATAACCCAAGGCGATTACCAAGGGAATTGAATATTTTGGATCAATATCAAAATCTTTTTTGATCGCGTTGCTGTCTATTCCTCCGATAATACAAGAAGCAATTCCTTCAGCATAAGCTTGATTAACTAGATTTGAGACAGCGCAGCCCAGGCTGATATAATACGCATCTCTCAGTATTCCTTTTGGAAAATTGACTTCCTGATACGATTTCTCAATTAATTCCTCATTGACTAAAGCGATAATATAAAGTGAGGGATTTTTAGAGCTAAATAATTTTAAGTGAGGATAGAGTTTTTCCCTGGCCTCTTTTGATTCAACAACTAAATAGTCTATCGGCTGCAAGTTACAGGCAGTTGGTGCAAAACTAGCTGCTTTGAGGATTCTTTCTAAAGATTTGTCTGGAATAGTTTTGCCTCTGTCAAATCGCCTGACTGTTCTCCTTCCCATTAGTGTTTCATAAAATGTCTTCATGGATAAGTAGTGAATTAGTAAATATATTAAAGTATCTATCAAAATCTTAACCAAAATACGAAAAATATATAAATAAATAATACTTTATTTAATAAATGGACTTATTAGACAAGAAAATCATGTATCAACTGGACTTAAATGCCCGTATAACAGCATCCCAATTAGCTAAAAAACTCAAAAAAAGCAAAGAAACAATCAATTTCAGGATCAACAGATTAATTCAAAACAAGTATCTCAAAGGCTTCTACACTGTTTTCAACACTTCTAAAGTAGGATGGCATTATATCAAATTTTATATCAAATTCAAAAATATCACACCTGAAAAAGAAAAGGAATTATTTGATTATGTCAGCAAACAACTACATATTGCTTATTTAGCTAGTGTTGAAGGACCTTATGACTGTATGATTTTAGTCATGGTTAAAAGCACTTTAGATATGATTAAATTTCAGGACAATTTTATGAAACTTTACGGAGAATACATTCAGGAAAAAGATTTAGTGACTTTTCTTTCAACCCATCGATTAAATGAGCGTTTCCTTTACGAAGGCAAGGAAAAAAAGGACTGGTATTATCCTTTTGAACTAGGAAATTATAAATTAGACAAAACAAACAAAAAAATCTTGGATATAATTTCTACTAATGCTAGAATGTCTTTAATTGATATTGCCAAAAAAATCAACGTTGACCACAAAGTTGTCAAATACAGACTAAAAAAATTAGAAAAAGACAAGATTATTTTTGCTTATGTCACTTCCCCAAATTTTGAAAAATTAGGTCTTAGTTTTTTCCAGATTAACATCTCCTTAAAAGACCCGACAGTCAGAAAACAAGTCATTCAATTTTTCAATAACACCAATAAATGTCTTTTTGCCATGGAACTACTGGGAAAATATGATATTTTGGTTGAGATGCATGTAGAAGATCATAAGGAACTCAAAAAGATTATTGACAGATTTAGAAAACAATTCGTCAACAAATACAATAATTATGACACTTCAACAATAACTAAAGAATATGTCATGATCTGGAGTCCATTTGCTGAACAGATCCACTAAGTCTTAGGCAAAATTTATAAACAAGCAAATCTACATATAATTAGGTGAAATGAAAATGACCGTTTTTACAGCTGTTTTACATCAGGAAGAAGATATGTATATTGCTGAATGTCCTGAAGTTGGCACAGCCAGTCAAGGAGAAACAATAGAGAAAGCTATAGCCAATCTTAAAGAAGCCACCGAATTATACTTAGAAGAGTTCCCCTCAAAAAGTTTGAAAGTTAAAAAACCTCTAATGACTACATTTGAGGTGGCTGTAAGTGCCAAAGCTTAGGAAAATTTCTGGAGAAAAAGTTGTTAAAATTCTTTGTAACAAGTTAAACTTTCAAATTAGTGGACGAAGTGGAAGTCATGTTAGAATATCAAAAGCAACTCCTAATGGAAAAATAGGTACTGTTGTTCCAATGCACAAGGAACTTAAGATTGGAACTTTAAAAGGCGTCTTAAAACTTGCTAAAATAAAGGAGGAAGAATTTTTAAAGTATATTTAGTAGTAACAAAAAAATTAAATACAAAAACATATTTCTAATTTTTTCATGCAATTAGTAAAAGAGGGGTCGATTGATACTAAAGTAAAGGATAATAAAAAAGAGATTGACCAAGCTATTTCCGGACAGTATGACAACAAAGACACAGTCATAGAAATAACACCTACTGAATATGGTAGTGAAAACAAACCCATCGGCACAGACGGTGCTTATGAACATCAATACGGTCAGGAACACTTAGGCCTCAAGGTTGATTATTCTAAATTATGGGAGCATATGGGCCAGAAAAAAGAACCAGCACAAAATACAGAAGAAACCTCAGAAAAACCAGAACAAGTCGAAGAAAGAAAAGGTGACATGGAAATCATTGAGATGATGGAAACCATGGATGAGATATATGTTGAAAGTGCCATCCCTTCTGGCGGCAGTCATGTTGATTATGAAAGCAAAGAAGGTCTTGACTACGCCCTCCAAACTTCCCCCCACAAACTAGTCTGGTTTAAATTCTGGGAGGAGTCTTCACCTTGGCGAGACCGCAATAGATTAAACGTCAGCAAGCATAATCATGTGATTTAAACCGCAACCTTTATAAATAAAATCAATATTTTCAACTTAAAGTGAGTTTCTTATCAAGAGGGTGTTAAAAAATGGATGTTAAGAAAGGTACAACAACTGTAGGTATTGTCTGTAAAGATGGAATTGTTTTGGCAGCTGACAAAAGAGCCACTGCTGGAACTTTGATTGTAGATAAAAAAGCAGAAAAAGTTCATCAGATTGATGATAACAGTGCTGTCACTATTGCCGGAACTGTTTCTGACGCACAATTAATGATCAAATTAATCAAAGCCGAAATTTCTTTGAAATCAATCCGCTCAGAAAGAAAGATTTCAACCAAAGAGATAGCTAACTTACTAGGTGGAATTTTATACAACGGCATCAGGCAGATGAGCATGATTCCAGCCATTGCCCACTTCCTATTAGGAGGCCATGACAGAGCTGGCACCCATCTATACGACTTGTTCCCAGATGGCAGCGTCACTTTAGTCAAAGATTATGTTTCCAGTGGTTCAGGCAGCATCATTGCTTACGGTGTCTTGGAAACCCATTGGCAGCCAGACATGCCCATAGAAGAAGGCATCAAATTAGGAAAAAAATCAATCTATACTGCTCTCCAAAGAGATGCTGCCACTGGCAATGGAGTTGATATTGTTACTGTAACTGAAAAAGGAGTCAAGAGGGTTGTTGAAGACGAACTCAAGCAGGAATTTCAGCCAAGAAAATAAACCCTTTTCTTAAATTATAATATGGCAGATATTTTAAAAGAAATCTTAAAGAAAGTACCTAAAGACAAGATTAGTGATGCCGGTTTTGAAGCTGCTAATATTGTTCTCTATACCAAGGACAAAGAGTTTTTCCTAGACAATGGAGGCATCATTAAAGCAGCAGTTGATGAATTCAAAAAAAGGATTGAACTCAGACCAGACCCAGCCATTAATCTGGATATGGAAGAAGCTAAAAAGAAAATTAAAAAATTAATTCCAAAAGAAGCTGGTATCCAGGATGTTATTTTCGATTCCCAAAGGTCAATGGTCATTATTCATGTTGACAAACCAGGCTTGGCCATTGGCAAGCAGGGCTCTATTCTCAGAGAAATCAGAAAAGAAACCATGTGGGTTCCTTTGATTAAAAGAATGCCTCCCATCAGAAGCAAGTTGATCGAAAGCATCCGCTCAGTCCTTTATGAAAATTCTGATTACCGGAGAAAATTCCTCAACAAAGTCGGCCACCGGATTTACGACGGCTGGATTAGAGAGAAAAAAAGTGAATGGATCAGATTAAGTTTCTTAGGCGGCGGAAGACAGGTTGGCCGCAGTGCTTTATTCCTCCAAACACCAGAAAGCCGCATCCTTTTAGACTGCGGCATTGACGTTGCTGGTCAGGGTTCAGACATGTACCCCTTTCTGGAAAGCCCTGAATTTAATATCAATGATTTGGATGCTGTTATTGTTACTCACTCACATATCGACCACAGCGGACTTGTTCCATATCTTTTCAAATATGGTTACCGAGGACCAGTTTACTGCACTTTACCGACCAGAGATGTTATGTCCCTGCTCCAATTAGACACTGTTAAAATCCAAAGAAGCGAAGGTCAGGAGCCAATCTACACTTCAGAAGACATCAAGCAGATGGTTCTCCACACCATTCCAGTCGAATGGGAAGCTGTCACTGATATTACACCAGATGTCCGCCTGACTTTATATAATGCCGGCCATATTTTAGGCAGC
The DNA here is from genome assembly GCA_023132895.1 of Nanobdellota archaeon. Lineage (GTDB taxonomy): Archaea > Nanobdellota > Nanobdellia > Woesearchaeales > JAGLXL01 > JAGLXL01. The sequence goes on from JAGLXL010000011.1 coordinate 5,833, forward strand.
TCCATGGTCCACCTTAACATTGGCAATGGTCTCCACAACTTGCTCTACAGCGGAGACATGAAATTATTAAGAACTAACTTGTTAGAAGGCGCTGAAACTTCTTTCCCAAGATTAGAAACAGCCATTATTGAATCAACTTATGGCGGCAAAGAAGATTTTTCTGCTTCACCAGCTGAATCAGACAAAAGCATTGTTGAACTAGTCACCAAAACAATTGAAAGAGGCGGCAAAGTTCTTATGCCTGTTCTTGGGTCAGGTCGAGCCCAGGAAGTCATGGTCATTATTGAAAGATTGATTCGCGAAGGCCAACTCCCTAAAATTCCAGTTTATGTTGATGGTATGGTTTGGGATATCACTGCTATCCATACTGCTTATCCAGAATTTTTAAACAGAAATCTCAGAAAATTAATTTTCCACAAAGATACCAATCCTTTTATGTCTGACAATTTCCTTAAAGTCGGCAGTCAGAAAGAAAGAAAAAAGATTCTCGAAGATGAAGGTCCTTGCCTTATCTTAGCCACTTCAGGTATGCTTGTTGGCGGCCCTTCAGTTGAATACTTAAAAAGTTTATGTGAAGGCAAGAAAAACGCTTTGATTTTTTCATGTTACCAGGGTGAAGGCTCCTTAGGAAGAAGAATCCTTAACGGTGAAAAGGAAATCATGTTCAAGATCGAAGGCAGGCCGTCTGTTTTCAAAATCAACTTAGAAGTCAGCCGGATTGTTGTCACTGGCCACGCTGATAGAAGAGAATTAATGAATTTCATCGGCCAATGCAACCCCCGGCCAAAACGTGTTATAGTCCAGCACGGTGAAAGCATGAAATGCCTTGATTTAGCTAGTTCTTTACACAAGATGTACCGCATCGAAACCCAAGCTCCAAAGAATTTAGAGACTATCAGAATTAGGTAAGCTTTCCTTTAATCACAATCGCATCATTATCTGTACCCGGCGCATCCCAGGCTTCTATAAAATCTTCTTTCAAAGCAGCTTGATTTGGTCCCAAAGCAGAATTATGGAAAACAACATTTTTTGAATCAATCTTAGTTATTGTCACACCATGACCAGCATACGGCTTCTCTGGATGACCCATCAGAACATTATAATCAATGATCATTAACATTACATAGCCTTTAGAAAAAGCATCTTCCACTTCACTCCATTCTAATTTACGGGCTTCAAATCTCTCTGGATTATTTCTCAAATATTCAATTGAATTTTCCAAAGCCTCCCAATTAGTTACTGATTTAATCAATTCGCCGTCTTCAGGACCGTAAATTTCCATAACACTGATTTCATCCAGTTCTTCATAAGGTGATAAAGAATAATAATAAGCATCCAGACCTTCTTCAATTAAAACCGGCATTGCTTGTGAAAACCAAGTCCATTGGTTAGGCCCGCGTCCAGTCTTTTGGTCTAATTCAGCCTGAGTGATTGTACTGTCAGGATAAAAATATTTAATCGCCATTACCATCTGCGACTGGACACATGAAGGTCCTTCTTGCCGATGATAAGGTATGTCTAATTGATTTTCCACAGAACAAGCTGCCAAAAACAGCAAACAAAACAATATCAGCCACTTTTTATTCATTTTATTTTTTCTTTAATCTCATCAAGTTGCTTTTCAATCTTACTCAATCTCTTTGACAAATCCTTCCAAGCATCAATAACTATTTCATGAGGCGGCTTGGGATGAAAACCAGGAGGAACAGCTCTCTTCTCAGTTATAAATTCAATTATTTTCTTATCCTTCAAAGAATAATACTTCTTGCCTTCAATCCAATTGCTCACCACCAAACCAATTTCTGCCAATAAATTCAGATGAAAATCAATTGTCTGCGGCTTCTTTCCTATTTCTTCAGCAATCTCAGAAAGATACTTTGGTTTTTTAGCCAAAACCAGAATAATCCTTCTCCTGATATCTGAAGCTAAAGCTTTGTGTACAATTTCATGTGAAACATGCGGTGGAATTGGCATAATCCTTATAAATCGAGTTTTCTATATAAATGTTACCCTTCGAGTTTTCTATATTTACCGAAACATTTATATATTACCTATACTTTCCAGTTTTATAGAAAAACCGAAACGGAGGAAAACAAAATGAAAATTAAAACTCAAAAATTAAAAACACTCTTAGCAGGTGTTGGAGTAGCTTCAGTCATGAGTCTGTTCCTTGGCTTTTGTTTAAGCCTAGTCCAAATACCTCTAACAGTTATACTTCCAACTTCAGCACCAATCTGGGTTGGCATCACCACTATGACTTATATGATCTCAAACTGAGATGGGGGAATAAAAATGAATTACCTAGAATTAGCTGAACAAGCTAAAGGAGAAAAAGCACATGTAGCTGTAGTTATGTACTACAGAAACGCAGTTGAACAAGCAGTTGAACCTGCTACAGTTGAAGCTATTATCGGGTCAGCTGTTGAATATGCTGGTTGCTTGAAAAAACCAACAGACCAGCAAGCTGTTTATGACTGGGCTCAAGGAATTACCACTGGAACAGAACTGGTTGAAAAGATCAACACTGCTATGCAAGAACTAGGAGGAAAAGAAAATGACACCACACCCACCGCATGAACACCACCCACATGAAAAGCATCACCAACCACCTCATGTGGAAATCCTGGAAAGATTAGACAGGATTGAAGAAGTCTTAAGAAGATTAGATGAGAAGATCTAATCTTTTTCTTTACAACAATCTTTATAAATATAAAAAAATCGATTAATCTTCAATGAAAATATTTATCAGAACAATTCTCCGAGGATTTAGCCAGGTCATGCTTCAAAACAATGCTTTAACTGGCCTCCTATTCCTATTAGGAATTTTCTACAACTCCTGGCTCCTGGCTATTGGAGCTTTGATTGCTGTTTTAACAGGTACTTTCACTGCTTTTGTTTTGAAATACAAAAACAAAGACATTCTCAACGGCCAGTATGGTTTCAATGCAGTTTTAGTCGGTATTGCTTTATTGTTTTTCTTTGAAGTTAATGTTCTCTTGATTGCTCTTCTCATTTTGGGGTCAATTCTCTCTGTTCTTATTATGAACTACATGACTCGAAAAAAGATCCCAGCATATACCTTTCCTTTTGTCTTGTCAACTTGGATTGTTATAATTTTCATCAAAATCCTTAATTTGATTCCATTTCAAACCCAGGAATTAATTCAAACAACTAACCTTAATATACTATCTTCATTAAGCATGGGCTTTGGTCAGGTCATGTTCCAAGCCAATATTATCACTGGAATAATTTTCCTACTTGCCATATTAGTCAATTCAAGAATCACCACCCTCTATGCCCTCTTAGGTTCATTAGTTGGAATGCTCACAGCCATTATTCTCTCCTTCCCATTAAACCTCATCAACTTAGGCATCTTTGGATTCAATGGAGTTCTCTGCGGCATTGCCTTTGCTAATAAGAAAGTATCCTCTTTAATCTACGCCTTCATTTCAATCATCCTCTCTGTACTGATTATTTACACTTTCGTCACTTTCAACTTCATTGCTCTGACAGCACCATTTGTCTTTGCCACCTGGATAACCTTAGGAATAAGGAAAATAGTAAAGTAAGATATAAATCTTTAAATACCACCAAACATCATAAATAAAAAAAGAGTTCTAGACAGGTGTTTAAATGAAACTTTTGAATGTAAATGAAAAAGGCTTAGAAAAACCAAAGGTTTTTCCAAGAAAATTCATCTTTTTAATTGGAATAATTATCTTTGCATTTTTTGTAACTAGTTTTATTTACTTGACACCAAATAGGATTCCTATTGGTTTCTTTAACACAGAATTATCCTCACCCAGCAACTGGCTTAATGACGAGGAAATCAAAGTCTTTGAAAACATGGTTGTCATCAAACATGAAGGTGTTATTCTTTCTTCATTTGCTGACACCAACTCCATGGACCCGTTGATAGACGAAAACACCCATGGCCTGGAAATCAAACCAAAAGAAAATCAGTTAAAAGTCGGTGATATCATCTCATATAAATCAGATATTCTTGGCGGCACAATCATCCACCGAATCATTGAAATAAACCAAGATGAAAAAGGCACTTTCTACACCACTCAAGGCGACAACAACAACATCCAAGACCCAGAAAAAATACGCTTTGAACAAATTGAAGGTGTTCTCATAGGAATTCTTTATTAGTTACCACTTCTCAGTAAATAATATAGAAAGATTTATAAAGGATTAATTCTAATTTAAGTTAAAATGAAGCAATTCCTAAAACTCATACTTACAATTTTCTTACTATTCTCAGCTATCTTCCTAGTCAGCTGTTCAAATGACCAGCCAGAACTGCCAGAGGGCACTATGCTGTATTACGAATTAGAAAACCCAGAAAACACCATGTGGAAATCTTACACCATTGAAGAAGAACCAGTTGACCTCTTTGCTGAATGGCAGGAAGAACAAAAAAATACATTAGCTCAAAGAGACTGGGATGCTTATGTCAAAAATGACAATTGAATTTTCTGAAGTAATGAATTGGGATTTAGTAGAACAATGGGCAGATAGTATTCCAGTTTATCCAGAAAACGATCCAAATAATCCTGAGTGGAAAGCTACTCCAACTTTTCTTCTTGATTTAAGCGGTGAAGGTTATGGTCTTGTCCATGTCAAAGACGAATCTGTTAACCCTACTGGGGTGGCCAAAGACAGGCCAGCTTGGGAATGTGCCTCTATTTACAGAGATATGGCCAAAAGTTTATGGTTAAGAAAAAGCTCTATTGACGGAAAAATTTCAAGAATTCCTGTACCCAAATTTTCATTGATTACAGCCGGTAATGAAGGCAGGGCAATTTCTCATATTTTTAAAAAATATGATCTTCCACCAATTAACCTTATCATTGATATTAACGAACCAGAAGAAACAGTAAATGCTCTTGAAAAATTATATGCTAATATTGTTAAAACAGACTTGAGCCAAAAAGAACTTAATCAAAAAGATATTTTAGAAATGACTAATAATTTAGGGGGTCTTAATTTAAATAAAGCCTTGCATATCAGAGCACAGGAGATTTTTTATGATTGGCTTGTTCATGAAGCTTTCAATCAAAAGCCAGATGAAATTTATGTTCCTTATGGTTCTGGCAGATTAATGGAAAATTTTTTAACTTGGCAGGAAAAAAACATCAGAAAATATATCTCAGACAAAAAAGCTGATCCAAGATTAAATCTTCCCCTTGAACACCTCTTACAAATAAGTATTTTAGGTGCAGAACCAGAAAGAATTGACAGCCAGGCAGATAAATTACCTGCTTATTTCAAGCCATTTATTCTATTTGATGACCAGGATGTCAGTTCTTTGATTAATCTTAAATTTACAGGAGAAAACACAGGGGTTTCTAAAGTAAAAGAATCATATATTATTGAGGCATTTAAAATATTTCAAAAACACAGAATCACTGCAGAACCATCTGCAGCCACAGGTCTTGCTTTATACATGCAAAGATATGATCAAAGTAAAATTAACCCAAAAAACAAAATTTTAATAATTAATACAGGAAAAGGTATTTAAAAAATGAATAAAATCACTTTTAACCTTGAAAATTGTTTTGAATTAGTTAGAAATACACCAGGATTATTAGATATCTTAGGAAGTGAAGGTTCAAGATCAAGACAGGAAATATTAAATGATTTTTTTAAAAAACAAGATTTAGGTGTAGATTGGACAATGGTTGCTCAAACTGTTTTTTATGCCATTGGAAAAGAATTTAAACTTTATATGGGTTTTTGTCCTCATTTCCAAACATCTGATCCAGAAGGAAAAATAGAAAACATCCTCAATGAAAAAGATATGTTTGATTATGACACTTGTTCCAAGGAAGATGAAAAAAGAAAAACAACCTGTTTAGGAATAAGAGACAATTGTTATTTTAAAGATCACGAATAAATTAATAAATCACCTCTAATCTTAATCTCAAATAAAAAAATGAATGAAGAAACAAAGCAGTATAACAAAATCGCTAAACTTTACCAGGAAACTGAAGAAGTTATTCAAAAAAAGTATATTGTCCAGCCTTCTTTCTTTAATCTTTGTGGAAATGTCGAAAATTTGTCTGTTCTTGACCTGGCTTGTGGTAGTGGTTATTTCACCAGACTACTTAAACAAAAAGGAGCAAACCGAGTTGTTGGCATTGATATTTCTGAAGAAGAAATCAAGATTGCCAGAGAAATTGAAAAGAGAGATCATTTAGGCATTGATTATGTTATTGGCGATGTTGCTGACTTTAATCTTTCAGATTTAGGTTCTTTTGATTTGGCCACAGCTGCTTTTTTACTGCATTATGCTCAAACAAAAGAACATATGGAAGGTATGTGTCAAAATATTTTCCAAGCTCTCAAAAAAAACAGTAGATTTGTTACTATTAACAGCCATCCAGAAATACCTATTTTCTTAAATCCAAAATACAAAGTTATTTCTTATGTTGAACCACCATTAGAAGAAGGTAAAAAAAGAAAAGTGACTTATTTTTCAGATAGCGGCCAAGAAGTTTCTTTTTTTACTAGATACTGGTTCAGAGAAACTTATGAAAATGCTTTGAAACAAGCTGGATTTAAAGATGTAAAATGGGTTGATGCCATTGTCTCAAAAGAAGGAAAAAAAGAACATGGCCAAGATTTCTGGCAGCTTTTTTTAGAAAACCCCTCACTTATTTGTTTAGAAGCAAGGAAAATTTAAATAACACTTCTCTTTCTAATCTCAAATGGATGAAGAAACCTTTCAAAAATACATCAAAGCAGGAAAAATAGCAGCTCAAGTTAGAGAATTTGGCAAGTCTCTAATCAAACCAGGAGCTAAAGTTGTTGATGTTCTTGACCAAATCGAAAACAAAATCAAAGAGCTTGGCGGAGAAATCGCTTTCCCAGCTCAGATTTCATTGAATGAAACAGCTGCTCACTTCTGTCCTTTGTTAAACGATCAAACAGAATTCAAAGATCAAATTTGCAAACTGGATGTTGGCGTTCATATCGATGGTTACATCGCCGACACTGCTACCACAGTAGATCTCAGTGGCCAACACCAAGATTTAATCAAAGCCAGCCAGGAAGCTTTAAACAAAGCTCTAGATCTCATAAAACCAGGAATAAAAATCAAAGAAATTGGCAAAGCTATTCACGAAGAAATCACTAGATATAATTTCGCACCAATCAAAAACTTGTCAGGCCACGGCTTAGGACATTTTGATATCCACACTAAACCAAGCATTCCTAATTATGATACTGGTGATGAAAGAACCATAGAAGAAGGTATGGTTTTTGCTGTTGAACCTTTTGCCTCCACCGGCAAAGGAGTTGTCTATGAAAGCGGAGAAGCTGGCGTTTTTATGCTTGAAAATAAAAAACCCACCAGAAACCCAATCACCAGGCAGGTTCTCAAAGAAATCGAAACTTATAATGGTCTTCCATTCGCCAAACGCTGGCTTGAAAAGAAATTCGGCGCCAAAGTTAATTTTGCCTTTAGAGAATTAAAACAACTCGGTTGCCTCAAAGAATTCCCGCCTTTAGTTGATGAAAGCAAAGGTTTAGTCAGTCAAGCAGAGCATTCAGTAATCCTAAAAGATAAAGCAATTGTTTTTACTAGAATATAAGTTCAGAATAAACCCTCTCCACCACTGCTTTCAAATTTACCACATCTTCTTCATTATAAGCAATTAACAAATCCAAATATTCTTCATCGCCAGACGCATGAAACGCTCTCCAAAGGTCAACTGGATTGCCTCGCAAATGTGGAGGCCTTTCAATTCCCAAAATATTTTCAACTTCCTTCAAACCCCCTTTCCATCCTAAATTAACACAAAGAGGTTTCAAATCAATATGTGCCTTATCAACCTTAATTCCAAATGTTTTCTCGATCTTAGGAATGTCAAATGAACGTCCGTTAAAAGTAATCAACAGCTTATATTTCGACAACTCATTAACAAAAATATCCTTATCCATATTCACACCCTTGACCATCAGCTTAGAATCATAACCATCACTCATCCCAATAATAATCACCTCACCATAAGAATCAATTTCAATATCCAAAAACAAGACAGAATCCTTAAACCAATTATACAACCGCCACATTTCTTTTTTAGGCAATTTCCCAACAAAATAATCAGCATTTTCAGAGTGCAACTCTCGCTGCGCATCTTTTATTTTTCTATTAAAAAAAAGTTTGGCTTTTCTAGAAATTCCTTTTACCTTGTCAGCTTTTAAAAAACCATTCCAATCCTTAACCTCTCTAATGATCCTCTCTTCGCCTTTAAAACCAATCCTATCTAAAAAAACAAATGACTTTTCAATCATCAAAACAAAAAAGAAATCAACCTTTAAATATCATCTGTCAACTTGTCTTGTGCTATTTAAACCAATTCCAAATCATCCTAAAGAAACTAAACTTGCTCACTTCATACTCGATATCTAAAGGCTCATCAGTATCTACAAAAATAGCATCTTCCCCCAACATATTCAACGGCCCTTCATAAATCAATCTTGTCACATACCTGGCATTGCCCAAATCAGCATGTTCTTTTAATTTACTTCTCAAATCAGAATCAATTCTTTTGCTTTTATCCATTGTCATCACTCCATTCCTGTCTAAAACAGGATTTTCACCAATCACATAAACATCAATCTTACTATGCCCCAAATTCAAACTTGAAATTTCCAAAGGATAAAATGGTTTAGGAGGATAAAATTCAAATTTCAATGGCGTGCCCATGCCCATTTGAAGTTCTCTCAAAGTTCTCTGATACTCTTGGGCCATCTCCCAATGTTCAAAAGTTTCATCTAAAAAAGAAAATTCAGACAAAACCGAATTATAAACTCTTCTGGCTTCTGCAATACTTGCTTGATTATAAACTTCTTCTAATTCACCTTCTGCCATTAAACGGTCTCTAAAATAATTATTAAAAGTTACAGTTGCGCAGAAATTTTCATCTTTATAAAAATCAAAAACCAAGTGATCAGTTTCACTCTTATAACATCCTTCTTCAAATATTTGACGGCCGAATCGGCCAACACCAGTCTGTTTACAGATTCTTCTTAATCTAATATTTCCGTTGCAATCTTCCAAAGTATTTGGATTAAAAACAGCTTTCAAATCAGTTTCATGAGGCCAATAACCAAACTGCATTAAAAAACCGCAAAATCTTTCATCTCCCAAAGTATGTTTTTGTTTTAACGATTCTAAAGATTCATATGTAACACCTTGTAGCTCCTTCATCTCGTTATAAGTGAAATTTTCATAAGGGTCAGTGATATAAAAATAATCTTTACATAATACTTCCAATGTCAGTCTATGTTTAAAATTATCAATATATTCTTTAGAATAACCAGATTTGTCTTGAAGTTCAGAAGGATCCAAACCCAATATCTCACTGTACTTGTTGCTCAAATCAATTTTATTGGCCACAAAATAAAAATCCCCAGCCAATACATATTTCTCCAGAACTGGCTTGGCTGTCTCAGGCACTTGATAACCGTTTTCATTCAGCCAATCGATTAAATCATCAGCTGAGGTAGCTTTCAGGATTGTAATATCATAAACATCAATTTCCTTTGTTTCTAAAACTTCCACTCCTCCAGCCATTATTCCAAACTTTCCAAAACCGTTTCTTTCCTCAGTAAAATAATCAACTAAATCTTCAAAAATAGAAATATTACCTGCCTCCACTGTCGGCTGCACAGAAGATTGGATCGGCACTACCCAGGCAAAATTAGCCACATCCTCAGCTTTTACAGCAGAAGAAAGAATCATGGTCTCTTTTTGACCATCCCAAAAAATAACTGCTTTTTGGCTTGGCTCATAAAGATGCTCCCATCTGTCTGAAACATGCCACCCGTCAGCCACCACAATAGGCAAAAATAAAACCAACATAAAAACAACAATCAATTTCTTCATAAAAACAAGTAAATCATCAGATTATTTAAATGTTATTTAGACTTCAAAATCACTTGAAACTAAGCAAAAGATTTATAAACTACTGCTCAGTTACGAAAAAAATGAACGACCAAAATTATATGACCGCAGAACCAAGTAATTTTTTTTTAATAAAATGCCATCTAAAGGAAAATGAGATAGACCCAGGTCCAAATGCTCATTATGATCCTGAAAACAATCGATTAAGCTATTTCTTTAATCAAGATGACCAGGAGAATAGAAATGCTCAGTTTTATTTGTCAGGCAATTCTCTTTTTTTAAGATGGACTAGTCCAAGTGGCCATGTTATACATTTTAATTTTAGCAAAGATGAGGGTGATAGTAAAGAAAAGTTAGAACCTAAATCAAGATTCTTTTCCTTTTTAAATTACAGTTTCAGAAACTTTAGGCCCCATAATGTCATTTCAGAATTAAAGTCTTACTCTTCAGGGGAATATTGGAAATCTAAAAAGGCTTTATTAGAAGGGGGATATCCAACAATTCAACTGACTAAAATAACAAATCTTCCTCCAGAAAGAAGAAAAGGATTTGAACAATTTTTTCAAGACAAGACCATTTTGGAAAGAGACAGATATGGTAAGCTCAAAGAGACTGGGTGGGAGGGTATAGACCAAAACCTTGAAAATATGATTGGATCTAGTTTTGATCATTTTTACCATGACCGATATGAAATTTTACCAGAAGAATCTCCTCAAAAAAAGACCAAGCCAAAAGTCCTCCAGCAGATGCAGGCTGATTTAAAAGGAATCATTAACCAAGAAAAAGGCATCGACACTGACGATTTGATGTATTTTTTCCAGATATTAAAACGCCAGATGGATGAACTTGATTAAGAAGTATTATTTCCTTGCCCAAATAACCTTTTTCTTCTCGCCATACATACCCATTACCGACATCTGTTTGTACTGCAGCAAAGTCAAAGGCAAATAAGTTATAGTAAATTGATATTTATCCCGGATATCACTCATTGCTCTTTTCAACACACTTTCATCTAAGTTCTCACCAATCACCAGCAAATTAGCCCGGTCCTTCATCTCCTCACCATGCAACATCACTTCCTGCAAACCAGGCATATCTTTGACCATAGAGATAAAATCATCTAAAACCTGCCTGCCTTTCTTCAAAATATTGCCCCAAAAAAGTGTCTTCTCATTCTTTTCAACTAAATAGAGCTTCAAGCGCTTGATCTGAACAACTTTTACCAAATCAAGCTTAACCAGCTCTCCAATAATTCTAAAACAAGTCGCCACCGGCACTTTACTTTTCTTAGAAATCTCACCCAGATACATCTCCTCATGAGCATTAAAAAGAATATCCATTACTGCCAGTTTCTTTCTGTCAAGCAGCCCCCGAACCAATTCAATTTTCTGCATTAGAAATCTAAGAAATCTTCAAAATTTATAAAGATTTCGTTTTTGAAAAGACCTTTCAAATATGAAATTTCACCTAGAAAATCGTTGTTTAGTGAACAATTCCTTAACATATTCCAATGAAGAACAATCCAAAACCCCTCTATCTTCACGCACTTTTACCACCCTTGGAAACCGCAAAGCAAACCCAGACCCATATGTCGGACTGGCTTGTATTTCCTCGTAATTTATCTCCAAAACAATTGATGGTTTCACCCTAACAGACTTCCCATCTTCAGAAACAATCAAAGGCCTCAACCTCTCAGTCATCTCTTTAAAGCTTAAACCTTCTTCTTCCTTCTCCTTAAAACCTGTCCCAGTACGACCAATCTCCAACAAACCATCAGGCCCTCTACAGGCTAAAATAAACGAGCTCAGCCACTCAGAACGCTTGCCTTCACCCCATTCAGCACCCACTACAACCAAATCCAAAGTCTCCATCACCGGCTTCATCTTAACCATCATTCCCAGCCGAGCTCCAGGTCTATACGTCCCATCTAATTTCTTAAACATCACCCCTTCATTACCTAAAGACAATGATTCCTGGTAGAATTTATGGGCTTCTTCAGTATTGTCTGTAACCAACTGTCTAACTAAAATAATCTTGTTTTTCTCCTCCTTAACAACCTTAACCAGTAATTCCCTCCTAAATCTAAACTCTTTCTTCAGCAAATCCTCACCTTCAAAACTCACAATATCAAAAATATTTAATTCAACTGGAAAATTCTTAGCCATCTGATGAATATCATACTTACGTTTTATCCTCTGAGAAATCTTTTGAAAAGGCAAAAACTTGCCTGAAACAGGATCAAATCCAACTGCCTCGCAATCCAGTATAAAAGAATCACCAGAAACATTACCCAACACAGCAGAAACAACCTCAGGAAACTGCTTTGTCACCTCGTCCAAACGCCGGGTAAATATCTTAACTCGACCATCAACTTTATGTATCTGCATCCTAAAACCATCTAATTTATACTCAAGTGCCGCCGGCCTGCCCACCCTTTCAAAAGCATTTAAAACAGTCTCTTCCTTAGGCCCTAACATCACCTTAATCGGCTTGCCCACTCGTAATTTCACCGTCGATAAACCATCAAAACCCTTGTCCTTTAAAATCACTGCTAATTCAGAAAAATCATTTAAAATATCATAAGCTTCCTGCACCCTCTCCACTATTTTATTATACTTCTCACGATCATCTGGTTCAATAGATTTCTCATCAACATTGTAATGAACATCAGTTAAATAAGACCAAATCAACGCATCCCGAATAGTGCCGTCACCAATTCCAACTCGCATTAAATCCAGCACTGTTCGCACAACATATCTTGCTTCTAAAGCAGAAGCAGATGACAATAATTCAGCTACTAATTTTACTTTATAATCAACAGACCCTTGTCCTTCTGTCGACGATAACTTGCGCAAATTAGCAAAAACCTTTGCCACTGTCAAATTCTCACTAAAAAGAGTGGCTTGCTTCTTAACTCCAATCAAATCACCAGCTGTTTTACCTAAATCACCAGTCTGCTTCCACTTCTCTTTAACTGTCCCTGAATCAACTCCAGAAGCAATATTAATCGCTTTTAACACTAAACTCTCAGAAAACCCTATCTTCCGCTCGTCCCACAAAGGAAAAATACGCCCAGTCAAAAACAAAGCTACCTTATCTAAATCTTCACTAGGAACATTTTTCAAAAATTCAGAGATAAAATAAGTTTTCTCCAGTCGTTTGGTTGTGGCTTCTAACTTCTCCAGCACCCTGCATAATTCCAAATAAAGCATAGTAAAATTAAAATAGAACAAGATATTTATAAACTTTTATGAGTGATATCCTCGAGTTTTTAAAAAGCAGGCGAAGCATAAGAAAATTCATTCCCAATAAACCAGTTGATTGGGATAGTGTCTCTAGATGCATCGAAGCAGCCAGGCATGCCCCTAGTTCTGGCAACTTGCAAAACTGGAAATTTATCGTCGTTCTCGAGCCTGATTTAAAAAAAGCTGTTGCTGAAGCAGCTTTGCAGCAATGGTGGATTGCTGAAGCACCAGTGGTAATTATAGCTATTGCAGAACCAGACCGGGCTGAACGTTATTATGGTGTTAGAGGTGAAAGATTATACTCAATCCAAAACTGTGCTGCAGCTACTCTCAACATTATGTTAGAAGCGCATTCTCTAGGCCTGGGCACAGCTTGGGTCAGTGCCTTTGATGAAGATGCTCTCAAAAGAGTTCTGAGCATAGAAGATTTTGCCCGGCCGCAGGCTATTATCCCTCTTGGCTACGCAGCAGAAATCCCGCCTGTACCTCCTAAATTTCCAATTGAACAACTAGTTTATTTCAATGTCTGGAGAAACCGAATTAGAGATCCAGCTAGTTACATGAGGGACTATTCTGTTGTCATTGCCAGAGAAATCAAAAAAACAAAAGAGGCTCTTAAAGGAGTTGCAAAAAAGGTCAAAGAAAAAATTACAGGTCAAGAAAACAAATAAACTATATTCTTTGCAATAGAAACATAAGAAAAGCCAAAAAGCTTTTCTGGGCTTTGGAAATGCTTAAAAATTCCAAAGGAATTTTTGGCACGCTGAGCAATCAAAGATTGCTGGCGTCCCAGAAATATGTAACATTTCTGAGGACATAGAAATAGCAAGGCCATTTCTCTTGTTTGAAAAAAATTTCCAAAAGATTTAAATATAAGTTTGAATTTACTAAAAAATTAGAATTAGCGAATTGTTTTGGCGAACAACTCGTTGAATCGAAAAATTTGGTGTTTTTAATCGAAATTTAGTGTTAATATAGTTGAAAAAGCCTCACTTGAAATCATCTGTTGGCGCAGATAAAATCAAACTTTTTCTAAAAGTAGTAATGACGAACCCATATATAAATATTTGTATACTCCAATACACATATTTTCCCGAGGGGGGATGGGAAAACCAAAAAACGAGGTGGTTGTAAAATGGATTTTATCGTGGAAAACGCACTACAAGGTTCTGAAAATCAAATAGAAGGAACCTTAAACCAAGCCAATATCAAAGTTATTGGCTGTGGTGGAGCTGGTAATAACATGGTTGGCTGGCTCTACAAAAAAGGTATCAAAGGAGCAGAAATTGTTGCTTGTAATACCGATACCCAACATTTGAATATTACAGAAGCAGACCGCAAATTCTTGCTTGGTAGGGAAGTCACCCGAGGCTTAGGTTGCGGCGGTTTCCCTGAAAAGGGTGCTGAAGCTGCACAAGAAAGCATTCAGGATATCAAAGAAGCTTTGAAAGATACTGACATGTGCTTTGTTTGCGCTGGTATGGGCGGCGGAACAGGAACCGGAGCTGCACCAGTTGTTGCTCAGGTTGCCCGGGATGTAGGCTCAATTGTCATCGGTACAGTTACCATGCCTTTCAAGATTGAAAGAGCCAGAGTTGACAAAGCTGAATTTGGTCTGCAGCAATTAAGGCAAGTTTCAGATACTGTTATTGTTATTGACAACAATCGATTGGTACAAATCGCAGGCAATTTGCCGATTCAACAGGCTTTTGCTGTTGCCAATGAATTGATTTCTACAATGATTAAAGGCATTGTTGAAACAATCGCTGTACCAAGCTTAGTAAATCTAGACTATGCTGACGTCAAAGCCATTATGACCAATGGTGGAGTTGCTGCTATTGGAGTTGGAAGTTCAGACACCAACAACAGAGTTGACGAAGCAGTCAAAGGCGCTTTAAGCAATCCTTTATTGGATATCAGCTATGAAGGCGCCACCGGCGCTTTGATTCATGTCACTGGTGGACCTGATATGACTTTAGATGAAGTCAGCAGGATTGGCGAAGTTGTCACTGAATCTTTGGATGATGATGCTAATGTCATCTGGGGAGCACGTGTTGACGATGCCATGAAAGGACGTTTAACAGTCATGACTATTATCACTGGTGTTAACTCACCATGGATTTTAGGCAAGATTGATCACAAACAACCAAGTGCGCAAGCGAAACAAATTTCCAAGGAATTGGGAATCGAAATAATCTAAGTTCCTAGCTTAGGTTATTTCAACCTCGTACATAATCCTATATTCTAGGAACCACCCCCAAAAACACCCTGCCTTCGCAAGAAGGTGGGGTACTTTTTTAAAGAAAATTTATAAAGTTAAACAATTTAGAGGTATAATATGCCAAGAGGAAAACGCGGCGGTAGAAAAGGGAAAGGAAGGAAAAAAAGATAAAAGTTGATAACCTTTATATAGTTGTTTTTCACTGAACTTATTCTATGACCAAGATTGTTGACTCAATGAATGGACTAATTAGGTCCATTAGAACTAACAACCTACCTCACTCAAAAAAAATATTTTCTGAAATAATCAAATTTGAAGGCAAGATAACAAAAGAGATAACCAGAAAGGTTTATGAATTAGGAGAAATTTTTGAATATTCGGATGGTTCATATTTTGTTGAGACAATAAACGAATCTCTTAAAAAAAGAGAAAACTACCTCTTAAGATTGATTAGGCAAGAGATTATGTATAACTCTGAAGATTACTCTTGGAAAGACAGATTCAAAGCTAACCAATCTGATCTTAAAAAATATCCTCAAAATAGCGAATTTCTAAATTATAAAGGCCTTCTCTATTGGGATGATAACGATTTGGATAAAGCACTCCGATACTTAACTATGATTTGTAATGCCAAACCAAAAAATGTTAACTTCATTAGAAACAAAGCATTAATTTTAGTAGAGATGAAGAGATATAAAGAAGCGCACCAATTAATAGAACATGCCCTGGGTCTTGAGCCTGATTATGAAAAACTTAGCGCAGACAAAGAATATTTTGATTTAGTAGAATATGGAGATAATCAAGAAGAAAGATTTGAAAAAGTAGAAAAAAATGTAAAAACCAATGCTAATTTTATAAAAAATATTAAGTTTGAGTTTATTGCTATAGCAAGCATTTTTATTGTTATTTTAACATTAGTTGTTAAAATAATTAAATTTGATTATGTCAATTATCAAAGTTTAAATTTTTGGCAGATAGTTAAAACTCAAGTTGCCATCAATTCTCCTTGGCTTGTAGTAATATTAATTTTGATTATATTCTTAGCCAGCATATTCTTCTTTAAAAAATAAAAGTGGGATACATAAACTAAATTTTACTCTTTTAAAGAAACTTACCTTCTCTCTTGCATTTCATAAATGCTTCTTCTCTTGTTAAATATTCAGGCATTCACACCAACCTCAATAAAATCTAAATTTCCTTTAATCAAATTGCCTTTAATAATGTTTCTCAGCAATCCTTCTCCATACTTGATTAATTCCTTTTTGTTTTTACAAATAAATAACTGGATATCACGACCTAATTTTAATTCATAATCAACCAGTTTAAGCCCTTCAGAGTCACCATAAATAAAAACATCCACGTCACTATTCTTATACCAATCAGAACGCGCAAAGCTTCCAAACACTATCACAGTTTTAGCTTTTTTTAGATTAATTAAGTGATCCAAAAGACCGCTTCTGTATATCTTAAACAAGGCAAATAACCTTTTTCTGCCCCTATACTTTGAAGAATTATGATTACCAACATAATAAGGCATTTTACCTTTTGGTTTAACTCTCTTAACCAACTCTTCTTTAATAAATTTCTTCAACCAACTATTTACTTTACTCCTGGCCATTTTTGTTTCTTTGATTATTTCTTCAAAATGCCATTCTCTAGTCGGCTCTTCAAAAA
>JAGLXL010000012.1 GCA_023132895.1 Nanobdellota archaeon
GTTTCTTCGGGTGTTTCTATTGTTGGTTCTGTTGGTGCTGGTGCAGCTGGTTCTTCACTGGCAGCAATGGCAAAATAACTGAAACCAGGTGTTGAAGCTGTGTAATGGATGAATTCGCCGTCATCTTGGCCGAGTGTAGTAGTTAGTTGGATCCAATTTTCATTGACGTGTCTAAAGAGCGCAATGTTTTCTTGGTTGAGATTGTTTTCGGTAAGCCAGGACTTAGCAACTTTGAAATTAATTTTAGCTTCTTCGATGTTTTTTTCTTCAAGGTTGCCGGTTCTGATTTCTATATATTTGTAGGCTGGTTTTTCGTGACTGTCCACATTTGAAGGTAACTGTACCACCTTGATTACTTTCATGTTTGAAGAGTAAAGTTCTTTTTTAGTTTTGAATTCGACTTTAGTAAAGCCAATTTCTCCGTTATCTATTGGTAATTCTGCTATTTCTCCTTCTTCAAGATGACCCCAAACTTGCTGGGCAAATTGGCCAGAAAGACTGCGGCTGATACTGCCTCCACTGCCTGAAGTTGAGGTAGAGGTAGTTGTTGTAGTAGTGGTTGTTGTGGTGGCGGCAATAGTGGTGAAGTTAAGACTTTGAGAACCGTCAAAATTACCAGCCATGTCTGTGCAGTTAACAGAAACATTGTAAGTGGTTGAGGCTGATAAGCCGGTTAAGGTGGCGGTGTAATTTGGAGCAGTACTAATAGTTACAGCACCTGTTCCTGCACCGCTATAAGTACAAGCATTGACTCCTAAATTATCAGTTACATTGATGGTTAAGGTTCCACCGCTGGAAGTAATGCTGGAAACATTGATGTAACCAACTGAGGGATTGGTGTCGTCGATATGGACAGTAGTGACGTTTTCTGAGGTATTAACCTGTCCAGCTGAATCAGTGGCATTGAAGATAAAGGTACAATTGGTTGCATCAGAGATTGAAGTAATGTCAAAGGTGGCATTATAAGTATCACCAACGGCTTGTAAGGCTGTCCAATCTTTTACTTGCTGTCCGGTTGAGTTTAAAACACGATAAGAGCCACTACTAATCACTCCAGTGTCTGTCATAGTAGCTGTAATGTTGAAGTCTGAATTATACCAAGTTGCAGTTTCTGGAATAGTTGGGGTGACAGAGGGGTTAGCTGTATCAACATTGATGGTGAAATTGCCGGTGCTGTTGAAAGCGCTGTTGTCAGCGCTGTCATTACAAAGGACGTTCCACATATAATAACCATCAGCTAATGTAAATATGTTGTTGACTTGTGTGCCTGAGGTTAAGGAAGTATTAGTAATGTTGGCTGTCCAAGTGCCAGTGAAGTTGTGGTAGAGGGTACAATTAGCGAGGTTGATGTCAGTAGGGGTGTAGCTGATGGTAATAGTTCCGTCTGTATCATAAGAGCCAGTGGCTGGGGCGTCTAAAGTTGCTGTAGGGGCATTAGCATCAACATTGATGGTGAAATTAGCTGCGGCCCAAGCTGTATTGCCAGCACTATCATTACAAAGAGCGTTCCAACTGTAGTAGCCGTCTGATAAGGCCCAGGAGTTATTAATTTGGACGCCTGATGTTAAGGAAGTGTTAGTATTATTAGCTGCCCATGAACCTGTGGCATTATGGTAAAGGATACAAGTTTGGAGATTGTCGTCGGTTGGTGTGTAACCAAATAGGACTGTGCTGTCTGTGTTCCAGGTGTTGGTTGAAGGGAGATTAAGATCGACAGTTGGATTAGTATTATCTATAGTAATATTATAGTTCATAATAGAAACATTGGCTAAGGTACCATTTGTAGCATTAGCAGAAATATTGTAGCTACCATCTGTAAGTGCAGTGGTATCCCAAATAAAAGTAAGGTCTGTTAAAGAAGAATCATTAGTGTAAATAGTAGTGATTGTGGTGCCATTATAATAATAGAAAGTAACATTAGCAATTTCATCGGTGGTGGCATTCATTATATAGGTGGAACCTGAAATAAAGGTGTTGTTAAGGGGGAGGTTAAGAGTAACAGTAGTTAGAGCTAAGGCTGCCACACTTAAGATTGCAAATAACAGTATAGAAATTAATAAGGAAACTGATCTTTTTTTCATTCTTCACACCTCTTTTTAATATAAATTACCCTCTCCCAGTTAATAAAATAATGGAGTTTATAAACTTTTTTAGAGATTAAAGAACTTCTTGACGTTGTTGAAACTAAGTTTGACGAAGTAATGCGGGTCTAACTTGTGTTTTTTTATTTTTTCTAAAGCGTGCTGGACATGAGTTGAGCCTTTGGGTATAGAGAATTTGGCTCTGTCACTTAACCGTTTGAGTTGTTTTAAAGCATAAGCTCTGGCTAGGATAGAGGCAGCAGCAACTTCAACGTATTTTTCATCAGCTTTGATTTTGACGATGTCACCGACTTTGCAGCCAGGGTATTTATCTACAACATGAATACCTGGTTTGAGATAATTGTAGCATTGGGCGTGGAGTTTGTTTAGCAGGACTGTTTGTCCGCCTTTGAAGTCATTGTATTCTTCTGGGAAAAGAGTGATGATTTGGCAGCTAGTTAGTTTTTTTATTTTTTCGGCTAATTTAAGGCAAGTGTTGTCAGTAAGTTTTTTTGAATCTTTGACTCCGAGTTCTTGGAGTTTTTTTCTGACTTGTTCGTCTGCTTTGACTGCAGCGACGACAATGCCTCCGAAAGTATCACCTTTTAAGGATTCGTCTGAACCGATGACCGGACCTTTTTCTTGGATGAAGTTGACCATAGGTAGAAGGAAGATTTAGAAGTTTTTAAAAGTTTAGATTTGAGTCTGTTCCTGTTCTCTAAGAAGGTGATTGTATTTAGTTAGAATTGGCTGGACTTCAATTTTATGAAAACGGTCAACTTGCTGAGGAGCAAGGCCAATGTAATTTTTCGCCTTTTTGAGATATTCAGTACCAGGATTATCTAAATTGATACCATGCTCTTCCATAAGTTCAAGCATGTTATTAGGATTGCCACTTCTAAAGTTTTCCAAAGCCAAGGTGGCACAAGTTCTTATTTTTTCATATAATTGTGTTCTGTCGAGTCCTTTTTTAACACCTGCTGTCAAAACTTTTTCAGAAGCAAGGAAAGGGAGATGACGCATAAGGTTGGCATAAACCATTGGGCCATAAGCCTGGAAAGGCGTTTTGCCTTCTGGCGGCTGGTCAGTAAAAATAGTGTTGGCTGTTTTGAGGATAGCTTCTGCATATAAAAAGACATGATTCATTCTTTCTTGATTGGCATAATTGACAAGTTTTCTGGCAAAACCATTGATTCGTTCGCTGAGCATAGGATTCTTCTTATGAGGCATGGCAGCAGAGCCGGTTTGTTCTTTGCTGTAGGGTTCGGAAACTTCGAAATCTTTCTGCATGATTCTGACGTCTAGAGCCATTTTAGATGCAGCTGCAGCAATCTGGCAAAGGACTGAAGTCATACGGTTTTCAACAATCTTTTCGTCGATGCCTTCGAAGTCGGTTGAGAGAACATGTTCCAAATCTTTGAAAGCAAGAACAAAATTATAATTCCAGAGAGCGATTCTTTTACCTACAGTTGTTGGCTGGGCTGGCTGGAGATGAGTTGAGCCAAGACAAGGCGTGTCCTTGTATTGTTCTGAATAATGAGAAAGGAATTTGATGAGATTGACTGTTTTTTCTTTGATGTTTTCCAAGCCAAAGTGATATCTTTCTAAATTTTGGGAGGGTTGATGGGATAAGTAATCTCTACTTATTACAGGAGAATAATCCTCTATCATATATGACTCTAAATCTTTTAAAATAACATCGGCAGCTGCAAAAGGTTCAGTAAGGAGTACTCTTCTTTCAGTGGAATCATCTAATGAACGTTCTAGCATTTGGGCGCCTGCCATAGTAACGGCAGCAGTTGAACTAAATTGAAGAGCTTTTTCAGCTTTAGGGTTGACTTCTTTGCCATTACAGAAATCACTTATCAGTCTTAAGTCAAATAAAAGCTGGACATCAGTAACTCTAGGATTTGTTTGTCCAGTGATAGTGAAAGTGGAATCAAAGCCAAGGTCTTGGGCAACGAGTTCATCAAGTTTGAAAACTTTTTCTGCGTCACCATCAAACATAGTTAAGTAGCTGTCTTGAGTACCGGTTGTTCCTTTAGCACCCCGGGTAGGGAAATTATCTAGACGGTGGTGCCATTCATCCCTAATAAAATCTAAAGTTCTTCGAGTTATTAAAGAATCAGTTAGGTCTATAGGATCATCAGTCATAACTAGATTTCCTATAAGAAGTTCTAAAGCAGCTTTTTGTGTTCTTCTGTCCTGATTGCCGAGGGCAAATTCGCTGGTAGCGCCATTATTAACCCATGATCCAGCGCCTGGGCAGATGGCATTAGCAAGCTCTGCCAAATGGCGAACATAATTGTTGGGTTCATGTTTAATTTGTCTTTCGATTTCGTCTGCTCTTGCCATGTCAACTTGGCCTATGGCTTTTTTGATAGCTTCTAAATGCTCGGTTGGAATAGGGATGTCAAGAATTTTTTGGTTGGCGCCGAGTACATACCAACAATCACACCAGCCCAGAACTTTATATGGTTTGCTAAGAAGTCCAATCATCTCATCAGAACAATCAGAGAAAAATTCCGGATCTTCAGGAAAGAGTTCTTGCATTTCTTTGCTGGTATAACGACTGCGGATTGGAGATTGTAATTTTGGCATGGGATTGTGAAGAATAAATCATTTTAAATCAATTGTTGTGATGGAATAGTTATTTTTTAGAATTCACTTAGATCTTTCTGGAACATTCTTTTGTAAGAAGCCCAGGTTTTTCTGAAGATTTCAGGATGGGTCTGGTGGTGTTCCTTGAGGAAATTGACTGTTTTTTCGTCAGTCATGTAGCCAGAACCAAAATCAATCTTGATTTTTTGTTTTAGTTTTTCTATAAGATTGTCGCGGGTGACTTTAGCAAGGATTGAGGCAGCAGCGACAACTGGATGAGATTCTGCCTTGTGTTCAAGAATCAATTCTGTTTTGGTTTGGATCTTTGATTTGAGATAAGTATGATAGGCTTTGATATTATTTGAAGGGCAGTCGATGATGGCTCTTTTTGGCTTTAAATGGTTGATGATTTTGGCTGAGGTTTGAGCTTCAAGCCAATTGAGATTGAGTTCCTGTGATTTTAAAGCTTGATCAATTTCTTCTGGTTCGAGAATGATTATTTTATATTTGACCAGTTTGATAATTTTTTGGTAAAGTTCTTGTCTTTTTTTAGGGAGAATGAATTTAGAGTCTTTGACACCGAGGTCAGCGAGGAGCTTTTCATCTGATTCTTTTTTTATTAAAGCTCCAGCCATGACTAGGGGGCCAAGAACTGGTCCACGTCCGGCTTCATCAATTCCTAAAAGAGTTATTTTCAATCACCTATCAAAAATTTTTCAAATTTTTGGAGGTTCTCAAAAATCCTCGATTTTTGGAACCTTGAAAATCTTTGATTTTCATTGGTGCCAGAAATCTTTGATTTCTCAGCACCTTTAATTAAAGAAAAAAAAGAAGTTTTTATTTGTTTGGGTTTAACCTGTCTTTTTCAACTTACTAGCATAAGGTAGGAAAGCTGAAGCCCATTCAGTAAGAGGTTTGGTATCAAAGACATCTGTCCCAGCGATTCTGTTGGTGACTTCTGCCATGGCATAACTCATCAAGTTGCAGGAATGTTCTGTGACACCTTGGAGGTCAATGTTGAGTTGTTGAGCTAATACTGGGAAATAATTCTGCCAGGTGTCTGTGGTGCCATCTTTTCTTTTGGCTGTTGATTTTGCTCCGCTGATAGCAACATCAATGCCAGCCTCGGTGAAGAGAGCTCTTTGGATCTCCTTATTTGAAGGGATGAGAAAAGTTTGCCCTTGATGTTCATAGGCAATCATCAATCTATTTTCATCGCCAGTGCAAGCAAAATCAGTTATGACTGGTTTTCCTCTGAAAGCAACACATTCTCCCTTGCCGTCAAAGTTATAGATATTTCTTTCTCGACAGAACTTGATTTGAGCTTCGGCAAATTCTGGGAAAAGTATTTCAGTCCAGAGCATATAACCATCATCATCCAAACCACTTAATTCTTTGGCTTCTTCTGGTGTAATTTCACGGTCGCCAGCTGCTTCAAACTTGGTGGTGAAGTCATAAACTGGTTCTTCGAGAAGGTGGCCGGGGTGAGGAATGGTTTCTCCAAGACCAGATGCCTGGAGAACTGTTTCAAGATCTTCAAATTTTGATACACCACCCAATGATTGAACAAAAGTTCTTAAATGTCCAAGGGCTGTTTCTGTTTCTTTATAAGTAGCTAGAGTTTGGTAAGCCTTTTCTGCTCCGACTGACCTGAAAATTCTTTTGAAAGTTGAGGAGCCTAAAGGGAAACCTAATCTAAAAATAGATTCAACATCAGCGACACCGCATTGTAGTTCTTCTGACTCCATGGCGTGCCGATATGTTGCCAGTATTGCTGCTTTTCCGCCTAATACATCTGCAGGAAGTGAAATTGCTTCAGCATATGTCTCAGGAACAAAGGCTGTTTTCATGACAATTTGAGTAGTGGTTAAACCTTTGTCAAGAAGATCTCTGGCAGTGGTTAAATTGCCATCGGGATCGAGAACACCAAGATAACAAGTAGAGTCACGAGCATTGTTTTGTTCAATAAAATATTCAAAGAAAAGGGCTGTTTGTAAGGTTAAGCCTTCGGCTTTGTGTTGAATTTCAACGGCCGGAATTAATTGTTTTAAATCTTTGACAGAAAAGGTTCCTTTAACCTGCCAGGCATCCTGGCCAAATTCTGTTGGTGTTGGATCTTTGTGATATTTTTTAGCAATTGGACCGGTTGTGATTACATCTTTGACACTTCCCATTTTATTTACCTCCCTTGTGTTTCTATTCTTCTGGCTTTGTATTTAGCATGAATTTTTTTATCATCTTCTTCAAGACTTTTTATTTTAGCCTCGTTTTTTTGTTGCAATATTTCTTTATATCTTGGATTAATATCAGCAAAGGCCTGAGCAACTGCTTTGCCAACATTGCGTGGGTCAGGAATGTAGGCACTGGGACTGCCTGGTGGATTGGTGGTACAGCTTTGATTTGGAGCATCTGGAGGGCAGCTAAAAACAGTACCATAAGCATGGAAGGAATCTGTTCCTGATAAGGCATCTGTTCCGCCAGCCACTGCAATATAAGCAACTGAGCCGCCAACAGCATTGTATTCATCAATTATATTCTTGAGTGGAATAGGCTGTTTGTGTGCTGAACAAACTCTAACCTCATAAGGAATTTCATAAGATTCCAGAGATTTAACAATCTTTTCGATGTGTGATGGTTTGCCTGGTTCTTTTGGTACATCATCACTACCAGAACCCATGAGAATAACAGCAACACCTTTGTTTTCCTGCATTATTGCTTTAAAAGTTTCATCGATTGGCATTTTATTTCACCTCTTATCTACATTTCCAATAACCATATACCTGTCTGGTAAATTTTTTGTTTTGAAATTCTTGTCAACAACATAAACTACACCAATGCCTCGATTGTAGGTTTTGTTCATGTCTACCTCTGAAATATCTCCTTTTTCCTGAAGATATTTGAAAACAGGGTTGTCTGGCAGGGCGTGAATAGAAGCATCTAAACTTGGTGACAGTAATCTTACAGTATTACCTT
This sequence comes from Nanobdellota archaeon, assembly GCA_023132895.1. Lineage (GTDB taxonomy): Archaea > Nanobdellota > Nanobdellia > Woesearchaeales > JAGLXL01 > JAGLXL01. Next base: position 7,656 of record JAGLXL010000012.1, read on the forward strand.
TAATACCTCCACCAGTAACATGGGCTGCGCCTTTGAGATGATCTCCAAAGAATGCACGAGCGCGAGCAGTTTCCTCTTGATAATTTTCATGAGGCTGCATAAAAGCCTGGCCAGAGGTCATATCAGTGCCAGGAATGAATTCATTTGGATCAATTTTTTTATTGTCTATTAACTTTCTGATTAAAGAATAGCCGTTGGTATTAACACCAAAACATTTTCTTCCAATCAATAAGTCACTTTCCTTGATATTCTTCCCTGTCAAAAGTTTGCTTTCATTAACTACACCTAAAATACTGCCGACAATATCAAACTGCCCTTCAACATAATCATCTTCCTTAGGATGAGATAAAAAATTAAGATTTCCTAGTTCAGCCCGAGATACTGACGTTTCATAAACATTTTTCATATCTTTCCATTCAAAAGAAGGTGAATGACCAACATACACAGCTAAACCTAAAGGTATACCAAATTGAACACAGATATCACCTACTGAATGTCCAATCATATCATCAAACAAACCATTTATAAAACCAGTTTGCATTCCAAGTCCAGTTTTAGTTCCTACACTGTCAATTGAAGCAGTGATGACGTCACCAGGGACACCAGCGATATTTACTACTCCTTTTTGTTCATGTTTAGATTGATAGGTAATGGCAATAACAATTTCAGCTCCACTACTCCTGATGACTCCTGGCATTTCAGCAACTTCTCCTCCTGGTGTAGATAGAAAACCATCTGAACCTCGTCCTGCAGACATAATATCTAAAACAATTTTAGCAGCCTTGGTTGCTTTTAATTTACCAAATCCGAGATAATCTGTCATGAATAAAGGCTGGTCTCCTCTTTGTTTAATATTTTCTAAAGTTAGTCTCACTACTCCTTCAAGATTACTTGGGTATGCCGGAACAAGCTCCTGTCCAAAAAAAGTTCCTTTTTCTCTGTCAATACGATAACCAGCAGAAAATAAACCTTCCATATTAACAACATTTTCATCAAAGGTGATTGGCACTAATTTACCAATCATTTCATTAGCTAAATCATTTTCATCAACATTGACACCAGCTTTAGCATATTGATTTTCTTCTGACATTTAAAACACCCCCAAATGTTAGAAAAAACATTTACTTCACAGTTTATATATTTTTACTAAGGTTTGTTGTCTTGAGTTTGTGACAAAAAGTTTAAATAGATATTTGGATTAGTTTTAGTTATGGTATTCAAAAGACTGGTGAAAAAGGTTTTTGGAATGAGTTCTTTGGGAAATGTCAAAATTACCGGCCTGAAGAAGATTGATTTGGATCCAAAGGAATCAACCAATATGAGGAGAATTCTGGATGACCATGCTGGGAAGCTGAGGAAGTTAATTAAGAATGATTTTGTTTTGAATGTCAATCTAAGGCAGCATTCTAAAAGCGGCAACCGGCAGAAGTGGTCGGTCAAGATGAAAATCAATTATCCCGGGAAGATGATTTCTTCAGAGGAACATGCCTGGACTTTGGAAGAAGCTTTGCATAAGAGTTTTAAAAATTTAGAAGGAAGAGCAAAAAATTATTTCAGAGGCAATGTTCGAGGCCAGAATTTAAGGAGACAACCAAAACCAAGGAAAAAAGTTTAATTATTGTTTTTCTTGTGTTTCTAAGACCTACTCACTTTCGTTCGTAGGTTCTTCTTTTTCCTGCTTTTTTTCTTCTTCGGTTTCTTCGCCAGCCTGGTCATAGCCTTCCATGTAGCCTTCTTCTGAATCTGTCATCTCTCCTTTTTCTTTTAATTTTTCCCGGCCTTTTTCGTCATAAGGTTCTTTTTCTTTTTCGCCGGTTTCCATATCTTCGTCTTTTTCGTCATCAGTTGGCTCTTCTTCAATGCCCTGCTCTTCATCTGGTTCATTTGATACTTCTTCTTCGTCTGCCATTTTGTTTAGGAGTTTGTTATTGTTTAAATAGATTATGTCTTGAAAACCCATTTTTTGGTTTTTAAGACGCCAGAATTCCAAAGGAATTCTCAGCGCTTTAGAAAAATATAAATAAGAAATAGGTTTTAGAGAGAGTATAATACCTAGAGGTGAATTAAATGGAAACAAAAGAAGTTGAAGACATGATTCGAGATTTAATTAATTTGATTAATGTCAAGAAAGAAGAAGAAGTTGAAGGAGCAACACAAAAGATTGAAGATGCAACAGCTACTGAATTGGTTGAAAAGCTGCAAGCGATTGCTCAGGCCATTGGTCAAATTAATCAATAAGAATTCTTTTTTTAATTAATTTTTTATTATTTGTAAAGAAAAATAGCGGAGAGAGGATTTGAATTCAGCAGTCGTATGGATGTCCCATTTCGACTTCCTCTGACCTCCGGGTTATGAGCCCGACGGGCACTCCTGATTGGACAGGTTTAAGCATTTTTGCTTAGTACCTCTGCCCCACTCCGCTATGGAGTAAAAAAATTGTGTTTAATTTATAAAGCTTGTTGTTTTTGGAGAAATATTTAAAAAGAAGTAAAGAAAATGCTTATAATGCGCCGCGGTCGCATAACCTGGTATTGCGCAGGATTGCTAATCCTGTTTCCTCACGGATATCTGGGTTCAAAACGTACCGTAAGTTGTTGGCTCTGCCAATGATTTGCGGAGTGATAGTCCCAGCCGCGGCGTATTACTTTTCATCATGAATCCTAAAATACAGTCTGTTCTTAAGGAATTAGAAAAGACCAACAAGGAGTTCTGGAATACTCCTCCAGAAGACTGCCAGTTGTTAAATTTCTTGATTAAGATTTCTAAAACGAAAAGAGTTCTGGAGCTGGGAATGAGCAATGGTTACAGTACCATTTGGATGGCAGCAACTGGTGCAGAAGTTGTTTCAATGGAGAAATGGGTAGAAAGGATTGAAGAAGCAAAGAAGAATTTTGAAAAGGCTGGTGTTGAGATACAAATAATAGAGGGAGATATATTAGAAAACATTTCAAAACTAGAGGGAAAATTTGATTTTGTTTTTATTGACGCGATGAAGAGTCAATATTTAGATTATCTGAAATTGTTGTTGGAAGGGAAACTAGCAGAAGGAGCCATTGTAGCTGCCCATAATGTCATCAATAAAAAGGAAGATTTGAAAGAATATGTTGATTATGTCAAAAAGAATTTTGAATCGGTGACCATTCCAGGCGATAAAGGGATGGAAGTCACTTTAGTAGAAAAGTTTTAAATAAGGTAAAGGATTATTTTTCCTGATGAAGAAGATAATTTGGGTGTTAATGTTCTTAGTTTGTTTGAGTTTAGTCAGTGCTGAGAACTATTACAATAAAGACAGTTTGGATGTTAATTTGAGATTGAGTTCTGAAATAAATATTGTGCCGAGTTCTGATTATTATAAAGTCAGTAAGGTGGAAACAAAACTTTATTTTTATCCCAAGGATGATTTTCAGCAGGCAGTTTTGACATTGGAGACAAACCCAAGCACTTTTGAGGAAGACGGCTATTTATTGTATGCCTGGCAAAATCCAGATGTATTGAAATTAAAATATGATTTAGAAGCTCAAGTAAGGGTTTTTGATAATATTCATAAGATTAAGGAAAAGATTAAATTCCCTCTTGATGACCTGCCAGACACTATTTTGGCTTATACTAAAGCAGGAGAGATAATTGATTCTGATAATGGAGCAATTGGGTTAAGAGCCTCTAATCTAGTAGAAGGAGAAGATGATTTGTTTGTGGTGGTGCACAAAGTAGCGAGCTGGGTGACTGAAAATATTGATTATGATTTAAGCACGCTGACAGTCAAATCTTCCCAAAAAGCAAGCTGGGTTTTGGAGAATAGAATAGGAGTTTGTGATGAAATGACTTCTTTGTTTATTGCGATGCTGCGGTCTTTGGGCATTCCAGCAAAATTTGTTTCTGGTATCTCTTATTCAAATGACCCACAGTTTGCAGAACCTTGGCAGGCGCATGGCTGGGCAGAAGTTTATTTTCAGGGTTATGGCTGGGTGCCGTTTGATGTGACTTTTGACGAGTATGGGTATGCTGATCCAACCCATATTAAACTGCATGAAAGTTTAGACGGGGATTCAGCCACCACAAGATTTGAATGGCTGGGCAAAAATATTGATTTGGAAGTTGAGGAATTGGATATTGACGTGAATATTTTGAAAGTAGGCAGTGAGAGGGTACGAGAAGTTGATTTAAGAATTGAAGTTTTAGAGGAGGAAGTTGGTTTTGGCTCTTATAATTTAGTCAAGGTGGAAATTGAAAACCTGAAGAATTATTATGTGGCCAAGACTTTGTATTTAGGAAGCACGCCTGAGATTGAGATTACAGATGAAACAAGACATATTTTACTGAAGCCAGGGGAAATAAAAACAGAATACTGGATTTTGAAAGTGGAGAGCGGTCTGGATTCAAAATATGTTTATACTTTTCCTGTTGAGATAAGGACAGAGAAAAACACAAGTGCTGAAGCTAGTTTTAATTCTAAGGAAGGGTTGGTGGTGGTTTCTAAGAGTGAAATTCAAGCGAGGCTGAATGATTTGGTTGAAGAAGAGGAAAAGGTCTTGTCTAAGGATGTTGATGTCAGTTGTGTGATAGAAGATGAAAGTATTGGTTTTGAGGAAGAGAGCGGAGTTAGTTGTTTAGTCAAGAATAAAGGCAATACAGTTTTGAGGGATTTGAATGTTTGTTTAGGCGGAGATTGTGAAAAAGTAAATTTGAATATTAATGAAGAAAAAAGTTTTAGCAGTGAAGTGAGAGGTGAAGAGGTAGGGGCGCAGCAATTTTTAGTTTCAGTAAAAAATCAAGAAGTGAGCAAAGTTGTTTATGTTGATTATGCTGTTTTAGATGTTTCTAGGATAGTAATCAAGGATTTAGAATATCCTGGTTATGCTGATTATGGCGATGAATTTGTAATCAGTTTTACTTTAGAGAAAACTTCGTTTTCTAATCCCCAGAATATTAGGGTGGTTTTGTTTCATGAAGGTTATCCCAATGAATGGCTGATGGAGGAGTTAACCGATGACAAGAAATTTGCGGTTAATTTTGGGGGCAGTGCTTTGGGTTTTGGAGAGAATGAATTTGAAATTGTAGTTGAGTGGAGTGATTCAGGAGAGAAAAAGATGGTGAGCAAGGATTTTACCATACAGTTAGGAGAGACAAGTTTTGGGGAGAAGATAAATGTCTTATTAGGAATGATTAACAGATTTCTGGAGAATTTGTTTTAAAGAAAAAAAAAGAAAAAAATAATTAGGATTTATCTGCGCTTTTTCTTTTTTGCTTTTTTCTTAACTGCCTTTTTTTTGGCAGGCTTTTTCTTTTTTGCTTTCTTTTTTGCCATAATCATTCACCTCATTTTTAGGATAGGTTTAGAAAAGTTTTTGTGGTTTATAAATCTTGCGGATATTCTTTGAATATCTGAAACCCCAAAAATTTTTGATGGTTTTTATTTATTTAATAAAAAATTTGAAAAGAAAAAAATTTAGCAGCAGCAACATCTTTTTTTCTTCAGGGGTTTTTTCTTTTTGGCCATTTGATTCACCTCGGAGAGAAGAAGGTTTTACGAGTTTAAAAGAAGTTTGAAAGAAAGTCAGCGAAAACCTAACGGTTTTCTGGGGTTTTTTTCAAAAACCTTTTTAAAGCTATGTGTAATTTAGAGAGGTATGAAAAAGATTGAAGTTATTGTGCCGGACACTTCTGTTTTGATAGAGGGAACTTTGTCTAAACAGATTGAGAAAAAAGAGATTAATGTCGGGAAAATAATTATCCATAATGCTTCTTTGGGGGAGTTGGAGCATCAAGCCAATGAAGGGAAGACAATCGGCCATGTGGGTTTGGAAGAGATTAAGAAACTGAGGGAATTGGTTTCAATTGATTTTTCTGGTGATCGTCCTCGGGCTTCAGAGATTAAGTATGCTAAGTTAGGTGAAATTGATAATATGATTAGGCAGCTGGCTTTTGAAGAAGGCGCGACTTTGATTACCTCTGATAATGTGCAGGCTTCTGTGGCAGAGGCAAAAGGTATTTCTGTTATTTATGTCAAACCGGTGATGGGGAAGAAAAAATTAAAGTTTGAAAAATATTTTGACAAGACGACGATGTCTGTTCATATAAGGGAGAATCTTGGGGTTAATGCTAAGAAAGGCAGGCCAGGTGACTGGAAATTTGTTCCGGTTGGAAAAGGCAAATTAAAAAGAGAAGACATTCGAGAGATGGCTATGGAAATTGTTGAAAGCGCTAAAGGTCGTCGGGATGGTTTTATTGAAATTGAAAGAGCAGGGAGTACAATTGTTCAATTAGGTGATTATAGAATTGTGATGACACAACCAGCTTTTTCAGACGGCCGAGAGATTACAGCAGTTCGTCCAGTAGCTAAATTAGATTTAAAAGATTATAAATTATCAGATAAATTGATGAAACGATTGGTGGAACAAGCAGACGGCATGTTGATTGCTGGAGCACCGGGACATGGGAAAACAACTTTTGGCCGGGCATTGGCTGAGTTTTACGCTGGTGAGAATAAAATTGTTAAGACTGTGGAGGCGCCTCGAGATATGCTGCTTTCAGATAATATTACGCAGTATTCAATTTCTAGAGGTAGTAGTGAAGAAGTTCATGATGTTTTGTTATTGAGTAGGCCAGACCATACGATTTATGATGAGATGAGGAATACTTCTGATTTTATGTTGTTTTCTGATTTGCGGCTGGCAGGTATTGGAATGGTAGGTGTTGTTCATGGAACTGATCCAATTGATGCGGTGCAGAGGTTTTTGACTCGGGTTGAATTGGGAGTTTTGCCGCATATTGTGGATACAGTTATTTTTATTAAAAATGGTGAAGTGGGAAAGGTCTTGGAATTGTCAATGACAGTTAAGGTTCCTACAGGCATGACCGAAAGTGATTTAGCTCGTCCGGTAGTTGAGGTAAATGATTTTGAAACTGGGAAGTTAGAGTATGAAATTTATACTTACGGAGAGCAGACTGTGGTTATTCCAGTTGAGGGAGAAGGGGAGAAAAGTGCTCTTTCCCGTTATGCTGAGGAAGGTTTGATAAGGACATTGAGTTCTTATATCAAAGGAGATTTTAATGTCGAAGTTATTTCTGACAATCGGATTAGATTGTTTGTGCCGGAGCATTTGATTCCAAAGATAATTGGTTCGGGTGGGAAGAATATTGAGAAATTAGAGCAGTCAATTGGGATTGGCATTGATGTCCAGGAGATGAAGAGGCAAAGCAGGAGTGAAGAGATTGTTTTTGATGTTGATATCAGAAAGAATATAATTTTTTATTTAGATAAAGGTTATGCCAATCGGGAAGTCGAGATTTATTCTGGCAGTGAAATGATTGTTTTAACCAAGGCTAGCAAGAAATGGCAAATCAAATTGAACAAGCAGAGCAGAGTTGGCCGGGAAGTTTTGAAGGCGATTGATGCTGGAAGGATTAGATTGGTGGTTAAATAATTCGGAATATTTTCGATTTCTAGGGGGCAAGTTTATAATTTTAATTTTCTTATGAAATTTGATGGTCTATAAACAACAAATTGTAATTCCTTTATCCCCTGATGTAATCAAGGCAATTGGTAAAGTAATGCCAAAAGACAAAGATGCAAGTCCGAGAAATGAAGAAGGGCCTAAGGAAGATGAGTACATTATCTTAACAAAAGATTTACCAGAATACAGAGAAGAACCAAACGTGATTCAATTAAGAGACGGCCAGATTCTTCAAGTTGGTTTGAAAAAAGATGAAGAAGATTTAGAAGAATATATCAAAGCAGTCAATAAACTTTCTGAAAGTGTTTATAGAGATCATAATATAAGAGTGGTATGGGAGCCAAATAAAGAGGGAGCTGTGAGCAATTATTTTGAAGCTGGTGATATTTTGTTTCAGTTTGAAAAAAAGTTCAAGGAATTGTTTTTTGGAGTCCAATATATTTTGAAGATATATCATTATTCTTGGGCTAGTTTTGAGCCCAGGATTAAATTTAAGTCTGAGATAAACTCAGAAATTTTGAAGACTTTTCCTGAATTTGAATCAAAAAAATCTTGGGTTAAGTACCAAATACAATATATGCCTAAAGGGCTGGTATATGAAGATGATTATAGTTTCCATGAAGGATATTTTGAGTATCTTGAAGATGATGAGGACTATGAAGAATTGAATGATGAGGATTTAGAAGAAATTATAGAAAGGAGAAAGAAGAGAAAAAGTTAATTCAATCTATCAATCAATCCATCGGTGTAACTGGCTTCTAAAGGGATTTCTTTTCCTTCTTGGAATAAGATTCTGTGTTTTTTTGTTATTTTGCCGATTTCTTTAGCAAGGATGTTGTGTTTTTGGTATTCTTCTAGAAGTTGAGCGGCTCTGTCTTTTGGGAGGCTAATAAGAAGGGCTCCTGAGCCAAAAATAGCTAAAGGATCATCTTTTGTTGCTTGGCAGATTTCTTTTGTTTCTGGCCTAATGGGGATTTTTTCGTAGTAGATATAAACTCCTTTTTCTGAGGCAAGAGCCATTTCTTCAATGCCTTTTCTGATTCCGCCTTCTGTGGGGTCATGGAGAGAGTGGGGTTGGTATTTCCAGGCGAGATAGGCAGCTGGGGCAATGCAAATTCCAGGAGTGTAAATGAATTGTCTGGCTTTTTCTATAGTGGTTTGATCAACTTTATCTTTTAGAGAATCATAAAGATCACTGGCGAGAATGGCAGTGCCTTCAATACCAGCTCCTCCAGTTAGAATTATGCTGTCATTTTCCTGGGCTCCTGAAGTGGTGATGATTTTGTCTTTTTGGACTTCACCAAACATAGTAAGGATGATGCCAGGATTTTTGACTAGAGAAGTGACTTCAGTGTGGCCAGTGACTATTGAAATGTTGTGGGGTTTGATGGCACTATGTAATTGATTGAAAAAAAGGTCAACATCTTCTAAAGTTGAGTTTTCAGGAAAGAAAATATTGGCTGAAGCCCATTTGGGTATGGCTCCTCTAGTGACAATGTCGTTGATGTTGATGGCGACAGCAAAATAAGGTGCATTAGTGATATTGACCATGATAGGATCAACGCAGACAGCGAGGCAGTTATTGTTTTGTGAAGTCATATCGATGATAGCGGCATCTTCTCCTAATTTTGGTCCAAGGAGAACTCTAGAATCTTGGTTGTTGGTGTATTTTTCTAAAATTTTTGATAGTTCTTGGTCTGGGAGTTTTCCTATCTTTAAGGTTCTCATACTGATTTTTGATATTTAGGAATTTTTAAGTTTATTGGGTGGAATTCGGAATATTTTCGAGATGGGGGTTGTTTCAGAAGATTTAAATATTAATGAACTTAGGGTTTTTGTATGGATGAAGTGATTGATATTGAAGAATTGACTAAGAGATTAGAACCGATTGTAAAGGTCTATCAACAAATTAAAGGAGATTTTGGTTTACAAAAAAGGATATTTGGAGCAACTATTTCTTCTGATATTGACAATGTTTTGGCTTTAGCATCGTATCTAAGTGGCAGCAAAGTTACTCCAGAGATTGATATTACAGAGTTGGCACAGAGGATTAATGCTGGCGTGGTTCCTGAAATTGATTATGATAAGTTAACTGGTATAGTAGTTGAGAAGGTAGCTGAGAGATTGGAAGGGAAGCTGGGAGAATATTCCGGTAATGTTCCTTACGCAGTAGTTCAGACCTTTTGGGGAGTTGGTAATAAAGATGTAGTTCAAGAAACTAATGATATTCTCAAATATTTAAGAGAGGAGCAGGGTTGGGAAGCAAGAGAGTCTGATGAGTTGAGATTTGAAAAGAGTCAGTTTGATGATTGCAAAGATAAACAATATCAGTTTGTTATTTATGAAAAAGACGGAGATGCTTTAAAAATAGAGATATTTCCAAATGAAATGGAGATTGGATTCAAGTTTAAAGAACATTACCCTGATTTTGAAAGCGGTTTAAATCATTTTGGTGAAATTGTTTTTGTTCATGGAACAAAAGAAAATTTAAGGGACTTAATGATTTCTCTTCATAAGAAGTTCGCTAAAGAATTTAATCCGGAAGACACTTTTGATTTGGATGATATTAAACTGGTTGAGACTTATGATGGTATTGAAAGAGAAGAAGGAAAAGAAGAATAAAGTTTAAATACAGCTAAAAATTACTTCTAGTTATGATTGATATCAATTTAATTCGGGATAATCTGAAAAAAGTTAAGGATAATCAGAAGAAAAAAGACAAAGATGTTAAAGTAGTTGATGAAGTTCTTAAGTTAGATAAGGAATGGAAAAAGATTTTGAAGGATGTTGAAGAATTGAAACGTACCCGGAATAAGGTTTCTTTGGAAATTAATGAAGAGAAGAAAAAAGGGAAGAAGGCTGACAAGGAAATCAAAGAGATGAGAAAAGTTGTTTCTGAAATCGGGGCCAAGGATTTGAAAGCTAATGAATTGCTGAAGAAGAGAAATCATTATCTGAGCAAGATTGACAACATCATGCATGAGAAAGTTCCTAAGGGCAAAGATGAAAAGGATAACAAGGAAATCAGGAAGTGGGGAACAAAGCCTACCTTTAAGTTTAAGATCAAAAATCATGTTGAGTTAGTTGAAGATTTGGGAGTAGGGGATTTTGATGCTTCTGCCAGAAGTTCTGGCAAGGGATTTTATTTTTTAAAAGGTGATTTAGGAATGCTGAACCAGGCGTTGATACAGTTGGCAATTGAGTTTATGTCTGGCAGAGATTATGTTTATGTGGAGCCGCCATTGATGCTGCGTAAGGAGGTGTTGGGTGGTGCACTTGATTTAGAAGAGTTTGAAAAGACAATTTATTCTATTGAAAATGAAGATGTGGCGCTGATTGGAACAAGCGAGTATTCATTACTGGGGATGCATATTAATGATGTGGTTGATGTACCTAAGAAATATTTTGCATATTCAATGTGTTTTAGAAAGGAAGTTGGTTCGCACGGCATTAATGAAAAAGGGCTTTGGCGGACGCATCAGTTCAATAAGATAGAGCAGTTTGTTTTTTGCCATCCTAAGGAGAGCTGGAAATATTTTGATGAGATGTCAAAAAATACAGAAGAATTGATGCAGGCTTTGGAACTGCCTTATCGGGTTTTGGAGATTTGCTCTGGTGATTTAAGTACCTGGAAAGCACGGTCATTTGATGTTGAGGTCTGGAGGCCGACTATGAAGGAATATGGAGAAGTGGCTTCGCTTAGTAACTGCACTGATTATCAAGCTCGGAATTTAGGAATCAAATATGTTGACGAAGAAATGAAAAGACATTTTGTCCATACTTTGAATAATACTGTTTTAGCGACTTCCAGGATTATGGTGGCTATTCTTGAAAATTTTCAGACAGAGAAAGGGACAGTTAAAGTTCCTAAAGTTCTGTGGCCGTATATGAACGGTGTGAAAGAAATTAAAAACATTTAAGGGCTACCTATTAAGGTTCTAATTGGTTTTTTTGATTCTTCCCGGTGATAATGAACAGAGTATAATTGTCCAAAAATGATATTTTGGATATAAGGTAAAGTATTACATTGGAAAATGTCTTCTAAAAAAATATTGGCAGCTTTGTCAAGGTTATCAGTTTTAACTTTCCAATCCTTCCCATTGCTATTTCTAAAGAGAATATCAACTATTTCAGGGTTATCTTCAAAAAAAGCAAAAACAGGGTCATTTAATCTTTCCATTTTAAAGCTATTTTAAGTAGTGATTTAAATATCTTTGGGTAAAATTTAAAAACTATTTAGAAACTGACATAATCTCAGTTAGGTGGTTTATTCTTTTTTTTATAGTCTTCATACGTTTTTGAAGTTGGTTTAAGTCATTTCTAAGTTCTTGTTTTTCTTTTAGGAGTTGTTCAATTAATTCGTAAAGATTGGGTTCTTCCATAAAAAGTTTTGTGAGGTTGTCCAGTGGGTTTTGAGTTGGGAGTGGTGATAGGAAAGTTGATAGTTATGGTTGATTTACTTCAAGTCAATTTGAAGCTATCAACATATTTATATAAGACATGGAATATCTTTGTTGGTATGAATCGGAAATTTATCATAATTGGATTGATGATTGTTGCTGCTTTAAGCATCTTTTTGTCTGGCTGTGAAGAACAACCTCTGCTAACAGCAGACGATAGTGAAGCAACTCCAGAAGGAGTTGAGGCAGTGGTCAAGGCCAATAATCAATTTGCTTTTGATTTATATTCTGAATTAGACAAGTCTGAACAAGGAAATATTTTTTATTCTCCTTATAGTATTTCTGCTGCTTTAGCAATGACATATGAAGGTGCAAAAGGACAAACAGCAGATGAAATGAAATCGGTTTTTCATTTTCCAGAAAGTAATACACTAAGACCAAATTTTGCAGCAATCTATAATGAAATCAATAAAGGAACTAAAGATTATGAATTAAGAACAGGAAATGCTTTATGGGTTCAACAAGATTATCCTTTTATTGAAAATTATCTAACCACGGTAGAAAAATATTATGGGGGAAAAGCAGCAAATTTAGACTTTATTAGAAAAACTGAGAAATCAAGACAAACCATTAATAGTTTTATCGAAGAACAGACTAATAATAAAATTAAAGATTTAATTCCGTCAGGGGCATTAAATGCTATGACAAGGATGGTTTTAACAAATGCTATTTATTTTAAAGGAACTTGGGAGTGGGAGTTTGATAAATCTGATACTAAGGACTTAGATTTTTTTATCGCCCCAGATAATCCGGTGAAAACTCCAATGATGTATATGAATCCTGATAAAGCTACACTTAATTATGCTGATACAGGAAACTTGCAAATTCTAGAGCTTCCTTATAAAGGGGAGGGCATCTCTATGTTAATATTGTTACCCACAGAAGAACTTGATAGCATAGAACCATCATTGACTCTAGAGAAACTTAATGATTATAAGAGTGAAATGCAAGAAACAAAACTAGATTCAATATATCTTCCAAAGTTTGAATTTGATTCTAAGTATTTCATGGCAAGTGTACTTAGTGATCTAGGAATGCCAACAGCTTTTAAAAGTGATGGTAGTGCTGATTTCACTGGAATGACTGCTAAAGAAGAATTATTTATTGATTCTGTTATTCACCAAGCATATGTTAAAGTCGATGAAAAAGGAACAGAAGCAGCTGC
>JAGLXL010000013.1 GCA_023132895.1 Nanobdellota archaeon
ATCAGGTGGTCGCGAGTTCAAATTGCAGCATTAATTTGCGGCATGAAAGTCTCGTCCGGCCCGTTCATAATCAAACAATGAAAACTTCAGATCATTTCCTGGTTCCTCAGCATACAAAGCTCGCTAAAGATAAGAAAAAAGAACTTCTAGAAAAATATAACATTACCCTCAATGAACTTCCAAAAATTCACAAAGATGACGCAGCTATCAAGCATATTAGTGTTAATTCAGGAGATGTCATCAAAGTAATCAGACCGAGCGGCACCAGCGGCAAGTCTGTTTATTATCGGGTGGTTATCAGTGGTTAAAAAAAATATTTTTTTTAACTCTAAAAGTCACGGAGTGATTTTTAATGGATAGATCCATTTTAGTCAAAAAATATTTTGAAGGCCAGAAATTCCTAGAGAGCAGCATCCAGTCATTCAATAATTTCATTGAAAAAGGCATGCAGGAAGTTGTTGATGAAAACAAGGAAGCTGAGCCAACCATCATTCCCCATAATATTGAAAAATTCGTCATTAAATTCGGCAAGATTTGGGTTGAAAAACCTGAAATTACCGAGGCTGACGGTGCTAAAAGAAACATCTATCCAACCGAAGCCCGGTTAAGAAAAATATCCTATTCTGCTCCTATTATGCTCGAAGTTTCTGCCCATGTCAATGATGTCCAGAGAGAAAGTTTTGTTGCCCAGATTGGCAGGATTCCAATCATGCTCAAAAGCAAATACTGCCATTTGAATGGATTATCAAGGGAGGATTTAATCAAATACAGCGAAGACCCGGACGACCCCGGCGGCTATTTTATCATCAACGGCACAGAGAAAGTTTTGATTAATGTTGAAGACCTTGCTCCAAACAATTTGACTGTTGAAAAAGACGGCCATGATTTTGTCGGCAAAGTTTTTTCAGAACAGGGTTCTTATAAGATTCCCCATACCCTTGAAAAGAAAAAAGATGGTTTGTTTTACTTGACCTTCACCCGAGTCAAAAAAATACCTTTGGTCGTTGTTGTCAAGGCTTTAGGATTGCTCAAAGACGAAGATATTATCAAAGCTGTCTCTGATAAAGAGCAGTATGACGAAGTCCTTGTCAATTTATATGAATTTGTTGATATCAAGACTCAGGAAGATGCCCAGGACTGGGTCGCCAAAAAAATCGGCATTACCCAGTCTAAAGACATCCGTCTTGACCGGATGAAGGAAATCTTAAACAAATATCTTCTGCCAAATTTAGGCACTAGCGAAGAAGACCAGTTATACAAAGCTTATAATATTTGTAAACTTCTCAAAAGATATATTGATATTGCTAACGGCAAAAAAAGCACTGATGACAAAGATCATTACATGAATAAAAGACTAAAATTAGCTGGTGATTTGTTAATGGATCTTTTCAGAGTCAACTTCAAAGTTTTAGTCGGCGACCTTCTCTACAATTTCCAGAGAATCATCAAGAGAGGTAAGTTCCCTTTAATCAAAGTCATCATCAGGGAAAAGCTTCTTACTTCCAGAATCTATTCATCTATGGCCACTGGCTTATGGGTTGGCGGAAGAAAAGGAATTTCCCAGAGAATGCAAAGGTTGAATTTCTTGGAAAGCATGTCTCACTTGCAGAGAGTTGTCTCACCCTTGTCAGCTTCTCAGGAAAACTTTGATGCCCGTGCCCTCCACAGCACTCATCTCGGTAGATTATGCCCAGTTGAAACACCAGAAGGTACTAATATCGGCTTAAGAAAAAATCTCGCTCTTTTATGTACTATCTCACATGATACAGATGAAAAAGAAGTTTTAGAAGTTGTTAAAAAACTTGGATTGGAGACTGTTAAATGATAAAAATACCAAAATTTTCAGGATGCCAAAAATCACGAGGTGATTTTTCAGCATGAGTGATGTCTATCTAAATAACAAATTTGTTGGAACTGTTGAAAACGGACAGAATTTTGCTCATTTAGTTATTGATGAAAGAAGAAAAAACAGCCTTCCAGCTAATGTCAATGTTCATTATAATCCCTTGATTGATATAGTTAAGATCGAATCCAGCAGAGGCAGAGCCCGAAGACCTCTTATCATTGTCAAAGAAGGCAAACCATTGCTGACTGAAAAACATTTGAAACAATTAGAAAAAGGAGAACTCAACTGGACTGATTTGATTGAACAGGGCATTATTGAATACCTGGATGCCGGCGAAGAAGAAAACACCCTAGTTGCCTATGAAGAAGAGCAGCTCACTCCAGAACACACTCACCTCGAAATCACTCCGTTTGCTTTGACTGGTCTTGCCACTTCACTTGTTCCTTTTGGAAACTACTCTCCTGGAGCTAGGTTAGCCATGGGCAGTAAGAACCAAAAACAAGCTCTTGGGTTTTATATTGCTAATTTCCTTGCTCGAATGGACATGGACGTTAACTTGCTTCACAGTCCGCAGGTACCGATTGTCCAGACAGCCATGACCAGCATCTCAGGTTATGACAAGCACCCTTCAGGCCAGAATATGGTTGTTGCAGTTATGAGCTATGAAGGCTATAATATGGACGACGCAGTTATTATCAATAAATCATCTATTGAACGCGGTCTGGCCCGAAGCACTTATTATCGGCCAAGCATTGCTGAAGAATTAAGATACAGCGGCGGTTTGGTTGACCAGGTCAGTATTCCTGACAAAGAAGTCAAAGGCTACAAAAGCGAAGAGGATTATCGTTTCTTAGAGGGTGATGGCATTATTTACCCAGAAGCCCAGGTAACAGAAGGTGATGTTGTCATTGGAAAAACATCACCGCCAAGATTCTTAAGTTCCTTGGACGAATACAACTTAGCTGCTGCCACCAGAAGAGAAAGTTCAGTGGCCTTAAAACACGGTGAGCAGGGAGTTGTTGATTTTGTTTTGATTACTGAAAATGAAGAAGGCAATAGATTAGTCCAGGTCAGGATGAGAGACCAGAGAATCCCAGAAATCGGAGACAAGTTCACTTCAAGACACGGCCAAAAAGGAATTGTCGGCTTGATTGTTCCCCAGTCAGACCTGCCTTTCTCAGTCTCAGGAATTACTCCTGATTTGATTTTTTCACCTCATGGTATTCCAAGCAGAATGACAGTCGGCCACTTAATCGAATTGATTGGCGGCAAAGTTGGTGCTCTAGCCGGCCGACATATTGACGGCACTATTTTCCAGGCTGAACCAGAAGAAAGAATTAGAAGAGAATTACTCAGCCTTGGCTTTAGATATGACGGCACCGAAGTTTTCTATAATGGCCAGACCGGAAAACGCATGAAAGCCCGGATTTATGTCGGCAATATGTATTATCTCAAATTAAAGCATATGGTTGCTAACAAGATCCACTCTCGAGCCAGAGGTCCAATCCAGCTATTGACCAGACAGCCTACTGAAGGCCGTGCCAAAGAAGGTGGTCTCAGATTAGGGGAAATGGAAAAAGATACTTTTGTTGCTCACGGTGCTTCCTTATTACTCAAAGAAAGATTTGATGCTGACCGGACTGTTGCACCAGTCTGCGAGCAATGCGGCTTGATTGCCGTCAAAGATGAATTCAAAAACAAATCTTACTGCCTGCTTTGCGGCGAGGATACCCTCATCAATAATGTTGAGATATCTTATGCTTTCAAATTACTCATGGATGAATTCAAATCACTTTGTATTTATCCAAAACTAAACTTAAAGAGCAAATACTAACCAAAATGGAAGGCGAATACGTATACAAAAAAGTTGACAGCATTGTTTTTGGAGTTTTTAGTCCAAAACAAATCCAGAAAATGGCTGCTGTCAAGATTGTCACGCCTGAACTTTATGATAAAGAAGGTTATCCAGTAGATGGCGGCCTCATGGATGTCCGCTTGGGAGTTATTGACCCTGGTTTAAGATGTAAGACTTGCGGCGGCAAACTCAAAGAATGCGCCGGCCACTTTGGTTACATTGAATTAGCTCGTCCAATCATCCATTTTAAATTCATCAAAATTGTCCTTGATTTGCTCCGTTCTACCTGCAAGCACTGCGGCCGTGTCTTGATTCCTGAAAAAAATATCAACCGTTATCTTAAAATCCTTGAAAAAAGCAGTGCTGAAGAAGGCTTGTCTGGTCGCCAAGTCAAAATCAGAGAAATTATCAAAAAGCTCAAGACCAGGATGAAATGCCCGCACTGCAAGAAAAAACAAGCTAAAATCACTTTAGAAAAACCAACTACTTTTTATGACGGCGAAACAAAAATCAGCCCTATTGAAATCAGGGCCCGGTTGGAAAGGGTTCCTGACGGCGACCTTGTTTTGTTTGGTGTCAATCCTAATCATGCCCGTCCAGAATGGATGGTCTTGACTGTCTTGTCTATTCCGCCTGTTACTATCCGGCCTTCAATCACTCTCGAGAGCGGAGAACGTTCAGAAGATGACTTGACTCACAAACTAGGTGATGTTGTCCGTATCAACCAAAGATTATTTGAAAACATTAATGCTGGTGCACCAGAGATTATTATTGAAGACCTCTGGGATTTGCTCCAATATCATATTACTACTTTTTTTGATAATGAAGTCTCGCAGATTCCGCCTGCCCGTCACCGGGGCGGCCAGCCTTTGAAAACAATTACTGCTCGAATCAAGAGCAAAGAAGGCCGTATCCGTCATAACTTAGCCGGTAAAAGAACAAACTTCTCAGCCAGAACAGTTATTTCACCAGACCCAAGATTAACTTTGAATGAAGTCGGTGTTCCTTTTGAAATTGCCATGAAACTGACCGTGCCGGAACGCGCCACTACTTGGAACAGTGCTTTCTTGAAAAAATTCATTGAAAACGGCCCTGGCAAATATCCTGGAGCTAATTATGTTATCAGACCAGACGGCAGAAAAAAGAGAATCACTGATGAAACCAAAGAAGAGATTTTAGAGGAATTATCTCCTGGCTACCAGGTTGAACGCCACATTAGGAATGGTGATGTTGCTTTGTTCAACAGACAGCCTTCACTGCACCGAATGTCTATGATGTGCCATTACATTAGAATCCTGCCAGGAAGAACTTTAAGATTAAATCCAGCTGTCTGTCCGCCTTATAACGCCGACTTTGACGGCGATGAAATGAACTTGCACATTCCTCAGACAGAAGAAGCCAGAGCAGAAGCCGAAACATTGATGCTGGTCCAGACCCAGTTGATTTCACCAAGATATGGCTTAAGTGTCATGGGCTGCAAGCAAGACGCTATCACTGGCAATTATGTTTTGACTAAAGATTTGGAATTCACTAAAGAAGAGGCTGTTGATTTGCTCGGCTCAGTTGGAGTTGAAGATTTCAGCGGACTTGGCAAATACAAAACAGTTCCTGGCCGTGTTGTTTTCTCTGCTTTACTGCCTCATGATTTTAATTATATCGGCCAGAGCAAAAGCCGGGAAAAAGTAGTTATCAAAAACGGCGAATTAATTGAAGGTGTCATGGACGATAATAGTTTAGGGGAAGAAAAAGGTTTGATGCTCAAAGCCCTGCATGAAAAATACGGCGAAACATTGGCTGTTTCTCTGCTCGGCAGGATTTTCCAGTTAGGCATCAAAGTCCTGCTTTTCAGAGGCTTTTCCATTGGTTTGTCTGACACAGATTTGCCAGAAGATGCCACTAATAAAATCAAAGAAGCTTTGGCAGAAGCAGACAAGAAAGTCACTGAATTAATTGAAAGTCATAATCAAGGCGAACTCGAAGCCTTCCCAGGCAGGACAGTTGCCGAAACATTGGAATTAAAAATATTAGAAACTTTAAACCTTGCCAGAAATAAAGCTGGTAATTTTGTTTTAGAGCACAGTGATATGAAATCAGCTGCCTTGATCATGGCTCGAAGTGGTGCTCGAGGCAATATCTTGAATTTAGCTCAGATCTCTGCTGTTGTTGGTCAGCAGGCTTTGCGGGGCAAGAGAATCGAGCGCGGTTACCAAGGCAGAACCCTGTCATACTTTAAACAAGGCGACCTCAGCCCTGCTGCTCATGGATTTATCGGCAACAGCTTTAAATCCGGCCTGACACCGCATGAATTTTTCTTTGCCGCTATGACTGGCCGTGACTCCTTAATGGATACTGCTTTGCGTACACCAAAATCCGGTTATCTTTATCGAAGACTGTCAAATGCTATGCAGGATTTGAAAGTTGAATATGACAAGACTGTCAGGGACGTCAGCAAAAAGATTATCCAGTTCAAATACGGCGAAGACGGCATTGATGTCACTAAATCAGAAGGCGGTAAAATCAATATCAAAAGAATAATCTCAGAGGTAAAATAGTTGGAGAGCAAAGCTCTCTAACTTCCTGAAAAATCGCAAAGCGATTTTTGGGATCTCAGAAACGCTATGCGTTTCTTAAGACTTAAAAATATGGAGGATTTTAAAGAAAATGGATCGTGCTAATGCTGTTGTTTTAAGAAAATACCAGACAAAACTGCCTCCTCTCATCTACGAAGAATTAAAGGAGCATTTGCCTGACAAAATCAGCAAACAGAAGCTTGTCAAGATTTTAGACCATGTTCTGGTCCGTTACAAAGGAAGCCAGATCAGCCCAGGCGAAGCAGTTGGCTTAGTCAGTGCTGAAAGTATTGGCGAGCCAGGCACTCAGATGACTCTCAACACATTCCACTTTGCTGGTGTTGCTGAAATGAACGTTACCGTTGGTCTGCCGCGTATTATTGAGATTTTTGACGCCCGGAAAAACATCAAGACACCGATGATGGAAATTTACTTTAGGCCTCCTTACAATACTGCTGACAAGATCAGGAAAATGGCTTCTTTGATTAAAGAAAGCAAAGTTGATGATGTTGTTTCTGAATTTAAAGTTGATATTCTTGAACAAAGGCTGGTTATCAAAATTAACATGAAAAAATTAACTGAGCTTGAAGAAAACTTGGCTGATGTTTCCAAATTTATTAAAAGCAAGATCAAAGGTATTTTTATTAAGACTGGCGAAGATTTTATTGAAGTCGCTCTCAAAGACAAAAGCGATGACATCAACAAGGTCTATAAGGTTAAAGAAAAAATTCGCGGTTTGAAAATCAAAGGTGTCAAAGGCATTTTACAGGTTCTGCCTGTTAAACGGGGAGATGAATACATTGTCTTGACTGCTGGTTCAAATCTTAAGACGGTCCTGGATATGAAAGAAGTTGATTCCACCAGGACTATCTGCAATGATATCCATGAGATCAATGCAGTTCTTGGTATTGAAGCTGCCCGTCAGGCTATTATCAATGAAGTTTACAAGGTTATTGAAGCTCAGGGTTTGAATATTGATCTCAGGCACGTCATGCTTGTTTCTGACACCATGTGTGTCAATGGCAAATTAGCTGGTATCACCCGTTATGGTGTTGTCCGTGAAAAAACCTCGGTCTTAGCCAGAGCCTCATTTGAAACTCCTATCAAACACGTTATCGATGCTGCTTTAGTCGGTGAAGTCGACAAGCTTGATTCTGTTGTTGAAAACGTCATGATCAACCAGCCGGTTCCTCTCGGTACTGGATTGCCTGGCTTGATTACCAAGGTGAAATAAGAAAATGGCAGATGAAGGAGTCTTGATCAAAAAAGCATTGAAAGAAGACCAGCTTGTTTTTGGTACTGACCGTACTGTCAAGCTCTTGAAGCAAGGCCAGCTCAAAAAAGTTTATTATTCTATCAATTGCCCCGAAAGCCTCGTGGCTGAACTTGAGCATTACGGCAAATTAGCTGGTGTCGAAGTTGTCAGATTAAACAAACCCAACAATGAATTAGGAACTTTTTGCAAAAAACCTTTTTCTATCAATGTTCTAGGACTAAGATGAAGATAAAATACACTAAAGAGCTTCTTGATTTGATGAGTATCTTTTTAGCTGTGACCGGCGCTAGATTAAAAGACACTTTTGAAATTGAAAAGGTCATTTATTTCATTGTTGAGCCAGGCCAGATTGGCAAGGCCATTGGCAAAGGCGCCATTAATGTCAAGAAATTACAGAACAAATTCAATAAAAAAATCAGGATTACAGAATACAACCCTGATTTGTTACGCTTTATTCAAAACCTTATTTTCCCTTTAAAGGTTGATGCTATTGAAGAGCAGGATGGTGTGGTTATTTTGAAAAGCAATGACCGCCAGACCAAAGGCCTTTTAATCGGCAGAAATGCGAAAAATTTAAAAATAACCACAGATGTCGTTAACAGATATTTTAAAATTAAAGAAATAAAGGTAGAATAATGGGAAAAAAATCAAAAGGACTCGGTTCAGCCAAAAAGCTGAAGAAAAGAAGAAAATCATTCAAGAAGGTCAGGCCTTTTTTAATGAAACAGAAAGTCAGCCCTTTAGGCAAGGCTTCACAAGCCAAAGCTATTGTTCTCGAGAAGAGACAGATTGAAGCTAAACAGCCTAACTCAGCTATGCGAAAATGCGTTCGTGTTCAGCTCATTAAGAACGGCCGGCAAGTTACAGCATTCTGCCCTGGTGATGGTGCTTCTAAGCAGATTGACGAGCACGATGAAGTTATTATTGAATCTATCGGCGGACGAAAAGGAGCTTCTATGGGTGATTTATCTGGTATTCGATATAGAGTTATCAAAGTTAATGATCAGTCTTTAAATGCCTTATTGAGAGGCAAGATAGAGAAAGCTAGAAGATGACGATAAAAGTTTTTAATAAGTGGGATGTCGAAGGCATCACAATCCAGGACCCTGCTTTGGTCAATTATATTAATTTGGAGCCTAAGATTGTTCCGAAAACAGGCGCTCGTTATGCTGGTCAAAGATTCCACAAGAGCCGAACTTTTATTGTTGAAAGATTAATTAACAAAGTCATGGTTTCCGGCCACAAAAGTAAAAAACATTTGATCAGTTCTGGCCACAATTCCGGTAAAAAAGACAAGGCTTACAAAGCTGTTATGAAAGCTTTTGAAATCATTGAACAGAAATTAAAAATCAATCCTGTTGAAGTTTTTGCTTATGCTGTTGAGCTTGCTGCTCCTCGGGAAGAGATTGTTGCCATTGAATACGGTGGAGCACGATATCCTAAAGCAGTTGAAGTTGCTCCTCAGAGAAGAATTGATTTAGCTCTTAGATACATGACCCAGGGCGCTCATCTTGCCTGCTTCAACAAAAAGACGTCTCTGGCCAATGCTTTGGCCAATGAAATCATCGAAGCCTACAAAGGATCACCTAAATCAACAGCCATTTCCAAGAAACGTGATTCAGAAAGACAGGCTGCTTCTAGTAAATAATTCTGTTGTTTAAAAATGGTCATAAGGACTTTTTATGTTAAGCAATTTTGGTTGTGCCAAATGAGTATAAATTAAAGTTGTTTCAATCTTGCTGTGGCCCAAAAGAGGCTGAACATCAGTAACAGCATAACCATTTTCTAATAAATGAGTTGCAAAAGAATGCCTTAAAGTATGTGGGTGAACATTTTTAGAAATTCTGGCTTTTTTAGTTGTTTTTTTAATAATCATTCTGACTGTCTGGGAGCTCATTTTTCTTCCTTTATTAGAAAACAGGAAATCATCAGAAGTAAGACTGTTTTTATTTATCCATCCAATCAAACCCCCTTTTAACTTTTCAGCTAGAATAAAAACCCTGTCTTTACCTCCTTTACCACCCCTAACCCAACCGTGGTTTTGTTCCAATTGAAAGTCTTTGACTTTAAGATTTAACAACTCACTAACTCTTAAACCAGCAGAATAAAGAAGAGTAATCATTAACTTATGCTTAGCATTGATTATTTGAGAAAAAAATTTGATGCATTCTTCCTGAGTCAGAAATTCAGGCAAATGCCGAGGAATCTTGGCATAACGAATATTGACAGTTAATTTACGGCGCAGGACAATTTCAAAGAAAAACTTGAAGCCATTAAGATAAACATTGATGGTATTTCCCGGCGAACCAGATTCTAATTTTTTAAAAAGAAAATTCTTGATGTCGTTTTGAGTTACCTGGTACGGTTCTTTCTTAACGGATTTAAGGAACTTATTGACCACGTGAACATAAATCTTGATTGTCTGCTTGCTTAAACCTCTCAGCAAACCGTTTTTGTAGATGAGTTTTTGAACTTCCATACTTTAAATAAGTTCTTAAACAATATAAACTATCTTAAAGGTTGTCCAGTGTGTCCAGTGCGACATAAAACTCATAAAATCAACGAACATATCCATTTATGGCAATCAAAAATCAGCCATTTCAAGCCCCAATTAGCGACAAAACCCAAGACTTTGCTTATAGGGCATTATATTCAATTGTGTTTAAGTTCTATCTTTCTTTTTAGAAAAAAGAAACAAAAATACGGGGGAGTTCAGGACTTCGTGCAAGCAGTATGCTTTTCGTAGAACCAGTAAGAAAAACTGGCATATTTAGTAGTTTATTTATAAATAATCTCTTACGGATATATATGTTTAACCAAAACTGTCGTCTATAACAATAAAGAATAGTTAAATTTAAATAGTAAAACCATTTTCAAATAAATTAAGGGGTGTTTTTCATGAAGAAAGATGAGATGATAATACTATTACAGAAGATTGACAAAAAATTGGGGTTAATATTAGGTAACCAAATTACTGAGAAAGAAAGCAATATCAAATCTCAGGTTGCAAGACTTAGTAAAACTGGCCTGGAGTCAGTGGAGATTGCAGAGATATTGGGCATAAGCCCTTCTCATGCATCAAAAGAACTATCTATACTCAAAAAGGAGGTAAAAAAATGAATCCAGCTCAATTCTCAAGTATTGAAAATAAACTAAATATGGTGATTAAATTATTGGCAATACAAGCAATTGGAGATAAAGAATACAGGCAGCAAGTGACTCTACTCGATTCTATGGGGTTGCAGCCAAAAGAAATAGCTGACTTAACAGGAAAAAGCGTCAATAATGTGAATGTAACATTGCACTTAATCAGAAAAGCAAAGAAGAAGGGAGGCAAAAAAGATGAATGATAAACAATTTAATGATATATGCAAAAAACTTGATAGGATTTTTGCTATCATCGCTGTACAAAATATAGACAACAAAGATGATAAAATCTTCACACTTAAACATCTTGGGTTCGGATTTAAGGAGATAGGTCCTCTTATTGGTATGAAAGATGTAAGAAAAACTGAAGGGTGGAATAGAAAATGAGTGAACAAGACTTAAAAGATATCAAAGAACAGCTAGAAATCATTATATCTTTAATGGTACCAACATTTTCTGAAGACAGCTATGGGCTTCAAAAAGGCACGCAATTAGATGTACTTAAATTATGTGACCTACAATATACTCAACAAGAAATTGCTTCAAAAATTAAGAAAACAAAGAAAGCAGTAGCAAGAGCGATAGAAAATTTAAGTGCTCGTGGCCTGATAAAATCTATAAAAAAAGGAAATCGTACAGTTTATCTGAGGTTAAAATGAAAGAAGACGAAATCCTAAAGAAATTGGATACAATCATTGCTTTACTAGCTTCACAAGGTAAAGAGAATGAAGAAAAATTGAGAATTATGAAGTCCTTAGGATATTCCTATAGCGAGATAAGTAGATTTTTAGGCGTGCCTGAGGGAACATTAAAAACATGGGATTTTAAAAACAGAAGATCAAAAACAAGGTGATTGAGAATGGAATCTGAAGATGCAAAGAAAATTATCAAAAGATTGGATATTCTAATTAATCTTTTATTGAGTAATACGCAGCAGAATAAAATTAAAGATGCAGATAAGATAGTATCCCTTAAAGGACTAGGACTAAGTGCTTCTGAAATAGCTGAGATCACAAATAAAAGCAGACAAAATATTGATGTTGTACTTAGAAGAATTAAACAAAAAAAGTAGGAAGATTCAATGGCATACAAACAAGAATTATCTCTCGCTGAGATCAAAAAGAATTGTGAAGATTTTGTGTCAGACTATCCTGATGGGAAAAACATACTTCGGGCAACAGATGGTGAAAAAAATTATGAGGAGATCGCCAAAGACTTAGATTTTTCGAAGACCTACATTAGTACTGTATTGAATGCCGCAAAAAAACTTCATCTTGCAGAAAGAATAAAGCCAGGTATCTTTAAAAAGAAGAGTGGAGTTATGAGCTATATTCCCGAGAACAAAAAAAAGAAAAGGAGTGCACCAAGTATATCTAAGATTATTCAAAGGGCAAAAAAGAAGCCAAAAATATCTATAAAAGATAAACCTTTCTCAAATAGACCTCTTCAAAATATAGATAAAATGACTATTGGATACCAAAATCTGTATATTGTAGAAAACACACTTAGAGAACTTATAAGAAAGGTTTTTGGAGTAGAAGTGTCTAAATGGTGGAACCAAAAAGTTAATCCAAGTATAGTAAAAGAAGTCAAAGAGACTATTGAGAAATACCCTTACCATGGATATAGAAGACAAGATGAACTTGAATACACCCATTTAGGACAACTTAAAGAAATAATCACTGCTAAAAAAAACTGGAGTGATTTTTCACCTTATTTGCACGAAAGAGACAAAGCTTCTTTTTCGGCTACAATAGATAAAGCTATCCCATCTAGAAACTCTATAGGTCATTGTATTCCATTAAAGGATGCGGATCTAAAATATGTAGATATGAGATTTCAAGACATTCTCAAGATGATAAAATAATTATCTTATTCTTCATCCCAAACATCATGTAGAACTTGGTTGAATCTTATGATATCAGCATCATTTTTTAAGTATTTTTGTCCAAACTGACATTTTAAACATTCTTTATTAAATTCTGTCCCGCATTCAGGAAATTTATCATCTAATAACTGTCGACATCCTTCTTTTTCCATCTTTTCGATAAGATTCTCAATCTTTTTATCAGTCATTTTGCATTGAGATTCAAAATATCTAGCAAATGCCTTCATACGCTCTTCATCGTTTTTCCATTTTTCTTTATGGTCAATTTTCTCCCATTTCACATATTCTCCTTGCAGTTTTCTAAGAAGTGTAGTTATAACAAAGCCTGATTCTCTTTCAATACCTAATATCTCAAGAATATCATCATTATGTTTATCCGCGTTTGACAAGATTAGAAATATATTATTTGCAGACAGAGGTATTTTGTCATATCTTTTCTTTTTAAATAATGCAGGAATGGCCTTAAATTCGTCCTCGCTTCTTTCTACGCCATTAACTTCAAAGCCTTTAGATTTTAATGCATTAACTAATTTATCGACATCTTCTTCATCAAACCACTCATCAAATCCAACATTGCCATTTCTATCGATTATTATCTTCATATTTTGTTAAGATAGTTAGGAAATATAAAAAATTTACTTATTTATTTGAACTGAACTCCCCCTTGTCCTGCGGACGGCTTGACTCGCCTTGTGGCTCGATTTTTTTTGAGAACTTAAACACAACTCGTAAAACCAAATAAACTCCATTTATGTAAACTTAAATTCCGTTTATTTTGGTTTTCGGTCAGGGACAAGCCCTGACGAATATAACATTGATTAAATGAAATATTACTCAGAAATTTTTTCTTTTCCTTCAGTAAATGTCGGCAACAACATCATTGACAGCAGACGGTCAAATTCCAAAAAAAGAATTTGCCCTACTCCGTAAAAGAATTTCCCACACTTCGTATGGAAAATCCTTCTACACTCCGTCCTGCGTCAATGTTGTTGCCTCCTTCGGAATTCAGAAAAATTTCTTGCGTCATACTCAAAAACTTTAATCTCAAAAAAATTGAGTTAAACTTTTTGCCTTCACAAGCTCAGGTCACCTAACATTGATTATGTTCAATTGGTAGACGGGCGCACCGTATATTCTGACATAATGGATGACATCCTTTCTTCAAAAGCTTGCCATTTCTGACTTC
Source organism: Nanobdellota archaeon (assembly GCA_023132895.1). Taxonomy (GTDB): domain Archaea; phylum Nanobdellota; class Nanobdellia; order Woesearchaeales; family JAGLXL01; genus JAGLXL01. The sequence continues at coordinate 13,769 of JAGLXL010000013.1, forward strand.
GATGAAATACACCACCATTTTGTTCGAAACGCTTTAAAAACTGGTATCTAGCATGAGGGGAAACTCTATCTACGTTCTCTGCTACTTCAATACGCATTCCACGATCTCGAAGCCATCCTAGAAAATACTCGTCAGAGGTGTCATAAACCATATCCTTTGCCACCCCATTAATCACAACATAAACTCCGCTATCTGTCATGTTGTCAATTGATGTGTCTTTGCCAAGTAGTCGATCAATAAATCTCATGCTTATTATATAAGAAGTCTCGGTATTTAAATTTTGTGCCCGTCTACCAACTCTTCATCGCCACTTCGTGACGACTTGCCTCGAACTTCGTCCTCGGGAAACTAACAGTAATTAGTTTCAATTAAATTTAAGTTTCTCTTTAGTGAAAAAGGGAATTCTCTCTAAATTGGAAGGGGCAAGAAAACAAAAGGTTTAACAAATATAGCTTTAATATAGTCTATTAAGGTGATTATAGTGAAAAAAATAATTTCAATAATGTTTATTTTATTAGTTGGTGTAATAATTTTGGGTGGTTGTTCTTCAATTAATGTCCAAGAGCAACCAAGTCAAAGACAAATTCAGCAAAATACAGATGTTAAACCTCAAGAAGAAAAAACTGGTTTAAAATTAGATAATGAACAATATGGAGACCTCATTAAACTACATTGTGAAGACTATTTAAGTTTGAAAGGGAAATATTTGGGAAAACAAGCTGAAAATCAATGTTATCAAGCTATTGCTTTAACAACTGATAATATGAATTTATGTAATTTGATGATTGATGCTGAGATGGCATCTAAGGAAGAAGATACAAATGACTGTATCTATGCTTTTGCAGATAAGAAGAATGATGAGAAAATTTGTGAACAAATACAATATGAAGATGATCAAAAACAATTTGAAGAAAGGCAACATTGTTTAGCTGCAGTCTGGTCTAAATTGGGCGATGTTGAAAAATGTGAAGAATTGGAATATTCCGTTGCTAAAAACAGATGTATCGCTGACGCAAGTTGATAAATATGAATTTACCTAAAACCTCAAGAATAATTATTCTAATTGGAGAGAATTCCCTAAAAAATGGTCTGCTAACGCAGATTTGATTGGAAACTTAAATTTTACTCTGCGGACTCAGGTTTTCGGAACTTCGTAACCGAAAACGAGTTTAACATTGATTATATCCAATAAATCTGGAATCCTAAATATTGAAAAGGAGCAAAAGGTTTACTAAGTGCCGTTTGCATAATCTGACATAGGATATACACAATAATCTTGCCTACCCCTTGAATCTCTTTTTATTGCTAATCCATTAGCTGCAGAAATGATTTGTACCTCATGATCAGATAAAAATGAATCAATTAATGCCTTTAACATATCCTCCTCTTGAAAAAATTCTAAATCATTATTTTGTTGCAACCACATGCAAAGTCTTTCAAAATCCAATGACACTTCAATAAAACTCAATTCTACAAATCCAGATTGTTGAAGTTCAGATACCATTGAACTAAATGATGTGACTCTCCTTCTTCCACTTGTTCCTCTTACTGTTGCTTCTATCACTTTGCTCCAGTTATATTCGCCAATTCTTGCTTTACTTGTAACTACAGAATATCCACTAAGGGAACCATCTGAATCATAATACCTTGCCAAATTTCTTTCATGTCTGCCTCCATACAAGCTTGAGTGATATTCTTTCCAGGGATGTAATTCCAAAAAAAATCCTGTCCTCTTATAGAATTCCCTGTATATAACATATGCATCGCTAAGTTGATCATCAGGTACTTCATTAAAAGATTTTATATCAATACTCATTTTACCTAACAAGAATGAAGTTCATATTAAAAACCTTTTGCCCCTTAATTCTTCAATATTAATGTATCACTTCGTTCACCAAAAAACAGACTCCAGATTTACTCAAAAATCCTAAAAATTCCTTTTTAATAAATAAAAAACCCATTTTTATGAATTTTTGTTTTACTTCGTAAAAGAACTTAACACCATTAGTTTCAATTCGAAAACCCACTTACTTAAGATAAGAATCTCCTTCCTGAAAATTAATCTTAAAACAAAGCATCTTGAAATCTTTTTCTGATTCATTCCTAAAACCATGTTCTTCATTTTTATCTACATAGATCATATCGCCCGGTTTAACTTCAAATTCCTTTTCATTAACAATCATAATTGCAGAATTCTCAATAATGTAAAAGATTTCATCAGTAAATTTGTGACTGTGTATTGGAATCTCTCCTTTAGATTCAACAATAACATCTTCAATAAGATTAATTTTCTCCTTCAAGTCTTCTATCAAGATTCTTTTCTTATAACTTTTCCCAGAAATCCAATTCTTATCTTTTACCAGTTTCATTATACTTTAATATTTTTCATATCTTTATATAATTTACTTTTACTGCGGGTTTTCGAACTTTGCGGGCGCAATTTTCCCACATGCTCAAAAATGGAACATTTTTTGGCACAAATAAATGCCTTGCATTTATTGTGCAATTGAACTTCGTTCAATTTGCATCCTAAAAATCTCTTTGAAATTGAAAATTTCTAAGAGATACAAAAAATCCTACGGATTTTTAAGTATCTTTGATTTTTATGATATTGTCTTGCTTCACAAGAAATTATATAATTTGGCTGGCTCACTTAAACGAAATCAAAGTAAAAACATTTATATATACTCAAAGAATAAATAATAAAAATATGGAATTTAAATGCATACAAAAGAAGGTGAACTATCTTTCATTTCTGATTCTATTGGTAGGCATTCTCTTTATCAGCGGTTGCGTATCGCAAAAGCCTACACAGGGATTGCAAATAGTGTTGAAGGATCCTGGTATGCCTGAAGTCAAGTATCTTCAACCGACTATCCATGAAGTCCAACTGCAGAATGAGGATAGAGAATGGATAACAATTTGGAGCAATCCAGAAGGAAAAGCCTTGAAGCTGACTCCTGACGGAGCTGAAAATGTTTTAGACACAGTAAGCGTAACAGCTGGAACTTATATTGGGACCCGACTAAAGGTTAGCACAATAGATGTTGAGGTTGATATAAACAGGGACGGGGATACCCTGGATAAACATCAGGAAGTAATTCTGACTGAAGAAGAATTTAACAGTCTACCACAGAAAGAAAAGCCATCAGCACCACAAGGATTGGAGAGTTCGCCAGATGAGCCAGAGCAGCCACCAGCACCGAATAAACCTTCAGAACCACCTGAACCAACAGCACCGTCAATGCCAGAAGAACCAAGTCAATCATCAGCACCATCAGAACCAGAACCATGCTACAAAATAGCTAATGGGCTTGTTTATATGGGTGGATGTGAACTCGGAGTTTTAGATGAGCAACATACTGCA
>JAGLXL010000014.1 GCA_023132895.1 Nanobdellota archaeon
GTCGTGGTTGGTGTTGAAGTGTCATTAGTTTGTCCAAAAGGAGGCAAACCTGGAGAGGCAGGCTGGGAGAAGGTGGACGTAGATAAAAGTAGTAAAATTGCGATTAAGGTTAGATATTTAATTATTTGATTAACCATAGATTAACACCTATTTTTTTAATTCTGATGAGTTTATTTTCGAGAGTAAGTTCTAAGAGATATTTTTCTGCAGTATTCCAGGAAACTTTGAGATGGTCAGCTAATTCAGAAGTGGTGATGACTTTGTTTTTTCTGATGAAGCCCAATATTTTACTATGTGATTTCATATGATTATTGTTATGAATATTCATAGAATATATAAAGATTATGGTCGGTTTGAGTTGAAAATTAGAAAAATTTTTATAAAATTCCTTTTTAATGGTTGTAAATGATAAAATGTATTATTTTTGATCTGGGGAATGTTGTTTTGACTAATGATTGGCATATTGGTCCAAAAGAGAAGGAAAAGGCCAGTGAATTTTGTGATTATTTTTCTGTTTCTGAAGAGGATCTTGAAAGGGCATGGCATCAAGTCTGGCCAGATTATGAAAGAGGGAAGTTTAGTGAAGATGAGTTCTGGATAAAATTTCTAACTGAGGCAGGGGCGAAAAAAATTGATACTGAAAAAGGTAAGGAATTGTGGAGAAAGTACCAATATCCAGTGAATGCCTTATTTATTCTTATTGAGAATTTAAAGAGAAAATATAAGGTGGTGGCTTTGGCAAATGTAGGAAGCGAGTGGTTAGATTTTAAAATGAAAAAATTTGATTTGAATAAATATTTTGATAAAATTATTGGATCTGGGAAATGTGGCTGGGCAAAGCCAGACAAGAGGATTTATGAATTTGCTTTGAAAGAAATTGATTTTAAGCCAGAAGAATGTATATTTATTGATGATAAAGAGATTAATCTTAAACCAGCTAGGGAATTAGGGATAAAAACAATTTTATTTGAGTCTAAAGAGCAATTGATAACTGATTTAGAAAAACTCTTCGATTAAAGGAGAAATATCAACATTTTCTATATTCTCTTGAGTGAGATTTTTGTCTTTATTTAAGGTTGGTCTTTGTTCTTGGTAGAAAATGCCCAGAGGGATTTTTTTATTTTCACCATTCCATTCCTGGGCGCGTTTGAAGGCTTCGAGTTTGTTAGAAGTATCGTGATTTTCTAATTTGTAAACTCGTTCTTTAAACCATTCAAAAGTATTGTCTTTGTTAAAAACAACGCAAGGCTGTAGAATATCAACAAGAGCAAACCCCTGATGCTGGATAGCAGCTTTGATTAGTTCTTTAAGATGCGGAAGGTCGCCAGCAAAACCACGGGCAACAAAAGTAGCGCCAGAAGCAATGGCTAAAGTTAAAGGGTTAATTGGCGGCTCGGTTGCTCCATAAGGAGTGGACTTGGTTTTAGAACCTTCATCGGTGGTGGGAGTGGCCTGGCCAGTGGTTAAGGAATAACGCTGATTATTATGAACCATATAGATGAGATTAATGTTTTTTCTGGCAGCATGGATTAAATGATTAGTGCCCTCTCCATAAGCTCCACCATCACCATTTTGGACAAGAACGGTTAATTCTGGATTAACAATTTTAGAGCCAATGGCTGGCGGAAGAGAACGGCCGTGGAGCGAGTGGAAAGTGTACATCTTATACCAGGAACTTTGATTGCCGCTGCAGCCAACATCAGTAAACATGAGAAGTTTATGATTGGGGATTTTTAATTCGTCTAAAGCTTGAGCTAAAGCAGTACGGATGCCAAAATTACCGCAGCCCGGACACCAGGTTGGTTTGATGTCTGTGAAATAATCTTTTATAGGCATTTTTTTAATTCCTCTTCAATTTGGTCAGCAGTGAATTGGAAACCATCGTATTTGTTGATGAGGTGTTGAGGTTTGATGAGAGTGTTTTGTTGGATTAGTTTAGCGAGTTGATTGGTTCTATTGTTTTCGATGATGATGAGTTGTTTGTTTTTGATTAAATTAGTAATGTCAGGGAAAGGTGTGAGATATTGTAGTTGAAGGAAATTGAGATTGTCAAATTTTTCTAAGGCTTCTAAAATAGCACCTTTGGTTGAACCCCAGCTGATAATCATGGTTCTAGCATCAGGATTGCCGTGAAGAATTGGTTCTGGTAATTTGAGGTTTTCTAATTTTTTGAATCTTTTATCAACCATTTTAGTTCTGATTTCTGGATCAGATGTAGAATAACCATACTCATCGTGTTCATCTGAGTTAGCAACAAAAAAGCCATTTTCCTGGCCAGGGATTGAGCGTGGTGAGATGCCTGATTCAGTAAATTGATAGCGTTTGAAATCTTGTTTTGGTGTGGCAAATGATTCTCTTTTGATTTGAATGTTTGAAGTTAGATTAGGGATGGTTTGGATTGATTCATTAAGAAACTTGTCGGTGAGAACAATGACTGGCAATTGGTATTTTTCAGCTAATTGGAAAGCTCTGAGAGTTTCTTCAAAACATTCTTGGACATCTCCTGGGGCGATGATAATTCTAGGAAATTCGCCATGGGCTGCGTTTTTGACGAATAATAAGTCTGATTGTTCAGTTTTAGTTGGCATGCCAGTAGCAGGGCCTGCTCTTTGGCCGTAAAGAATAACTAAAGGTGTTTCAGTAATACCAGCTAAGGCTAGGGATTCGGTCATAAGGGAGAAGCCAGCGCCTGAAGTTGCAACCATGGAGCGGGCTCCGGTGTGAGAAGCGCCAATAGTTTGGAGAATGCCAGAGATTTCATCTTCTGGTGTCTCGACAATGAAATTATGGTCTTTTGATTTAAGGGCAAGATAATTGATTAATGGATTGATTGGAGTAATGGGGTAGATAGGTGCAAATTTTAAACCAGCTTTGATTGAGCCGAGGGCCAAGGCATGATTGCCGCTGATGAAAAGTTGTTTTTGTGCTTGTTTTGGTTTTAATTGGTAGTGGGATTCTTTTTCTTTGAGAAAGTCATAGCCAGCTTTGGCAGCACTGATATTTGGTTCAATGACTTTTGGTTTTTTGGCGAAGATGTCTTTGATAACTCCTTCGAGAAATTGGAAATCAAGTTTTAATAATCCAAAGGATGCGCCAATAGCGACTGTATTGCGCATGACATCAGCATAACCAAATTCCTGGGCAAATTTTTCCATGGGAATTGGGAAGAGGTTGATGTTGGGGAAGTCTTTTTCTTCTAAGGGGATGTTTTCATCGTAGATAATGGCAGAATTTTCTGTTAATTCGTGTTTGTAAAGGTCAATGGTTTCTTTGTTAAGGGCAACTAAAAGATTTGTTTTGGAAAGATAAGTTGAGAAAGGAGTTTCTTTGACTCTGATGGTGAAGGTGTTGCTGCCGCCCCTGACTAAAGAAGGATAATCATTAGTAGCAAAGGCATTTAAGCCGGCTCGAGTGCAGGCTTTACCAAAAATTTCACCAGCTGACATGATGCCATAACCAGCCTGACCGCCTATTTTCCATTGCAAGTTGTTGATTTGCATTTAAGTTAGGATTTTTATAGTTGTTTTTAAAGATTGTGATAAATAAATATATAAATGTTGGAAGTTAGCTTTATTCTATGAAGAAAGTTATGGTTTTTGGGACGTTTGATGTTCTGCATCCTGGTCATTTGAATTATTTCAAGCAGGCTCGGAGATGGGGAGATTATTTGATTGTGGTGGTGGCCAGGGATAAGAATGTTTTGAAATTAAAAAGGAAAGGGCCGAGGAATAAAGAAAAGAAGAGATTGGCAGGAGTTAGAAAATTAGAGATAGTGGATAAAGCGGTTTTGGGTTTTGTTTCTGATATGTTTAAGGTGATTGAAAAGTTTAAGCCAGCAGTGGTTTGTTTTGGTTATGATCAAAAAGTTGGTAAGGATTTAATTAAAAAAATAAAAAAAGCAAAAATTAAAATAAAAAGGTTAAAATCATATAAACCAAAGAAGTATAAGTCAAGTTTGATGTGAAATGTTTGTCAATAATATCAATCCAACATTGTTGGAACTGGGTTTTTTAGAGATAAGGTATTACGGGCTAGTCTATGTTCTGGGAGCAATTGTTGGTTTATTAGTACTGCAGTATTACCGAAAGAAAGGGCGTTTGGAATTAAGCAAAGATGAAGTCTGGGATTTGGTTTTTTGGTTAATGGTTGGTTTGGTGGTTGGTGCCCGCGTATTTGAAGTGGTGTTTTTTGCGCCAGGTTATTTTTTTCAAAATCCATTGGAGATTTTAAAAGTCTGGAAAGGGGGCATGAGTTTTCACGGTGGTTTTGTGGGTTTAGTGATGGCTGGTTATTTGTATTGCAGAAAAAAGAAATTAAATTTCTGGAAAGTAGCTGATATTGTGGCAATTCCAGCTATAATTGTAGCAGGTATTGGGAGATTGGCTAATTTTACCAACAGTGAGTTTTATGGTTCAGCGACAAATTTGCCGTGGTGTGTTGTTTTTAAGAAAATTGATGAAGTCTGCAGGCACCCATATCAGATTTATGCGGCACTGCAAAGATGGGCAGTGGGCGGTGTCTTGGCTTTGATTTATCGCAAAGAGAGGAAGCCAGGTTTTATTTTTTGGCTGATGGTCTTATTAGAAGGCGTGGGCAGAATTTTAGTTGATATTGTTCGGGTGGAGAGCAAGTATCTTTATTTGAGCATGGGGCAGTGGCTGAGTGTGGTGATGGTGGTGGTAGCGGTAGTGATTTTATTGAGATGGTATAAAAAAGATTTAAAAAGCATAGTATATTTTAAATAGAAATGTTTAATGGAGGCTGATGAATATGGTAAAAGAAGTTAAGGTTTTCTCGACAAGTGCTTGTCCCTGGTGTGTCAAAGCTAAAGATTGGCTGAAGAAAAATAAAGTTAAGTTTGCTGATATTGATGTTGGTGAAGATGAAAAAGCAAGAGAAGAAATGATTGAAAAATCAAAACAAATGGGCGTGCCTGTAATTTTGGTAGTAAAAGATGATGGTTCAGAAGAAGTGATTGTTGGTTTTGACGAAGGCAAATTAAAGTCTGCTTTAGGATTGTAAAGTGTACGAGACAATTATTATTGGCGCAGGGATTGCGGGGATTACTGCAGCGATTTATGCTTCTCGGAAAAGAATGAATTATTTGTTTCTTTCTAATAATTTTGGTGGCCAGATGAATATTGCTGGAGAGGTGGAAAATTATCCGGGAATTGTTAAGACAACGGCAGCGGAATTCATGAAAGTACTGAAGAAACAACTGGACTATAACAAAATAAAATGGAAACAAGAATTGGTGAAGGAAATAAAGAAAACTGGGAAGAATTTTGTGGTGAAAAGCAATAAAGGTGAATATGAGACACAGACTGTGATTATTTGCACTGGAGCCAGGCCAAGAAGATTGAATGTGCCAGGTGAAGCCAAATTTGCTAAAAAAGGAGTGACTTATTGTGCAATTTGTGATGGGCCTATTTTTAAGGGTATGGTAGTGGCTGTTATAGGTGGAGGTGATGCTGGTCTGGAAGCAGTTGATTTTTTAGATAATATTGCCAAGAAAGTTTATCTTTTGCATCGCGGTCCTAAGTTGACGGCTCAGAAGTATTTGGTTGAAAGAGTTAAAAATAATCCAAAAGTTGAGGTGATTTTGAATGCAGAGACAAAAGGGATTTATGGGAAAGTGGCTGTTCAAGGATTGAGATATATGCAAAATGGTTTAGAAAAGGATTTAAAGGTCAAGGGAATTTTTGTTGAAATTGGCCGATCGCCAAATACTGAAATGGTCAAGGATTTGGTTGAGATGGATGAGCATGGCCATGTTAAAGTGAGTGTGCAGTGTGATACTTCGATGCCGGGAATTTTTTCAGCTGGCGACTGCACAGATATCCATGAATACCAGTATATAATTTCAGGCGGCCAAGGTGCGACTGCCCTGATAAAAGCAGCGAGGTATATTGCAGGAGGTGTGAGAAATGGCAAAAATAATATTAAAAAGAACTGAGTGTATTGGATGTGGCGCATGCGTAGCAACTTGTGATGCTTTTTTTGAGATGGGTGACGATGGCCTGGCTCATTTGAAAAGTGTTGAGAAGAAAGATGTTGAAGAATTAGAAGTCAAGGAAGTCAAATGCGCTAAAGAAGCAGCTGAAGTCTGTCCAGTCGATATAATTGAAGTGAAAGAATAGACTATTTCTGTCAAAAATCCCGTGGATTTTTGAGCATGATCAGAATTTTCCTGGGGGAAAATTCAGACATTTTTTATTATTATAAAAGCATGGTCTTTTTGATAAGGTTCTAATGTTTTGAAGTCAATAACTTTGGTGTGTTTTTCAAGGAAAGTTCTGACTTCATTGAAAATTACTTTTGGTTTTTTCTTGATGTCAATTGATCTTGCTTTGACTGCTAAGAGGGCATAGCCGCCTGGTTTGAGGAAAAGGTTGATATTTTTAAGGAAGATTTCTGCCTGGTTTCTTTGGGCAACATCCTGGTAGATGATGTCGGCTTGGCAGACTTTGTCTAGGTATAAGTTGGGTTGGTTGGCGTCAGCCATGATAGGGATGATATTTTTTCTTTTTTCACATAAGAAGACAAGATCTCTAGTGGTTCTGGGAGCAAGGTCTAAGGCAAAAATATAACCATTTTCTCCAATGATATCTGAGACAAATGACGGAGTGTAGCCATGTGAGGCTCCTAAGTAGAGGACAATGTCGTTTTTTCTGATGAAGATGTTGTGGCAGCCTTTGAGGATGGCAGCAGCAAGTTTAGAACGCCTTGGGTCCCATTCCCTGAATTCTTTACTGCCTTTTTTGATTAGACGTTCTTGGAAGAATGATTGTTTTGGTGTTAAGTTGATGGTGTAAAGTCTATTGCGGTCTTGGTAGACGTCGAATATTTTGGATGGATTAATGTTCATGGTATTCCTTAAGGTATTTTTTGAATAAAAATGATGCGTCTGCACAAAATTTTTCTTTTTTGATTAGATTTTTTAATTCTTCAATAGATATAAATTTTCCATGAATAATTTCTTCTTTTTGCATTTGGATAGGACCATCATAAATACACTTGAAAACTTGAATAAAGGCATTGTGATATTTATCTTTATGTCGAGCTTTGAATAAAGGTTGTAAATCAATATTTTTTATTCCAAGTTCTTCTTCTACTTCTCTTTGGGCATTTTGTTGATATGTTTCTTTTGGATTCATTCCACCGCCAACAAGAATATCATAATGGCCAGGATAAATATCTTTTTCAAAGGTTCTTTGGTGAACAAATATTTCACCTTTGCTATTAAAAACAAGAGTGGCTGTTCCCCGATAAAGTAAATTATTGTTTCTAACTTCTGATCTTGGAGCTTGGCCTATTTCGTTATCATTTTCATCGACTAGTACAAATTGTTCTTTAGTCATGCTGAAAAATCCTCCGGATTTTTGGCACACTGAAAACTTTTAATTTTCATTGTTTTATTTTCTTTTCCAATTCTTTTCTCATCTGCTTGGCTTTGAATTCGCCTTTGAAAAAATCTAATCTGGCTGCTAATGATATTTTGTCTGCAAGTGCTCTTGCAGCTTTGCCTTTTTCTTTGGCGTTTTGGACAAGGAGGTGCTCTTTAATATAACCGTGCTTCGGACTTTTTGCTCCCGTCTTGATGTGTCTGAAAAGGGCTTTTTCTGCACCTAAAAGTTGGACAGTGGATGATGGGAAAGTGGCTAGGCGTTTTAATGAGCCAGCTGCTTCGATTAATTTGGCGCCGATAGTGGAGCCGCAAAGTTCTAGAATATTAGGACAGAATTTTTTCATTATTTTTTCTAAGTAAATTTCTTGTTTTCTTCTGAGTTGATATGTAGAGGCAGCTTGTTTGGCCAAGGCAAGGATTTCATCGATATCTGTCTTAGTTAAGGCTTTGCCCATGGTTGTTTCTTCTGTTAATTTGAGTTCTTTGAGGATTTGTTTACGGTTTTTCTTTTGGATTAGTTCGATGAATTTTTCCTGGTCTTGGATTGATTTTGAGAATTCAGGAAGATAAAGTTCAGACCATTCTCGAAGTCTTTTGATAAGGACATTGGCGAGGCGGTCAAGTTCTTTGATACTGCTAATGGTTTGGATGATTAAGTTATCGTCTTGGACAGATTGTTTGATTTGTTGTTTAGTGAGAAGGAGGTTTTTTTGATAGAACTGCTTGAAATATTTTTTGTCTTTGAAAAAGGCAAGGATGAATTCCAGATCTTTGTCTTTGGGTTCAAAGACTTTTTTGTATTTTTTAGTTAATTTTTGCTCAAATTTTTCTTTATCCAGGTAGTCTTTGAGGTCTTTGAACAAAATTTGGTCTTTTAACTGGTTATTTTCAAAGACAAAGGTTCCTAAAATGTTGGTAAATAAGTGCTTCATATTCATATGCTGTATAAAGGAAAGGTATTTAAATCTTAAGTTTTTTTAAATTGTTTTAATGATATCTGTTTATATAATTTGTTCGATTAAAAAAGAGATCAGATGAGACATCATTTAGTCAAGGAACAGGAAAACATGTGGCACTGTCTTTACTGCAGTCATGAATTAGGTGACCATAATTGGCATTCTATTTGGGAAGGACAGTTTCATTATAAAGAGACCAAATGCAAATGTGGGAAAAAGCATCGGGTTAAGGTTGATTTCTGCGGCAGCGGCCATGATGACTGGGATAAACAATTTAGTTTGATTTTTGATAAAGAAGGCAGGATTAAGATTGAGAATAAGAAGAAGGAGAGTGTGGAGCAGAAGATAAGAGAGGAGTTAGCAAGGATGGATAGGACTTAAATTTCTATAGTAGAACCTTGGAATTTCTTATTTCTGAGAAGATTGTCGAGATTTTTGAGATCTGGTCCGATGAGATAAAGTTTTAATTTTAATTTTTGGGCTAATTTGGCAGCGACAGGGTCGAATGGGGTATTAAGGCCAGGTGACCATTTACTGCCGATGATTTTTCTTAATTCCTGCCAAGTGGCTTGTTTGATGATCTTGGTATTTTTGTATTTTTTGGGGTTTTTGTTGTGCAAGTAGGAGACATTGGTAATGTTGATCAAGGATTTGGCTTGGTAAGTTTTAGCTAGCAAAACTGCATCGTAATCAGTGGAGCAACCTGGTTTCCAGCCGCCAGCAAAAAGTATTTTTTTGAATTTTATTTTTTTGGTTGGGTTGTCAACAATTTTTTGATTTATTTGGAAAAAAGTTCTGACAAAATCAGCATTGAGCCAAGTAGCATGAATGCCGATCCAATCTAAGGCTGTTTGATTGAGGCCAAGTTTTTTGGCAGCTTTTTGATATTTTCTGGCAGTGTAACCACCACCAATAACTAAGATGAATTTATTTTTTTTAGAATGTTTTTTGATGATTTTTTTTAATTTTTTAAGATAAGAAATATTAATTTCATCAGGAACGACCATGCTGCCGCCAAGGGAAATAATAAAAGTGCTCATTTTAAATCAAGGTAATGATAAGGATGCCTAAGATAATAATGAATATGCCCAGCCATTTAAATTTATTCATTTTTTCTTTTAAGAATTTGATTGATAATAAAGCGACCCAAACATAACTAATACTAACAACAGGATAAATAATGCTAAGTTCTCCACCCTTGATAGCAATAATAAAAGGAGGAATAGCTAGACCATATAAAAGAATCCCAATAAAAAGTTTGTAATTGGTGATTAATTTTTTGAAATTGAGTGTGAAATGTTTACTGCCTAATTTAAGGAAAAGGGCGCCAAAAGATCCGACAACAGTGCCAGCTAAGACTAAAATGATTCGCCAGAGTTCAATCATGTTTATCACCTCTGGTGATCAAGGCGACGCCTAAGACAATAACAGCAATGCCAATAAATTTAGAAAAGGTAAAGGTATCAGGGAAAAATAAAGGGGAGATTAGAGCAACCCAAATATAACTGGTAGCAACAATTGGGTAGAGGGTGCTGAGTTCGCCGTGTTTTAAGGCGATGATGAGCAAGACGGCACCTAAGCCATAAGAAAGGAACCCTAAAACCAAAGGCAGGTTGAGCCAAGATAAAGGATTGGTGTTGATATGATAAGAACCAAATTTCCAAAATATCTGTCCTAGGGAGGTCAAGAGAGTTACGAAAACAACTAAAAGAATGGCCCATTTTTTGGTTGGCATAAGATTGATTTTTTCTGTGCTTATTTAAAGTTTTTGAAACAACAGAATTCCACCCATCTGTTTGATGGATAATTGAGGTGGAGTATTGAGTTGTCAAAAACTACTTGATGTCTATTTTAGATTGTAGTTTTTGAAAGAAAGGATTAAATATAAGATTGACTTAGAGACTCTTATGACAGAGGTTGTGAGAAGGGAATTGAGGCGGCAGGAAGAAAAGAAGGCTGCTGAAAGAAGAAAGGAAAAGGAAAGGTTAATTCAAAAACGATTAATTGAGTTGATTAAGAAGTATAATTTAAGGATTAAGAAGTTAGAGAAAGAAGTCAAGGAATTATGGGCTAAAGAACAAAAGTATATTTCTGAAGGCAAAAATTTAAGATTGAAGTGGACTAAGTGGCAGCGGGAAAGAAAACAAAGGGAGTTAGAAGATTTAAAGAAAATTACTCCTTCAATAAAATTTCAATAACTGCGGCAAAGGCTGGCCGGGCAATAAAAACACCAAAAGTCAAACCAACCATAGTAGTAAAGGCAAAGCCTCTTAAAATTCCAGCGCCAGCCCAAAAAAGAGGAATCATACCAGCAAAAGTGGTCAAGAAGGCGCCAAAAATAATAAACATGGCATTTTTAATTCTCCTTTTCCAGTCATAGATGACTTCTCCCTTGAGGACTTCATCGGTAATGACAATTAAATGGTCGACACCAGTACCAACAGCAATAATGATACCAGCAATAGAAGCGAGGTCAAGGTTCCATTTGAATAAAGCAGCGAAACCAAGAATAAGGACAATCTCTGAGATTAAAGTAAGGATGATAGGAATAACAACTTTTATTTTTCTGTAGCGGATGAAAATAACAGAGGCGACACCAGATAAAGCGAGAAGGCCAACAAGAATGGCGTTATTGAGGAATTCATGGCCCAGGGTTGGGGAGATAGTATCCATTTTAATGACACTAATTTTAAAAGGAAGGCTACCGGTTTTGAGAATAGTCTGAAGGCGCTTCATATTTTTGAGAGCATTAGTTCGGGCTTCTTCAAGAGTAGCGCCAGCACCACTACCAGAAATTTGAATATCTGTAGTATCGCGGCCTTTGAGTTCAGATGAAATTTTCAAAGAGTCAACTTCTTGGTCATCAAGGAAAAGAATAAGGTCTTCACTGAGGTATTGGCCACTGTCGTCAGTGATGATATCTAATTTACTGGTAATTTCAGCGTGGCGTGTGGCAGATTCTGGACTTAAGGTAATGGCAAAAAAGAAAGTACAAGCATAGTTTCCTGGAGATACTTGACCGCAAGTCCTTCGAGGATCGAGACCAGAGCATTCAGCACTGCGGCAGACATAAGTGATATCATTTTTACCACCAATAAAGACGGTTTCATTGCCAATCTGGGCTTCAAATTTACCCTGGCGGGCTAAGAGGTCTTGGACTTCTTCTTCTGTGGCACCAGCGATTTCAACAAGAATAAAGTAATCTCCGCTGAGGTCTCGGGCTTCTCTGACAATGATATCGCTTAATCCGTAGACGTTTAATCTTTCTTTAAGATTATCGATGACAACAGAGAGATCGTCTTTGTCGACTTTTCCTTCTGGTTTTAGGAGAACTCGAGTTCCACCAGCAAGGTCAAGTCCTTTTTTGATATTAGATTGAGGAGCATCATAAACTTTGAGGCCGATATCTTGGGTTCCAATGATTTTTGGAGTTTGGTTAAAGGTTTGGTTTTGGTCTATTTCTTCATAAAGAGCCCGGGTTTCTAAAGTATAGGTGTTTTCATTTGTTTTGATATGAATAATTTGTTCTGGTTTTAGTTCAGAGATA
>JAGLXL010000002.1 GCA_023132895.1 Nanobdellota archaeon
AGACAATACAGCTCATTTAGTTCAAAAAAGATACTACCGAGTTAGTTACGTCACTAGCCAAGGCATTGAACTATTATCTTTTGACAATCCTATTGGCAAATTTTCTTATTATTACACCACACCCAATTCAGATATATACGGCCCTTTAGCATCTAATAGAATCAATATTTTTTTAGATTCAGATTATACTGCTGAAAGCTTCCTCCAGGAAATTCCCAGTAATCGTAATCCAACTATTTCAAAATTAGATAAATCAGATGCTGCTGGAGAATACTGGACAACTCACGTTCGGGGATTAAATGATGGCAATAATTTTCCTTTAGAAATAAGCAAAGGATATTTAGTTACTGTAGACAGTGATCACAGCCACACAGTTGTTGGAGATGTTTATTCAACACCTTACACCTTACAATATACTACAGAAAATTCAGGTACTTTTGGTAAGTTAGCCAGTAATTGGCATGGTATTTTTGACATCACTAAACTCTACACTGCCGAGAGCTTCCTTCAGGAGATTCCACCTGAAAAAAATTCAACTATCGCAAAATTAAACAAAACAAATAGTAGTGGAGAATATTTAGTCACACATGTTCGTAATCTTTCTGATGGCCATGATTTTGACATGACTGTTGGAGAAGGATATATCATCACTGTTGATGACAATTATGATCATACTTTATGTAGCTCAGATGCAGATTGTTTCGGCTATGTTGCCGGCCAACATTATATTATACCTTAAAATGAAAAAGAAAATCATCATTTGGACCATCATCACAATTTTATTAGTTAGTTCTGCCCTGGCTACTACCAAACCTATTTCTGGAAAAGTTGTTGGCCAAACCGGAACTGTTAACCTCTTTGTTGAAATTGAATTTTTAGGACAAACTGAAATCTGCACTACTAACCCTATTATTCAAACCGGACCAGATGGTTCTTTTGCCACTAACTTAGATAATTTAGTCATCAAAGATGTCCCAGCATCAAAATGCGGCAGCCGCTGGAAAGCAGGTGATAAAATTTGGTATGAATTTGATGGCCATCAATCAGAAATTGAAACCATTGAATCAGGAACTGGTTTGCAGAGATTAAGTGAACTAATCATTGCGCCATCCACAACACCACCTTCTTCTGGAGGAAGTGGAGGGGATGGCAGTAGAGAAACACAAGAAATCACTCCTGAAGTCCCTAAAATTTCTGTTACACTCATCACAGTCAAAGGACCAGCAACAATCACAAACTATTTGAAATTAACTCTCTTAAATAACATCCCTGGAGATTTAGAAATCAAATTAATTTTATCAGAATCAGTCAAAGACCAAATTATTAAAACAACCACAGATAAAATATCTCTTACCAACACCCTCAATAAAGAATATTCTTTTATGTTATTTGAGCCTAAACCTGGAAGATATAAAGTCCAAGCTTTTGTTTACCACCAAAACAAACTTATTGCTGTATCAAATATTGAAAATATCCTTATTCGGCTCGAACCTTTAGAACTTGAAGAATTGCCGCCAGAACCAGTTGAAAAAATAGAAATTCAAAGGACTTATTCCCCTTATCAGGTTCTCTTACTTCTTTTGTTTATCGGCCTCTTAATTTACATGGTCTATCGGCAAATCAAAAAATAATTTTTTTATTTAAATAAAAACCATTTTTGGTTTTTTGAATTCTTTTATAAAAAAAATAAACCAAAAATAGAAAACTTTAAAAGAGATTAAAACCTCCCAAAGTTAAATTGAGTAAAATTAGTTTAGAAGGGTTAGTAGAACCTAAAGTTTGGCGTATTTTCAAGAGTTTTCTAGACGATCCGAAAAAAATTTTCCACCTTAATTCTGTTGCTCAAACTGCTAAAGTTCCTGTTTCTTCAACTCAACGTATTGTCAAAAAACTCACTAAAAAAGGTTTCCTTGAAACCATGTCCGTCGGCAAATTAAAACTTTACAAACTAGCTGATAATCAAAAAACCCATAGAATCAAAGAGGTAATTTATGGCAAGTAAAATAAATTTAAAAGTAGTCAGTAGATTAATTTTGATAATTGCTGTGCTTATTTTAACCTCTAGTACGATTTTTGTTTTACAGAATCATAGCGAAGACATCAATACTTTAACAGGGAAGATCACTGGTTTAATTTTCAGCATTCCTACTACTGATTTTGAGGTCACTGCTTCCAAGCCAGTTGCTGGCTTTGTTTTCAAATATGATAATGCAACTCCAGCTTATAACGCTTCAGTTATAGTGTATGTTAACACTTCAGATCCAACTGCTAATCCTTGTTTCACCTTACCTACAGTTTACACAGGCACAGACGGTTCTTATGTAACTAATCTTAACAATCTTAAGAGAGCAGATAACAATACTCAAACATGCAATTGGAATTCCAGTGATCTTATCTGGACAGAAGCCAATGGCTCCACTATGATCCCTCCAGAAGGATCTGGCACTTCACCAATCGCCGCCATCGGAAGCGGCACCGGCCTTCAACTTTTAGACAATTTTACCTTAACCAAAGGAGATGATGCTGCACCTAACGTTACTCTACTTTCACCTACTAACGCTTCTGTTATAATTAATAACACTGTTACCTTTATCTACAATGTTTCAGACGATCGGGGCATTAACAATTGTTCTTTAATTATTAATAATAATATACACCAAACCGATTCGAGTGTCACTAACAACGCCACTAATAATTTCACTACTACTCTAGTCAATGGTTATTACAATTGGACAGTTATTTGTCATGATACAAGTGGTAATTATAACTCCCCTCCTACCTGGACCTTGACATGGCTTTTGACAGTCTGCCTCCCTTACAATGCACCAGTTATTAACACTACCATCCCAGACCAAAAAAGAAACTTCAACCAAGGCGCCTGGTCATTAAATTTAAGCAGTTACAAATCTGATGCCGAAGACAGCGGAGCGAATTTAGTCTGGAGTGTCCAAGGAGTTAATCCATTATTTATGGATATAACCTTCAACGGAGATAACGTTACCTTCACTCCAAACCAGAACGTCTCTGGCCTGGATAAAGTCTCCTTTATTTTAACTGATACTGATGGATTTATAGATGCCCAAGAAGTAAAAATTAGTATTAACCGCACCTTAACTTTCAGAGATGGTTGGAATCTTTTCTCAGTTCCGATTTTAGAAAACAAAACTGTTCAATACATCCTCTCACCTTTAGGTAATGGCAATTATGGTTGCGGCAGAGATGGAAACCCAACCAACTGCAACGAAACAGCAGGAGACTTCGTCGGTAACTGGACTATTATCTGGACCCAAAACAATGCTGGTAGTTGGATTTATTTCAGACCTGATGTATATTACACCTTTATTCCAACTCAAGGACTGCAAACCTTAGAGGTTGACCAAGGATACTGGATTGATATGAATCTTACATCGCCAATCAATTTAACCTTAGAATATGACTAAAAA
Organism: Nanobdellota archaeon; assembly: GCA_023132895.1. Taxonomy (GTDB): domain Archaea; phylum Nanobdellota; class Nanobdellia; order Woesearchaeales; family JAGLXL01; genus JAGLXL01. The sequence continues at coordinate 3,444 of JAGLXL010000002.1, forward strand.
AACATTTAATTGGATTGCGTACCTTTTGATTTTAATAATTTTCATACCTTTAGCTATCTCTTGGACAGGTCCGCCACCAGCCCCTATTGTTTATTATGGCTATGCTTACATTAATGGCAGTGCCGCTCCTGCAGGCATGACTCTCCAAATTTTAGCCAATGGTGGTGCCTTAGTCATGGATACAGACACAACAATTGCTGGTGGTTATTTCCCTGGCTTACAAATGATTTGGGATGACCTAGATACAACTGGTACTGACGAGGGCATTGAGTACGCAAATAATGCAGAGCATATTACTTTCAAAATCGGAGATTCAATCACTAATTATCCACAATATCTCACAGCCACCATGAGCCAGGCTGGTCAAGCTATCCTCATCAACCTTTCCTTTATTCACAATTTCCCACCAATCCTAGATTTCATTGCCAACCAAACATTTACAGAAGACATCAACAAATGTTTTAACATTACAGCCTCTGACAATGATATATATCGCTCAGATATTTTGACATTTAGTAGCAGTGGTGCTCCTTCATCTGTTAACCAACTCAACAATACTCTAACAGAAATCTGCTGGACCCCTAATAATAATAATGCAATTGTTGGTAATTACACTCCTACTTTCACAGTCACTGATGACGGCCAGTTGCCAGAATCAGACAGCCAAAATGTCGGTTATGAAGTCATCAATGTCAATGATGCACCATTCATCAACTTAGCTGATAAAACAACTGTTGCCAATCAAACCTTTACTTATGATGTCTCAGCTGTATGTGATGATATTGACCCAACAGGAGATACACTCAATTACACTGATAACACCACTTTGTTTGACATTGGCTTAACTAGTGGTATAATCAGTTTTATACCTACTGCCACAGGTGTTTATATCATCCAGATTAATGTCACTGATAACTGGGGCGCTTCTGCTTCAGATACTTTTACTTTAACTGTTTTAGCAGAAGAAAAAGTTGTTATCAGAAAAAATATCTACTATCTAGAAACCAATTCCAACGGTTTGGTTTATCGCGTTACCAACAAGATTTATAATTTCCTTGGTTCAGATATTACTGATGCTCCATTCACAGATGATGACATTGGCTATAATGGCACAGTCAATATTACCAATGAAAAAAGTGCTGAAATCTCTGGCAACATCACTATTCCTCAAAGCAACCAGCCTTTCTTGTTTAATTTATCTTCCTTAACTACTGCTAACAGCACTTATATTTCAAACCAACCAAGAATTTTAGTGGCTGCTGCAGCTGCTGCACCAGCTCCTAGCACTGGTGGCGGTGGAGGTGGCAGCAGAAGCATTGTCTGTCCTCCATGTCCTACTTGCCCAACCTGCCCAATATGTCCTATTTGTCCAAGTCCACCTCAAGAATTAGAGGAACTGCCAGAGTTACCAGAAGAAATAGAAGAAATACCTGAAGCACCATCTTACCTTCCAGCATCAAGTCTGGGTGCCTTGATCCTCTTAATCATTTTGTTAATTATCAGATGGCTTTACTTAAGATATAGCATCAAGAGAAATTTAAAACTTGCCTTGCAAAGAAAAAATAACTTCCACTTCCTTTTCAAAAACCAGCGTTTCTCTGTCCGGTTATTGGATCCACAAAGATTAGGGGCAGTTGTTTATACTACTCGAAAAAATAAAGAATTTATTGGCCGCACTCTCCTTAATAGCCTCAAGAGCCGCTGGAAATATTCTTTCAAGGTTTTCTTTAAGATTAAAAACGAACCTCTTAAGACTGAAATGATTTTAAAGAGAATAAAAAAGATTATCAAAGCAAAAGTTTAAAAACTCTGGATAATTTGGTGAAATAAAATGACAAAAGAAAGTAAAGATGAAAAAATTGGCTTTCACAAAGGAGCCCTTGCTACCTTAGCAAAAGAACGAGAAGAAATGCTCAAAATTCTTAATATAGTAGAACAATTAATGCAGATGCATATCAAAGAATTAAAGGATTTGGGTGTTGACTTGGAAAAGATTGCTAAAGAAGCTAAGAAAAAAGGCAAAAGTAAAAAACCAATTGAAGACATCCTCAAGTGAAAAACAAACATTTGAGTAACAAGGAAATCAAGCAGCTTAATCAGCAACTTAAAGAATTCTATAATTTAGATAATTTCTTAAATAAAAAAGACAAGACTGAATTAATTGAGGATGAATTTAAATTAATCACAGTCAACAATGAAGTTTATTTTTTTTATCATGAAGAAAAACTAATTCCCACCCTCAAACTCATCATCAAAAATACTTTCTTACCCAAAATAATTATTGACATGCCCGCAGTTAAATTCATTGCCAATGGTGCCGATGTCATGCGTCCCGGCATCAAAGGAATTGACACCTTTGAAAAAGATCAAATAATAGTCATCGTCGACGAAACCCACCAGAAATCATTGGCCATTGGTCAAGCCCTCTTCAACTCAAAAGAAATCAAAGATCTAGAAACAGGAAAAGTAATTAAGAATCTGCATTATGTTGGAGATAAGGTTTGGAATTATTGATTTTGATTTCTCCAAAACATATTTCTTTCAGGACTTACTTTATATCCAGATATATCTGCTGGACCCCTAGGATCATTTGTTGAATAATGTTCTTTTAAAGCTTGAACAAATTCTATTTGAGATTTAACGTGATCAACAGGTTGTTCTTTTTTTTCAACAAAAGGGCTACCAACAAGAGCAACATAGAAAACAGTATAAGCGGCAAGACCAATCATTGTTATGCCAAAACCTTTAACCAAAGATGAAATCAATTCTTTTTCTAAATTTTCTTCTTCCATATAATTAAAAATAAAGAAAAACAAATATATAAAGCTTATTAAACTCAATAAACCAAACTACTTGTTCTATGTTCTTTCGGCAAGAAATTCAAAACTTTCCCATCCTTATACTTGCAGCAGCCAATAAAATCCTCGCCAAACTTCAAAAGAACAAAACGATTCTCGCTACCCAAATCCATTTCTAAATCCAAACCTTCAAAATACCATTTCATTTGCTGCTCTTCTAAATTAACAATATTCTTAGAAGCCTTAGAACCAATCATAGAACATCCTTCCAAACTCAAACGAAACTCCTTACCTTTCAACTCACCCAAATAAAAACCAACTGTATTTATTCGTAACTTATTCAAATCAATAGAGCCAACATCCTTAGAAATAATATACACTTTGCCTTTCTCATTCGCTGAGAGGCTTTGCCTCTGGCGTCCCAAAGGCTTTGCCTTTGTGGATTTTAAAAAAACATAATCTAATTTACCAGAAAAACCAAATTGAGAACCCAACAACTTATGAAGTTCTTTAACAAATCTTGTATTTTGAATTTCTAATTTGGATTTCATATTCCCCAAACAGGATTATCATCCCTTTTGATAGAAGCAATTTCCTTCAATAATTCAATCTCTCCTTTGCCCAAATATTTCTTTAATTTTTTCAACTTCTTAAAATCTTCTTCAGGAATATCAACATACATTACATCTCCTTCATGTATCTGCCGGCCAACTGTCACCCCTTCCATTGAAACCGCTACTTGTTTTCCTGCTTCAGCAGTTGTAATATTCTCCTTCTCCTCCTGCATTGCCTTAACAGAAGTCAATTTCTCGCCCTTGGCATTCATCAAAGGAAAACCAGTTTTAATCTTGCCGCCTAAAACATCCACTCCCACTACAGCAGGATTATTCTGTCTAAAGGTATGATTAGGTAAAATTCTAAACTTGCCGGGCAAAACCAAATGCTCTAATTCTTTAGCTTCTATTGCTTTTCTCTTCTCAGAAATCCATTTTTCCAAATCTTCAGTTAATTTGTAAATAACTTGATTTGTTAAAACCTTAACGCCTTTACTCTTAGCACAATCAGCCACATCAGGTAATAAATCCGTATTAAAGCCTAATACCACACCTAACAAAGGATCCTTTTCCAAATTACTTTCTGCCTCAGCAATATCTTTTCTAGAAATCTGACCCACTGTTGCACTCTTAATCAAAATACCTTTCTCTTTCAGCAAAACAATCAATGCTTCCAAAGAACCCAACGAATCAGCACGAATAATCACACCTTCCTTATCTGTCTCAATCATCACTTCTTCGATTTCCTTTTGAATTTCTTCCTTAACTGAATCAACTTCATCCTTAGAGCAACTACGAATTGGCATGCCACTCACTGCCTCATCCAAACCAGGAGCAGAAATTTTTACTCCAGTCGCAGCAAAAGCTTGCTTAACAGATTTAAATTTGCCCTTAACTCTCATCTCAGCCAAAGGAGCTGGTTCTAACAAAGATCTAATTTTTGTCACAATTGGCCCGTCCATTCCGCCAATTATAATTATATCATTAACTTTCAAATTCCCATCATAAATAATAACATCTAAAGTTGCCCCCAGACCTTTTTCCTCTTTAACTTCTAAAACAGTTCCCCGAGCAGGTCCTTCTAAATCAAACTCCAAACCTTTTTCTAAAAACTTCTGCGCCAAACCAGCAATCATCATCAATAATTCAGGGATTCCTTCTCCAGTTTCAGCTGAAGTGGGAACTATTGCAATTTGTTTTGTAAAATCTTCTATTCGGTCAAATCTTTCAGAAGCAAAACCAAGTTCATGTAATTTACCAACTAATTCATAAAGCTTCTTCTCAAAATTTTCCATCACCGAAGCAGTTTGCTCTGCCATGCTTTGCACCATAAAACCTTTCTTAGTAGTCCATCCAGGAACCAAATCGATTTTATTAGCCGCCACTACAAACGGAGTCTTATCACTTTTCAAAATCTCAATAGCCTCGAGAGTCTGAGGCTTAAAACCTTCATTAATATCAACAACTAAAACAGCCACATCTGCCAAAGCCCCGCCCCTTTTACGCAAATTTGAAAAAGCCGCGTGCCCAGGAGTATCAATAAACAAGATCCCAGGGATAGTAAAAGAAAGGTTCAGTTTCTCAAGCAAAGGACCAGAAATCTTTTTGACAGTTTTCAAAGGAATGATTGAAGCTCCAATCGCTTGTGTAATTTTACCAGCTTCTCCAGCCACCACAGACGTTCCTCTAATCTTATCTAAGATCGAAGTCTTTCCATGGTCCACATGTCCTTCTATGGCACAAATCGGGCTTCTGATTGTCATATGGTCTGTTGGTTCTGCTGCTTTTATTAAATTTTTGCTTAAATTAGAAAAAATAAGAATTAAAAATTTATTTCTCTGAAACTCTCTTTTCCAAAATTTTAAGATGGGGACCTGATTCTAAATCAGGTGTTCCATGAGGTCCTGAAAATGGTTTTGTCTGAAAAGAACCAGGAACCTCTTCTGTCCTAAAAGTTGCATCAAATAATTTCCTGAATTTTTCAACTGTCTCAGTACTATATAAACGATTATTACCCAAAACATTATAACTCCCTTCTGGAAAATATAAAAAAAGAGGTAGTCCGTCTTGAAAATATAATACTGGACCATCTTTACTTCTCGGGTAGGACTTTAATTTATAATCAGGACCCCCCAAAGTCTTATATTTTCCACCAGCTTGGATAAACAAATCGCGAATCGTATCTATTAATCTTTTATGTTCTGGATTAATCTCAACCATTATAATCACCTCAAATATTTGACAAGATGAGCAATTATATTAATTTACTGCCACCTCAAATTAGTAGTTATTTCTTATAATTATAGAAACATTTTTATATAAGTTACTCCCACAGAGTAGAAACAAATACCATGGTGACTAAAAAATGAAACTTTTGAATGGAAATGAAAAAGGTTTTGGAAAAGCGAAGCTTTTACAAAAAAAACTATTCATGATCTTTACTGTTTTTATCTTAATGAGTTCTCTTGTCTCAGCACAAGACATCAATAATATTAACTTAATCGAGGATAAAATTCAAGATACGCTTGAAGATGCTCCTTTGTTATCAGGATTCATCAAAAACTCAGAGATTTGCGTCATTGTTCACAAAGACAATGAAGTTTATTCTTTTGACGTTAACTACGAAGGAGATGATGATGTCGATGTCAAATACAATTACAATTTTATGTGCGACGGAGTTGAAGAAGAAGATTTTATTGTCAATTTCATCAACTATAATTATTTTGACAATCTTGCAGAACATGTTGAAGAATTTAGTATTAGAAAAATCCGTTCTTTAGTTTCCTTAATTATAATCGGAGCTAAGATGGATTATTACCAAATCTTACCTTCAAAATTCTTAGAACTCGGTGGAAAAATAATCTGGAATGCAGAAACTCAAGCTAAATATTCAAATATTTTCAAATATGCTAGTAAATTCACCAAAGGTAAAGTCTCTCAGCGACCTCGACCTTATAGCGAAAGATATCACCGAAATTATGTTCCAGAGCCTGAAGCACCTGAACAACCAGTCATTGATAATGGTGGAGAAGTTATTGAGGAAGAAGAAGTAATCGAAGTTACTGAAGTTGAAGAAGTTCCTGAAGAAGAAACAGTTACTCCTCCAAAACCAGAACTTTCACCTTTTGAAGAAGATGAAGAAGAAACTGAGGAAGAAAACTTAGTTATTAAAGATATCCACATCACCGACTTCGAAAAAACTGTAGGAGAAAAACGACCTTATAGTATGAGAATCGATAGGCGCTCAGTGAGCAAATAAGTTTTTATACTTTAATTTTTTATTTCTTATTCTATGCTTAAAACAATAACAGAAGGCCAGGCTGTAATCAAAGCCCATACTGGAAAAATCAGTAGAGAACTCCCTGTCTTTTACAATCCAGTTATGAAAAGCAACAGAGACATTTCCATCGAAGTTCTCAAAACATTGAACAAAAAAAATAGGCAGATAGCCCTTCCTTTAGCTGCTTCAGGTATCAGAGGAATCAGATTTATCAAAGAACTCCCAAAATCAATCATTAAAAATATAACTTTCAACGATTTCGACAAAAAAGCAGTCAACTCAATCAAAAACAATCTCAAACTAAATAAAATCAAAAGTAAAAAGATCCAAATCAAAAACCAGGAAGCTAATCTTTTCCTTCTTCAATCAACAGGTTTTGATTATATTGATATCGACCCATTTGGCAGCCCCAATCCTTTCCTTAACAATGCCATCCAAAGACTAGCCAGAGATGGAATTCTTGCCGTCACCTCAACAGACACCTCAGCTCTTACTGGTACTTTTCCCAAAGTTACCAGGAGAAAATACTGGGCCACTTCTTTCAAAAATGAAATGATGCATGAATTAGGATTAAGAATTCTTATCAGAAAAATACAATTAATAGGAACACAATTTGAAAAGGCCCTCACCCCCATTCTAGCTTACTACAAAGACCACTACTTTAGAATTTATTTCCAAAACAAAAAATCAAAAGAAGCCTGCGACCAAATCATCAAACAACACCAATTCTTCTTGTACAACCCAAAAACTCTCGAAAGAAAAATTTCAAAATACAATCAAGAAAATAATTTCATTGTCATAGGTCCATTGTGGACAGGAGATTTATTCAACAAAAACTTGACAAAGAAAATCAGGACCAAAGATAAATTTCTCAACATCATCAAAAAAGAATCAAACATAGTAGGATTCTACGACCTCCATAAAATTGCCAAAACTTACAAAATCAATATCAAATCAACACAAAAAACAATCCAGAATCTAAAAGCAACACCAACTCACTTCTCAACTACAGGATTCAAAACAAATCTCAAGATAAAAGAAATTCTAAAGAAAATTTAACCAATCGCTCTTCTTACATCAACAACTTCAAATGACTGCACTCCTTCAATAGCAGTAATCTTATCTTCAATCGCATCTGGGCTGCCTTTTGCTTCATCCATTGTAAAAATAATTTTCAGAGCTTTTAATCCAAAAGCTACTGGTTCAATTTCCACTTTCTGGTCCTCTGGACTATCACGACCTGTAAACTCTCTAATCAAAACTTGTACTTTTTCTTGAATATCTTCCAGATTGACTTCTGGAGAAGTAGGCATGATTTTCACTGTCACAACTGCCACAGCCATTTTAATTTGGTCCCTCAAAACCACATTCATAACATTTGTATGGTGCTGCTATTTTCCTACAGTCACCGCATCTAATTATAGTGGTTTTGCCGCATTTTGGACAAGGAAACATTGTACTACCTGAAATTACATCAATTCTTCTCTTGCATGAAGTGCATTTATTTTCTGCCATAAACTATCAAAATCAAGAAGTTATTTATAAAAGTTGCGTTGAACGTAACCCAGAAAACCAACTCAGTTGGTGCCAGAAGTTTTGCTTCTAAGCAAGTTGAAAACTTTTTCGCTGGTTGCGCACAGCAACCCAGAAAACCAACGCAGTTGGTGCCAGAAGCCACTTTACGTGGTGCCAGAGGCTCGCCTCTGAGCACTTTGCTTCTGAGCATTATTTTGATTTTCGCTGTTTTTCTACTGAAATCAAATTATCCTTAATTTTGAACTTCACATCTAAGAATTTTTCTACAGCATAGATATTACTCTCTACATGCTTGGTAACCTCAACTACTTTCATCTGGCCGCCAACCAAACCTAATAAAGGAATCAACTGGTCTGCTAAATGCCCATCAACAATTCCATCACTATCAATCTCAGCAATCAGATTCTTAGCAGCTTCTTCACCAACTTTTTCAGAGGGTTTGCCTCTCTCACCAAAACTACTTCCTCCAAGACGAACAGGATTCAAATGATCCTCTCCCTCAAAAACAGCCCACAACACAATTCCAGTTCCAGGGTTTAAAGTCTCACCATATTCTTTGCTGATATTAATAGGCACTTCATATTTACCCAATGTCTTCTGAGCAGCTCTCGCCTGTCTCTCAGTTACTTGAGCTTTTTCCAAATCCTTAGAAGCATAACTCACTCCTTTTATTTGAACTAAATCTCCTCTTGTAACCAAATCTACTGAAACAACATCATCCAACTTTTTTGGTGTAACACTTAACTCAACAATTCCTCCACCTTTTGGATAATAACCTCTCTTCAAAATTTTAAAATCAATTTTTGAAGCCAGTTTATTCAAATGCGGCAGCAAAACATTCTGAAAATATTCAACAGGCGCCTGCCACTTACCGCACGTCCCGCCAATTATCTTCAAAGTTATTTTCTTAGGTGCAAAAAAACACGGCCATGAGACAGCCTGCAACAACAAGGTAATTGACCCTGCTGTCCCAATATCAATTTCAAACTTGCCGCCTTTTATTTTCCCAGGAGTAAACTCCAAAACATCAGAACCAACTGCAACAGAATTAGTCTTAGCATCACAAATCTTTTTCAAAGCAGTAATACAAGCTAAATGCTGTGCTTTCAACCCACTTTTCTCACGTCCAGCTCTAATCTTAACCGCTTTAAAACCCTTCCCAGTAATTGCAGAAAGTGCCAAAGCAGTTCTAATAATTTGGCCGCCACCTTCACCATAAGAACCATCTATTTCTATCATATAATAGATTATTACTCAGTTTTATTTAATTTTTACTAAAAAAACAAAAACTTTAATAAAAACCCAAAAATATCTTAAACTTACCCGGGGCTGTAGTCCAATCCGGCTAAGACAACCGGCTCCAGTTATGGAGCATTGAGTCGAAAGACGATGATAAACTCGTGGTTGATACCGGTTAATCAGGGTTCAAATCCCTGCAGCCCCACTTCTTATTACATTGTATCTTTCGACATGCTTAGAATTCCTTGGTTCAATCTCTTTAAAAAATCTGTTAATTTCTTCTTGCCTACACAAATAAAATTTCCATCCCCAACATTTTTTGTCATAATTATATTCTTTTTGAATTTTTGTTGGATTAAAATTAAGTTTTACAATAGCTTCACGTAATGACTCAATCAGTTCAAAACATCCAAATTTAAATTGAATTTGAGCAAACCAATCATACTTTCTATAAACACAAAGCTAATCGAAGATTAAACGTCATTGTCCAGGATTTCAAAATCCCAGATGGAATCAAAGCAGAACTCAGAAACGCTGACTTTCCTTTAATCCATGATTTAATTGGCAAATATTTAGAATAATCTCAGCGTCCCCACTTTTCTCTTAAAACAAAACAATAAGATTTAATAATCCTAAAAAACTTCTAAAAAACATGTTCAAAAAAAGAGGTCATAAAAAAGAATACCAGGGATTTTTCTCTAGAAATAAGCTTTGGATGGCTTCTGCCACTTTGATGGGTACTGTTATTGGTGCCGGTGTCTTAGGCATACCTTATGTCATTGCACAAAGTGGCCTCACTTTAGGAATCATTAATCTTGTTGTTGTTGGTTTTGCCCTTTTAGTCCTCCACCTCTGCCTCGGAGAAATCTCCCTAAGAACCAAAGGTTTCCACCAATTGTCAGGCTATATGGAAAAATATCTTGGCAAAGCAGGAAAACATTTCATGGCTTTCTCTATGATTGTTGGGATTTATGGCGCCATGACTGCTTATATTATTGGAGAAGGAGAAATTCTAAAAACCATCTTTGGTGGTCATCCTTTAATTTACTCCCTAGTTTTTTTTGTCCTTGTCTCAGTAATAATATACTCTGGTCTCAAAGCCACTGGCCGCGCAGAAATGATCGTCACTGCTTTAATGGTTCTTATTGTTCTAGTTATTGGTATTTTTTCCTTTGATAAAATAAACACCAGTCACTTCGTCGGTCTCCATTGGGCCAATATCTTCCTACCCTATGGGGTCATTTTATTTGCTTTTGTTGGTACAGCTGCCATTCCAGAACTTAGGGAGGAGTTAGAAGGAGAAAGGCATAAGATGAAAAAAGCCATCTTCATTGGCAGCGCCATTCCCATCATCATCTACTTATTCTTTGCCGTTGTCGTCATTGGCCTTGTCGGACTCAGCAATTTCAACTCTTTAGCCCCAAATGACCGCATCGCCACTATTGCCCTTGCCCTTTTCGCCAACCCCACTTTAGGACTTGCTGCCAATATCTTTGCTATTTTTGCCATGTTCACATCTTTCCTCGGCCTCGGCTTGGCTTTAAAACAAATGTATGAATATGATTATCATTTCAAAAAATATTGGGCTTATGCTCTCACCATTATCCCACCAGTAATAATAGCTGTCTCAGGCCTCACCCATTTCATTGCTGTTTTAGGCTTTACTGGAGCTATTGCTGGCGGTGTTGATGGCATCTTAATCATGCTTGCTTATTGGAAAGCCAAAAGATACGGAGAAAGAAAACCAGAATACACCTTAAAAATCGGAAAGATTATAACTGGGCTCTTAATTCTCATGTTCTCTCTAGGAATCATTTACCAGCTCTGGAAAACCCTATTTTAACCAGAGTTCTACTCAATAGTAGTAACTAATTAGAAAGGTTTATATATAAGTTAGTTCTAAATCACAAAAAAGAGAGGTTCTTGATATAAGTTTTATAATAATCCTTAGGGGGTAATCCAAAATGAATAAAAAAATCAAATACACAGGTGCTGGTTTAGGTGGTACCGCTGTTCTTTTCTTAGCAGGTGTTATAGGATATCACATGAGAAATCAAGATGTTCAACCAGCTGCTGCTATTTTACCACCAAAAGATTTACAAACAGAAAATGATGATCTCAAAAAAGAAAATCAAGGATTAGAAAAAGAAAATGAAAGTCTTGATAAAAAGATTATAGTCTTAGAAGGAGAAAAAGCAAGGATGTTCAATGCCGAACTTGAAAAGCCATTTAATCCAAGAGATACTCAAAACTTCAGAGGAACTTATGGAAGTGTACCAAGTTTTATCCGAATTGGAATTGGTGCCACAGACGAACATGATGGTAAATGGCTAGAAGGTAGATATACTTCAGTCAGTGAAGTCATGGAAAACATCCCTTTACTTACTGAAGTTGTTTTAAAAGCTCAGGAAGGTAGATTTTTCAGACATCAACTTAATCATAACGAATTAGTAATGCCTATTGCTGTTAGTGGAGAAGTCTCAGCACTTATTGATCTCGGTTACAATCTTAAAGACATCGATACTCTTGCTGTGGGATTATTTACTGGTTCAAGTTTCGCTGACTTTACTGGCCCTATGAAAAACCAATGGGATTTCAAAGCCGGCCTCAGAGCCCTAGCTAAAGGCAAAGATTGGCAAGTTGATGGTAGAGCTGGTTATCAATATAGAGAAACAAATTATCCAAGTTTAAATGAAGTTGGACATGGTCCTTTTGCTGAAATACTTGGTTCTCTTTATCTAGGAAAGAATTTTACTGCTTTTGGCAATGCAGGTATTAGCTTTTTAGACGGCAGAACAAAAGGTTCTGGTTATAATGTTAATACAGACAACCTCGAAGTCCAATTAGGAGGCGGTCTTGCTTGGAGTCCAAACAGAATTTTACAATTAAGAGCTTCCATAGACATGTTATATGGTGAAAAAAAATACAGCGGCCCAATCTTCCAAGATGACCAATATTCAATGTTTGAAGTAGGTCTTGGTGCTCGTATCACACCTTTTGCTCAATTCCAATATGATTCAAGTAAAAGACTTTTTACACCTACCGAAGATCTTTTCTTTGACATTGGTGCTTCAGTTAATCAAAGTCCAGGTAAACCTTTTGATCTAGGTGGCCATATTACAATTGGTAAAAAGATCCAATAAAACCATCAGGTGATTAAAAAAATGAAAATAAAAAATCTTATCGTGGCTGTCTTAATGACATTATTGTTAGTATCTAGTGCAATTGCGTGGAATCCAATTTTACCACCAATTATACCAAACCTCCCTGCTCAATGGGAAACATTAGAGGATCAGAGTATTCCTTTTAATTCACCTGATAACACCGTAATCTATTCAAATATTTACAGTAAATGTAGTGATCCTGACGATGCAGAGCATATCACTGTTACTTCAACACATTATGCTTATAATTTAGCTATTTCTGGTTTAGATATTCTCATTCAAAATCTACAGCCAAATTATGTTGGAACAGATACTGTCCAATTAGCTTGTAATGGAGTTCCTGCTACTTTCCGATTAACTGTTTATGATAATAATCAAGCACCTGTTGCTATGGCTGGTCCTGATATGACTGTTGCTGAAGATTCACCAGTTGCTTTTGACGGCTCAGCTTCATACGACCCAGACGGAACAATTGTTTCATATGTTTGGAATTTTGGTGATGGTTATTCAGAAACAGGCAGCCACGCTACCCACACCTTCACCCAACCAGGTACTTATTTAGTTACTTTAACAGTCATGGATAATCTAGGTAGAACCGACCAAGACACTTTAACTGTTATTGCCGATGGTGTTCCAACAGCTGTTGCTGGCGGACCTTATTCAGGTGTTGAAGGAGAACCAATTTTGTTTGATGCATCTCAATCAACAGATGACCAACAAATCGTTCTTTACCGATGGAATTGGGGCGATGGTTGGACAACTGACACTACAAATCCTTACGCTTATCATACCTATGCTCAAGTTGGTGATTACACAGTTACTTTAACTGTTATTGATAATAATAATTTACAAGATAGTGATATTACTTTTGCTCACATTATCGAACAAGGAGTTATCCCTGATCCAGACCCAGACCCAGAACCTGAACCAGAACCTGAAGAAGAAACAACTTCAAAATCAGAAAGAATTATTTTCAATAAAGTCAGACATGATGACTATGTTAAATCAAATGATATTGTTCAATTCAAAGTTGCAGTATTCAACGACAACAACTATGACTTAGAGGATGTCAGTGTTTCAGTCCACATCTTAGAATTAGAAGTTAGAAGAACCGTAGGTCCTTTTGACATTGAGAACAGAGAAACAGAAACTGTTACACTTTACTTAGACATCCCAGAAGACGCACAACCAGGAGACTATGATGTTAGAATAGTTTCCAGCAATGACAACTTTAAACGCATTGAACACAGAGTTATCACCATTATTTAAACAATTAGTGTAACTACTGGACAATACTCACAGTAACGAAACATTTATAAATGAGTAATGTTTCGATGCTTAAAAGAGGGGTTGATAAATAATAATCAAAAACCAATACGTATTGGAGGAAATTAAAAAATGAAGAAACTAAAAATTTTTGCAATGTTGGCAATTTTGCTAGCAAGTATGTTTGTTTCCGCAGTCAGTGCTCAGGATTTCGATGAGCAGCTTCCCGTTTATGTTGACAGAATTTGGATCAACGACAAGGAAGTAGACTGGATGTGCTTTTGGAACGACAACACCATGGAATATGAATGTGGTGAAGAAATTCGAGGAGACATCGAAAGAGGAGACAACATAAATGTCGAAGTCAGACTAGCTGCTGAAGAAGACATTGACGGCATTGAAGTTGAAGTTTCTGTTAAAGGTTATGAACATGGCCGAAGCAGAAAAACCTCAGAATCAACTGATTTGTTTGATGTTAAAGAAGGCAGAACATATTACAAGGACCTGGATATTGAACTTCCACAAGACTTGGACTATGATAATGATGGCGACGATGAAAATGAAAATGTCTATGCTTTAAGAATCGAAGTTTCAGACAAGTATCACCGAGAAGAAGTTTGGAACGTTCTTTTAGAAATCAACACACCGCGACACAAATTGAACATCGATGATGTTTTATTCAGCCCAGGACAAACTGTCCAAGCTGGCAGATCATTATTGACTTCAGTTAGAGTTGAAAACTTTGGTCAACGGGACGAAGATAATGTTAAAGTTACCTTTACTATCCCAGAATTAGGCGTTGCTGACTATGACTACATTGAAGAAGTTGAAGTCAATGACGAAAAAATGACTGAAGAGCTTTTCGTCCGAATTCCTGCTGACGCAGAAAACAAGGACTATGAAGCTAAAGTTGTTGTTGATTATGACGATGGTTACAAAACTGTAGAAGAAACTTTCGTAATCACTGTTATTGGTGGAACAATTGCTGATGATACTGTTGAAAAAACAGTTCTAACTGTTGGTCCAGAAACACAAAATGTTGTTGCTGGAGGCAGTGAAGCTATCTATCCAATTGCTATTACCAATGCCGGTACTGAAAGTAGAACTTACAGCTTGTCCTTAATAACTGGCGACTGGTCAAATTCAAGACTAAGTGAAAATGTTTTGGTTATCGGTCCAGAAGAAACCAAAGTAGCTTACGCTTATGTCGCTGCTAACAAAGACGCAGCTGCTGGCGAAAAAGTTATCGGATTGGCAATCATGAGCGGAGACGAAACTTTGAAAGAAGTTTCATTGAAAGCTAATGTTGTTAATAACGAAAACAGTTGGGACACCGTCAAGAAAGGCCTAGAGATTGGTCTTGTTGTCTTAGTTATCTTGTTGGTTATCATTGGCTTAATCATCGGATTCAGCCGATTGAAGAACAAAGACGAAGAAGACGAAGACGAAGACAAAACTTATTACTAAGTTTGTTTAACTTTGTTAAACCTAAGGTAAACTTGTTTACCCGTGTTTTTCTTTTTTTTCTTATTTTATTTCATTTTTCATAAGTTATTAAAACACCTTCTAATCCAAAAACATTATGCAAATTAACATCATTGGCGCAGGCCCTATTGGTTCTTATACTGCTTATCTTCTCTCTAAAAAAGGCTATCAAGTTAATTTATTTGAAGAACATCAGGAAATAGGCCAGCCAGTGCAATGCACCGGCCTTCTTACTCCTGAAATCAAAAAATATCTTCCTCTCAGAAAAGAATTTATTATTAATATCATCCAGCATATTCAACTCGTTTCTCCTTCAAATAATCGAGCTCTCATCAATAAAAAAGAATATATCATAGATAGAACCCAGTTTGATCAATATCTTGCCAATAAGGCCCAAAATAATGGCTCTCAGCTCTATCTCAACCACCATTTCCTCGGTCAAAAAGACAATCACCTCCTTTTCAAACACCAAAACCAAATCAAAAAAATAAAAAAATCCATCACCATTGGTGCTGATGGCCCCCTCAGTAAAACAGCCCAAGCCTTTAAATTTCCAAATAAAAACACCTTCTACTATGGCTATCAAGCCACTATCGCAGGAAATTTTGACCCTTCTACTTATCAAGTTCATTTCAGCAAAATCACCCCTAAATTCTTTACTTGGCTTGTCCCAGAAAACCATCATACAGCCAGAATCGGCCTCGCCACAAAACAACCAAACAAATCCTACTTCAATAAACTCATCCAAAACCACAAAATCCTTAATCTCCAAGCTGGCCTGATTCCCATCTACAATCCTAATATCAAAACCCAACAGAACAACACTTACTTAATTGGAGATGCTGCCACCCAAGTCAAAGCTACTACAGGAGGCGGCCTCATCCCCGGCCTCAAAGCAGCCCAACTCTTAACTAAAGCCATCGACCAAAACAAGAATTATCCTCAACTCTGGAAAAATAGAATAGGGAAAAACCTCAAAAAACACCTCTTCATCAGAAATACCCTCAATAAATTCAACACCCAAGACTATGATTACTTGATTAAAACCATCAACAAAAAATCATTCAAAAATTTCATTCAAAAATATAACCGCGAAAACCTCAATCTTTCAAAATTAACCAAAATCCTGCTTAAAAATCCCAAACTCATTTACCTCATCAAACATTTATTCTAAAACCAACATAAGATTTATAAACTTCAAATAATAATTTTATTTGAAGATTTAAAAACCGAAGGTTTTAAAAATAAAAATAAACTAATTACTGATTAATGGTTGTTGCTATTGAACTTAGAAATGTTACTAAAGAGCTTGGCCGAAAACTCGTTTTAAGTAATGTTTCATTTCAAGTTAAAAAAGGGGAAATTTTTGGCATTATCGGTATGAGTGGTAGTGGTAAGAGTACTCTTTTATCCCATCTTATTGGTTATATCCAACCTAGTGAAGGCCAAGTTTTTTATTCACCTAATTACTCTCAATTTAGCCAAAAAGGTCCTATTCTCAAGGAGCTTAACAAAAACATAATGGAAGCCAAAAGACTCTTTGGTTTTGCTCCGCAAGACCCTTCTTTTTATCCAAGATTAACAGTTGAAGAAAATATCTTTCATTTTGGCATTCTTTATCATTTAAAAAAACAAGCAGTTAAAGAACGTATGGACTACCTTCTCAAACTAACTAAATTAGAATCACATCGCAAAAAATTAGCTGAACATCTTTCTGGTGGCATGCAAAGACGCCTCAGTCTTGCTTGCAGCCTTATTCATAAACCAGAAGTTCTCATGCTTGACGAACCAACCGCCGACCTAGATCCAATTCTCAGAGAAGAAATGTGGAGCCTCATCAAAACCATCAATCAAAAAGAAGGCACCACCATTATCGTCGCCTCCCATTTGTTAGAAGAACTCGAAATATACTCAGACAAAGTTGCTATTTTACATGAAGGACAGATCAGCAAAACCGGCACTTTAGATGAAATCAAAGATATGTTTGCCCAAAACGAGATTGAAGTTTATTTAGATTTCAAAAAAGGCGACCCTAACTCATTCCTGAGGAGATTAAATCAAAAAGCTATCTCATCTTTCCAACAAAATGGCTCAAAACTGACTATCCATACCAAACAACCATATTTAATCTTATTTGATGCCATCAACCTTATCAAAGAACAAAATTACCAAGTCAAGACCATGGAAGTTCACCGGCCTTCCCTTAAGGAAGTTTTTGAACTATTAGAAAAGAAATAAACAAATAAAAAGAGAGGTAAGATGAAGAACATCTTTAGAATCATCAGCAAAAATTTAAAACTTTTAATTAGAGCTAAAAGCTCTGCTATCATTGTCATTCTTGCTCCTTTGTTAATCATCCTCTTAGTCGGCATTGCTTTTGATAATGCCAATACTTATGGATTAAACATTGGTGTCTATTCATCTGATTTCAACCAAAACGTTGAATCCTTCCTCAACAAACTATCGCAAAAAGAATTTAATATCATTAAATACCAAGAAGAAGAAAAATGTGTCAATGATATTAAACTAGGAAGTACCCACACCTGTGTTGTTTTCCCTCCTAATCTGGATTTTAATTCCAATCAACAGCAAACCATTACCTTCTACATCGACCAAAGCAAAATCAACTTAGTTTGGATGATCATGGATACTCTCTCTTCAGGCATCACCGAAAGATCAAAAGAGATTTCCAAAGATCTCACTAACATTGTTCTTTCCAAACTAGAAAAAACCAAAACTAATCTCGGTGAAAACAAACCCATCCTCATTAATGTTAAAACAGAAAATAATAATGTCTTAATCAAGGCTCAGGAAATCGGTTCCCAGATTACTTCCCTTAATTTTGATGTCGATTCCTTTGGCGCAGCTACAACTCAAACTTCTCTTTTAGCAATCCAAGGTAATCTATCATCTGATATCGAACTAGCCAAATCAATGATCAAATCAGCCAGAAGTGCAGTCGGTGGCTCTAGTGCCTCAGAAAGCGAAGTAGAGGATATCAAAGAAAAACTTAACAATGCTCTTGAAAAACTTGATGAAGCTAAAACTAATATCGAAGACAATAGCACTAAAAATAATCAAAGTCTGACCAATATTGCTACTCAAATCCAAAATATCCAAACTAAATTAAACTCCACTAAAAATCAAATCAGCAGCGCTGTCTCATCCTCTCAGCAAAAACTTAATGAAATGCAAGGTTCCCTCAGCCAAAGCGTCACCGACCTCGGCACTATCGAAACCATGATGGACTCCCTTCTCACTGATATCCAAAGCATTAAAGTCACAGATGCGGCAGCCATTGCTAGTCCGGTTGTAACAGATATTAAACCAATTTCAGCTGAAAAAACTTATCTCAATTACCTCTTCCCTAGCCTCATGATTCTAGTCGTCATGTTCATCTCAATCTTACTAGGCACAACCTTAGTTATGATGGAAAAACACAGCCCTGCTCTTTTCAGAAATTTTATTACTCCAACTAGAAATATTACTTTTATCATCTCAACTTACCTCACCAATATTTTCCTCATCTTAATCCAGATGGTAATCATTCTTGGAATTGCTCTTTATTTCTTTTCAGGACAAATTCTACCGAGTCTGCCAATGGTTATCCTTATCCTTCTTATCGCCGCTACCCTTTTCTCTTTTGTCGGCATGGGTGTTGGTTATCTCTTTAGGTCAGAAGAAACAAGCACTCTCGCAGCTATCTCATTCGGCAGCCTCTGTCTTTTCATGTCCAGCACCATCATCCCATTAGAAAGCATGCCCACTACTATCAGGCAAATTGCCTTTTACAACCCCTTTGTTGTTGCTGAACGTCTCTTAAGATCAGTCATCCTTTTCCAGCCAAAAATTAAATTCCTTGCTAATGATATTTTCATCCTCTTAGGATATGCTCTGGTCCTCTTCTTATTTATCTGGGGCAGCCAAAGCCTGGCTTCCAAACATCTTTTCCAAAAAATGTCTTATAAAAGACATAAAAAGAAAAAGAAAGCCAAGGAAACTGAAACTAAAAATATCGCTGCTAAAAAGAATCCTATTCCAATTCCGCCGCCAGAAGCAAAACCTAAATCCCGGCCTAAAATTATTCCTTCCAGAACTGTTAAAGCCGGAACCAAAATACTATCAAAACCAATCAAAAGACCGGCTCAAGAAAGTGATATTCAAAACGAATTAGACCGCATTAATTCTGAATTAGCTAAATTGCAATGAAAGTTATTATAGTTACTGGCACTCCCGGCACTGGCAAAACAACCTTAGCTAAATTTCTTGGCAAAGAATTAAAATTCAAAATAATTGACTCCAATAAATTAATTCAACAAAAAAATCTCTGCGAAGCTTATGACCAAGAAAAAGACTGCCAAATAGTTGACATCAAAAAACTAAACCAATACCTTATCAAAAAAATCAAGGAATCAAAAGAAAATCTTATCATTGATTCCCATTTCAGCCATAAACTCCCTAAAATCCATGTTGATCTCTGCCTGGTCACTAGAACCGAACTCAAAACCCTTCACCAACGCCTTAAAAAACGAGGCTACAATCCACAAAAAATCCGCGACAACCTTGATGCTGAAATCTTTGACCTCTCCCTTACTGAAGCCCAGGAAGCCAACCATGACATCTTAATAGTTGACACTACTAAAAAAATAAACAAACAAGAACTAATTCAAAAAATAAAAGAGAAATTAAAAATAAAATGAAATCACAACTCTCATCCTTAGAAGTATCAACCCTAACAAAAGAATTTCAAATACTCATAGGCGCAAAAATAGATCAAATTTACCAGCCAGAAAAAAAACAGTTCCTTATCTCCATTCATGTCCCAAGAAAAGGCAAGCATTTTCTCAAAATAGACTTACCCAGCTTTATCTACTTAACCCCAACTAAACTAAAAATGCCTCCTCCACCTGAATTTTGCCTCACTTTAAGAAGACGTCTCAATAACACCGTCATAAAAAAAATAAAACAAATCAATACCGAAAGAATTATTGAAATAGAATTAGAAAAAGAAAGCAAATACAAACTTATCATTGAACTTTTCTCTAAAGGTAATCTTATCCTTACTAACGAAAAAAACCAAATTCTAGCTCTCTTAGAAAAACAAAAATGGGAAACAAGAGAATTAAAACTCAAAGAAACCTATAACCCACCACCCCTATCATTTAATTACTTCGACACAACCCAGCCAGAATTAAAAAAATCAATCACTCAAAGTAAAAAAGATAAACTTATTACTTGCCTGGCCACTGAAATTAGCTTAGGAGGAACTTACTCTGAGGAGATCTGCCTCCTCAACAATATAGATAAAAACCAACCACCATCAAAAGTAAGCGATAATCAAATAAAACAAATCTTCAAAACCATCCAAGATTTCCTAAAAAAAATAGAAAAACCTCAAGGTGTAAGTTACAAATCAAAAGATATTACTCCTTTTCCACTTCAAATTTATCAAGGATTGGAAATTGAAAATTTTCCATCATACAACCAAGCCCTCAATCAAATTCTCAATAAAACGTCTTTTCAAATAGAAAAAGAAAAAAAAGAATCAAAATACCAAGAAAAAATTAAATCCTTGAAACATATCATCAAGGAACAAGAAGATACTATCAAAAAACTTCAACAGCAGGAACAAACCAATACCAAAAAAGCTAACCACATCTATGAAAAATATCAAGAATTAAACACCTTCCTCACTAAAATCAAACAAGCTCAAAAAACCATGTCTTGGGAAGAGATCAAAAAACAAATTAAAAAACATAAGCAAATAAAAAACATTAACCTTAAAGAAAAGAAAATTGTTCTTAAAATCTAGAAAAATTAACCATAACCTTTATAAAGGGGTTCTCTTAAAAATATATTAGGACGGCCATAGGAGACTGGTTCACCCGTTCCCATTCGAACACGGCAGTTAAGCAGTCTTCCGTATTGGTGTGTACTGCGTTACGCGGGAAATCCAATAAGCTGTCCATCTTTATTTACAATCGGGGGTGAACTATTGAAAGCAATTATTCTCGCTGCAGGTTACGCAACTAGACTCCACCCACTTACAGAAAATCAACCTAAACCTCTTCTTACTGTTGGTGAAAAACTAATTGTTGAACATATTATTGACAAAATTAACCAAGTTGAAGAAGTAAATGAAATTCTTATTGTTACTAATAACAAATTTACTCCTCATTTTGAAAGCTGGCTCAGTAATTATAAAACACAAAAGCCAATCAAGATTATTAATGATGGCACCTTAACTAATGAAGACCGTCTCGGTGCTGTTGGTGACATCAATTTTGTCATCAAAAAAGAAAACATCAATGATGAGTTATTAATTGTTGCTGGTGATAACTTATTTGAATTTTCTTTAAAAAATTTTGTCCAATACTACAAAGAAAAAAATACCCCGGTCTTGGCTTTTTATAATCTCAAGGAAAAAAGTAAACTTGCCAACAAGTTTGGCGTGGGGATTTTAGACCAAAATCAAAAATTAGTTGATTTTGAAGAAAAACCAGCTAAACCTAAATCAACCTTAGCCGCTACTGTCGTTTACGCTCTCAAAAAGGAAGATGTTGCTAAAATCTCAGAATATATAGATGTTAGCGAACGTTGGGATAATCCAGGGGATTTCATGATTTGGCTCAGCAAACAGACTGATGTTCATGGCTTTACCTTCACTGAAAAATGGTTTGATATTGGTTCTTTCGAAGCTTTGGAAGAAGCCTATAACATCTATGGCAAAGGCTAAAACCCTATTCCATTAGATTAATAAATAAAAAACATCAAGTTTTTAATATGAAAATCCTAGTTACCGGAGGTGCTGGTTTTATTGGTAGTCATTTAATTCTAAGATTGCTTGATAAAGGTCATGATATTATCTGTGTTGATAATATGAATCCATATTATGATCCTAAACTTAAAGAAACCAGACTAAGATTATTCAATAATAAAGTTAAATTTTATCAAGTTAATATCGCCAATAAAGAAGAATTAGAAAAGATTTTTCAGGAAAATAAGATAGATAAAATCTGCCATTTAGCTGCCCAGGCAGGAGTTCGTTATTCTTTGGAAAATCCTTTTGTTTATGGTGAGTCTAATTTAGTTGGCATTATTAATCTTTTGGAATTTGCTAGACAATATCGGATTAAACACATTGTTCTTGCTTCAAGTTCTTCTGTTTATGGTTTAAACAAAAAAATCCCATTTAACGAAGATCACCGCGTTGATACCCCTATTTCAATTTATTCGGCTTCTAAAAGGGCCGGTGAATTGTTGGCTCATGCTTACAGCCATCTTTTCAATATAGATATTACTTGTTTAAGGCCTTTCACTGTTTATGGTCCTTACGGCCGTCCAGATATGGCTCTTTTCAAATTTACCAAGAACATTCTGGAAGGCAAACCAATTGATGTTTATAATAATGGAGATATGGAAAGAGACTTTACTTATGTTACAGATATTGTTGATGGTTTTGTCAGGGCTCTCAATAAACCCATGGGTTTCGCTATCTTCAACTTAGGGGCTGGCAATCCAGTCAAACTAATGGATTTTATCAGAACCATTGAAGAGTATCTTGGGAAAAAAGCCATAATTAATTTTATGCCTATGCAACCAGGTGATGTTAAAACAACTTTTGCTGATATTTCTAAAGCTCAAGAACTATTGGGTTACCAACCAAAAGTCAATGTAAAAGAAGGTGTCAAGAATTTTGTGGACTGGTACCTTTCAGAGGTCCACCATGCAAATTAGTGTTTTCGGAACAGGCTATGTTGGTCTTGTTACTGGCTCTTGCCTAGCTAAACTAGGTCATGAAGTTATGTGTATGGATATTAACGAAAAAAAAATCCAAACTCTCAAACAAGGCATTATCCCCTTCTTCGAACCTGGCCTCAGAAGATTAGTTCTCAAAAATGTCGAAAAAAGAAAATTGTTTTTCACTTCTAATGCTGAAGATACAGTTAAATTTGGCAAAGTTATTTTTAATTGTGTTGGTACTCCTTCTCAACCAGATGGTTCTGCTGATTTAGTCTATATCTATCAAGTTGCTGAAAGTATCGGCAAGTATATCAATGAATACAAAGTCATTGTTAACAAAAGTACTGTTCCTCCAGGCACTGCTAAAGAAACAGAAAGAATCATTAAAGAAAATCTCAAATATAATGTTGAGTTTGATGTGGTTTCTAATCCTGAATTTCTTAAAGAGGGCGCTGCTATCAGCGATTTTGAACACCCAGACAAAATTGTTCTTGGCACCCATTCAGAAAAAGCTTTCCGCTTGATGAAACAAGTCTATCTTGGCAGATTAAGAAATTATCTTCCTATGCTCGAAACAGATTGGGAAACTGCCGAACTAATTAAATATGCTAATAATTGCTTCCTTGCCACCAAGATTTCATTCATCAATGAAATAGCCAATATTTGTGATAAAGTTGGTGCTGATGTTAGAATGGTGGCTAAAGCTATGGGTCTTGACTATAGAATCAGCCCTAAATTTCTCAATCCAGGTATAGGATTTGGGGGCTCATGTTTTCCAAAAGATGTCCGTGCCCTCATTGCTACAGCTAAAAAAAACAATTATCAGCCTAAACTTCTAGAAGAAGTTGATACATTAAACATGAGGCAAAAAACAATTTTAATGCCAAAAATAAAACAAATTTTTCCCAACTTGAAAGACAAGACATTTTGCCTTTGGGGCCTCTCATTCAAACCAAAAACAGATGATATCAGAGAAGCTTCTTCATTACATATTATCAACGAACTTCTTAATCATGGAGCTAAAATCAATGCCCACGATCCCGAAGCCATGGAAAATACTAAAAAACTATTTCAAGATAAAATTAATTTTTTTAACACACCAGAAGAAGCTGCTCAAGGAGCAGATTCGATTATCTTAGTAACTGAATGGGACGAATTTAGGAACTTAAACCTAGCTGATATTAAAAAAACAATGAAAGACAATAAACTTTTTGATGGCAGAAATATCTATGAACCAGAATTAGTCAAAGAAGATGGGTTTGAATACTATGGAGTGGGACGAAAGTAATACTAGAATCTGTATAGTTGGTCTCGGTTATGTGGGCTTGCCTCTAGCAGTTGAATTTACCAAAAATGGCTTCAAAGTCTCAGGCTTTGACATTAAAGAAAAAAGAATCCAAGAATTAAAAAATAACATGGACTCTTTAGGGGAAGTTTCGGAAGAAGAGTTAAAAAAGTTCAAAGTTAATTTTTCTAGTAATCCTGAAGCAATCAAAGAATCAAATTTTATCATTGTGGCTGTTCCTACTCCAGTCAATGAAGCCAATAAACCAGATTTAACTTATCTAGAAAGTGCTTCCAAACTAATCGGAAAAAATTTGAGTAGAAATTCCATCATTGTTTATGAATCAACTGTTTATCCTGGAGCCACAGAAGAAGTCTGCCTCCCTATCCTAGAAAAAAATTCAGGAATGAGATGCGGAGATGATTTTAAAATTGGTTATAGTCCTGAAAGAATCAATCCCGGCGACAAGGAACATACCCTTGATAAGATTATTAAGATTGTTTCTGGCATTGACAAAGAAACAACCAAAAACATAACCCAAGTTTATAACAAGATAGTCAAAGCTGGAATCCATCAAGCGCCCACCATAAAAACAGCTGAAGCAGCTAAAGTTATTGAAAATATTCAAAGAGACCTTAACATTGCTTTAGTTAATGAACTTGCTTTAATCTTTAATCGCCTAGGAATCAAAACAAAAGATGTTTTAGAAGCAGCTGGAACCAAATGGAATTTCCACAAATATAGTCCCAGCATTGGACCGGGCGGCCATTGTATTCCTGTTGATCCTTATTATTTAACATTTAAAGCAGAGCAAGTAGGCTACAACCCTCAAGTCATTTTAGCTGGAAGGGCCATCAATAATTATATGGCCAAACATGTTGCTGAATTAACCATTAAAGGTCTTAATGAAACTGGAAAAATACCTAAAAATTCAAAAATATTGGTACTAGGATTAACTTTCAAAGAAAATGTTAAAGACCACAGAAATTCCAGAGCTGTCCCGTTAATTAATTATTTGAAGGAATATGGGGTAAATGTTATTGGATATGATCCTTTGTTAGATGATGAAATTGTCCAAGAAATTTTTGGAATTCAAAACCAAAGCTTAGAAAATCTAAGAGATATTGATGGAATCATTTTAGTTTCAGCTCACAATCAATTCAAAAATTATAATTTAAGTCAAATCAAGGCAATCATGAGAGAAAACCCACTCTTAGTTGATACTAAGTTTTTTTTTGATGAAAAAGAAGTATTAAACCATGGACTCTTATACAAAAGCATCTAAAATCAGTTTAATATTTCGGGCAAATCTTTATATAACTCTTGGCTTTTAAGAAAAGTTTGAGTCCCAACACATAATATGTATAAAGAATTATAGTTATCAAGAAAAGAATGATCTATCTCCTTCAAGATTTTATATCAAAAAACGCGAAAAAGTATCCCTTTAAGTTAATGATTCAGGATGGAGATAAGACGATAAGTTATGGTGAGATGGATAAATTTACCAATAAATTCGCTCAATTTCTTGTGTTACATGGAGTAAAAAGAGGGGACAGAGTTTGCTTCCATATGAAAAAATCCATCAAGGCCTTTAAATCTCTAATTAGTATATTAAAAGCCGATTCAGTTTATGTTCCATTAAATATCTCCACCCCCCATCAAAGAAATCAATTCATACTCGAAGATGCTCAATGTAAGTTTATAATCTGTGATGCAAAAAGTTTCTCAAAAACACTCGAAATGTTGGATGGGTTTAATCAAAAAATTAAAATTATTAATATTGATTCTCAGAGTGATACCCCACAAGAACTAGACTCTCTCCAAAAAAATATAGAAGTTATTTTCCTAGAAGATCTTGATAAATTTAGTGATCAAAAAAGAGAGTATCAAAACATCGATCTTGATCTTGCTTACATTATCTACACTTCTGGTTCCACAGGATTACCAAAAGGAGTTATGATCAGTCACAAAAATGTAATTGATTATTCTAACTGGACAGTTGATTTCTTTAAAGTTGATGAAAATGATAGGTTGTCCAATCACCCTGGGCTTTATTTTGATCTTTCTACTTTTGATGTCTACACTGCATTTAAAAGTGGGGCATCACTTCATCTAGTACCTTACACTACCTCAATGTTTCCGATTAAAGTTATCGAATTTATTGAAAAAAACAAATTAACATTATGGAATTCTGTACCTTCACTCATAACTTTTATTGCTAAATCAGGAGTACTTAAAAAAGGGAGGATGCCTTCTCTAAAAAAAATTACTTTTTGTGGCGAAGTTATGCCGACTCAAACAATAATCGAATGGATGAAAGTTTATCCGCACATCAAGTATGTTAACCAATATGGCCCTACTGAAACTACATGCGCCAGCATGTATTATGAAATTAAAGAAATTCCAACAGATCCAGCCAAACCGATTCCAATAGGGACGGCTATCCCTAACACCGAGGTTTTTGCTCTTAAAGAAAATAATCAGAAAATCGACATTGAAGAAGTAGGAGAGCTCCATATCAGAGGATCTGGTAATGGTTTAGGTTATTGGAATAATGAAAGATTAACTCAAAAATCGTTTGTCCAAAATTTTTTGAATAATTGTTTCAGAGAAAATGTTTATACAACCGGAGATCTCGTCAAACTAGGAAAAGATGGAAATTATGATTTTGTAGGGAGGAAAGACAACCAGATTAAATATATGGGATTCAGGGTAGAATTAGGGGAGATCGAATCTACTTTAGACTCATTTGATTATGTTTTATCCTCAGCAGCCTTGGGAACAAAAAACTCAGAAATTGACGGAACCATAATCACGGCTTTTGTTTCTTTGAAAAATCAGGTTGAAATTTTAAAAATTAAGGAAGATCTTGGCAAGAAAATTCCTCATTACATGGTACCCAAGGAAATTATAATCGTCGATAAAATGCCTTTAAACGCTAACGGAAAGATTGATAGGCTTTCATTAAAAAGTTATTTCAAGAAGGAGAGAATTAAAAAATGGAGTCCAAAGTAATACTCAAAGAAAGTACTGAAGAAGATTATCCTTTGATTAAAGGATGGTTCGAAGATCCAGAAAATAATATTCTTTTTACTTCTGAATTAAGGAACTTAAAAGAATATAACAAAATCTTTTTTTTAATGGCCTTAAAAAAAAAGGGTAACAAATATTACACTATTTTGATTAAAGAGAACGGAAAACTCCAACCTGTGGGATTCATTGCTTTGATCGATATCGACTTTGGAGATAAATTTGGTCAAATTTGGTATGTAATGGGAAATAAGAACTATAGAAGGAGAGGATTAATGTCTAAAGCATTATCATTTTTATTATCAAAATGTAAGGTGGAATTAGGGTTGCATTCTGTCCACACTTGGGTTGTTGAAGATAATATTGCTTCTATTAGAGTTTTGGAAAAAAATGGCTTCTCAAAAATTGGTATTCAAAGAGAATCATATTATTACAACAATAAATTTAAAAATAGGGTTCTTTTTGACAAAGTTTTAAGGGAATAGGATGATGGATGGAAGGAAGGAAATTATTGGAATAATAAAAGAATTAAAAAATGTTTCAGAGATAGATGAATCTATAGATTTAATTGAAAGCGGATTTCTAGATTCTTTTGACATAATCAATTTAATCAGTAAGATAGAGGAAAGATTTAAAATTAAGATTATGGGTGAAGATATTATCCCTGAAAATCTTAATAGTATAGATTCTATTGTTAATTTAATAAACAAAACAAAAATATGAAAAAAATATATCTTGAGGATTATCATGTCCATTAAAAACTTAAAACGCGTTTGGGCGGAGATTGATTTAGATAATTTAACCCATAATATCAAAGAAACAAAGAAATTGATTAAACCTGATGTATTAATCGCGGGGGTTGTTAAGGCGGATGGATACGGACACGGTGCAGTAACTATTTGTCAAACATTACTAGAAAACAGTGTGGATAGGTTTGTTGTTGCTACCTTATCAGAAGCAATTCAATTAAGGAAACTATACAAAGAAACCCCTATAATGATCATAGATTACACATCTGACGATAATGTTAAAGAAATTATAGAATATAATCTAATTCAAACAGTTTGTTCTTATAATCAAACGCTTGCTTTTTCTCAACGAGCTCAGGAGATGAAGATGCGAATCAAAGTTCATGTGAAAATTGATACGGGTATGAATAATTTAGGAATGAAGATTGATGAAAAAACAATAGAAGAAATTAAGAAGATATATAATCTTCCCAATATTTTTATTGAAGGAATTTTCACACATTTTGCTACTGCAGATGAAAAAGACAAATCATTTACATACCAACAGTTAGAAAGATTCAAAAAGGTGTGTAGTACTTTGGAAAACAATGGAATAAAAATACCCATTAAACATGTTTCAAATAGTGCCGCAATAATAGACTTACCAGAAGCAAACTTTGATATGGTCAGACCAGGGATTATGTTATATGGATTATATCCTTCTAATGAAATTAATAAGAGTAATATTACTCTCAAGCAAGTAATGACTTTAAAGGCAAAAGTTTCTCAGGTAAAAAAAGTTGAGGCAGAAGAATGTATTGGCTATGGATTAACTCATAAATTTTCAAAAAAGTCAGAAATAGCAATCTTACCATTAGGTTATGCTGAAGGATTTACTCGACTACTCTCAGGAAAAGCTGAGGTGATTATAAAAAATAAAAAAGTTCCAGTTGTCGGCAAAATCTGTATGGATCAGTGTATGATTGATGTTACTGGGTTGGATGTTAAAGAGGATGATGAAGTAATATTATTTGGAAATAATGATAAATTAGGTATAACCATCGATGAAGTGGCCAAAAAGTTGAATACAATTAATTATGAAATGATATGTATGGTAAGTAGAAGAGTACCAAGAGTATATAAAAAAAATAATCAGATAGTTCAAATAAAAGATTATGTTTTAGATTAAGTTAAAAGGGATTAAAGCTAATTGTTAAGGAGAGTCTCTATAAGGGGTGTAGATGCGGTGAGATATGAATTTAAACATCTTAAAATGTGTTCCGGATTACCATAATCTTTATATTTTAATCTCTAACAAAATTTTTATGGGGAGATATAAAAATGTTGTTTAATTCATTGCATTTCTTAATTTTTTTTCCATTCATTGTACTTATTTATTTTACAATTCCTCACAAATACCGATGGATCCTTCTTCTTATAGGTAGTTATTATTTTTATATGAGTTGGAAAGCAGAATATGCAATCCTCATTATGATTGCAACGCTAGCCAGCTATTTTTTTGCTCTTCAGATAGACAAAACTGAGAGTATCCTAAAAAAAAGATTATTTCTTGCTTTAAGTTTATCTATTTGCTTAGGAATCTTATTTTTTTTTAAATACTTTAATTTTGTAAGTGAGTCTGTAAGAGAATTTTTAAATTTGTTTAGTGTTCAATTTAATTCTCCCATATTGGGTGTTCTGTTACCCGTAGGGATTTCATTTTATACCTTTCAAATAGTAGGATATACTCTTGATGTATATTACAAAAGAATAAAACCAGAAAGGCATTTGGGTATCTTTGCAGTTTTTGTTAGTTTTTTTCCCCAGCTTGTCGCAGGCCCTATAGAAAGAGCCTCTAGCTTGATACCTCAATTCTTTGAAAAACACCATTTTGATTACAAAAGAGTTACTGATGGAATAAAATTAATGATGTGGGGTTTTTTCTTGAAAGTTGTAATTGCTGATAGGTTAGCTATTCTCACAAATCAAGTGTTTAATAATGTTTATAATTATACTGGACTTCCTCTAATTATAGCCAGTTATTTTTTTGGTTATCAAGTATATTGTGATTTTGCTGGTTACTCTTTCATCGCAATCGGAGCAGCCCAAGTTATGGGCTATAAATTAACAGAAAATTTTAAAAGGCCTTTTTTTTCAAAATCTTTTTCAGAAGTATGGCGAAGATGGCATATCTCTTTAATGAACTGGTTTCGGAATTATATTTTTTTCCCCTTAGCCTTCAAAAAAGGGGCAAATAAATTTAGATTATATTATGCCACTGTAATAGTTTTTTTCGTAAGCGGTCTTTGGCACGGTGCCGGTTGGAACTTCATTCTATGGGGGTTGCTTTGTGCGTTTTATATTGTAATCTCTAGGTTAACATCCAATTTAAGGGGAAAAATTACTAACATGATTGGACTTTCCAAGTATCCTACTGCTCACAATTTTCTTAAAATCTTAATTACATTTCATTTATGGATTATTGCAGCAATTGTGTTTAGAATAAATTCATTACAGGATGGGGTATATGTGTTCACACATTTATTCAAAAATTTAACATTTATGATCAAGGGGTTGCCTTTAGGCCTTGATAGTATTGGATTAATAATTGCAGTTGTTTTTATTGGACTTACAGAAGTAATTCAGTTGATTCAAGAAAAAAGACCAATTCGAAGTTATCTTTCCACAAAGCCAACTTATATCAGATGGATCCTCTCCCTAGGTTTGTTTTTTTCGATTTTGTTATTTGGGGTTTTTGAAGGAACCCAGTTTGTTTACTTTCAATTTTAGCTAAAATGACCACTAAATCAAGAAAAAGGATTATTGCATATTTAATCATCACAGTTTTAATCTTTGTAGTTTTGAGTGTTGTTTACCAATCAGTTTTAAACCAGAAGATTACTGCTCGTGTAGACAAGCAATACAAAGATTATATTGAATCTAATCGTTTGGATTATGTCTTTTTGGGATCATCTCATATAGCAGAGTCACTTAGACCGGATATCATTGAAAATTCTTTTAATTTTGCTGCTTCTGAAGATACTCCGATTGAATCATATTTTAAACTCAAAAGAATTATCGAACAAGATGAAATAAAACTAAAGGCTGTTGTACTCGAGCTAGACTTGATTTCTTTTTCTGAAGCCAGACTCCAAAAGCTTAATATCATTGATGAACCATGGTATTATAAAGATTATATTGATATGGAAACTATTTCAATTCTTACAGGGAAAAGCAAAATTCAAATATTTATTCGTTCGTATCTGCCCATAATCGGAAATGGAAGAGATTTTTTAGCGCTTGTTTTAAAAAGAAAAACTAACCTTAAACTAGGTTGGCAAGAAATTAAAACTGATGCTACTGAAATAGATTTACATCAGATTGCCAATAATAGGGTTAAGCATTACTTCCAAGGACAGATTATTAGCCCTCCATTGATGTTATATTTTACTAAAATATTTGATTTGTGTGAGAAGAATAATATCTCTATAGTTCTCATTAAGAGTCCGGTTACTCAAGAATACCTACAAGAGGTTGCCAAAAGGGATATAGCTATCGATGACTCTTATTCTATAATCAATTCTTTTGTCAAACGATATGATGATGTATATTACTTGGACTACCAAAACTATTTTGGCGATCCCAATCTTTTTTGGGATTCTGATCATCTAAATCATAAGGGAGCAGAAGTGTATAGTAAACTGGTCGATAAAGATTTAAAAAAACTTTTTGAAAAAAAAGAAGTCTCATAAAAATCATTACCACTTAACAGAATCTCTTTTCCATAAGCTTTAAGAACAGTATCTTGTCATTTATATACAAAAACTACACAAAAAATGGCCGAGGAAATTATAGGGATTGGAGTGGATTTAGAAGTTATCAGCCGGTTTGAAAACAAAATTAATAACAAACATTTTCTTGACTTAGTATTTACTAAAAAAGAACTAGATTATTGCTTAAAAAAGAAGGTGCCAAATCAACATCTTGCGGTCAGATTTGCGGGAAAGGAAGCAGTAATCAAAGCATGTTCGCACACAAAAAATAAACTACCTCTCAACAGTATTGAGATACTCACAGGCCCAAACGGAGCGCCTTTTGTGACCATTCATAAAGAAAATTTTTCAGATTATAAATTCGAGATAAGCTTATCACATTCGCAAGATTTGGCCATTGGTTTTGTTATCGCCAGAAAAATTTAAAAATCAGAGATAATTTAATATAATTTTTGAATATTGTACCTTAGTAACATCAACATGAAAAAATCATTTAAAAATCTAATTAAGTTTGGAACCGGCTGGTTAATTTTATTTTTTGTATTTTACAAGATTGGTCTTTCGAATATATATGATTCTTTAAAATTAATGAACCTTTGGTTCTTAATTCCAATTACTTTACTTTTTATTTTAACTTGGATTATGAATACAATAAATTTAATGGTATTATTAAAACCCTTAAAGTATACAATCAGTTTCTGGAAGATGTTCAAACATTACTGGATGAGCCAGTTAGCATCACTAGTTTTACCAGGATCCATTGGAAACTTTTCTATCATAGTTTTTTTAAAAGATAAGGAACTGAATGTTGGAAGGATATCTGCGATGTTGTTGATGGATAAAATCATTACTTTGATATGTTACTTATCTTTTGCTGTTCTCGGATTTGTTGTTCTTTTTGATTTCGGCAATTTATTATTCAAAACTTTAGTTTTATTTTTCTTAGTTGTAGGGTTACTCACATTAATTTTAACAAAAAAAATAAGACTTTTTATCAGAAAATATATCCTCAGAAAATATGCCAAGCACTTTACCGGCTTTTCAGATACGTTTTTCAATTATTTCAAAAGGCATAAAAAAGCAATTTTTATTAATGTATTCTGGACAGTCTCAAGAATATTAACAATCGGGGTTGTTATATTTCTTATTTTTTTGTCTCTCAATAGCTATATCAATCTATGGGCAATAATAGTTATAACTTGTATGGAAAGCATCATTGCTATGACTTCGATAACTCCTCAAGGAATCGGAATAAAAGAACCGGTCGGGATGTATTTATATTCGTTGATAGGAGTACCAGCACCTATAGCTGCCGCTAGATATATCATCATAATCTTAGAAAAATATGTCTTGATGTTCCTTATTGTATTTATAAAAAAGATAAAATGAAACTATCTAACATCATCTTAGTTGCCTTTGTGCAATGAAGGTTAGAGTCCCCAAAAAATAAAGTTTGAGTGGGTGGTGTAATGAATAATAAAATTAAATTAAATTTAGGCTGTGGAAAAGATTATCGACCTGGTTTTATAAATGTGGATAATAGTCCTTTTGTTAAAAAAGATGTAGAGCATAATCTTGACCAGTATCCTTTTCCTTTTAAAAACAGTTCTGTCGATCTGATTTTGGCCATGGCAGTTATAGAACATTTATCTGATATGAAATCATTTTTAGAAGAAGTTCACCGAATTCTAAAACCAGGGGGAAAATTACGCTTTAGAGTGCCCCTTGCCTTTACCCATATTGATGCAGGTGACTGCACCCATAAGCAACATCTTATCCCTAGATCTTTTAAAATATTCATGGGGTACAATAATAAATATCAGGATATAACTAAAGCAAATTTTGGTGGAGAAATTTGGATAACTATTCCATTTTTTCATAAAATAAGATTTCCCAAGAATTGGTATATTGTAAACTTTTTTATCAATAATATTTTTACTGGCATAGAAGGAATTTTAATCAAAGAAGATGAATAAAATGAAAATAATAATTGATATATTACATCCTGCCCATGTTCATTTTTTTAAGTATTTTATAAAGAGAATGAGGGAAAAGGGACACCAAATTCTTATTACTGCTAGAAATAAAGAAATGACTCTAAAACTTCTTGACCTCTATGGCTTGAAATATGTGAAAATAAGTGGGATAAAAAAAGGGAAATTAGGTTTGTTGATTGAATTTTTAATCCGTAATTTTAGATTTTATAAAATTTGTAAAAGATTTAAACCGGATATTTTGATTGGGATTATGGGTCCAACAATAAGTGTTGTGGGAAAATGGTTAGGAATACCTTCCATAATCTTTTATGACACAGAACATGCTAAGATCACTAACAAATTTGCTTACCCTTTGGCTACGACTGTATGTACTCCTTCTTGTTATAAAGGAAAAGTAAAAAATCAATTTAGATATCCTGGTTATCATGAACTTACTTATTTACATCCTCGATGGTTCAAACCAAATAAAAATATATTGAAAGGATTAAACTTAAAAAACAAGGAAAAATTCTTTGTTGTGAGGTTTGTTTCATGGGGGGCTTCTCATGATATTGGACAAAAAGGATTCAATTTATCAAGTAAAAGAAAATTAATCAGTTTATTAGAAAAGTATGGCAAGGTGATTATAACCTCTGAAAATCCTTTACCAAAAGAGTTTGAAAAATATAGAATTAATGTTCCAGTGGAAAAAATTCATGACCTTCTTAATTATACCAACATGTATGTTGGTGAAGGAGGAACAATGGCTTCTGAAGCAGCAGTATTAGGAACTCCTTCCATCTACGTTAATAGTTTAAAGTTAGGTTATTTAGAAGAATTAGAAAATAGATATGATCTTCTTTATAATTTTTCTAAGCCTGCAGGAGCAATTAAAAAAGTGGAGAAATTATTAAAAAATAAAAATTTAAAAGAAGAATGGCAAAGAAAAAAACAAAATCTCTTGAAAGATAAAATTGATGTTACTGAATGGATTATAGAATTTATTGAAAAAGGAAAGTATAAGAAAAAAAGTATTATTTAACAGTCCATTGTACTAAAGAATCACTCCTCTTATTTATTAATCATATCAGCTAAAAATCCAAAAATAATTATTTGTAAACCAGTTAGCATCAATAGGACGCTTAAAATAACCCTAGGAATTCCTCCTGCTGATCCCACCACCAAAACTCTAAAAAATATGTATAACCCAATTAAAAAGCCAATTAAAAATAGAAAACCTCCTGAATACCCAAAAAACTTCAAAGGTGCAAAATCACGATAAATCCTCAAGATATTAATCCAAGCCTTGACCGCATAATCAAGGGGATTGCTGAATAATCTACTTCCCCTTGTTTCTCTAGTCTTAATCGGAATCTCCGTTATTCTTAAACCAGCTTTTCCAGCCCTAATCAATTGTTCTTGTGTATAAGTAAAACTATTGATTAAAGGAAAATTAGCCACTTCATCAGTAAAAACTCTAAAACCAGTTGTGGTATCAGATAACTGAGTTTTCAGCAAACTTGAGAAAACTCTGGCAAAAGCTATATTGCCTAATTTTTTCATTATAGACCCACTATAATCCCCTTTTCCAAATCTGCTCGCCAATACAAGATCATTGCCTTCTTCAATCTTTTTGATCATTTGAGGGATATATTTTGCTGGGTATTGACCATCAGCATCAGTATGGACAATAACATCGGCTTTTAATCTCGAACACTCCCGCATTTCATGTTTAAAAGTCTCAGCCAATCCCAAATTTCTTTTATTATGCGCAACAACCACTCCTTCTTTTTTAGCTATTTCAACAGTTCTATCCCTTGAACCGTCATTTAAAACTAGTATTTTGTAATTATAATTAGTAGAATTCATTACTTCTTTTATTTCCCTGATAACCCTGCCAATTGTTCTCTCTTCGTTATAAGCAGGAATAGTAATAACTACCCTCATAAAAAACCTCCAGCAACAACCATTTAAATAGATTTTGGATTAATATTCTATTAAAATCTAAGAGAATCGCAGCTTCGCGACTTGTTTAAGATATAAAACACCCACTTTTAAAATTCCTGTTTTACTGTCTCCTGATTTTCTTTTCTCATAAATAAAAGGGATTTCTTTCATCTTGATTCTTCTCTTTTTGAGATAATATATCAATTTAAAACAATAATCACCATAACCATCAAAGATTTTCTTGAATTTTAAACCTTTAAAAATTTCTTTTTTAGATACAAAAAAACCATTAGTCGAATCCAATATTGGTATCCACAAAGCAGTTTTAATAAACCAATTCAAGAGTTTGCTTAAAGGGTATTGAAATTTCCGTTCAGTTAACATTCCTCCCCCTTTAACATAACGGGAAGCAAAAACTAAGTCATAACGACCCAACTGATTCAAAAGCCTTGGAATAACTTTAGGATGATGACTAAAATCAGTATCCATAAAAACCAAAACATCACCAGAAGATTCAAAGATTCCCCTCATCAATGCTGTTGCTAAACCTCTTTCATTCATCCGGATTATACATTTAACTTCTTTATCATCTAACTTTTCAACCAATCTTCCTGTTCCGTCTGGACTGTCATCATCAATGACAATAATTTCTTTTTCAAAGTTTCCCAGATTTTCTTTCAAAGAATTTATCAAAGGGACTATATTCTCTCTTTCATTATAAGTTGGTAAGATTATTGATAATTTCATTTTCTTCAATTACTATCTCTGTAAAAATTTTTAATTTCTTCACAAACCTTCGCAATTTCCTCTTCTTTCAATAAAACAGAAGAAGGTAAAGAAAGACCATGTTCATAAGCATATTGGCTATTTGGAAAATTGTCCCCAAATTTTAAATTTTGATAACAAGGTTGTTTATGGATTGGATAAAAAAATCTTCTTGTTTGAATACCCTTCTCCTTTAAAAACTCAGCTAATTTAACTGGATCTAGCACAATGATATTAGTAAACCAATGCACTGGCGAACATCGAGGATCGATAAAGGTTAATTCCACTTCAAGAATATCTTTCAATTGGGCCAGGTATAAATTCCTTATTTTCTCTTTTAACTTGATAATCTTATCCAATTTTCGCATTTGAGCGAGACCAATCGCAGCCTGCATCTCTGTAAAACTAAAATTAAAGCCGATTTTATCATGAACAAAAACACCTTTCTTTAATCTACCATGATTCTTAAACGCATAACTATCAAACGCCAATTTTTCATCATTAGTGATCAAAAGCCCTCCTTCGCCAGTTGTAATCGTTTTATTTCCATAAAAAGAAAAACTCCCAAAATCCCCAAAAGTTCCGACATGTTGACCATTAAACTTAACACCCACACCTTGCGCAGCGTCCTCGACAACAAATAGATTGTGTTCTTTAGCAATTTTCATAATCTTATCTATATCTGCTGATTGACCATAAAGATGAACTGGCATAATCGCTTTTGTTTTACTTGTAATTTTCCCTTCGATCAAATCGGGATCAATGTTAAACGTCCTTTTATCAACATCGACTAGTATTGGCTTAGCACCAGCAAAAAGTATTGTATTAATTGAAGCTGTGAATGTTAAATTGGGAACAATTACTTCGTCCCCTTCACCAACACCCAAAACTTTCAAAGTAGTAAAAAGGGTTGCTGTTCCATTGCAAAAAGCATGAGCAAATTTGGCTCCAGTCAAATCCCTAAACATCTCTTCAAATTCTTTTGTCTTTTCTCCTTCTGTCAACCATGTCGACTTAATTACTTCTGTAATCTCTTTCAATTCTTCTTCATCAATCCAGGGCTCAATTTGTGGAATCATCGTTGTTTTAGTACCGCCTTAAAAGATTTCACCACATAATCTAAATCATCTTGATTAAGATACTGATGGCAGCCAACATAAAAACCATTCGCCCCCAAGTAGTCTGCCACCGGCAGTTTACCATTATATCTCTGTTTTAGATGAGAAAAAGATTGTTGTTGTGTAGGAATAGATCCAAACAAAGGTCTTGTTTCAATCCCCTTCTTTTCAAGTTCTAATCTCAACTTTTTCCTCGAAAATACTTGTGGTTTCTTGATTACTAATGGATAAGCCAGATAACTCACTTCATTAGAATATTTGGGCAGTTGAATCAAATCAGAAAATTCAGCTAAATTTTCATTTAAGTATTTGACATTTTCTTGTCTTTTCTTGATTATCCAATTAATTTTTTTCAATTGTGCTAAAGCGATTGCTGCTTGAAATTCTGTTGTCTTGAAATTATAACCAATCAAATCATGGCTAAATCTCGGATCAAAATCCTCTTCCCCTAGATTTATCTTCGGGCAGGTTCCTTCAGATCTTGTACAAATCAAACAATCACAAGCTCTTCCATTAGCTTTAATTTTTCTGACCAATCTTGCTACTTCATTATCATCTGTTGTCAAAGCACCCATCTCTCCGGCCTGTACATTATGGGCAATATAAAAAGAAAAATCAGAAACAGTTGATAAACTTCCGCAAACCTTCCCATCACATTTAGTGCCATGTGCTTGAGCAGAATCTTCAAAGGTCAATAAACCAAATTTCTTGGCAATTTGATTAATTGCCCCCATATCACAAGCATAACCCATTAAATGCACCGGTAATATCAATGAATGCTTTTCAACATCGTCAACTGATTCCAAATATGCTTTAATGTTGTCTGGGATAATCCCGAAATTAGTTTGATCGACATCAACGTAAACTGGCTCAAAACCACTTAAAACAATCGCATTGCTTGTTGCAATGTAGGTCAAAGGAGAAGTTATTACTTTTGTTTTGGGTTTGATTCCGTTTTCCTTTAATTCCAATGCTTTTAGTCCAGCTATCAAACTACTTGTACCGGAATTCAAAGCAATACAGTGTTTTGTTCCAATAAAATCTGCCCATTCTCTTTCAAATCGCCTGACAAATTTTCCTTCAGAAATCCTGTTCGAAGCTATGACTTCATTCAAAAGCTCTTTTTCATCAGAACCTAACTCAATCGCCCCGACATTGATTCTCATTTTAATTAATTTCTTCTCTTAATAAAAGCTCTATCACCAGCAAAATTTGGAGCATCCCAAGGAAACATCTCTCCTGCCAAATGTTTTTTC
This sequence comes from Nanobdellota archaeon, assembly GCA_023132895.1. Lineage (GTDB taxonomy): Archaea > Nanobdellota > Nanobdellia > Woesearchaeales > JAGLXL01 > JAGLXL01. Next base: position 42,387 of record JAGLXL010000002.1, read on the forward strand.
CATTTCTCTAAATCTGATTTGACCATTATAGAAACTAATTCTTTAAACTTAGTTTGAGGTTCCCAGCCTAACTTCTCTTTAACTTTTGAAGCATCACCGCATAACAAAGGCACATCCATTGGCCTCATTAGATTCTTATCAGTTTTCACATAGTCTTCCCAGTTAAGACTCATCTCGCTAAAAGCTGCTTCTAAAAATTCTTTGACAGAATGGGTTTCCCCAGTAGCGATTACAAAATCTTCAGGCTTATCATGTTGTAGAATTCTCCACATTCCTTCAACATATTCTGGAGCATAACCCCAGTCTCTTTTTGCTTCAATATTTCCCAGCAACAAATCATTTTGCAAGCCTAATTTTATTCTGGCAACTGCATTGGATATTTTTCTGGTTACAAATTCCAAACCTCTCAAAGGAGATTCATGATTAAATAATATGCCATTTGTCGCAAAAATTCCATAAGAATGTCGATAAATCCTACTAATATGGAAAGCGTACAGCTTGGCAGCAGCATAAGGTGAATTTGGTACAAAAGGAGTTTTTTCGTTTTGAGGAGATTCGACCACTGTTCCATACAATTCGCTTGTTGAAGCTTGATAAAATTTTATATCTTTTTTTAAATGCCTAATAATCTCCAGGAATTTAGTCGTACTTGAACCATCAACATCAGCTGTCAAAAGCGGCTGATCAAAAGAAGATTCGACAAAACTCTGTGCCGCCAAATTATAGATTTCATCCGGATTAGATATTGTTACTGCCTCTAAAAGAGAAGCCATATCAGTTAAATCAGCAGGAATTAACGTTATCTTATCAATAATTCCCAAAGCTTGCAACCTCCAAAAATTTGGGGTTGAAACCCTTCTAAAAGTTCCAAACACTTTGTACCCTTTAGAAATAAGCAACTGGGCTAAATAAGGTCCATCTTGGCCAGTTACACCAGTAATTAAAGCACTTTTCATATTTAAATTAAAAATTGGACCATTTTTAAAGTTTGCTAAATAATAAACAGAAATATATTTAAATAGTCTTATTTGAAGGTAAACCGAAGTTACATGAAACAGAAACAACTTATTTTTCTTTTATTAATCTTGATTATTTTAGTTGGAGGTTTCCTAAGATTTTACCAACTTGACAATGAAAGCCTTTGGCAAGATGAAGGCTTCACTTTAATAGAAGTAGATCAACCATCATTTAAACAAACTTTTAATGCTATCATCGGCCCCCCAGAAGGAACTCCACCATTATACTTTATCATCCTTCATTTTTGGACCCGTATTTTTGGAACCTCAGAATTTAGTTTAAGATTTCCTTCTGCTATTTTTGGCATGGTCTCAATACTTTTAATCTTCCTTATTGGCAAGGAAATATTCAATAAAAAAACTGGACTCATCAGCGCTCTGATAATGTCAGTTTCGACAATTCAAATCCTTTATTCACAAGATGCTCGAGCCTATAGCTTATTTGTTATGTTAACGCTAATCTCATTTTTGTTTTATATCAAAACATTAAAATCGAGTTCGAATAAAAATCTTTTTTTTTACTTAATCTCAACATTATTTTTATTGTACACCCACCACTTTGCTTTGTTTGTTCTATTTGCTCAAAATATAATCTTCTTTCTGTTCCACAAAGAATTTTATCTCAAAACAAAAAAATGGTTAATCAGCCTTCTAGTCTTAGGAGTATTGTATGTACCAGGAATTTTGATCGTCTTATCTCAATTCCAGCATAATCAAAAAAGTCTGCAATCAGCATTATCAGGAAAACTTGGTTTACCACTAGTAATAAGCCAATTAGGAATTTTAAATTTCTTATGGCCAGTTTTAATTATTTTCTTTATTGTTTTAGTTATTTATTATTTTAAAACAAATTTAATTAATTTAATCAAAAAAATTAGGTTTAACGAAAACATCTTTTTTATCACTATCTCTATCTTTACTTTATCTTATATTTTAATCCTACCTAAATTAATTCACCCTTTTTTCGTTACGCGATTTACTGTGTTTACTTATCCTTTCTTTTATCTTTTATTCGCTGAGGGATTTAATAAAATGAGAAAAATAAAATTAAAAAAAACCATCTCAGTTTTATTTTTAGTCTTAGTCATCCTTTCACTATTTACTTATTATTCAACTCCAAAAAAAGAACAGTGGAAAGAGGCAGTATCTTTCATAGAAGATAAATCGCAACCTAATGAAATGATTATTATCATTGGTGACACACACTTTACTATATTTGATTATTACTACTCAAATAAATTAGAAGTAATCAAAGTAAACATTCACATTGATCAGCTTGAAAACCAAAAAGAACTTAATAATCTAATTCCACAACTTCAAAATAAGAAAGGTTATTGGTTGGTAGAATCCAACGCTTATAAAACCCAAGGAATTTATCAAAAACACTTCAAAGAAAATTTTAACTTAATGAAGGGGGAAAAATTTCTGGATATTGAAGTTTATCATTATATTTAATAACTTTTAAATATAACTAACGCTATTTTTTGTTTATGAGCCTTATAACTATAATCTTATTTTTCTTGTATACTTGGGGCCTCGGATTTACAGCCACCAGATTCATAAAGAATTCCGACAACTTTCTAGAAAGAAACCTCATGCGCGTCGGTATCGGCCTGGGAATCTTCCCTGTCCTGACTGTTATTCTCAATCTCTTCCATATACCTCTTGACTGGAAAATATTTTTCTCGTTTTCATTAATAATCCCGATTATTTCTTTGATTCTTTTAATCAAAAATAAACAAATAAAATTTCCTCAAAAATTAAAAGTTACTAAATCCACAATTTTCATCTTAGTTGTTCTTCTCTTATTTCTGGCCACCTTCTTTATGTATCATAAAGGTGCTTTTGCTTATCCTTATCTTGAGAATGATGATCCCTGGGAACACGCTAAGGGTATAAAGTATGTGTCTATAGAAAAAACAGCAGAAACTCCTCAAACTGAAGGAAAATTAAGATTTTTTGGTTATCTCGATCCATACCCCCCAGGGTACGAAGTATTAATGGGGGTCTTACATCAAACTTCTCCTTCATTAAACTGGACCATGAAATTCTTCAATGCCCTGATAATCTCCTTAGGAATCATCTTTTTTTATTTCTTTGCCAGAACATTCATCGGCGACCGAAAAAAAGCTTTATTTTCTACTTTTGTCCTTGCTACCATTCCTTGTTACTTGAGCCATTTTATTTGGGCCCACAGCTTAATTCCAACTCTTTTTTTAGTTGCCATGTACTCTTTAGAGAGGATAAAATTTGATAAAAAATGGATTATCCCTGGAATCCTCGTTATTGCAGGTATCTGTCTCACACATATGCTCCAACCAATCAAACTTGCCATCTTATTTTTTCTTTATTTTATCATTAAAAGCATTTTCCAAAAAAAATTCCTTAAAACAGAATTTTTTACTATAGTTGGAGGATATTTGCTCTCTTTTTTATGGTGGGCTTTTAAATGGAATGACATGTGGGGAGTTAGATTAAAAGGATATTTTGGAGATCAAGGCGTCCAAATTGCTCAGGAAGGAGGATTTAAATTAACTAAAAAAATATTAACTTCATTACCTAAAATTTTTAGTGCAGAAGGGGGTACTGCTACTAGAGCTTATTCTTTCAATGATTTTTTTATTGCCAAATCACAAAATATGATTAATAATCCTATTGGTATAGGTATTGCCATCAGTATTTTAACTGTTCTTGGTTTGATTTACATGATATTCAAATTCAAACCACTCGCTGAAAAAAGAAATCATTGGCTCGCCATCAGTTTAGCTTGGTTTATTTTTCTCTTTTTATTTGTCAACAGCGTAACCTTCCATCTACCCATTGGTTTTGGTGCTTTCAGAATGTGGATGCTTCTTGCCATTCCCATTTCTTTACTAGCCAGTCAAGGAGCTTGGTTCCTAATAACTTTAGGTAAAAAAATCAAGATAAATAAAAGTATTATATTAATTATTTTAATTATAGGTATTCTTCTCACTTCAGGTTATCAAAAATACTCAGTTAATACTGCCATATGGCCTCCAGGAAAATCATGGGTTTCTTATGATGAACTAAACGGGTGGAGTTGGATGAAAGATAATTTACCAATAGATACCCAAGTATATTCTTATAGTGATTCAGCAAGAGTGCTGGGATTCGATAAATTTGCTTGCGTCTGGTGCGAAGATTTTATTAATTATAATCAAGATGTTATAGAAAAAAATATTACTAATGTTCATCAATGGTTAAAAACAAATAAATATGAATATTTAATTTTTAGCGGCAAAGATTTTAAACGTTTTGGCAGAACTTATGGCGAAGAAAATGCTACAACCATGCTTAACCAAAGAATTAATGAAGCAACAGCTATGCCAAATAAATTTAAATTAGTTCATCAAACCCAGGGCTTTATTCTGTTTAAAATATTATAAAAATGACTAATTACACTAGGAAAGCAATCAAAGGGGTAGGTTACGTTTTTATCTTAACCCTTCTTGCTTCATTTTTAGCTTATTTAATCCGAGTTTTTTTAGCCAGGGAATTGTCTGTTTCTGATTATGGTCTCTTCTGGGCAGCTTTTACCTTTATGATGTTTTTTTTAATATTCAGAGAAATTGGCCTTACTTCTGCCCAAACTAAATACATCGCCGAGTATTATGGAAAAAAAGATTATTCTAAAATTAAGACATTAATCGTTTCATCGTTTATTTTCAAATTTATATCATCTTCCTTCTTAATTTGTTTCCTTATTCTTAGCGCCAGATTTCTTTCAATACATTTTTTCAAATCTCCTATTTCCTACTATATTCTGATTAATCTATCCTTATATGTGTTATTTTCTTTGTTATGTAACCACATGCATAGTATATTAGTTGGTTTCCAAAAAGTAAAATGGTTTTCATTAACAGAACCATTAAGGTTAGGGTTTGCTTTACTCTTTTCTTTCATATTCTTCCAATTTAATTTAGGCATTATGGCCCCCATTTTTGGATTTATAATAGGAGTCATTCTAACATGTATTGTTTTATTTACAGGATTATTAAGATATCTCTTTATTTTGAAATACCCAATCAAAGATTTTTGGGGTACAACAAGACAACTTTTTAAATTTGGAATTCCTGTTATCTTCAGGGGTGTTGGAGGAAAAGTAATATCTCATTTTGACGTTTTAATACTAACTTATTTAGTCTCTTTGAAAGAAGTTGGAATATACACTGCTATTTTACCAACAGCTTTATTATTTTTATTTTTCCCAAGAGCGATTACAGCTATTCTTTTTCCCATGATTTCAGAATTACAAGGAAAAAATGATTATAAAAAAATCTCAGAAGGAATGAGTTTAATATACACTTACTCCTTTGTATTAATCATTCCTTTGATCACATCTATTTTTGTTTTTTCAGATTTTTTTATTAACATTTTATTTGGAATTGAATACAGCGTAGGTGTATTCCCATTTAGGATTTTGATAATTGGTGTGTTGGGTTATGTAGTTGCTGCAATCAACAACTCAGCTATTAGTGGTATAGGAAAGCCAGCAGTTGTCACAAAAATAATTTTATTTGCCGCCTTAATTAACCTTATTCTTAACTTGATTTTAATTCCTTTTTTAGGAATTGTTGGAGCAGCAGTCGCCACAACTTCAAGCTACATTATAGTCCTGATCTTATCAACGTCTTGGCTTGTAAAATATATCAAATTAAAATCACCTTTATTTAAGTGGACCAAACTAGCAATTATAGCTTTAATTTTTGGTTTTTTAATCTATTTTATCAAAGACTTTTTCCCATTCCATCCAACATTTGGGATGTTAATCGGTATTGGCCTTTCTTTTTTAGTCTATGTACTTCTAATTTTTAAATTTAAAATAGTAACTACAAAAAACATAAAAATAATTATTAAAAGGGTTATTAATTAAAGTTTATTCTTTAATTTAGATGTTGCTTGCATCCTTCTAATAAAAACAATTGGACCTATAATTGCCGACAAAATAAGAAATAAAAATCTCCAATTGATTAAAAGAGAGAAACCCAAGATCCCCATACTAATTGGTCTAAAAATTAAATCTAACATTGTTACTCCTAAAACCATAAAAGCGAAACCATCAAACCCTAACATCCTCCCTAACGCATATTTAAAGGAAGAGGGATTGGTTTTTTTAGAAGATTTCAATTTTTCTAATAGCTCCTTTTTATTTTCAAATAAAGCAAATTGATTCAAAAGGAAATTTTTCAAAGCATTGGACAACGAACTTAATAAAAATGATATCAAGGCAATAAAACCAAAGAAAAAAACCAATAAATTTCCTACAGAATTATAAATGCCGTAAGTAATGCCCATATAAAAAGCTGCAATAACCACTCCATGAGCCAATAAATCAAAGTATTTTCCGATTGGTGATGCTTCTTTCCTATATCTGGCAATTTCACCATCAACAGCATCTAAAAAATGAAACAGTTGTAGCAACAAAAATCCTCCAACCCACCATAAAGGATGGGCAAAAGAAAAAGCCACACCGACCAATACCCCCACCACCATCGACAAAACTGAAACTTGATTGCTTGTGATTGGAGTATATAAAAAGGGTTTTGTGATATAAATCGAAACTAACCTTAAAAATCTATCATAAAAATACTCTTCAACAGGTTTTGAGGTGTTTTCTTTGCCTTTTTTATCGTACAAATAGGATCTTTTTTGACATATTTTCCTTAATTCTTTGATAGATTCAACCATAATCAAAAATTCATAAAATCAATTTATAAAAGTTGCGAAACATAAATTAAAATAGAATGTAAATAGATAAGATTTAAATAGTGAAAATTAGCTTTTTTATAAAATGCAAAAAGAATTGGTTCAACATATGGTAGATGGTTCAGAAGATTTTTACTTTATGATTAACCCTTATTTTCCCACCCTAGAGATGATTGATGAACTTAACCAAAATATGATTCACCTCATTAGATATTATCCTTCAAATCAAAAAACAATCTCTGAAAAAATAAAAAGATTAGAAAACATCAATCTTCCTCTGATTGCAGTTAATGGCAGTTGTGAAGCCATTAGGATTTTTCTTCAAAATTATTCTAAGAAAGCCCTGGTCACTGTCCCAAACTTCAACGAGTGGGAAATCACTAACCATATACCTATCAGATACGACGCCACTCAAGAAGAGATTAAACAGGCAATTTCTCAAAACAATGTTGATACTGTTTGCATCTGTAATCCTAATAATCCCGCTGGCCACTATCGTGAGGATATAGAAGAAATGGCAACCCAATTTCCAAATATTAATTTTGCCATTGACATCAGCTTTATCGATTTTGTCGACAAAAAGATTCCAGCCTTGCCCCAAGGAAAGAATATTGTTCTCTTCAAAAGTCTGGGAAAAAATTACGGTTTCTGTGGTATCAGATTAGGTTATATCGCTTCTGAGAATCGAAAATTAATTGATGATATGGTCAAAAAAATACCTATTTGGAATATCAACTCGGTTGCTGAATTTCTCATAGATCTTGCCATCAAAAATAGGGGTGAATATGAAGAATCCAGAATAAAAATTATTGAAGGAACACAGAATATGTATCAATTTCTAAAAAAGTTTGATTTTCTCAAAGTTTTCCCCACTAAAGCTAACTTTATCATGGTCAAATCAGAAAAACCTCTTAATTTTAGGGTTAAGTGTTGTGATAACAAAACAGGCTTAGATAGAACTTATTACAGATTTGCTTATAATCCTAATTTTGAATTGTTGGAAAAGTTCCTGAAAAATAAAGGTGATTAAAAGTGTCTGCAATAGAAAGGGCGATTATTTTAGTGGCAGGGATGGGAAGCAGATTAGAACCAATAACCAATACAGTACCCAAATGTTTAGTTAGAGTAAAGGAAAAGCCAATTTTAGTTAATTCTCTGGATAATCTAGCAAAAATAGGGATTAAGGAAGTTATAATTGTGATTGGTCATTTAGGGGAAAAAATAAGAAATGAAATAGGTGACCAATACAAAGGGATGAAGGTGATTTATATAGAAAATAAGTTTTATGATAAGACCAATAATATGTATTCTTTATGGTTGGCTCGGGAATATCTGGAGAAAGGGGTAGTGCTATTGGAAGGAGATACTTTTTTTGGAGAAGTGTTGTTGAGAAAAGTAATAGAAACGGACAATAGGTCCTACTGGGCTGGCGATAAATTTAGCTTATTTAGAGATGGGTGTATGTTAACATCAGGGAATGATGGGAGCATAAAAAAAATAGAGATTATCAGAGGAAAGGCAGGCCAAGAAAGAGAATTTGAGGATCATCATCATAAATCAGGAGATATCATTAAAATTATGCCTGAATTAGGGGTTTTGTTATCAGAATGGTTGGATAAAGAAGTTAAAGAAGGGAATGTCAATATTTATTATGATTTGGTTCTGGCTAAATATTTACAAGAAGGGCAGATATTTGTGTGTGATATCAACGGATTGAAGTGGATGGAGATTGATGACCACGAGGATTTGAGAAGAGCAGAGAACATGTTTGGAGAGTTGGTTGGCAGTGTTTTTGAAAGAAAATATGAGATAGTTCCTATCGAAAGGTTAAAACCTCTAGAAAAAGTTTTTCCAAATCATCTAAAGAACTTGAATAAGTTGATTTTAGATGATGGAGTGATCAAGGCCCCTTTGCTAGCTGACCGAGAGACAGGAATTGTTTTGGATGGAAGTCATAGATATATTTTCTTTTTGATGCATGGATACAAAAAAGTACCAGTACATTTTGTGAGCTACCAAGATGAGAACATCAGAGTAGGAACGCATTTGCTGCATCGGCATTTAATTGTAGGTAAGACTAATATTTCAAAGGCAGAAGTGATAGAAAGAGGATTAAGTGGCAATATCTTTGCACCAAGAATAACCAGACATTTTTTTCCTTTCAGAAAAATTGACGATGCTGATATTCCATTAACAGAGCTTAAAAAGGGAGAACCTATCGACGTTTCCAAATACATAGAAAACGCCACAGTTCAGGACGAAATTATTCACAATGAAAAGTTCATCGAAGAAATAAATCAAGAAGTAGATGAAACTCTCAATTATCTCTATGAAGCTAGAGAAGTCAAAGAATACCTTAAGTTTCAAGTCAAAGAGATGAAGAAAAAAGAACAAATCAAATCATAGTTTTTTTAAGTATTCAACATTCTTAACATCCTCAGTTAATGAAAAAAAATTCCTTTTAGGGGTTTCTAAAGTCACCATCTTAGCTTCACTCTCTTCAATACACCTCTTCAAGAATTTTAAATCAAAATTGCCTTTTCCCAAGGATAAGTGTTCATCTTCCCCATTACCCGTATTTCCATCACTAATATGGAATAATTTTGGATTTAATTGAAGTAGTTGTTTAATATAATGTTTATAATCTAAATTTTGGCTAATAGCTGATTTAATTGCATGAGCAAGGTCTAAGCAAAAGTTAAAATCACCAGATTGGATAATTTCCTTTATTTCATCCAAATTAAAACCAATAAGAATTTCTTTATTCAAACCGATTTTTGGCATATTTTCGATAAGAATTTTATTACTACCAAGTTCATTAAGTTGCGTAATTGTTGATCTTATATCACCACCAACACCAGGGTGTAAAATAATAAATTTTGAATCAAAAAAATCAGCAACTTTTTTGACTTCCTGAAAAATTTTTTTATTGTTCTCTTTTAAATTGAATTTTGATAAATTGAAATTATGTTGAAAATGAGGGGCATGGATAATGATTGAAAAACCTTTCAACGCCGTTAGTTTATTTGCATCGAAAGATTCTGGTACTACATATAGCTCAATATACTGAAACAAATCTTTTTCAATGAGTTCTCTCGCCTTTTTAAACAACCTATTATTTGTAGACCACAATTTAAGACCATAGTCAATTTTATTCGCCATTTTGTGATTTATAAGCCTCCAAAGTATTTTCCATCAACATCGCTACAGTCATGGGCCCAACTCCCCCCGGAACCGGAGATATATATGAAACACTTTCCTTTACTTCTTCAAAATCAACATCACCACTTAAATAATATCCTTTCTTCTTAGTCAAATCTTCTATTCTACTAACGCCGACATCGACCACTACTGCTCCTCCCCTTACCATATTTTTTTTAATTAATTTGGGCACTCCTGTTGCCACAATTAAAATATCTGCTTTGGATGTTTTTTCTTTAAGATTATTAGTTTTAGAATGACACACAGTAACAGTTGCATTATTTTCCATTAAAAGCAAGGCAATTGGTTTACCCACTACATTGCTTCTACCGACCACTACAGCGTCTTTCCCTTCCATCTTAATATTATACTCTTTCAATAGTCTTAAGATTCCTTTTGGGGTGCAAGGAATTAATTTCTTCCTTCCCCAGGAAAATCTACCAATATTAATTGGATGAAAACCATCAACATCTTTTAAAGGACTTACCGTCTTTATTATTTCATATTCATCCATATGTTTTGGTAATGGTAATTGGACTAGAATTCCATTGATATTACTATCTGCATTAAGTTTTTTTAACAAATTTACCAATTCTTCTTCTTTAACGTCAGTACTAAAATGATATTCTTTAGAAATTATCCCAACCCCTTCGCAAGCTATTTGTTTCATAGATACATAAACTTTTGATGATGGGTCATCTCCTACTAAAACAACAGCTAAGCACGGCTTTTTGTCTAATCGACTAATCTTTTCTTTTAATTCTAATTTGATTTTTTCTGCTATTTTTTTTCCATCTAAAATAATGGCCATAGGAATCACGGTTTAATTATTTGTTTATCTGTTATTATTAAATTCAATGGGACATCATGTTTTTCAACAGGGACTTGACCAATAATTTGTTCCTCAAAAGCTAAACCAATTTTCAATGATTGGATATTTTTTAAAAATTTATCATAATATCCATTTCCTCGGCCCAATCTGTTGCCTCTCTTATCAAAAGCAACCCCTGGGATAATAATTAAATCAATATTTTGATTATAATTGATTTTATTTTTTGGTTCCAAAATATTAAATTGACCCTTTTCTAAGTCAGAAAAATTTTTGATTTCACTAACTCTTAATTCTTCTTTTTCAATAAAAGGTACAAATACGTTTTTCTTTTTTAATAAATACGTGATCAAATCATGTGTCTCAACTTCAGAGTCTTTTGAAACATAAACACAAACATTTTGAGTTCGATTCAGATGATTAATGTTAAGTAATCTTTGAAAAATCTCTTTACTCTTACTTTTTATTTCCGTTCGAGACAACGAATTTCTTTTTTTAAGAATTTCTTCCCTTGATTTTTCTTTCATCTTTTAACTTCTCTTAATAAATAAAAAGCTTCGGCATATTTTAAACCAGATTCCAATCCTCTAAATTGAGCTAAGATTTTAATTCCTTCAACAGATCGTGAATGAGGATATTCCCTTACTTCGGATTTATATTTTTTGAGAGCCTTTATCTTACTATTAATTTCATACTCGATATCGACATAAATATTTGGAGTGAATAATTTTTTTTTATTGATTTGCCATTCGGTTGAAGATAAGGTTTCAAAAGAATACAACTCCCCTGGACAATTTGGATTGCAAGGGCGACAAGCTACCATCACTGCTTCATGAGTAAGTTGATGATCAATATTAACATCTCCATCATGGTGAGTATAAATAATATTAGGTTTTATCTTTTCCAGATATTTTTCAATTTCTTTAACAATATTAAGTAAAGGGATTGAATCAAATTTGTTATCAGGTAACTTCAATAAAAATATTTCTTGGAAACCGATTACTTTTCCTGCTTCGTGGCAATGCTCATGTAATTCTTCAAGGACACCTTGACCATATTTATCCCTAGAGGTAATGCCTTCGCCTAAAATAAGACAAAAAATATCGTCACCTTGATTTACGTGTTTAATTAATGTCCCTCCAACTCCCAAAATTTCATCGTCAGGATGAGCAACAATAACCAAAACTTTATTTTTTTCCATTTTTTAACTTGATAATACAATTTGCTTGAATATCATCATTGCTTATTTGAGCATTATTAAACTCTATTCTTAAATTATCTGTTTCGAGAAAAGCTCGGAGATAACCTTCAGCGTCAAGCATTCTGATATAATTATAAACTTGATTTAAATCATTTAAATTAGACATATTGCTTTGCTCAGGAGTACGTCTCTTAAAAATCACAACCTCGCCTGTTTGTTTTTTTGGTATAATATTCTTGTTGATTATACTGGGTATCATCTTGTCAAATATTATTGCAGAAGCTTTCTTAAAGATATCTTCCGCTTTACCATTCTTTAAGCTTAATGGTTCTTTATAATAAACATCCCCCGCATCAAGTTCCCCAACAACTTTAATCGCAGAAATCTTGGTTTCATATATCCCTCTAGCAATTAAATTTTGGAGAGGACTACCACCTCTGCCAAAAGGCAGATCCGTCATATGAAAAACAATACATTCAAGGTTTTTGTATATTTCTTCTGGTATTATCCATGACCAATGGGGAAAGAAAATATATTTTGGATTAATCTTATTTATTAAGTCATACTTCAAATCTTCTTTTTTTTCTATTAGTATCCAATTATAATCTTTTTCTATTTCCTTTAACTTATAAAAATTATTGATATTCCATGATTTTATTGTTGCTATAATAATAGAAGGTGGTTTAACTTTTTTCATTTTTATATAATCTAAACTCCAAATAATTACTTTGTTCACTATATTTTTTAAAACCAGCCTTTTCGAATACCCTTCTAGAAGCTAAGTTGTCTTTTTTTACTTTAGCTATAAAATAATCCACCTCAAAGTTATTAAAATATATTCTGCAACCCTTGATTATTGTTTTTGTGCCATATCCCTGACCCCTACAATCAGATCCTATATTGATATCAATCTCTGCCCCATTACCATCCCGGTCAAACCTTATTTGCCCAACCTTCTCTCTTTTTTCATTTATCGCCATAAAAATAGTTCTTTTGGGATTAATAATTGATGCCTTAAACCATTTGATATGGTCTTTGAATGGTATTTCCTCTGTATTAAATGAAAATTTTCTGGTTACTTCGTCATTTCTCCATCTATAAAAATCATCTAAATCTTCATCTTCTACAAACCTAAAATAAATCTTTTTATTATTCATCTATATACTCTTCAGTTAAGGGTTCGTCTTTTTTAATATCCTTAGCAGCTCTTTTTCCTTTTATGGTTTCAAATCTTGAGGGCTCTAAACCTTTTCTCTCCTTTCCTGACCTTAATATAATAAGGTTATTTTCACTTAATATTTCCTTTTTTTTTATATTCTTTTTTGTATAAATATGTCTTCTTGCAAATACATAAAGTTCTTTCTCATCTTCCAATATTTCCTTTTTTTCTTTTCCCAGAACTTTTTCCATTTTTCTTATATTATTAACAAGTTCTTTTAGCTCATTGGGCAGGATCGCAAATCCATGATCTGGACCAGGGAGACTATTGTCTGTTGTGAAATGTTTTTCTATAACCCCAGCTCCAAGGGCTACTGCACCAAGTGGAGCAATCCAAGGTTCCCTAGAATGATCGGACAAGCCAACAGAGACATCAAAAATTTTTTCAAGATCCGGAATCACTTTAAGATTAATTGTATTCAAAGGGGCGGGATATTTTGCTGTGCATTGCATCAAAATAATCTTTTCATTATTCTCCTCTTTTACAGCTTTAATCGCTTTCTTTATGTCCTCAATATTTGATGCTCCAGTTGATATTATCATTGGTTTTCCTTTTTTAGCTATATGTTTAAGTAAAGGGATGTGGCTGATAGTATAAGAAGCTATTTTGTAAGCTTCAATTCCAATTTTTTCAAGTTCATCAACAGATTCTTCGTCAAATGGTGTGCAAAGAAAAATTATATTTTTTTCATCACAATATTTTTTTAATTTTGGTAACCATTCATAAGGTAACTCCATTTCCTGAATAATCTGATTGATTGTTTTCTCCTTTCCAATATAATCAGCTTTTCCTGCTTTTTTAACATACAGTTTCTCAGCCTTGTAGAGCTGAAATTTCACTGCATCTGCTTTAGCTCCTACAGCAATGTCAATTAATTTAAGAGCGTGTTTGAGATTGATTTCAGGATCATCAGATATTCTAAAGTTGGCTCCTGCTTCAGCAATAATGAAACAGGGACTATTTTCATTAATTTCTTTATTTCCAATTTTCATTTTTCTTTAACCTTTCTTTAGCATTTTCCCAATCAAAAGGTGTATCTAAATCAATAACTTCATCATAATCCATTATTATAAAACCTACATTATCTTCATCTATTATTTTATTTTTAACCATAATCGTTTCATAATCAGAAAAATAGATCGCTCCGTTTTCTTTATAAAGTGGTCGAAAGTATTGACGATTAACTCTTTTTTGTGGATAAAGAATGATATATTTCTCCTCTTTTTTATCATAAACCCAGTACCTACCCCGATCTTCTACTACACCAATTACTGAATGATGTTTTTTTGTCTTTAACAAATTTATGGCTTCCTTGATTCTTTCTTTTTTCAAGAAAGGAGCAGTAGGATACAATAAAATGATAAAATCGGCTTTGTAGTTTTCGGTTTCCTCAAGATATTTTACAACGTGTTGTAAAACTGGTAAGGTAGGAGTTTCATCTTCAGCTAATTTTGTTGGTCTAATAATTGGGGTTTCCGCGCCATACTTTCTAGCAACTTTAGCAATTTCCTCAGAATCAGTGCTTACAATTACTCGATCAATATCTTCTATTGATCGAGCTGATTCAATAGGATAAGCAATGAGAGGTTTATCACCTAAAATTTTAATATTTTTCTTTGGAATTGAGTTAGATCCTCCTCGAGCAGGAATGATGGCAACAATCTTTTCCCTTTCATTATTTCCTTCCATCATTTTCTTTTCTAATCTATTTTTTATAATAATTAATCACTTTCTTGACTGCGTTGATTACATCTTGCACATCTTGTGTATTCATCTTTGGGAATAAGGGAAGCGTTATGATTGAATTATAAATTCTTTCACAAACAGGAAAATCACCAGCTTTAAAACCATAATTCTTTTGATAATAACTATGCAAATGGATAGGAATGTAATGAACATTAACACCAATATTTTCTGCTTTTAGTGCCCTTATAAGTTGGTTTCGATCAACTTTCAATAAATCATTATTTACCCTTATGGGATAAAGATGCCAGGAACTTTTTGCATATGATTTAACAGAAGGTAAGATTAACTCCGGCATTGCAAAGAAAGCTTGATTATATTGAGCCACAATTTCTTCTCGTTTTTTCTGAAATTTCTCAATTTTTTTCAGTTGAGCCACACCTAAGGCCGCCTGAAATTCAGTCATATTATATCTATGGCCCAATCTTTCCATATCATATCCCCAATCTGCATCCTTCCCATATCTTTCCATTGCTTCCTTTGTAATGCCGTGAGTTCTATGCATCACACAAAATTTAGCTAATTCTTCATTATTTGTAGTAATAATGCCTCCTTCTGCTGTGGTGATATTTTTAACAGGATGAAAACTAAAACATGACAAATCACTAAAGGTGCCGATTTTTTCATCCTGATATTCTGCTGATAAAGCATGGGCGGCATCTTCAATGATATATAAATTATGCTTTTGCGCTATTTCTTTTATTTCGTCCATTTTACAAGGGTGACCACCGTAATGCATCGGAATGATTGCTTTGGTTCTTGTTGTTATTTTTTTCCTTATTTCATTTGGATCAATATTGTATGTTTCTTCATCAATATCAACAAGGACTGGTTTCCCTCCTCTGTAAATAATTACATTAGCAGTGGCAAGAAAAGTAAAAGGAGTAGTGATAACTTCATCACCTGGTTGGATATTAATTGCTCCGACACAGCAATGAAGGGCAGCTGTACCAGAGTTAACTGCGATAGCATATTTTGCCCCAACATAATCCGCTACATCCTTTTCAAACTGCCTTACTTTTGGGCCAGTAGTTAACCAACCGGAGTCGAAAACTTTCATTACTTCATTTTTCTCTTCTTCTCCAATCCATTGAGTGGCATAAGGTAAAAATGTTTCTCTAACGGGTTTACCCCCTTCTATCGCTGGCTTTTGATTTTCCATTTTCATCACCGATTTTTTATCTCCCATATTTCTTTTCCAAAAATATTCCAAGCAAATCTAATATCGTCATTCTTTGATTCTTCTAGTGAACTAATCGAAAAGAATATGATGGATGTATTTTCTTCCAAGACCTTAAATCCATTAGCAAATCCTTTTGGTATTTTTAAAACACTTGGTTTCCGACTATTCAATACAAATTCAAAAAGTGGTTTAACTAATTTTTCATTTTCTATTTTAGCACATATAACTTTAACGCTTCCTTTTGCCACATAAACAAATTTTCCTTCATGAAGATGACCATGAAAGGCCCTGACCACATCTTTTGAGATATTTTCAACTTGATAGAATCTTTTTATTCCTTGAAAGTCAAAATCATTTACAAAGGAAACACTTCCTCGGTCATCGTAAGCGACCCCGCCAAGGATTAATTTAGGTTCTTCTGACATTTTAATCTATCTTTTACCAGTTATTATAATGCTTTGGATTATTAACATCCATTATTTGCTTATTAATTATTGCTTGATAAATCTCCAAAATCGAATCTTTAACACTTTTTTTGGCTTTAAATCCTAATGTCTGATTTATTTTAGCAAAAGAAACTTTGTAATCTCTTTTATCCACCTTCCCTTTAACTATTTCCTGTTTCAATTTTTCTACGACAGTTTCTGGCAAAATTTCTTTTATCATCTCGGCAAGATGTTTAATTTGATAATTTTGGTCGTCTGAACCAACATTAAATACCTGTCCTTTTACTTCCTTAATTGGGGCTTCTATACATTTAACAAAAGCTTCTGCAGCATCTTCAACATTAAGGAGTGGTCTCCATTGATCTCCACCAAAAACAGTTATTTTTTTTTCTGTCGCTGCTTTCATAGCAAATGTATTAACTACGAGATCAAACCTCATTCTTGGAGACAAACCATATAAAGTTCCCATTCTCAAAATAGTTGGAGAAAAATTTTCATCAACAATACTTAAAATCGCTTTTTCAGACTCAATTTTAGACCGAGCATATAACGAAACAGGATTTAACTCTGCAGTCTCATCTAGAATATCATCACCCAAACCATAAACACTACAGGTGGAAGCAAAAATAAATCGATTTATTTGGTGATACTTACATGCTTGAGCTAAAGTCATAGTCGCAAAATAATTTGTTTCAATCGTGCTAATCGGCTGATTTTGACTGGCAGGATCTCCAACAATTGCTGCTAAAAGAATAACTACATCAACTCCATTTAGAGCTCTAGTTAAAGTGGTTATATCTCTCATATCGCCATGAATTAATTCAAAATTAGGATTATTCTTAATTTCCAAGACTGCTTCGTCTTTAAACATTAATAGATCTAAAACTTTAACCGTATAACCTTTATTCAATAACTTACGACATAAAACTGATCCTAAATAACCGACTCCACCAACAATCAAAACTTTTTCAACCGGTTTTAAAGAAATGTTTCGTTCTTTCAATAATCTAAATCCATGATTTGCCGATTTGATAAAAATATCCACAACTTTATTTTCATCGCTTAATAAAGGAATCTTTAATACATAATGATCCGGAAAATGTTTGGGATTATTGCGAATCATATTGATAATTTCATCAAAACTCATTTCATCCCTCGCACTTAAATAATCCTTAGTCATAATTAAAGAAACCTCTGAATTAACATCAATTCCCTCCATTATCGCTCTTCTAATGTCTCCATCGGTAACTATTCCCTTCAATCTATTAATCTCATCAACAACTATGACTATTCCTAAACCTTTATCACAGATGATTCTCATTGCTTCTTTGATAGAGGTGTTTTCATACACAAGTATATCTTCAATTTTTTTCATCTTATTATCGTTCCATTTAAGTTTAACTTCTTGATGAAAGAAAAGTATAAAAAGATTATGATTTTATGATTTAGTCGCTGATTAAATTTAAAACGAATGGTAGGATGAGAAAAGAACAAAAAACTGTAGTATCCCGAAATTATTGCAGGGAGGTAATTCTTTTATTTTTTATGTTAATTCCACTTCCTACAAAATAATCCCAATATACTGTTTGCTTGGAGTTTGAACTTAACCGCTTCTTTTGGTGTTATACTTTTTGTTCTATTTAAACCCAAGTGAATTTTGTTATTATACCATTCAATAAATCCTTTGAATGATTTAAACTTATGCCTATTTTTTTATAAGTTCTAAACCATCTTTCTTCTTTTCCATTGGTTTAGGATGATTCCTTCTTGAAGGGATGTGAATAATTCCTTGTTTTCCAAGGAATTTTTCATACCCACTTAATCCTTTTTCTCCATTCTTATCAAACTGATGTTCTAAAAGAAAGCCTTTAAATCTTAGAAAATTGGGGTGCAATAATTTAGGGATACTACATAAAGAACAAAAAACCAAAATGATTATAAACTAAGTAATTTCTGTTAATAGTAAAATAAGTGCTTTATTGTTGCTAAATTAACTTATTAAAATGGAAAAAGAAACATTGGAATTTATAGACGATTGGAGCAAAAAATTAAAAATTGATGGAAATAGTTTTGACGAGTTATTTCAAATTGAGGGCATTCCCTTATGGTGGTTTATTAAAAAAAATGTTTATAAACACGTTTTATCAAAAAAGATTAATCTTTTTTTTGAACTTGGAAAAAATGAGAAAATTAGTCTCCCACAAGATTTAAAATACAAGTTAAACGTTAAAATGATGAGACTTTACTTATCCTTAAATGAGAAAAAAAAGATAAGGGTTGCACAGAAAATCAAAAAAATAGAAAACAGAGCGCATATTCTTCTTCTTAGTTTCATAAACCATATATCTAAAGATAATAAGATATTTAGACTTGACAAAACAATTAAAAAATTAAAAAGTGATGGCATTTATGAACCATTAGTGCTTTTTGCTGATGCTTTATCAAGGAGAAGTTACAAGCAAATATCAAAATTAACAACTGTTTACTCTTATTGTGATGATAGTTTAATAAAGATTGCCAAAAAAAAAGCTAAAATAATTTCTAGGAGATGGACAAGTTTAGATTCAAAAACAAAGAAACTTTTACTAAAATTTAAAAATAAAGATTATTTTCCTTATTTCCAATATGCTTTGAATTTTTACTTATCAGAAGAATATCTTACAGCATTATTAATTTACTATGAAGTTTTTAAGAAAATAATCAAAGAAGAAAATGTAAAAGTAATCGTTATAACTGGAGTCAGTTCCATTTTTGAAAGATGTGTGATGGCAGCAGCGAGATATCACCAAAAACCAACTATTCGTATTCAACATGGGATCGCAAAGGGAAAAACCACAAAGTTGGAGTTCATTTATAACACAAAGCTAGCAATAATGAGTGAATATTATAAAAGAGAGTATATTAAACTGGGCATAAAACCAGAACAAATCCAGGTTATTGGTCCTGTTATTTTTGATGAAATTGTAAATTTTAAACTTAATAAAAAAAGTCAACTTAAAAATATTCTTATAGGACCTGGGGCTAAGGTTAGTGGAGATAAATTAACAAAAGATCAGTACTTCAAAAACTTTGAGAAACTAATCATAGATATTAAATCATTAGGAGATATAGAAATTAATATTAAACCACATCCTAGGAGTGTTTCAGCGAGAGATTTCATGAATATTATTAAAAAATATAAAAATGTTAAATTTCATCAGCCAAATGTTTCGAGAGAATATTTCTATAAGTTGATGCAGGAATGTGATATTTATATACATTTTGGTTCGAATTCTGCATTGGAGGCAATGATTATCGGAAGGCCAGTTATTACAATTGATCAATTCTATGATGGCGAACCATTTAATCATTGGCTACAAGGGAAAAAATTTATGATGGAAACAAACTGTAATCAAAATTTGAGGGAAGTGATCTTAAAAACTATTGAGCAACAAGACTTCATTAAGAATGAAGAAGAAAAAATTGTCAGAGAGAGATTGGGGGATGTTGATGGTAAAGCGCATGAAAGAGTAGTAGATTTAATTTATAATACTTGTAGGGAACATTAGGAAAAGAAAAGTGTAAAACTATCATTTTAAGAAAAAAATAAACAACCTCGGCTTTAGCTGAGGTATTCCGAGTTTGGAAAACAAACTCAAGCGACGAAAGAAGCAAGCTTTCGTTGCTGGTAGTAAGACGGAAGGTTGCGGAAATTAGTTTTCCAGCTTCCTTGGCTGTATTTGATGTAATTTTGAATTACATCAAAAGTAACATTACCCACAAAACGATAAAATTTTCCAGGGCTCCAGAAATGGCCTTTACGAAAATAAGTTTTTAGCCAAGGAAAATTCCTGAACAATGCACTAGCTGTTTTTGCTTTCAAAACAGCAAAAACATAAGATGGTGCATCTGTTGATGGAAAGTTAATGGACATGGTCTGGCATGACCTGAAGTTCATAAACTTCCCAATTGTGTTGAAAAGAAATAAGCTCTATCACACCTTCAACGCATGCCTTTAAACTATTCCTATTCAAAAAAGAATAGGCATATTTTATCTTCCACACAAGGTGAAAGCAATTTTGACCTACACAGTAGTTGTTATGATTTACACCTTTCATTTTCGTTGGCCTCCGCGCAACGAAAGCTTACGCTAAATCGAGTGGTTAATTTAGCATGCCAAAAATTCGTTGCGCGCTCAATTTTGATCATATCAAAAATATAAATTTGGAGGATGGCGGTTCACCTCGCCTAAATTGCGAGTACCCTCCGCCACAAATGCAATGGAAATCGAAAAAAAGAAAACAAACCAAGAAAGTTCAAATGACCAATTTAGCTTACGAAATAATCATCGGTTTTGTCCTACCCAAAATAAATTTCAGATAATATTTGTTGTTGGAACTGCCCGTTCTGGTAAGTCCTTACTTTCTCAAATCTTAGGAAGCATTAACAACGTTGAATATATAGATGAACCTTGGATGATAGAATCAGTATCTATCATGCAAGGTCTAAATATGGCTAAAAAGCAGGTCCTCGCTAATATGCTTAAAGCTTACACAAAAGAAATGTTTGAGGAGATGATCTTGCTTAGAAGAGGGAACTTCAAACCAGGAGAAAAAAGTACAGTTTGGGACAAAAAAGAACCAAAGAAAATATTTGAAAGGTTAATTAATGTGAGGACAAGGACTGATGTAAAAGATTACATAGAAAAAGAAAAATCTGTTCTTTTGATCAACCTCGGTCACATTATCCCTTTCATTCCATTTCTAAAAGAGGTATTTCCTGAATGTAAAATTATTCACATAATCAGAAATGGTTTTGACGTTGCTAAACACATAGCTAAGAAGCAATGGTTTACGATAAATGCATTGAAACAGCCAGATAATAATTACTGCCTGTATCGGACATATGCTACTACGAATTCAGAAAATTATCAAGTTCCTTGGTGGGTCAGAGAAGGCGAGGAAGAAAAATTCATCTATCTGAATGACTTTGCCAAAGGTCTTTATTATTGGATAAGAGAATACGAAATTAGTGAAACTGAAATTAATCATTTTAAGTGTGAGAATAGTAGTGATTATATGGAAATAAAATTTGAAGACTTAATTGAATCCCCCACCGAAATTGTCGAAAAAGTTACTGAATTTACTAACTTAAAATTAACCCAGCGAGCATATTTTATGATCTCACGTCTAAATTCAATCTGTCCTCAAATTAAGGAAGGAGATCTTAAATTACCGCAGGAAGAAGTGGGCGAAGATATGTCTCAAAAAGCAAAAAGAATATTAATCAAACAAGGTTATTGAGATTAAAAATTGTAAACAATGAATAGAAGAGGTAATAAATAATAAACAAGGTGAGTATAATGGATAATGAAGTTGTAAAAAATTATTTTTCAATGAACGCAGATGCTTGGCTCTCTAAAGCTTATTCTTACAAAGAACATAGTTATCCTCTCGGGTATCATCGGTTGAGAATTTTATTAGATATTTTAAAAGAAAAATTCAGCGATGAGAAGATAAATTTAGTGGATGTGGCTTGCGGCGGTGGCGATCTTTGTATATCGGTGGCAAAACAAGGCTACTCCGTTACAGGAATAGATCAATCTGAAGAGATGCTTGAGAAAGCAAATCATAAATTAAGTTTGTTGCCAGAAGAAGTTTCAACAAAAACTAAATTTATTCATAAAAATTTTATCAACGATAATCTTCCCGAGAATGTGTTTGATGTCGCTACGTCGATGGGTTTTATAGGTTATCTAGATAATGATGATATTCTTTTCTCAAAAGTAAACAAAATGCTTAAACCTAAAGGTATTTTTATAGTTTCATGTAGAAATAGACTTTTTAACATGGCTAGCATCAGTCATTATACTATTAGGGAAATAAGGAATGGAGCAGCAAAGAAATTAATTGACGAAATTGAAGAATTATATTCTAAAATTCCAAATAAAGAAGCACAACAATTTGTCGAGAACATAAAAAAACAAGTAACAGAAGTATCGAGTTTTATGGAGCAACATCTTGAATTAGAAAAAGATAAAGAACCTATTTCAACAGAAACATCTTCAAGGCCTATTAAATATGCTGACTTAACTTCTATCAATCCAAGACAACACACTCCCAAAGAATTGTCTGCTTCTGCCGAAAAAAGCGGTTTCAGTTGCTTAGGATTTTATGGAGCTCATCCTCATCTATTCATTCCCAAACTGAATTATTTGTTACCACCACAGATATTTAATCGGCTTTCAGACTCTTTACAAGCATTTGAGAAACTACCAATTAGTCTAATCTGGAGTTCTTGTTTCATTGGTGTGTTTCAAAAAAATTAAAAGTTTTCACAGCAGTTGAAACAACTATATTGTTTTCCACAATTCATGATTCCATTAACTTTATAAATTGTTTTAATTGTTCATTTTTTATTAGAAATGACCTACTCCCCGAACTGAAGTTCGGGGTATCTAATTGGGAGTAGGTCGACCAAAAAAGAATGCTTACAACCTCGACCTAAAAGGTCAAGGTATTCTTTTTCCTGTATAAAAATTCAAAATGGAATTTTATTGTGAAAATGGCTTGACTAATGAAATCCTTCTTGTTGATGGTCCAATTAGGGCAGCAAAGAGGATGTTTCACCCGATCATGACTGGTTTTTCTGGTGTTGAAGTAGTTAGAATTGACTCTATCTTCGAGCGTTTAGCACTTTTATCATATTATAATAAAATTGAAAGAGATGCAGCAATCACTCTGTTAAGAAACCAATTGCAGTTGCACATTTTTTATGTAACCCTAGGCAGAAATACTAACTTTAATGTTCATGATTATTCTGGAATTTTTTACAATGTTGGAACTTGGAAAAATATTAAGCGTATTTTTAGAAAGGATGCCGATCTTCTTAAGGCAATTGAAAAAGAAAAGCCATTAATTCAGGTACAAACACATGACACTTTAGCACATATTAATATTTTGTTTGATGCTTTTGGGGATGGTTTAAAGGTTATTGAAAGTCTGCGTAATCCTATAGACTTAGTTAATTCGATGTATCTAAAAGATTATGGTAAAAGAGAAGGAGTCGATCCAATGAAAATAATGATGACCATTAAACATAAAGGAGAAATTCTTCCTTGGTATTCTATTGGTTGGGAAGAAAAATATATTTCTTCATCTCAAATTGATAGAGTGATAGGAATCGTGGATACTAGTTTTCGTGGCAATGTTCGTGCTTATGAGCAATTAGGGAATAAGCAGAAAAAGCAAATTTTCTTCATTCCATTTGAAGATATCATGATTAATTTTGAACAATACATCCCAAGGATAGAGAAATTTCTTGGCAGAAAAGTTAATCCTTCATTTAATAAGATTCGAAAAAAAATAAAACTACTTACCAAAGAGGAGCTCTACGAGGATAGGAAGAAGAAACTTGAAATGATTAAAGGAATTGCCTCAAGGGAATATTTTGAACTTCTTCTAAAGATGAGTGAAGATTATGATGAAACTGTTTCTAGGTTGATTAATATTCAAAACTAAAATTCATTAATTTAATAAATAGAAGGTTTAGTCTTTATAATTAAAATGGCTAAAGATAATGTAATTGTCCTTCCTCTGGAATTGTTAGATAAAATAGAAAAAAGAATTCAAGATACTGAATTTAGCTCTGTTTCTGATTATGTTTTATATATCTTAAAGCAAGTATTAACTAATATAGAACAAGAGATGGACCACAATAAGAGAGATATTTTGGATAATTCTCCAGAGAGTGACGAACGGAAAGTTCAAGAAAGATTAAAGCGATTAGAAAGTTTAGGTTACCTTGATTAAGAGTATTAAAAATGTCAAAAGTTTTTATTTTTGGAATAGATGGAGCTTCTCCAAAACTTATTTTTGAAGAATGGTTAGATGAACTGCCCACTATCAAAAAACTTACAGAAAAAGGGCTTTACGCTAAATTAAATAGTACCATCCCTCCTTCCACTATCACTGCCTGGAATTCAATGATGTCTGGTAAAGATTCTAGTGAATTAGGCATATTTAGTTTCACTTACAAAGATAAAGATGGGCAAACAAAACTCGTTGATTCCAATAACATTA
Organism: Nanobdellota archaeon; assembly: GCA_023132895.1. GTDB lineage: Archaea > Nanobdellota > Nanobdellia > Woesearchaeales > JAGLXL01 > JAGLXL01. The sequence continues at coordinate 67,012 of JAGLXL010000002.1, forward strand.
GATGCGATCGTGTCTGGGATATCTTATCTCAACAAAACAAGAAAAGCATTGTTCTTCATGTTCCTTTGACTTACCCTGTTAAACCAGTCAATGGAATTATGGTTTCTGGATTTTTAGCTTTAGGTTTAGATAACCAAAGTGTTTATCCTCTAGAAATCAAAGAAAAAATAGAACAGCTCGGAAATCCTGATTTTTTTTTTGATGTAGCAGTCGGATTAGGCCGACATAAAGCTCTTGAAATTGATGAACTTCTCAAAAGAGTTTATGAAATGACTAAAATGCAACTCAGTCTGGCTAAAGATCTTCTCATCAGCAAAGAATGGGATTTTTTTATGACTATGTTAATTGGAACAGACCGCCTGCAGCACATGATCTGGAGGCATTTCGACAAATCGCATAGAAGATTTATTGAAAATTCCCCGCATAAAAATGCTTTAAAAAATTATTATATTTATTTAGACAAAGAATTAGCAAAAATAATAAAACTATTGCCGCCTGATACCACAACTATTGTTGTTTCTGACCATGGCATGATCAAACAAGAAGGAAAAATAAATCTCAACAACTGGCTCATGGAAAAAGGATATCTTGTTCTGACAGATGAAGCCCAAGAAAAAATAAAACAAGGTAAAACTCGCTTTAAGTTTGAGTTTGTTGACATGGAAAAAACAAAAGTCTATGGTGCTGGAGCATACAATGCCAGAGTTTTTTTGAATAAACAAAACTTAGGGGAAGAACTTGCATCATTTAGACAAAAATTGATTCAAGACCTCAAAGAGATTCCCGACGACCAGGGCAATCCGCTTGACACCAAAGTCTATAAAAAAGAAGACATCTACAAAAAACCAGAAAATCCAGAATGTCCTGATTTGACAGTTTATTTTGATGATCTTAGATGGGCCTCCAATCCAGATTTAGGCCAAGAAGGCCTTTACTCATGGGAAAGTGCTGTCGGAGCTGACAGTGCTGGCCATGCCCGACAAGGTATTTTTATCATTGCCGGAGATAAGATTAAAAATAAAGGTAAAATTAATGATATAGATATCAGACAAGTTACTCCTACCATTCTCAGGATTATGGAAGTCAAAAAACCAGAAGACATCGATATTCAACCTATCAAGGTGGATTAAATGCATTTTTATGAATCAACTTTAATTGACACAACTGATAATATCCAGTGCAAAGTTTATGCTAATAGCCATCCAAAAGGTTTTGTTATTGTTAAACCAAAATACATCCCGGAAACACTGCTTGATTTTACTGGATTAAGAAAAAGGTTTCTGTTTAGTCAGGCTGTGACCAGATTCAATCTTTTTAATAAAAAAGAGATTGTTATGAAAAATCTCAAAGTTCTCAAAGAAAAATTTCCTGAATTTTTTTATGAATGCCCCAAACATCAAAACTGGTTCTTGGTCGTTCCTAAAGAAAAACTAAAAGGGTATCATGATCCCAAGAAAGGCCTCCAAGAATTGATGAAAGTTCCTGTCAAAGACCTTGACCCATACCTAAAAGCCACCAGAGAACTAGTCGAACTTATCATGAAAGCTGGAGTTCCCTTAGACAAGATTGGAATCAGCCATTCCACCTTATTAGGCAACTATACACCAGGAAAATCAGATATTGATATTCTCGTTTCAGGAAAGGAAAATGGATGGAAGACTGTCAAATTTATGGAAATTGTCGAACATCCTAAATTAAAATGGAAAACAAAAGAAGATTGGGCTAAATACTACAAAGACCGTGTTGTCTCAAAACAATTCAATGAAGAAGAATATGTCTTTAATATGGTTAGGAAAAAAGATGATGGTTTTTTTGATGGCCATGTTTTTTCTATCTTCGTTTTGGAAGAACCAGAAGAGACTTGGTATGATTGGGAAGAAGAACACCAACCCTTAGGTACAGTTAAAATTCAAGCCACAGTCAATGATGATTACAATTCAATTGTCAGGCCAGGATTTTATGGATTATCAGATTCAAAGATAATTGAAGGTTATCAGGAAGTCCCTATTAAAAGATTAGTCACTTGGTCCAGACCTTTTATCCTCCAAGCTAAAAAAGGAGAACAGATCGAAGCTTGTGGCTTACTTGAAAAAATTAAGTCAAAAGACGAGGACTATTATCAACTAGTGATTGGTTATTTTGATACTTACACCTCAGAAAGGGGAGAAAAAGAATACCTTAAAGTTCTGATTAAACAAAATGGCACATTTTTATGAATCATCAATCATCACTACCAAAGACGGCTTGCAATGTCAGGTTTATGGTAATGAGCACCCCTTTGATTCCATTCTTGTTAAACCTAAATATATTCCTACTGAAAAAATAGAAAGTTCTGCTCTCCAATACCGATTCATTTCTGGTAAAAAGATGAATCGCCTTAATCTTTGGTCTGATAAAGAAGCATTAAAAACCTATTTAGAAAATTTCAAGCAAACCTACCCTCAATACATCTTCCAAAGTAAAATCCACCAAGGAAACAGATTATTTTTCGCAGTCCCTATCAACCAGATTGAAAGAATCTTCTTTCCAAGAAAAGGTCTTTCTGAATTAATGAGCATGCCAGAAAATGCTCTTGATCCACATCTAAAAAACGTACATGGTTTTGTTAATTTCCTTCTCAAAAGTGGTCTCCGAGTCAAAGATTTTGGCATCACCTACTCCACTCTAATGGGTCATTATGCTCATAAAGTCTCTGACATTAACATTGTCGTTTATGGCAAGGAAAATTTTTGGAAATTGATGGAATTTTTAGAAAAAAATCAGCATCCTTCATTAAGATGGAAAACCGATGAAGAATGGATACAGTTTTACAAAAGAAGAGACAGGTATTCGATTTTTCCCAAAGACCAATTCCTCAAAATTATGAAGAAAAAAAGATCCGAAGGATTTTTTGGGGAATGTCTTTTTGTTATTTTCGCTGCTGAAAAAGAAGAAGAAACTTGGTTCAAATGGGGAGAAGAAAGGTATACAGATTTGGGTCAGATTACCATTCAAGGAGAAGTCACCAATAATTTTGATTCAGTTGTCAGGCCGGGTTGTTATGACATCAAAGAGTCAAAAATAATCAATGGGGATTTTAAAGGAAACATAAAGAAAGTAGTTTTTTACTCTAGAGATTACTGCATGTTAGCTTACCCTAAAGAAAAGATAGAAGTCTCCGGAGTTTTAGAAAAAGTAGAATCAAAAAATCAGGAATCTTATTATCAAATTGTAGTTGGTTATTTTGACGCTTATACTAATGAGAGGAGAGAGAGTGAATACATTAAATTAATAGAAAATGAATGAAAGCAAAATAAATCAATGGCTAAAAGAGGACATCTCATTCAAAGAAACTTGCAATCATTGCCAAGAGTCCTGCATGGAAATTGGTCAAAAATCTGGTTATGGTGCAGTTATCATCTTTAAAGTTGGTGATTCGAATCAAAATGGCTGGTTTGCCACTTTATCCCCTAAAACTGGTGGGAGAGAAGATGATTTTACAATTCAGTTAATGCCTTGGGGCCACTTGACTCATTTTTCACAAATTAACCAATATCCTGAATTAGCCAAAAACTATGGAATTGGTTTTGCAAAAATAAACAACGCAATTGCCCAAATAATGGTTGAAGAAAATCCTAATTTTGATATCGCTCCTGAAAAAAGAGAGCACGCCACTTCAGTTGCCGCCTATGGCAAATCCACTAATTGGAAAGAAAAAAAAGAGCACCTCCATATCAAGATTTTCCCTTTCAGAGGAAATATTGGACAACCCTATACTGTTGATAGTTCCTTCGGAAGAAAGGAGATCTATAATGATGAAAACAACCAGGAATTTGTCAAAATGAATCCAGTCAAAAAAACAATTATCTCACCAGAAAGATTCAAATACCTTACGCAAAAACTAATTACTTTATTAAAATGAAAATAGACCTCCATACCCACACTAATGCTTCTGACGGAGAGCTTCCTCCAGAAAAGCTAATCGATTTAGCCATACAATCTGGCCTTAAGGTCATTGCCATCACCGATCATGACACAATTAACAGCTGTCAAAAAGCTATTGAATACTCAAAAAATAAAGATATCGAAGTGATTCCTGGAATCGAAATAAGTTGTTATGAGGAAGAAAAAGGATGGATTGAGATACACATTGTTGGATTATTTATTGACTACCACAATCCTAAATTAGTCAAATTCTGTCAGAGTATCAAACAGGAAAGAATCAAACAAAAAAAAGAAATAATAAAAAAACTGCAAAAGTTAGGCTTTGATATCACTTTCGAAGAAGCCATTAAATTAGCCAGTTATTCGTTTGGACGCCCCCACTTAGCCCAGATTCTAGTCAAAAAATATCCAGAAAGATTCCCCGATGTCAAAGAAGTTTTTAACCAATTTTTAGGTAACGGCAAACCAGCTTATGTAAAAAGAAACGATAAAATTAGGATCAAAGAGGCCATTGATATCATCAAAAAAGCAGGAGGTATACCAATTCTAGCGCATCCAGGAGTTTACGAACAAGAAAATGCAGTTCAACTCATCAAATTTTTCGTTGAATGTGGTGGTCAAGGGATTGAGACCTATTACTCATATGATTTAATTAACAATCTTTCAGAAGAAGAATCAAATAAAAGAAACTCTTTTTTCCAGGAATACGCTCAGAAAAACAAATTGATTCAATCTGGAGGGTCTGACTTTCATGGAGAAATTAGGAAAACTGTTAAGTTAGGTCAAATAAATATTCCATATGAATTGATTAATAAACTCAAAAGAAATTAAATTTTTAATAACCTTAATAATAAATATCTAAAACCAGAAATGTTCATGATAAATTCTATCCAATCCATCCTATCATCGACTGCTATTCTTCTTAATTCAAATAAATCTGTTTTTTTATTATTAAACCCAGACATTGTTGTTAGAGCGCAAGAGTAATTTAATTGTTTTAGGTAGGATTGAATCTGTTTATTAAAATCTTTAACTGTACCATTAGGATAAGCAAAGGGGAGTAATTTTATTTTGATGTTTTTTTCTATAATTTTTTTGGCTAAAGATAATTCTTTCTTTAATTCTTTTGGAGAGCATTTAGTTAAGATTGCGTGGGTATGGGTATGCCCCCCTATGGAAACTAATTCTTTTTCAACCATTTTTTGAACCTGATGCCAATCTAAGGGAAGGTAAATCTCCGGAGTTTTTTCGTTTAAAGTTAATTTATTTTTTAAGAGTGATTCTAACTCAGCAATAAATTTCAGCCTTAATCCTTGAGGTTCCGATTTGATTAGGGATTTTATTTTTTTTAAAGATTTTAGTTTCAAATCATCATTACGAAGATCAAGGAGGAGTTTCTGATCATGAACATTTAATCTATAATGGTTAGGTCTAGCCAAAGCAAGTGCATATTCAACTCTGTCCATCCAGAGAAATTCTTTTTGATTTACAAAAGAAGTGGTTAAAAATATGGTTGCAGGAATATTTAACTTTTTTAAAATGGGATAAGCTAAGCTATAATTAGAAAGATATCCATCATCCATTGTGATTATTAAGGAATACAAAGGAAATTTTTTGCCATTTTTATGAGAATCAACAAACTGTTTTAGTGAAATAATATTGTATTTGTTTTTTAGGTATTTCATTTGGGAATGAAACTTTTTAATCTGAAGATGTTTACTATCACTAAATTTTGAGAAAAAATTATTTTTCTCGTTACTGAAGCCATGATAAAACAAGATTTGGACTTTGTTTTTGTTTAAATTCCGTAAAAATCGATGGATTTGAAAATAATATGATAGTTTGTAAATTATCTTTTTGGTAATTATTTTAACTGGAGGCATTTAAATTTTTATATCTCTTATTGATTCTCTTAATAATTCTTTTTCTTCTTCTGTTCTGTCTGTTTCCGAAAATTGTATTGGTTGTTTAACTAGTTCAGATTCATTGTCAAAAATATTTAAAACCTTACCGTCCATATCTTTGGGTGTAGGAATTCCTAAAATATGGAGTATTGTTGGTACTACGTCGTAAATATTTGCATCCTTTACTTCACACCTCTTTTTTATTCCTTTTCCGTAGGCCATAAAAATACCGTTTAAAGAATGCATATCTCTCTTAACATATAAAAAATCAGTATCTCCGATAGTACTGTCAATTTCAAATCGTTCAGGAATAATTACTATTTCGCCTAATTCCTTCCGATACTTACCACAATAAAATTCATCACAATCATGAGCCTCAATTCCTTCGACTTTGTTTAGTGCATTTAAGAGTTCTTTTTTTAATTTTACCTTTTCCTTACTAGTTATTTTTTCATTAAAAAAAATTATGCTTTCAAAAGTTGAACGGCAATAAGCTTTTGTTTTTTCAATATCAAACCCCGGCTGTTTTATTACATCAAAGGGACAGTACCTAATAAAGAGGTCATAAAAATTTTCCAAAAGTTTAAACATTTTTGGGCGTTTTTTAATAAAAACAACCAATTTAGAGATATCAATATTGCCTCTTTTTTTTTGTCTTCGATTAACTACTTCTTTCAGTTGTATCCCATCTTTTGCTGTTTTCAAATAACCTTGATTTTTAAGCCAGCTGTTTACAAAGAATTTACCCTCATAAACCTTAAAACCATGGTCACTAACAATCAAAACTCCTGCATCTTCATCTTTATTCTCATCAATCCATTTAATTAATAGATCTAGTTTCTGGCAAATCCTTTTACAAACAACGGTTTTCTTATTTATCTTTTTATCTATTAAATCACTAAACGCTTTATGCTGAATCATGTCTAAAATTGGAATAACAAAGAAACTTAAATCATGTTCTTTAGCAGCAAGAACTTCTTTAACAACATCAATCTGTGATTCAAGAACTTCTTCAGCTGAATTAAGGTATTTAATCACACTTCTGCTTCTATTAGCACGATTTTTATAATTCTTAAGGGACGGATATCTCTCGGAAAGAGATTTTGGGTGGAAAAGATCTTCAATTTTTTCATATACATGAAGCCAGGAACAAATAATATCTCCTTTAATTTTTGGCGGGTAGGTATAGGGGAGATTCATAATAAAACATTTCAAATTATTTTCATGAGCAATTTCGTAGAAAGTACGTGCTTTAAGATCTTCTCCAGTTAAAAGTTGCAAATTAAAATGTTTATCGTACTTAAGGAAATTAGCAATTCCATGGTTGCCAACATTATTCCCCGTCTGAAATGATGTCCAGGTAGAACCAGTATAATTTGGTAGAGTAGTTTTAAGGAGACCTTGCATATCTTCTTTCAAATGCTTATGTAACGTTGGCATATCTTCCTTACAAGCTTCGAGAATGTTATGGTTCAACGCATCCAGTCCAAGTATTATCAATTTCATTTTTATTATTTAATCAAGATAACCAAGACTTTCTAATCTTCGCATTCTTTCTTTGGTACGTGTTTCGTCTTCTTGTTCCTGCTTGTTTACCTCAGAAGAGGAAGGGTCTTCCTTATCTTGGTCACTCTTACTAGAATTCTTTAAAATAAATTTATTAAATGTTTTTTGATAACGGTCTTTTATTTCTTTATAATTTTCATCATTTATGACATTTTTTACTTCTCCTGGATCTTTTATAATATTAAATAGTAATTCACCCATTAAATCATCTTTGATATATTTATATTTTTTATCCCTTATACCCCTAAAAAAATACTTCTTTTTGTCTTTTGCAAACTCATCAAGAACCCATCTGGTACTTGTATGGTAATTCTCAAAATAAACAAGGTTTCTTTCTTGATTCAAAAAATTAATGCCCCTCCAATCAGACGGTCTATTTTCATCACTAATCCCCGCTAAACCAAGTATAGTAGGAGGAAGATCAATTAGAGAGATTAATTTATCTTGAGAGATATCAAACTTCTTTGAAAAAATAAAAGGCACCTTAAGATTAATGTCGTATGGTTTTGATTTGTGACATAGATTATTATGTTCATTAAATTCTTCTCCATGGTCCGCTGTAATCAACAGTAAAGTCTCGTCTTCTAAACCCTTGTCCTTTAAAAATTGGAAAAAATTTTTGATATTTTCATCAACATAACTGATGGCTGCATCATACATATTTCTTATTTTATCTACTTCACTAACAGTTAACTCAACTTTATTATGGACCGCTCTCCTTAATTTAAGGTCAAGATAATAAGCTTCTCTTTTGGAGATATGAGAGCAGAACTTATTATAGTGTTTTTTAGTAGAAAAGTATGGTTCATGAGAATCCATAAAATGAACCCAAATGAATAAATTTTTATCCAAGTTCGCATCTATCCAAGCGATAACATCTGAGATTATTGTCTCAGCACTTTTACTCGTTTTTATCATTGATTCGGATTTATAGCATAATTTAACCCAGGAATAAAGTTTTTCAATTAACCCAAAAGTTTTAGGGCTTTTTTGTAAAAAATTTATTAATTTTTCTTTCTTAGATTTTTTAATTCGATTTACATTTTTATAAGCAAAGTAATCTTGGAAAAAATTAAATCCTTTGTTATAACCATAATCTCTCGACATATAAACACTAGAAAAAAATGCTGCGCAACTATATCCATTTTTTTTCAAAATTTCAGAAACAAGAGTTGTCTGACTTGGAAGAGGGATATAATCACCATACTGCAAAGGATACACCCCGGCGAGAATAGAAGGAAAACTAGCAGCTGAATACGGGCCAGTCGAAAAGGTATTATTCAGTTTTGTTCCTTTCTTAGCTAAGCTATCCAAAAAAGGTGACGTGTTTTTTTGGTAACCATAACAACCCAAACTATCCTGTCTTACAGCATCAATAGTGAGTAATATTATTCTTTTAAACGATTTCATCTCTTATTGGCAACTTTATTTAAAAAGGTATTTAAAACTTATTAAATTAAGGGGGCTTCACAAAATATTTAAATAAAAGTAATAACAAAGGATTGATGTCAAATAGGAAGGCTTATGAAGCAAAAAATGTAGTGAAAGAATACTCCGCTCAAAAACATCTTCAAAAAGCAGAAGAAACTATACTTAAAAGATTTAAAGAAAGATTTAAAAAAATGAAGATGTTGGACATTGGTGTAGGAGGTGGTCGAACCACATATCATTTCGCTAATTTGGTTAAAGAATATGTTGGAATAGATTATTCTAAAAACATGGTAAAGGAGTGTATAAAAAAATTTCCCAACTACTCCAATAAAACTTCTTTTAAAGTATGTGATGCAAGATCCATGAGAATCTTTAATAATGACTATTTTGATTTTATTTTGTTTAGTTTTAACGGTATAGACTACATGTCTCACCAAGACAGATTAAAAACTTTGGAAGAAATAAAAAGGTTGTGTAAGAAAAATGGATTTTTTTGTTTTTCGACGCATAATCTTCAAAGTATCGGTAAGGTATTTTCAATCCAGATTTCCTATAATCCCATTAAAATGATTTGGAGATTTTTCTGTTATCTTAGGATAATTTTTTCAAATAAGAATATTAAAAAGATAAAAGATAAAAACTACGCTATTATTAACGACGGTGCTCACAGATTTAAATTAAGAACGTTTTATATCAAACCGAAGGAACAAATCAAACAACTCAACCATTTAGGATTTAAAAACATTCAAATTTACTCCTCACTCACAGGCGAGGAAATTAAAAATAAGAAAAAACTAAACTGGATCAAAGATAGCTGGCTTTATTTCCATTGTCAGGTTTGATAAGAACATACTTCCAATAGATTTATAAAAAAACATCATAGATTTTGAGGATATGACCAAACTTACTTCAAGAGAATATTGGGAATCTTGTTGGGATAAAAAACAGAAGGTAAAAAGATTTCCTAAAAAGATAATTACTTTTGATTTAATTTCGAAATTTCTCCCCAAAAATTCTAAACTAAAATGTATAGAAATAGGTTGTGTCCCTGGAAGGTTTATGATTGCCTTTAATAAATTATTTGGGTATCAAGTAACTGGCATTGATTATTGTGATTTGAAACAAACTGAGATTAACTTAAAAGATGCTGGTGTTGAAAACGTCCAACTCATCAAAGAAGATTTCAATATTTTTTCTCCGAAACAAAGGTATGATGTTGTAAGTTCTTTCGGCTTCATCGAACATTTTGATGACCCCGCCCAACAAATTGAAAAGATGGTTAAAATTCTTAATCCTGGGGGCTACCTTGTAATGGACTTGCCCAATTTAAGATATGGACAATACCTCCTCCATAAACTCTTAGATAGACCTGACGTTTTTGAAGCTCATAATCTCAAAATAATGGATTTAAAAAAAATTGAACAAATTATGAAAAAATACAATTTAAAAACTTTATTCTTGGGATATTATAAACCATTCCAGTACTGGCATACAAATAAAAATCCAATTATGAAATTAATTAATCTTCCAATTTTAGCCGTTAGCTTTGCTGTAGATAATATTTTTGATAAATTAGGGTGGAATTTGTATTTAACTAATAAATATTTTTCCCCATACATCATGTATATTGGGAAAAAATAAACTAATTATTTTATTACTAATGGGGACTTTATGATAGAAATTAAAAAAAGAAAATGGCAAGAAGAGATAGATAAAGTTTCTTTCCATACTTTTTTTCATACTCTTGAGTGGCTGGAATTAGTCGAAAAACATTATTCTTGGCTTAAACTTAAGTTAATTAAATCTAATGGCAAATTATTTCCTTATTTTACCTATAAAAATAAAGTTATTTCTCTTCCTTTTTGTGAATATGGCGGACCTATCTCAAATGAAAAATTAGAAGAAAAAGAAATCATTAAATTCACTAATTATTTTAAAAAATATAAAATTTCTTCTCACCCATTCTTACTTCAGCAAGAATCGGATATGGGTTCTTATATTTTAGAACTAAAAAATAAAACAATTGATGACTTAATGCAAAGTTTTAGAAAAACTACTCGCCATTCAATTAGATATTCCCAAAAAGAAAATCTTATTATTTCTGAAATGAAAACAGAAAAAGACCTTAAAAAATTCTATAAATTGTATGTCCAAAGTATGAAAAAAAATTATGCTTTTCCTGTCTCATTTAAATTTATTAAAGATTTAAGCCAAAATAAAAACATTAAAACTTGGATTGCCAAACAAAATAATCAAATTGTTTCAGGAATAATGGTTATTTTTTATAACAAATATGCTCATTATTCAAAAAGTTGTAATATTTATAGGCTAGGTCTTCATGCTAATTATGCTCTAATTTGGCATGCTATCCAGTACGCCTTAAATAATGGATACCATTATTTTGATTTTGGTGCAACTAAAAAATCTGCTAAATTATCTGTTTTCAAAAGGGGCTGGGGAACTCAGGAATATTCCATTCCCACGTTTACAGACCAAAATCAAACAGGCCATCAATCAAAAAATGATTTTTTAAAAAAAATCTGGAGAAAAATTCCTTGTTTTATCTTCGCTAAAACTAGCAGTTTAGCTCATAAGAAAATGTTTTATACATGACTATAAGCTAAAACGTGATTCCTTACTACAATTTCTTTATTTGCTTCTTTATTTATTAAAACACAACCAATCTTTCCCATTTTTTCTGCTAATGTTGGTTTTTCAATTAATTTAATTATTGCTCTAGCCATTCCTTCTTCGTTATAAGGTTCAATTAATAATCCTGTTTTGTTGGAAATAACTAATTCTGAACTCCCGCCAACATCAGTTGCTATAATGGTTTTTTTCATCGCAAAAGCTTCAAAAATTATCCTACTTAAAGATTCTGGTCCAATGGAAGGACAAATTACAAAACTAGATTTTGCATATTCTTCTCTAACTTTATCATAGCTGATCTTTCCTAAAAGAATAACATTTTCTGATAATTTCAATCTTTTTATCAAAGCAATCAATTTTCTTTTCTCAGAACCGTCACCAGCAATCCTCAATTGAACATTAGAGTATTGTTCAACTACTTTTCTAAAAGCTTTGATTAGATAATCAAAACCCTTGAATTTAGTTAACGCTCCAGCAGTAAAAACCATTATCTTGTTTGGGTCTGATAAATCAATTGGTTCCCAATCAGGTTTTTGGACTTTTATCGTTTTGACTCGGTCCCAATCAATTCCAGACTTTATGACTTGAGACTTTACAAAATCAGAAACGGTAATGTAATAATCAATCTGTTTAAACCATTTTCTCATTCTATTATTTTGTTCATAGAACCAAGGAAATAAAAAATAACTTAAAAAACCCAAACCGTAGGCTTCATTTAACGAATCAAAAAGCCATTTTTTATATTGTTTTTTTGTGTAAACAAAAGGGATTCTATTTCCTTCCAAACAGATTGATAAATTACAGGCAAATGTTGTTGAACGGACTGTCAAGATAACTGGAATCCTCAACTGCCTAGCCGCTTTAATTGAAGCAATCATCATAAAAAAATCTTGTACGTGAATCACATCGGGCTTTTCTTTTTTGAATATCTCCACTAACCGTTTTGTCATGTAAAAATCTAACCATTTATTACCAATTATCAAGACTGGGTTAGGAACTCTTTTCAATACAGGCATAGAATAACATCTGAAAGGAAATTTCTGGGTAATTTTTGTGGTTACAACAAATACATTTTCTGTCTTAGACAAACCTTTAGCCAGTAAAAAACTGCTTATCTCCCCACCCTGTAATTTCTGCCCCAAAAAAGTTGAAACAATTGCTATTTTCATGAATAATTTAACCTCAATTCACAACATTTTTAAATCTTATGAAGCCTATTTTTCTTTATGCAAGTTGTTATTTTATGTGGTGGAAAAGGCACTCGGATGTGGCCTTTGACAAAGACCAGACCCAAACCTATGATTCCTATTGGAGAAAAACCTCTTCTTTGGCACCTCATGAAGATTTATTCATATTATGGTCACAAAGAATTTCTCTTATGCTTAGGTCATATGGCTAATATCATCAAAGACTACTTCTCAAACCCAGAGAATATTGAGAAAGATTGGAAAATCTCTTTTATTGATACCGGATTGGATTTCAGCAAGTCAGAAAGAATTATGAAAGTGAGAGACCACATCAAAGAAGATAACTTTCTGCTTGCCTATGGAGATGATATCGCTCAGATCAACATCAATGAGTCTATTGAATTTCACATTCAAAATAATAAAATGGTTACTTTAACAGCCCCGCCTTTATTTTCTCAGTTTGGAGTTCTTGAAATTAACCAAAACAATGAAATTACTTATTTTAGGGAAAAACCAAGACTTGAAAATTTTTGGTTTAATGGTGGCTTCTTTGTTTTTAATAGGAAAATCTTTGATTATTTACATCTCGGAGAATTAGAAAAAGAAGTCTTTGAAAACCTCTCACAAGAAAGACAAATCTCTGCCTTTAAACTCAATGGTTATTGGCAGTGCATGAACACTTCTAAAGAAGCTATGGAATTGAATCAGTTATGGGAAAAAGGCAATGCTCCCTGGAAAGTATGGAAAAATTAACAATTATTAGCTAAAAACTCCTTGTACCACTCGATCGTTTCCTTTAACCCTTCTTCAAGAGAATATTGAGGTGACCAATTAAGAAGTCTTTGCACTTTTTCAACAGAAAGATATTGTTTATCAATCTCATTAGTGGCTTTTCCTGTTATCTTCGGCTCAATCTCCCTTCCAGTCAATCTAATAATTAATTTAAATAAATCCAAAACACTGACTGGTTTCCCAGCCCCAAAATTAAAGGCTTGGCCTTTAATATCTTCTCTAGCCAAAGATGCTGCCAAAGTCAAATAAGCGTCGACTGCGTCCTTAATATACATATAATCCCTCTCTAGGGTCCCATCACTTCTAATAATCAATTCCTTGCCTTGCAATGAAGAAATAACAGTATCTGGCACAATTCTGCTGATATTCATGTCTGCCCCACCATAAGTGTTGGCATTCCTTGTTACTGCCACAGATAAACCATAAGATTTAACATAACTCCTAGCTAAAATATCAGCACAAGCTTTTGAAGCGTCATAAGGATAGAGCCCCAACAAAGGTTGGTCTTCAGTATATGGCAATTTATCTTGGTCCCCGTATGCTTTGTCAGAAGAAGCTACAATCACTCCTTTTATTGTACTAACATTCCTTGCAGCTTCTAAGATTGTCCAAGTGCCTTTGATATTTGATTCAAAAGTAGATAAAGGAGAACGAGACGCAACCCCTACAATGGCCTGAGCAGCTAAATGAAAAACATATTCGACATCATTTTCATTCAAAGCCCTTAAAACTAGCTCGTAATCGATAATGTCTCCTTGAACAACAGTTACCTTATCCTTAATTCCATGTAAATCAAGAGCGCTCTTTTTTTTCATATCTCTCACTATTACAATTACATTAGCGCCTTTTTCAACAAGAACTTTGGTTAACCAACCGCCGATAAAACCGTCTGCTCCGGTTATAAAAACGTTTTTTTCTTTCCAATCCATAACAGAAATAGGAATAAAAGACATATTTAAATGTTATTATTTTAAGTTCATTTAAAGGATATTTTCATAAAGGCCAACTAATTTATCAGCAAAATTACTCCATGTAAACCTCTGAGCCAGTTCAACATTCTTTTTCCCTAAAACCTTTGCTTTGGCTGAATTGCTCATCAAATAATCTATTGCTTTAGCCATCTGCCTCACTCTCCCAGGCTTGACAACCAATCCTTCAAAACCTAAGGGAATTGTTGAAACAATTGGACAACCAGATGCCATTGCCTCAACTAAAACAAAACCAAATGTTTCCCCATAAGATGGCAGGAAAAAAACACTGGCTTTGGAATACATCTCAAAAAATGGTTTCCCTGCTTTCAAAGAGAGATTAGAAAATTTGACATTGGTAGGAGCTATCTCCCTCAGTTTTCCCTCTTCCTCCCCCCAACCCATCATCACAAAGTTGATATGTGGCAATAATTTTGCTACTTTAATTAAATCATAAACTCCCTTTTGTTTAGCAAATCTTCCGCTAAAAAGAACAAAGGACTCTTTTTTACCTGATTTATAATCCTTCAAATCCACGCCAGGATTAATCACCATTGAATTTTTTCCAGCCACACCTACTTCTCGCCCCCATTCCTTTGAATAATCACTCAAAAATAAAATTTTATCATAGCTTCTGTTTAATTGGATTTTTTCAACTATCCTTGAAACAGTGCCCTTAAAAAAACCTCTCATCTTTAGCCATCTTTTCCCATACAAACCAAAAACAAAACATACTACTGGTTTCCTCAATAACTTTCCCACCAACCAAGAAGGAAAACAAGCATTATAATTAGAGGTTTGAATCAAATCAACATCTTTAGCATGTTTCCAAATAGAAAAGAATGCAAAGTTCATCAAATATCTGTTAATTTTCAACCGAACCGTTGGAATTCCCTCAAACGATTTTATTTTGGGGTTACCTGTTGTCAAAACCTTAACCTGGATTCCTCTCTTCTGCAGATTTTTGGCCATTTCATAGACTAATTTCTCCCCACCACCTGCAAAATCAGGCATAAATAACTCGTGTGTAATCAAAACCTTCATAATTTTTCCCCCAAGATAAATTGATCATACCACATCTTAAAATTAAGCAGACACCACAACTGCCTCATATAAAACAATCGTGATCTGTTCAAACCTTTCTTCATTTTTTCAATATAAACTGGATTGAAAACACCATATTTTCTTAATTCATTGATATCTAATAATTGCCCAACATAATCTTTTAAATCTTCATTCATCCATTGGTCAATCGGAACAAAAAACCTTTTTTTCTTTGTTTCCGTCGATTGTTTTGGCAAAATTCCCTCCATCGCTTTCCTTAAAACATACTTATCAGTTAAACCTTTCATCTTATATTGAATTGGAATTTGATAAACACTTTCTACAAAAGTGTGGTCTAAAAAAGGCACTCTAGCTTCTATGGCATGGGCCATGGTATTTTTATCGACTTTCATCAACAAGTCTTCCACCATAGCAGTATTGACCTCGAGCAACATTAATTTATGTAAGGCGTCATTTTTGTTATGTGAATAATCAAAATTCAAGCGTTTTGATAGATTATATCTAAAATTATAATCTTTCATCACTTTTCTCTTTTCTTTCTCGTTAAAGATAGAGATAATCTCAAGATAAGCATCAGTTGGATTCTTGGCCAGTAGGTAATTTCCAAAACGTTCTATTCCTTTTTCTCCCAGACTTTCAGCATACTTAAAAAATTTATTCAATATCTGAGGGGGAGTATTTTTGGCAATAAAAGGGGCTACTGCCTTAAACGGTCTCGGAACAAATCTCAAGAACTTTTGCCTCATTTTTAACAACTTATACTGCTCATAACCGCTAAAAATCTCATCACTCCCTTCTCCTGTTAAAACAATTGTTACTCCTTTCTTCTTGGTAAACTCAGAAAGAATATAAGTTGGAATTGATGTCGGGTCAGCCATTGGTTCATCAAGATGATGAACAATCTTAGGCATCAATTTGACAGTATTTGGCTTGACTGTCAAAACATGATGGTCTGTGTTGAAATGATTTGCAATAAAATTTGCTGCCCTCATTTCTTCTTTTTGTTCTTCATAACCAAAACCAACTGAAAATGTCTTGATTCTATCTTCAGCAAAAGAGTGCAACAAACCAACTACACTGGCACTGTCAATCCCCCCAGATAAATAAACTCCTAAAGATACTTCGCCCATCAACCGCCGTTTAATAGATTCTGTTAAATCCTTTCTTACTTTCTTTTCATAATATTTCAAGGATTTATTCTTGGTATCAATTTTCAGGGCCCAGTATCTTTTCTCGAATAATCTCTTACCATCAAAAATCAAGTAATGGCCTGGTTTCACCTTAAAAATCCCTTTAAAAAAAGTTTCAGCATCAGTATTAGCTCTAAATGTAAAGTAGGTATTGAATGCTTCCTTGTTCAATTCCCGTTTAATCTCACGGTCCTCTAAAATTGCCTTTATCTCAGAAGCAAAGATAAATTTCCCGTCTTGAAAAGTATAATACAAAGGATTAATTCCTAATCTATCTCTTGCTATAAATACTCTTTTCCTAACACTATCCCAAATTGCAAAAGCAAAACAGCCGTTAAAATAATCAACACATCTCTCCCCTACCTCTTCATACATATGAACTATTACTTCGGTATCAGTTTCACTGTAAAACCTGTGGCCCTTATGTTCTAACCATTGCCTCAACTCTCTAAAATTGTAGATTTCACCGTTAAAAACAACCCAGATTGATTTATTTTCATTCGACATTGGTTGCCTACCTTTCTTAGTCAAATCAATAATCTTAAGCCGTTTATGACCTAAAGAAATATTTTTATCTATAAAATAACCTTCATCATCAGGACCACGATGATTCAATCGGCTAGTCATTTTTTTAACTAGTCTTTTATCAGCCCAATTAAAACCAATTATACCGCACATTATAAAACACCAAAACCTCTCCAACTATTTTTATTTCGTCTCGTTATTTTAAATTTATTAATATTTGCCCTCTTGAACCAGCCAACAATCTCTTTTTTAGTGTGGTAAAAAGCAGTTGGAGCCAGCATCTGATCAAAAACAATGGAGTGGCAGATTCTAAAATTCAATTTTGAGAGATAGTAAAAAAAATAATTTTGTGGTAAAATTCTGGTGATTAATCTCATTCCCTTTGTCTCATTTATTATTTCGTATACTTTAAAAATAGGAAATAACAACAGCATGCTCATAAAACTTATGAAATCAACTAATCTCAAAGGTAATTTTGAAAAGAAATACTTTCTCATTGGATCCATCAACTTTAATAAAAAATTACCTTCCCGACCATAAACCCAGATAGAAATAAAACCTTTTTTCTTAACTAATGCCAAAATTTTTCTAAAACCTGCTTCAGGATTTGGCAAATGGTGCAACACACCAATTGAATAGATATAGTCAAATGTTCTTTCCTTAAAAGGTAAATGATATATGTCTGCCTGAACAAAGTGGGCATTTTGATTTTCTTGATTATTCCTATAAGCTACTTCAATGGATTCGCCTAGATCAATTCCCACCAACATTTTAGCGCCATATCTGCTTGCGTAATAACAATGTCTTCCTGTCCCGCAGCCTCCATCTAAAATAACCTTATTTTTAAAAAAATCCTTACCGACTTTGACCCAATCTAAAAATTGTTTTTCATATTCATTGTGTAAGGAGGAAAATTTTTTCCATTCATAACTAAATCTATCTACAGTCACAAGTTTCTCTTGATCTTTTTTTGTTTTCTTTACTTGGTAATTCTTAACAGAGTATTTTTCAAAAAATTTTCTGTGGTTCTTCATCAACTCCCCTCTAAAACTATCTGGTAAAATCCGGGGTACACCGTTAATTATTGGATACTCTCGACATCTACATTTCAGCAAACCATGAATTATCTCGATTCCTCCCTCAAAAAAGATGTCTAAGTCAAAACTAGATTTACAAAAAGGGCAGATGATTAAATTCAAAATATTTTTTTTCATCGTTTATCTAATGACTATGTTTTTGATACTGTACGCCTTTTCACCCGCTTTTGAATAATATGTCCTTATCAGTATCTCCCCAAGAAATCCAAAAATAATAAACATTGTACCTGTGATTACCAGCAGAACCCCCAGTAACAATAATGGTCCAACTGTTAACCCCTTAATCAACAAAGCCTTAACAAACTGTTCTATAAAAATGACAACACTTAAACCATATTGCAAAAATCCCAGTAAACCAAAAAAATGTAGTGGTCTTGTAGAATAACTGCCCCAAAATTTGATATACAACAAATCAAGGAAACCATTAAACAATCTTTTCAAACCATACTTGGTTTTCCCGTATTTTCGGGAATGGTGGTGAACTTTAACTTCACCAAGCCTAAAACCTTTCCAAGCCAGCATTGGAGGGATGTAACGGTGCATTTCCCCCATCAAATCAAAATTTTTAAAACATTCCTTTCTGTAAGCTTTCAAAGAGCACCCAAAATCATGAAGATTAGTCTTTAAAATTTTTCTCCTTAATCGGCTGGCAAATATCGAAAAAAAATTTTTCTGTAAAGAATCCTTTCTTCGTTTACGCCAACCAGAAACCACATCATACCCTTCGTCTAATTTAGCAATCAGTCTTGGTATATCAACTGGATCATTCTGTAAATCCCCATCCATACTCACTACAATTTCACCCTTAATAGCTTTAAAACCAGCATCCATTGCTGCTGACTGGCCAAAATTCTTTCTAAAATTAATAATTTTAACTTTTTTAAGCTTAAGAAGTTCCTCATAAGTACGGTCTTTGCTTCCATCATTAATAAAAATAATCTCATACTTTTTATTCAAAGTATCAAGAACTTCTTTTACCTTTTTATGTAAGATTGCTACATTTTTTTCTTCATTATACACTGGAATCACTACGGAAATATCAACCATTTGTATTACCTCAAGATTAATCAGATTAATAAACCACCTTTAAATATTTTTCTAAAATTAATTAATTTTTACCATTCCCCAATAGAAACTTTAATAAACAAAAAGATTAGCTCATCAAATAGATGGGTTTAAAAAAATTAAATCTTGGGTGTGGCAATTACAAATTAAAAGGTTATATTAATGTAGATATCAACCCATTATTTAAACCTGACACCATCATTGATCTCAACAACATAGAATCTTACAAACAATTTGAATCCAATGAATATGATGAAATTTATATGAGTCACATTCTAGAGCATTTATCTGACCCTTTCTCTTTAATGAAAGAATTTCACCGTATATTAAAACCTAAAGGGATTCTCAAAATAAAGGTTCCTCATTTCAGCCGAGGCTTCACTCATTCACAACACAAATCGGGGTTTGATGTTGGCTTCCCCCTGTACTTCAATAAAAAATTTAAAGCAGGTTATTTTGGTTTTGATTTCAAACTAATCAAAATGAAACTTAACTGGATGATTCAATTTGATTTAAAGAAATCTTTTACTAATGTCTTGTCCTTATCTATCCTCAAAATTATGAATCATTTCTTCAACTTTCTTGCTTATCTTAACCCTTATTTCTGCAGCCGCTTTTGGTGTTATTTTGTTGGGGGTTTTGAAGAAATAGAATTTATCTTGAAAAAAACCAGTTAAAAAATATTAATTGTCCTAGTCATTTTTCATAAACATAATACCAAGTTAATTCTTTTTTCTCAAATTCTTTTTCAATTAAAGCCTTATCCATCTCTACCAGATCAAAAAGGTTAGGGTTACTATTTTTAAAAATAATCACGATCGTCTTAATTTGTTGAGAAGTTTGACTTAATTGGTTAGCAAATTGACTATAATCTTGAACCATATTATATCTCACATACTGGACATGCTGCTGCATAAATTTAGGGTTATGAATCCCTATTTTATCATTAACCATCATGGCCTCAAAAATAAATAAATCAGGATTATAATAATACCCCGCTCCGGATTTCATATCCCCATCAAAATTTATTAAATATTTTGGGTTTGGAATCGAAGCCATATATTCCACTAACTCTGTATTGTATATACCATACCCTTGAATTTGATTTTTCATCAAATTAAAACTCAAAAACCCTGATAAGGCAACTAATATTGCCAATAAAATAAAAAATAGATATTTGAAATTGAATTTCGTTTTGATAAAATTAGAAACATCGTCTACGCCCTTTACAACCAAAATAAATATAAAAGGTACTGCATGAATCATATATCTAAAGTGTCTTATCGTTAACAAAAATGTTGCAACCAAGTAGATGCTAAATATCAAAATAAAAAGTCTTGCATTTTTACTTAAGAATGACTCTCTTCTTTTCAAAAACCATAAGAATAATGGGGGTAAAGTAAATAAAACGATATATTGGGTATAGGTTAATGTATCAATTAAAAAGGAAGCTAAATATGAAAAAGAAAACCATTGAGAAGAAGCACCCACTACATCTAATCCCAATATCTTATTGAGCATGCCATAATCAAAAAGAGAAAATTTTATCCACCAAATACTGATTAAGAAAAAAATAATCCCTTGCATGATAACAGATTGGAGGGTATAAACAGGGAATTTTCGGTCTTTAACCCACAGGTAAAGCACGTATAAGAAATAAAAAATAGCCACATAAATTAAACTTTGATATTTCATCAAGGTTGCTGCCGTTAAAAACAAAGCTCCGATAAAAACATTAAGACTCAAAACCAGCTTAATATTTTCAGAAAATCTTATACTTAATTTCTTTCCTTCTCTATGAAAAGTGAAGTAATACCATCCCACCATCATAAAAGATATAGGAACAGCTAACATCGATAAACCACCCATCTTAACAACAACTGGATTTAAAAGATAAAGAATAACAACACCCAAGGCCAAGTATTTTTTATGTAATATCTTCAAAGATAAAAAGTAAAGCAAAAAGGCTCCAATGACCATAAATAACTCTGTTGCCAAGGAAGCTGTAACTGGACTTGCCCCTAAAAAAGTAAAAATTAATCCTTGAACTATCGCATGAAAAGGAGGATCAAACATAAACCAACCAGCATTATATCCTTTCTCCTGATACAAGCCAATAAAAGTTCTAAATGACATAAAATCTCCAGAAAGCGATGTTTTAAAATAATCATAGAAAAGATGACCTTGGACAGCATGTCTCGATTCGTCCCACCCCTGAGTTTCATGAATCCTATAATTTGTAAAAATTAAAAAGAACACTATAAAAATTATTAAAAAAATTAAATATTTATCTTGAAATATTTTTTTAATCATTTTACTAAAAGTTTATTGTAAATCTCCACATAGTTGTTTATATTATCTCCAATATAAAAAAGTTTCTTTTTTGATTTTTTATAATCTTTTTTATAAACAGAAAAAATAGCTTCAGCAATGGCTTTAGAATTTTTGGGTTCAATTAAAAGATATTTTTTACTAATTACTTCAGGTAATGAAGTCGTATTAGAAGCAACCACTGGCACATCCATCGCACAAGCTTCAGCAGCTGCGAAACCAAAGCCTTCTGCCAAACTCGGCACTACCACACAGTCTGCTGCTTTGATATAACTTGGCAAGTCTTTATACGAAACAGGATTATGCATGATTACTTTATCTTCAATTTTTAATTTCTTAATTAAATCTAAAATATATCGGTATCTCTTTTCATAAGATTTATCCTTGCTCACAATCGCCAATAGTTTTGCAGAAGGAATTTTCTTTGAAATTTCAGGAATAGCTTTGATCAAATACTCCAAACCCTTGCTAATGCCTGGCCGACCATAAAATAAATAAACAAAATTTTTTCCCAATCCCAATTTTTCTCTTATTTTTTTCCCATCAAATTTCCCAGGATTCCAATGTTCGTAATCAACTCCATTATAAACAACTCCAACTTTTCTTTTCTTAACTCCAATATTCAACAATTGCTTCTTAGTCGATTTAGAAACACAAATATATCTATCAAAATTCAAGAAAAAAATAAACCTCTCAAGAACGTCATGTATTTTTCCGTTTAACCAACTCATGTCTGTTAGTTTATGCCATTTACCGACCCAAACTTCGTGAACCGTAATCAAACAAGGCTTTCTAATTAATTTACTAACAAACCAAGCAGGAGGAGCTCCATTAAATGTAGTCGTATGAATTATATCTACTTTTCTAGCCAATTTTAAAACGTGAAGTATGGACAAAAAAGTAAACCAATACCTACTCTGAAAACAGTCAACCCGATAAACTTTAACCCCATTGATCATATCAAACTTTTTTGTTCCTTTCAAACGATGTGTTACAATAAAAACATCGTGTCCTAAACTGACCAAACCTTCTGCCAGATTCTTAAAAACAACTTCTACCCCTCCGATATGAGGGATATAATTCTCTAAAACAAAAAGAATTTTCATTGAGTTTCCTTATTGTTCTTTTTAATGGCTAATCGTCTCACAATCTTTTCGAATTTTCTTTGATTATTCCTAGCAAGGTTATAGGTATAAAAACCCAAACCCAATAAAACAAAAAAACCAACTACCACAAAAAAGTCTAATCGCCTATAAAACCTAAGTGTATCTACAATAGGATCTAACATAAAAGGGACTATTGCAATAATAATAAAGATAACCCAACCTAAAAACCAACCAATAGCTTCAATTTTACTCAACTCTTTCCTTTTGAACTTGATAAAGGTAAAATACAACATAGCTATCCCAAACAAAGTCCCTAAAAATTGTATCCAAAACGTTGTGCTCATTTGAAAATCCTCCATAAAAACATTCTTAAAACAATTTTAAGTCCATCGACAATTGTTGTCCCTTTGTATTTATCAGCATAAATCGTCTGTATTGGAATTTGTGCGTATCTCAAGTGTTTCTTTCCCACCTTTGCGATTATTTCTGATTCTAAACTGTAATCCATTGCCTGCCACCGTATTTTTCTATAAACCTCGCTTGTAAAGGCTCGATAACCACATTGAGAGTCTCTTAACTTAATCCCATATAATAAGTAAATTATAAAGTTAATGAAACTATTGCCTAATCTAAAAATAAAGGGCATATTCTTATTCAGGCTCCTATAACCAAAAACCACATCTTTTTCCTTCAAAGCCTCTAAAAATCTTGGAATTTCTTTAGGATCATGCTGACCATCAGCGTCCATTACAATGATTTTCTTAGCTCCTTTACTCACAGCAAAATCACAACCAGTCTTCAAAGCAGAACCTTTCCCCATATTAACTAAATGCTCTAAAACAATCACATTTAATTGTCTAATAATCTCAACTGTGCCATCAGTACTACCATCGTCAACTACAACGATATTATTGCAATATTTTTTAATTCCCAAAACTACTTCTTTGATACCCTTCTCTTCATTATGAGCAGGAACAACAACCCAAACATCTTTATTCATTGTTAGATTTTAATCTCAAAAGTTTTACTTTGTTCTTGGTTATCTTCCTCTTTATTTTCAGAATTCTCAGACTGATTTTCTTCTAATTCGCTTTCTTCCCCAGAATCATCTTCAGGGACTTCTTCTGGTTCTTTTTCAGTTACTTTAACGTCAGGAGCATTCTCATTTTCAATTTCCCTTTTATCAATCAACTTAATAATATGATAACCAAATTGCGTCTTGACCGGTTCAGAAATCTCTCCTTCTTTTAATGCAAAAGCAACTTCTTCAAACTCAGGGACCATCACTCCTTTTCCGAACCAACCTAAGTCTCCACCACTAACTGCACTGCCAGGATCTTCTGAATATTCCTTAGCTATTTCAGCAAAATCATCTTTTTCTACTCTCTCCCTCAATGAATTTATGACCACTAAAGCTTCTTCATCAGTTCTGCCTTCTATTCCAATCAAAATATGGGATGCCTTAATTTCTTCGTTTGGTAAAAAATAAACCTTATTTGTACCTTCACAATTCCAATCCACTGTCCAAATAGAGATTTTACCACCAGTCACTTGTCTTCTTTCATCAAACAAATCAAAACATTCTAAACCATGGCCATTAAAAAAGAACAATTGAGTAAACATACTCTTTGCTTGGAGAGGATCTGTTAGCATCATATTATAATTGTCCCCATTAGGAATCAAAACCGCAGAAAAGCCAGTTGTTGATCCACTAAACTTTTTCTCTTCAATACTATCTTTGGTTGCATAAACTATCGAATTAGGATGGTCAGCATCCCCTGTCCCTTCAATTGTTGTTTCCATTGTATTTAAATCGACATTAAAAACAATAGTACCACCCTGAACATTAACTGGACATTCTAACTCATTGACTCTTTTTTGACAACCATATTGGCCCGAAATATAACCTGGCCATGGACTCACCCATCTATCTGCATTTTCAACACCCTGAATTTCAGAATATTTTTTCTCTGCTTCTTCTTCGTCCAAACCAAATTCATCAATTAAAATCTGTACTCCTTCTTCCCTTTTTTCATTATTAACTAAAAAGAACATCTTTGCTTTTTCAAAATCCCAGCTACCAAAGTGGCCCCAAACTCCTGCCTTTCCAATCATATCTTCTGAAGTAATGTAAAACTGATCAATCAAATCATCACAATAAGTTACTTGAATTATCTCAGCAATCTGTTTGTTGTCCAATCCTTCTTCAATTAATAATTCAATAGCTTCTTCTTTATCATTCAAAACCATCATCCTATTCAAAATATCTACAACTCTGACAGAATCTCCATCAAAAAATTCTTCCAAAATATGGGGTGGCTTTTCCTGACCACAATTAAGCATTCTCAACAAACCAACAGAAACTTTTTCATTAGGAGTTAACAAACTCTTACCTACCCAATGAATTCTTTTTCCTTGATTAGCTCCATCAAAAGTCACTCTTCTTTCACTAATTGCATAGAACCAATGCCCAAAATCCCACCAAGAAGTTATAATTGCATCTTCAGTAGCATCTTTAATTTTAGTCAAACTATTATACCAAGCATCATTCATACTTGGAATTTCATTTTTTGCTGTTACGCCTGCTGTTTTAATTGGAGCAATCAGCAATAAACAAACAAGAATAATCAAAATTGTTTTTGAGAGATATTTATTGATATGCAACCCTTTAGTCAACCATTCGCTCAAATAATGATAGACTATTCCAACTGCTGCGCCAAAAGCAATGGCAAAAGCAGGTGTCATCAAAATTGCAAACCTCATCCCTTTAGTAAAACCATAAACTGTTGCTGCAAACCAAATAATCAACAAAACAACGTATTTGACATCAATTTTCTCCTTTAAATAAAATGTTTTAATCAAACCAGCTAAAATAGGGATACTAATCACAACAATAAATGTAATTGGTTGATTAAGCTGGTTTTTAAAAGCAAACATGATTAAATAATACAAACCAGAACCAATTAAATAAACAACGTTTGTTGTATCAAATTTATCTTTGTTTACTAACAATAAAACCAAACCCATTAAACCAATCCAAAAAAATAAACTGCCGCCCATTTGACCAATTATCGCACTCAAGTTAGCTTCATTAAATTCTGCCACAGTTGTCAATACATTTGGCCAGATACTCCTCACTGCCACTGCTTTTAACTCGATGGTTTTAAAAGGCGCAGTAAAAATAAAACTAAACCTAGAAAATCCGGCTAACAAAGTTACAAACAAAGCCGAACAAATAAAATAAGTTGCCCCTGAAATTAAAGGTTTTTTAATGTTTTCTTTGATTTGTTTGAGATTAAATAAAACTTGATAAACTAGATAAATCACAATTGTTGCAAACAAAAATCCAGGGATATACCAATACCCCAACCAAGATATAGAATACAGGCCAGTTAATAAACCTGCTCCAACACCATAAATCAACTTCTTCAATAAACTTTCAGCTTCAAAGGATTCAAAAAACAACCAAGCTATAAACAAAGGAAACAAAATATTATAAGCATCTGTATCAGCAAATCCAGCCGGAGTCCTGTTCAATAAAGCTCCATTCAAAGCCACAATCATTGCTGTAAAAAATCCACCCAAATTACCTCCAACTTTTCTTCCCAAAAAAAACGCAGGAATCAAAGCCAATCCAATTGTCAATACTGGCATCAAGAAAGCCACAGCCATCAAAGAAGTTCCACTGCTAAAAAAACTTATAAATTTGTAAAGCCAAGCCATCATCACTGGATGAAACGGGATATTTGTTATTCCTCTGCCTTCCCGACCATTCCTTAAACTAAAAACTCTTTCTCCTTCTTCATTATAACTGTCTCCTAACTGCCCATATTCCAAATAATTTCTTGCCTCAGCAAACCAATAATATGGATCAATCGCCAAAAGATAAGTTTGCCCAGAATCATCTTTAAATTCATTCTTAAATTGTTGGGACGTAACAACTATCTGTTGTTCTACCATCTCCTTATTATCTTCTAAAAATTTGGCAAACTCATTAGCCACTAAACCTTGCCTATTCTGGGCAGGCAGATTAGGATACTGGCCGGCTACTTTAGAGCTTATCTGATTCTGATAAAAATTATAAACACTATTCTGTGCCCAATCATCAGTAACTGGCAGTCTTTGGGGCGCTGTCCGATAATAAGTTGAAAAAGAAATTGCTATTAAAATCAAAACAAGAGGAATTAACCATTTTTTATTCTTACTAAAAAAACTTTCAACCCCTTTAAAATCCAAAGAAATGTCATCAGATTTCTTTTCAAAAATATCAACTTTTTCTTTCTTTTTCTTTTTTTTAAAAATCCCTTTAAAACCTTCCTTCATCTTAGAAAAATCTAAAGCAATTTCTTCAGAATCTTCTTTTGGCTTTTCTTTTTCAACTACAAAAATCTTGTCTTCTTTTTTTACTTCAACACCACTAATTTCCTTTGTTTTTTCCTCTATTTTTTCTTTTGGCTCTTCTTTTGGAGGAGTATCATCAATTTCAATGCCTAATTTACCTTCTTCTTTTCTAAATTCTTCTTTTTTCTCAGCAACTTCGACTTTTCCTTCAGAATTAGTATCATCAGACTTCTTTTTTCTCTTAAACCACCCTTTTACCTTTCCTAAGTCAATGCTGATTTCTTCATCATCTGACAATGTTTCCACCCTTACAAGCGTTTAAAAGCTTAAAAGGTAAATTATTTATAAATGTTGCGCAATTATTAATTTAATGCAAAAAATCATTGAAATTTCCTCAAATCTGACAGAACAAATCATTGATATTACTGAAAAAGTCAGCCAAGTTGTTAAAAAAGTAAAGTTAATTTTGGTATATGTCAAATATATACTCCGCATGCCACTGCTGCCCTTGCTATTAATGAAAACTGGGACCCCAACATTGGCCTAGATCTCTTAAACGCCCTAGACCAGTTGATACCGCAAGGAAAATGGTTGCATGATCAAGTTGACAACAATGGTGCTGCTCATATTAAAAGCGCCATTATCGGTCCAAGTGAAACTATCCCCTTCATCAATAAAAAACTGCAACTTGGTCGCTGGCAAAATATTATTTTTTGTGATTTTGATGGCCCCAGAAAAAGAAAAATTATTATAACTCTTCTTCCCTTTAGTAAATAAAATGCCTAATTGTGAGATGTGCGGCCAGGAAACCGAACTTGTCAATGCTGAAATCGAAGGTATAGAAATGACTGTCTGCCAAAATTGTGCTCGATTTGGTCAAGTCAAGGATATTCCAAAAGAAAAGATTGCCACCTTAAAAAAAACCAATCAAAAACCCATGCGTTCTGAACCTCATCTTGAAGTCACTGAAAGTATTATTCCTGACTATCCTAAAAAAATCAGAGAAGCACGAGAACAGCTTGGTCTTAAACAAGAAGATTTTGCTAAAAAAATTAATGAAAAGGAAAGCCTTCTTCATAAAATGGAAACAGGCTCCTTTAAACCTAGTCTCTCCTTGGCTCGAAAACTTGAAAAACTCCTTGGCATCAAATTAATCCAACAAATAGAAGAGGAGAAGTTTACTACTGCCAAAACTTCTTCTGAGGGCCTGACTATTGGAGATTTAATCAAAAAATGATTTATTCTGATAGCACTGTTATTATTCCCACTCTTAATGAAGAAAAAAATATTGGGCGCTTGATCGATTTCTTAAAAAATAATTATTCTGGAATAAGAATTATTGTTGCTGATGATGGTAGTAGCGACAAAACTATCAAAATTGCCGAGGAAAAAAAAGTTTTTGTTTTAAACAGAGAAAATAAACCAATTAAAGGTATCTCCGCTGCCGTTGTCGACGCTCTAAAATTTGTCAAAACAAAAAGTATCATTGTCATGGATGCAGACTTCCAGCATCCTCCTGAAAAAGTCAAAGAAATGATTGAAAAATTAGAAAATTATGACCTTGTTATCGGCAGTCGCTCTTCTGTCCCTAAAAACTGGGGTTTCTTAAGAAAATTACAAAGTAAGATAGCCAACCTTTTATGTAATTTAAGACTCGGTAGAAAAATCAAAGATTCTGGTTCTGGTTTTTTTGGCATTAAAACAAATCTTTTCAAAAAAATTAACAAAAAAAATTTCGAATTAAGATGTTTTAAGATTTTATTTAACATTCTCAAAAATACAAAAAATATCAAAATTGGCTGTGTTTATTATGACTTCAACCTTAGACAAGGCGGTCAAAGTAAAATTTCAAAAAAACATGTTTATTATTTCTTAAAGAATTTAATTAAATAGACTCAAAAAAATAAAAATCCTGGCCATTGAGCGAAGTTGAATAAATTAATTCGTTCTCTTCTTCAATTAAATCAAATAATTCTCCTTTTAATTTAACACATTCTTCATTCCAACAGGGATAAAACTGTTCAAAATAGATTACATAATCAATTTTACTTTTCTCTAAATCATAAACCTCTCTAGCTGTTGGTGGATCTTGATAAAAAGAAACAAATAATCTCTCTAAATAAGCAGCTGGAATCGGATTTCCAGTTAAAATTCTCCCTTCAAAATTAGGATATCTGTAGATGTCAACAATTGGGTGTTCATAATCCAATCTCCACAAATAATCCCTATCATTTTCTCTCACCATCCCCACCACAGAAAAAATTACAAATAAAACCAAAACAAAAGAAAAAACAGGCTGCACTATCTTTCTTTCTTTAATCAAATTATAAAACTCATAAAATCCAAAAGCTGCTACCAAACAAAAATAAGGTAAAAAAGCCAAAGAGAATCTTAATTGTTTATTGATGATGTAAGTAAAGTAACCCAAATAAATCAAACCTATGACCCAAACAACCAACCATTTTTTATTCTTTTTGAAATCTTTAATAAAAAACACTAATCCCAACAAACTAAAGACTAAAAAATAATTTTGTTGAAATAACTTCTCAAAATAAAAAAAAGAATATTGGGCATTAAAGGGATTTGCTTGGTGCATCACACCCAAAATCAAAGGCCGAAAAAGCGCGTGAAAAATATTGGAAACTTCAGTAATATACAAAAAATAATTAGCAACAATAAAGGGAACAAACAAAATCAAAAATCCAGAAATTAATTTTATTGTTTGATTAATCTTATTTTTTTCTTTTAACCAAATCAAGAGCAAAAAACAAATCAATAAAAGTCCTTGGGGAAATCTAAATAAAAAGCTTAAAGCAGAAAATAGGCCAATCAACACAAAACTCCTTCTTAACAAATAAAAATAAACTGCCAGCAATGCAAAAAATGTTGAAGGGATGGAAGTCAAAATTAATGATGACTGGGAAAAAAATATTGGCATTACCCCTAAAAACAAAGCTGCCATCAAACCCAAATATTTATGATATAATTTCTTGCCAATGAAATAAACTAAAATCAAATTTCCTGCGGCAAATAAATTAACTAAAGCTTCTGCCCAAAGAAAATAATTTAATTTTAATTTCCAAAAAATACCCAATAAAATTGGCAGGCCTAATGGCCTTATTTTCTCCCAGATACCTACTTGGCCCCAGGACCAGATAAATTTACCTATAGCCAAATAAACAGCTTCATCCCAACTTACTAAGTGAGGCTTTAATAAAAAAAATAATTTGATTCCTAGAAAAAACAGCACCAAAACAAAAATTTCCCAGTTTTCTTTTATTTTAGACATAATTTCTACAAATGTCTATCTTTTGGCCGCTTGGCCCGCAAATCTCTTTTAGAATTTCTTTTACACTAAGATAACCTTCAAACTTTTTGCCATTAATAATCAAAGTTGGGTAAACCTCTACTCCATAAACATTCTTTAATAAGATAGTCAATGGTTCTTCTTCAAAATGTCCGTCAAAAACAAAATTAAGCAGGTTCATGCCAAACTTTTGTTTTAAATAAGTTAAAATAAAGGATTCCTTGTCACAGTCTTCACAATATTTTTGGGGAGCAAAAAAATATAATATTGTTGAATGGTTCAAACCGCAAATCTCTCTTGTCCTTTCAGCTAAAAACCAGTATCTAATCTGGGCTAAAATATACTCTCTCTTTAATAAACCAAACTCATCATAACTCAAAGTTGAATCTTGTTGGTAATTCTCAATCTTAGACCGAGTTAATTCTAAATTTTTAATGTTCTCTTCAAAAGTTTTAGCCAAAGCATCACAATTTTTTTCCTGGCTAAATTCATTAACAAACTGGTACTGTAATTGTAAAGAAGCAAAATCTAAGTTCTGTACCTTATCCTGAAATTGGACATACTCAACTCTTTTTCCTTCAATCACTAACCCCAATAACAAGCCTAAAGCAAATATTCCTAAAGTTATTAAAAAAGCAATCAAATATTTTTCTTTGCTGACTTTCCTTATAACCATTTTAATTAAAGCGATTTAACTGATTTATATTGTTTATTATACTGGAATCACCACTTTTGTTTTCTGCCTAACACCAAATCAATGCCAATCCCTAACCAAACCATTGCTAAAATAAAGAAATACATAAACAAATAAAATGCCAAAGGAATTAAACCAAAACCCAAAACCTTTTCTTTGTTAACAATATGTGATTTTTTCAACACATAAATTGAAATAAAAAACATTATCACTCCCACTGCAATCAAACTGTAATTCAAATCCAAGAGATGAAATTTAAAAACCCAACTCTTGATATAAGTGATAATATCAAAATTAACCAGACTCAGATGATAGGCATTGATTATAATTGGCTTTAAAGTATAATAAGCTAAAGAAAATAATAAAATCAAAGCAATGGCCCCGGAAATTAAGGTAGTCGGCATTTCCATGATACCAAAATCACCATACTTCCTATTCAATAACATTTTCCTGTATTTGATGGTGTTGAGCACAGATCCCTTGTACCACCTATTTCTTTGTTTGTAAACTCCTTTTAATGTTTTAGGTGCGATAGTTAAAACATGGGTATTCAAAACCTGTATTATTTTATAATGATAGCTCTGCAGCCTCAAGGCCATTTCTAAATCTTCAGTTAGATTTCTATTTTCATCAAATCCCCCAACTTTTCTTAAGACAGCTGTTTTGTAAACAGAAAAAGGTCCTGGTGTTACCCTGATACAATCTAATTTACTCATCAATTCCTTGTAAAACATATTGATGATATATTCATAATGCTGCATTTTTTGCAGCAAATTACTGCTTTTCTTAGAAACTTTCAAAGCCGGCAGAACAGCTGCGACATCTTTCCTGTCAAAATGAGGCAGTAATTTCCTTAAAGCGTTTTTCTGAACAAAGGAATCCGCATCTAAACAAACAAAATACTTGCCTTTAATCACCTTTAAACCAGCGTTTAAAGCTGAACCCTTGCCGCCATTTTTTTTATTGATTAAATGAATCTTCCAATCTTGATTTTTTTTGATTACCTCTTCGACCTTTTCTCTTGTTCCATCTTTGCTGCCATCATTGACCACCACTATTTCCAATTTATTTTTAGGATAGTCTAATTTTAAAACCGATTTAATACTTTCTTGAATACTTTTTTCTTCATTATAAGCTGGAATCACAACTGAAATCAAGGGGAATTTTTTTAATTTTTTTTCTTTTATCCCGATGCCCTCAGTCAAAAAAGTCATCAGCCAAAAAACAGCAAAAAATAATGAGAAAAAATAAGTCACCCATAAAACATATATGATCAAATCCATTTTCAATTAAATTCCCAAATTTCAACTCCTTTTTTATTGTAAATATTTTTAAAACGTGGATTTCTAAATAAAAACAACAAACCCTCATCCTCATCTTTCCAGACTTGGCCGCCCACCATTTCTAAATCAATCCAAATATATTTGATTTTATTATCTTCTAATAATTGAGTTGTTAGCTTTAGATCTCTTGAATATAAAATATCATCAGCTATCTTTAATTTGTTTTTATATCCTTGATCATAAGCATCTAAAAATGACTCTCTTTCTGCTATTGACTCAATCCAAAACTCCTTGCCTTGATAGGAAAAAACAATCTCATGTGGCCGGGAATTGTCCCTTAACCACAACAAACTTTCTTTAGTGGGATCATTTGGTTGTGATTGGCTGATTTGAGTTACATAACTTCCTATTGATAAAACCAATCCGATTAAAATAAGGAGTATTGAAAGATTCTTTAAAAAATTCAATTTCCACTTTCTTTTCCATAACCACATCAACCCCTGACCGGCAAAAAAAGCTAAAATAAAATTAAGATAAATCACTATGTTTTCATTGACAAAAGCAAAAAATAAAATTAAGAAAATTATCGTCGGATAAACAAAATAATAAATCTTTCTTTCCTTCCAGGTTGTTATTAATCCTACAACCGCTAAAAAAAGATGAAATAAACTTAGACCTTTTAAACCACCTAAATCAGAAAAAAATTCTTCAAAAAAACTATGTCCTAAAATTGGTTCGTAAGTTAAGGGCTGTGGAAATAAAATTTGAATTAAAACTACTAACCCCAAAAAACCTATCCCTAAATAAAATACTGCTTTTTCTTTTTTTAACAGCCAATAAATCAGCAATCCTCCAAAAGTAACCAACGAAGTCAGAACATCGAAAAAAGGTATGAATAAAAGAAAAGGAATTGTCAGATATTTCAAATGCCCTTTAACACTTAAGAGATTGGCAATTAAAATTAATAAGAAAACCACCAAACTGTATTGATTAGCAAAAACAAAGGCATAGATAAAGGCTGGCGATAAAATTAAAAAAACTAAGATAAAAAATCTTTGCTCATTAGTTAAGTCAAATTTTCTTAAAAAATTATTAAATAATAAAACTGTCCCAATTCCCAATGCGATTGATAAAATAAGAGCCCAAACATTACTTTGAATTAGGCTATTCAACCCAAATAAAATCAAATCATAAGGTGTGAAAAATCTTGGCTGGAACAGAACATCTGGATTACTGGCTAATTTTAAATGAAGGTAGCTCTCGGTTCCCATCAAAGTTGTATTGCCTGAAAAATACCTCAGCGCCAAAGGCGACAATAAGACCATCACTGTCAAAATAAAGATAAACAAGACAATTTTCCTTTCAGTTAATTTTATTTTCATATTACCATGGTTTTTACTTCACAATTATTTTTATAAATCTCAATCTCACCTTTGTATTCTTTCCTAATACAGTCTTCATCTCTAAAATAAAGTTTTTTTATTTGATAATCTTCCTTAACTTTATCTGATACCACAATATAATCAACCTTATACTTATTCAATAATTCTACTGCCTCAATTCTAGAGTTAGTTGTATAAATTGTTTTGACGTCATTAGCTATCTCTTCACTATTTTCAATCAGTAAGAAATTATCATCAAAAACATTTTCTTTTTGGGCTAAAAAATTAATCAAAAATCCCTCTTCCAATGCTCCTAAGACAACGTCCCCTTCTTGTTCTTCTAACCAAGCCATAGCTTGGATCTCTGGCTCAGTCACTGTTCTTTCTAATTGAAGGCCTGCTAAAAATACTGCTGGCAAAAATGAAGTCGCTACAAATGTTATTGTTAATAAAACTGGAAAGATATACTTAAATTTAGAAAACTTTGTTTTTTTGATATAATTTACTGTTATGACATAAAATTCAGGAAATAAAACAGAAAGCGTCACTCCTAAGAATATCAAACCTAAACTTGGCTCAATCCACTTTAACCAAAGCAAGATTACCACAGGCAGAGCTAATGAGATATAAGTATAAATATACTTATTTTTTTCCTTAAATATATATTTAAACATCAAATAAACGCCATAAAAAAATGGCAGCCAGCCAACTTGTATAATTGTGCCTAAAATAGTTATTTCTGAAAAATGGCTGGCGATAATATCAGCTGGCATATTTTTCCAAACCAAAGAAATTCCATGCATCAAAAAGGCTTTTTTATAAAATAATGTTTGGATCCAGATAAAGATTAAAGTTGAAAATAAAATCAACTCTGTTTCATTCCTATTTCTTTTGATAATCTCTACCTCAGAAAAAATCAAATAAAAAATCAATCCTAAAATTAATAAAAAGGTCGAGGCATGAGTCAAGGAAAGGATTACAATAATGATTAAATAACCATAAAGAAACTTTTTTTGTTGTAAATTCATTAAATAATATAGCGCTAAAAAAACCAAAGGTATCACTAAAGTCAATTCAGATACGGAATTAATTGTCTCAGCAAATAGAACCGGAATAAAACCCGAGATAAAAGCAGCAAATAAAGCTGCATTATTATCTTTAGTTATCTTTTTAGCAATTAAAAAAACAATCAATGTTAAAAAAGAGACCATTAAGTTGGGAATGATTTTGCCCACTAAAGTAACTGGCAAAAATAAGCTAAAAAAAGCCAAAACATAATGAAAAAATGGTGGAAAATAATTAGTTCGACCCCCATATGATAAATCATCTTCATACAAAGGCAGGCCTGTTTCTTTAATATGTTCTATCTGTCTCAGATTAAAATAAGCATCATGATCAAAATAAGGTGTTTGAAAAGCAAAAAATAAGCGACTACCTAAAGTTAAGATCAATAAAGCTATCAAAATCCAGTGATAATATTTTAGCTTCATCGTAGAATTTTAAAGCTAATCCCTATATAAAATCTGCGAAAGATATTTAAAAATAAACTTCCCTAGAATTAAGATGAAGATTCCAACTGGCCATCCTCTTTTGGACAAATTCTTAAATGGTGGCTATGAAAAAGGTATTATTACCACTATTTACGGCCCTTCTGGCAGCGGCAAAACCAATCTCTGTTTATTGCCTTTGATTTGGGCAGCTGGCCACGGCAAAAAAATAATTTACATTGATACTGAAGGTAGTTTTTCTGTTGAACGCTTAAAGCAGATTACTAGACATTATAAAAGAGTTTTAGAAAATACCTTATTCTTTAAACCAACCAATTTTGAAGAGCAAAAAAAGGTTTTCAAAGATGTCAGGAAAGTTATTAACAAAAAAATTGGCCTGATTATTGTTGATACTATTTCCATGCTTTATCGTTTAGAGCTTGGCCAGACCAAAGAAATCTATGAAGTTAATTCAACTCTTGGCCAGCAAATCTCTTATTTGATGGCCATTGCTCGCAAATACAAGCTGCCTGTCTTGATTGCTAATCAAGTCTATGCTGATTTCAAAGAAAAAGACAAAGTTAACATGGTTGGCGGTGATTTGCTTAAGAATGGCAGTAAATGTTTAATTGAACTTAAAAGTTATAAAAACGGTGTTCGAGAAGCGTACCTCAGAAAACATCGATCTCTTCCAGAAAGAAAAATAAAATTTAAAATAATAAATAAAGGAATTACTTCTCTGTAAAGTCATCAATTGTAAACTTTGGCTCTTCTCCTTCCTTTAACATGCCTTTTTTCTTCATAAATTCTACTGTTAAAAGATAAAATAAAAGCCCTAGAGATTTCTTGCCTTTGTTATTACATGGAATCACTAAATCAATAAAATTAGATTGATTATTGGTGTCACATAATGCAATTACTGGGATACCCATTTTATTAGCATCCATGACAACATTTCTATCCGGCCAGGCATCAGTCACCAAAACAATCTTAGGTTCAGAAAAAATTTCCAAATTAGGATTAGTCATCATTCCTGGCGGATATCTGCCAACAACTCCCCTAATACCAGTATATTTTTCCATCATCTTGACCGGTCTCCAGCCATTTTCTCTTCTTGAAACAATTAAAATATCTTCAGGTTCATATTGAACTAAGAAACTAGCAGCTATTGCAATTCTTTCATCAATTTGTTGTAGATTAAGAACTGATAAACCATCAGGTCTGGTTTTGTAAATAAATTTCTTCATATATTTTGTTTTGAATTTTGTACCAATATGGACTCCACTCTTCAAATAAGTGGCAGTTGGTATTAAAAATGTTTCTTGTTCTGACATTTCAGTTTTCTCCAAACAGATTGAGAATATCTCTCAACTGCTTTTTATCGCCTTGCAGTTGCACGAAAAAACCAGAGGTTTTTTGTGTCCCAAAAATCAAGAGATTTTTCAGGATGTTGATGATCCCTTTCGGCTAACTCATCAACTCGGCTTTTAAGTTAAATTTTGAGAAGTTGTTTATAAATATTACGCTTATTTCAGCTTAAATTCAGCTAAAGTGCTGTACTCAGCTCCTTTTGGTGATAATTTACTTCTCATTAATTTAATTGAACTCACAGTTATCTTTCCAATTTCAACATCTTTTAATTTTCTGAGCAAAACTTTTAATTTTTCATTAGGCATTGCTACTCTTGCTATCGTTAGATGAGCTTTGGGTTTTCTTTTTTCTTCCCTTATTTTATTTAAATTATCATCAGCCTTTTGCATTAAACCGAGAAACTTTTCTTTATTTTTCTCCAAGCCTATCCAAATCACTCTCATATAATTTTCACTTGGAAAAACACCCACCCCCTTGACAGAAACTTCAAAAGATTCTTCTTTTAAAGTTGAAAGAAACGTCTTGACTTCCTCAATCTGGTTTTCATCAATTTCTCCTAAGAATTTAATTGTTAAATGTAAATTATTGGGATTGACTAATCTTAAATTAGCTTCTGTTTTTTCTATCTCTTGCTGAATCTCCTTTATTTTGGCTTTTGTCCGATTAGGCACAGCCACTGCTATAAAACATCTCATAAAAAATAAAATAATAGAGAAATTTAAAAACTTTATTCTTCTTTAGGTTCTTCTGCTGCTTCTTCAGCAGGTTCCTCACCAAAATCTTCTGTATCTTCGTAATGTTGTTCTGGCTCTGCTGGCTCTTCTTCCTGAGGTTCTTCAGCCACAGCTTCTTGTGATTGTTCTGCTGGTGCTTGACTTTCACCAATCTTCTCAGCAAACCCAACGTTTTTCAAGACTCTGGTCACTCTTACTTTAACAACTTCGCCTGCTTTGGTCTTTGGCACAAATAAAACAAAACCATCAACCTTAGCAATACCGTCGCCTTTTTCACCGACAGCCTCTATTTTTACTTCTAATTCATCGCCCTCTTTAACTGGGGCAAAATTATTTCTTCCATTCATTTTATTTATTTCACCTTTTATGGTCTAATATCAAGCAAAGCTTGATTTAGGTAACTTTATAGAGAGATAGTTTAAAAATATTATGGTAAAAACTTTTGGAAATGAGATTTTTCCCAATCATAAATATTTGAGTGGCTTGTTTCTAATAACTTAGCTATTTCTCTATGTTTAAAACCTTGGTTCAAAAGATCCATTGCCTGAAACTTGAAGTTTTCAGAATATCTCCTAATCCCTTTTCGCTTGTAAGAAAGCAATGATTTTCTCAGATTATCTTGTTTTCTTTTGATAATAAAACCAATTTCATTATAAAATTTCTCAAGAGAAATATAATTTCCAATCCCAATAACTGATACTCCATTACCATTATCCCCAAAATAAGAAGTAATATCAAAAGTATCTCTCAAAAGATTTTTTATTATTTTAAGACTAAACACATTTCCAGAGCAAATACTGACTTCGGAATGCCCCTTCCGATATCTCGCGCTCCCTTCTGAATCAGCCAATCCCTTAATAAAACCTGCTTGGATCTCTTTTGGAGACTCTCTGATTTGAATAGGTACTTTCCACTCTTTTGTTTTGAAAGATTCAGAATATCTTTGCAAATCTTTAACAACTAATTTAGAAACAAGTGAAACAATATATTGGGGTTTTGGATTTTCACAAAACGGTGTATATTTTATTTTTCTAACTGTTCTTGAACACTTAATCCCATAAATCTTCTCTAAACAATGTTGGAAATAATCTGCAAATTCTTTATCACAAACAGATAATCCAATACGGTAATCTGTAGAAACATAACCATCACCACAAAGTGTTCCTAAGATATATGCTTTCTCTTGAGTTAATTTTTTTGAGTTTTTTGAAATTTGTTTGATAATTTTTAATACAAATGGTTTTTTATTTCGATATATCCACCCCTTGATAGTACCATCAACTATGTCGATCCCAAAATTATTCAAATATCTTTTAATTTTTTTAACCCCACATTTTTTTTCTTTTCTAATTTTCATTACTAAATTATAAGTTTCTACAGGATGTAAAGTATAATTCTTATTTTTCATCAATTAATTTAAAGAATTTGATATTTAAATAACTTTTGTAGAGTTGTCCAGTGTGGGTTGTGCTAATTAGAATAATTGAAATAAAAAGAAAAAAAATTTAACTGAAATCCACCAAACCACTGCCTTTGACATAGAAAGGAGCTTCTCCCTCTGGCATTGAAGGCGAATCTACCAGCTTAGCTACTCTTGATCCTTTTTTACCTTTTCTCAGATAAATCCTGAAAGTTGAGGCATGGGCTACAATATGTCCGCCAATTGCTTGGGTTGGGTCACCAAAGAACGTATCTGGCTTAGCCATAACTTGATTAGTCACATAAACACAGATGTTTTGTGTATCTGCTAATTTAAGCAGGACATGCATATGCTTGTTCAACTTCTGCTGTCTTTCTGCTAGCGTGCCACGACCAATAAACTCAGCTCGGAAGTGTGCTGTCAAAGAATCAACTACCAGTAACTTGACATTCAAACCTTGTTTTTTGATTAAATCCTCAACTTTTTCTGCCAGTAACATCTGATGGTCAGAATTATAAGCCTTAGCTACCATTATTTTCTTCAAAGTTTCGTCAGGATCCAATTCAGCGCCTTCGGCCAATTGCTTGATTCTTTCTGGCCTGAAAGTATTTTCAGTATCAATGTAAACCACAATTGCTTCCGGATCTTCTTTGATAACATTGACTGCTAGAACATGGCCGATTTGGGTCTTTCCAGAACCAAATTCACCAAAACACTCAGTGATTGCCGAAGATTCAAAACCTCCGCCCAATAAAGCATCAACAGCTGAACTACCTGACTTGATCTTTCGAACAGTTTCTCTTCTGGCTAACAAAGCATCGCCAGTTTCAAAACCCATTTCCATGGAATCCCTAGCTGCGTTGATCATCTTTCTGGCTGCTGCTTCATTAACACCAGCTGTTTCAATCAACTCTCCTGGTGATGCTACTGCTACTGCCATCAAATCTCTAAAACCAGAAGATTCCAGTTTTTCAGCAGTTGCTGCCCCAACACCAGGCAGGTCCTTGATTGTTAATTCTTTTTCTTTCGAAGACTGTTGTTTTGTTGAATTCAATGCTTCAGATACTTCTTTCGAAGTATAATCAGGTTCTTCTTGTTTTACAATATCTTTACGAATTACTTTTTCTTTACTCATTTTTTATTCACCCTTGAACATATCTTGTTCTTTAAAGACCAAGAACTTGTATGCTTCCATTAGAACAGTCCAAGCCTTTGGCAGATCATTAACTCTCATTGAGTTTGTATTCTTCCAGTTGCCTTCTTTATCTTTATAACACCGTTCCATAGAAATAGTTTTGTAGGAGACCTCTTCTCCGGTTTTATTTTTGGTCTTATTTGACCAGACTGTTGCTGAGATAGCTCCAGCCCTAAACTTTTTTTCCGGCATGTTGCCAGATAAATTAATTTCTTGTGTTTTCATTTAAAACACCCCTTGCTTTTCGCATTTTATTTCAAACCATGATCCTTAGAACCACAGCGAGGCATAACCAATCCAAAGATCAGTTACAAACATAGTAAAACAGAAATCATTTATATAGTCTTTGTGGGGTTGTCTAGTGTGGGGAGTGCCCTTTATTTTGGCTTAAATTTAAGGAAATTTACTGAATTTTTGTATAATCAACTTTATTTTTTTGAGGTAAAACTCTGTCTATCTTATCACAAAGATCCCAAGAAGTTTCAGTTGCATTAGGATCAGACGGGATACTAGCACATTTCTGATTTTGTTTAATTAATCGCTCAAGAACTATTGGATGAGCAGGAACACCACTTGGACTAAATTGTTCACAACCGACTGAGCCATCAACAGAGTCTATTTCATACTCTTTCAATTCAGCAATTTGGTCTCCTAAAGTAATTCTAGCAAATTTTCCTTCCTCGCTTTTTCTTAATCCACATCCTTCATTATAACCATCTCTATGACTACCTCTCATTAGATTAATACAATAATGACACACTTGATAATCAAACCAATGGAAATCATTTTCATCAACCATCATAAATAAAGAACAAGAGTTATATTAAAAGTTTATCAATCTTCAATATATAAATCAAACCACCAAACTCACAACCTTAACAATCGATAAAACAATCACTGCAAAGAACACCACATTCTCAGCAACTTTGCCTGTTTCTATAAACCCAGCCAGATGTAGATTAGCCACTGGATGGAGGAAATTAACACCCATTTTGGTCAAACCATCTGAAAACAAATGTGACAAATAACCCACACCTAAAGCAATGCCAATATAACCCCAATTAAAATACCACAAAGCCCCAAAAATAATCAACGGCGGAAAAATAGAATGAAAAAACCCGCGATGCTTAAAAAACCGAGCCAACCACCTTGTAATTGGAAAAATACTGTTGATTTTAGAACCTTCATGGTCAATATCCGGTAGTAAAGCGCCAATCAAAACCAATACAAAATAAAGAATCAAATTATGATGATAAAATGGCATGAACATTAATCCTGCCAATACTCCAAATGCTAAATGGGTTCTTCCCATCATTTTTAACTTAGAAATATCTTAAATTATATTAATTTAACTTATCAATCTCTTCCTGAGCATCAGGTTCAGGAAAAACCAGCTGAGCACTAAATTCCAGCCTATCAAACATCTCATT
Organism: Nanobdellota archaeon; assembly: GCA_023132895.1. Classification (GTDB taxonomy): domain Archaea; phylum Nanobdellota; class Nanobdellia; order Woesearchaeales; family JAGLXL01; genus JAGLXL01. The sequence continues at coordinate 108,456 of JAGLXL010000002.1, forward strand.
CTTATTAACCCGACCAACTAACTTCACAATATTCCCCAACAAATCATTCTTAACTTCTTCAAAAGCAGTTGGCTCGTCTTTATACTTCAAAACTTCAGCATCTGTTTTCCCCAGCAACCGTAAAATCTGCTCTTTCCAAAAAACAGTCCGGATATTCTCGCTCCCATCATCTAAAAACACATTCATGACATAATTTTGAGAAGGAACCACATCGCCATGTACTCCACAGCTAAACTTTCCTTCTCTTTCATAAACTCGTTTATTGCAGTCAGGACAAACAGTAAAAAATCTCAAATCAAAGACCTGCACAATTGTTCCCAATATTTCCACATTAGAATCATTTTCAGCTAAGTCCTTGATTTGCTTCCTGACTTTCTCAACTTGGGACTGCACTTCCTTGATTTCACCTACAGTAACACCAGCTGGATTGATTTCCAGTTCACTGTTGGTGTTCATATGCAGCTCATTAACCCCCCGATTTTCCCGCACATAAGCAGATTTAATCTGCACTACATCTCCTTCGTTTAACTTATTAAGATTATCAGCTTGGTCATTCCACAAAGTAACCCTTACCATTCCAGTTTCATCACCCATTACAAAAGACGCCACTTTGCCTTGTCTTTCGCCAGTTGAAAACTCCTTCACCTCAAATTTCCTCATCACCTTCCCGGTAACTTCAACTCCCCTCATTCCCGCCTTAATCTCCTTTATTTGAACCTTATTTTCAGTCCCGTCATAAAGTTGCACTTTCAATTCATTGGCAATAATATGGCAGGCTCCTTCTTCAGAAATCAGATTGGAAAGTTTTTCCATCTTTTGCTTTATTCTATTAGCTAACTCACCATCAGTTAAATTTGCCCCTTTCTTTATTTTTTCCTTGACCTGTTCTAAAGGTATCTTAAACATCATTATTCCAGAATTATGCTTTATTTAAATAGATTTGTATTTTGAAAAACATACTAAGTTAAGGCTTCTTTTTCTCCAGCAAAATTCAATCCAAATTGATACTCGACTTGCTTCTCAACATACTCTTCTCCATCAAAAACTCTTAATTTTTTACCTTTCACACAAAATACCCTTCTCCCATCACCCACATCATCAAAAGTACCAGTACAATCTCCTTTCTGCCATTTCAAATCACTTTCAGCATTAAACTCTCCCAACTTTCTATCAATACAACCTTCTCCCTCTTCTGAACAACCCACAATTAATTCCCTGGCATAAGCAAACAAATCTTCGTACTCATCAAGATTATAATCAATCTCAACACTAAACGAAGGCCTCCAGGCCAACTGCCCCAATAACCTCCCGCCATAATTAAAATCCTCTAATAAAACATCATCAGCTGCCCCCACCAAAGTCTTCTCTTTCACAAAATAATCATAATTAATTCCAGTCTCACTAATCTCCTCTAAAAAGTTATTATCAAAAGAAATTAAGAAATTCTTCTTATATTCGGGCCAACAATAGTTTGTCTCATTATTCCAAAAACTAATTGAGCCAACAATACCGCAGTCTAAATTAAGATTCCTAAAACCACCTAAATAAGATATATTTCTTGCTGTTTCGTGGGCGCTTTCCTTAGCTACTTGTTCAAAATAATATCTTTTTCCTTGGACCTTGCTTGCTTCTTCTAAAAACTTTAACTGCATCTCACCAGCAAATCCAGGTTGATTTGCTGGTTTGACATAATGAGCACTTAAAAAATAATAAATTATAGCAAATAAAAATCCAATTAAGATAATGTAATACAAAACCATTCCTTTTTTTGATCTTAATAACATAGCAGCAATCGTCCTCCCTGAGGCAAATCAACCCGGTATTCAGTATCAAATAATTTTTCTTTACCAAACAAATAAGGCAAAGTGCAGCCTTCAAATTTACCAATCTGTTTTGGTATTGGCACTCCGCTGCCTGTGGAAAGGATTTTTTCTTCCCCGTTCCTCAATTCAAACCACCATTCTTTTTGAATCGGGTCAAGCAGCCCGCTTATCTCTTCTTTGATTTCTTCAATAATCTCATCTTCATCATCATCCATTATCGCCATCATGTCGATCCTTCTCATTTTTTCTCCTTTGTAAACCACTTCATTATCTAAATAATTATTAAGTGCCCTGATTGAAGATATACCTGTTTTAATTTCATTAACTTCTTCACTAACTGAATTAGCATGCAAAACATTATTGGCTACCATAAAAACTAAAAAGAAAACAGAGGCAACTAAAACAAATAAAAAGGGAATAAAATCATCTGGTGCCAGTCCTTTTTTATTTAGCATCTTGAACCTCAATCAACAAATCACCCAATAATTGCTCATTATTTTTCCAAACATTGACTTCTTGTCCTTCACCAGAAACTGGTTTTTCCTTCCAATTTCTTGTTGATATTGCCTTTTCTTCATCGCCCACTTTTAACCTCAATCTAAAACCCAATTGCCTTGATTCTTCTCCTATATTATAACACTCATTCAAGTGTTCTTGGTCAAATTTATCCCAGTCAATCACAGAACTAAACTCTCCAGTTAATTCATTTGGTTTCAAAAAACAATCCCCTAAAAATCTTTCCTTGAACATGATTTCCTCTGTTCCAGGCGGGATTATATATAAACTACTTGAACTGCTAAATAAAAACACTAAAAAGAAAGCAAACATTATTCCAACCACTATGATGAATAATGCCATCCACGGCATTGAGTCAATCACCCAGCTTCCTTTTTTATTAAGTTTCATAATACTCCTCAAAACCCTTGACTAAAGCCTCGCCAATTCTTTCAGCACTTTCATCTCCAAATTTTAAAATTAAACTGGTTTTCCCTTCTTCTAGTTTATCACTTGGAATTAAACTTGCTTTAACTCCTGGAAATTCATCTAACAATTCATTTAAAATAAAGCATCCTAAGTCCCTGCTTTCTTCAGAATCATAATAAAAATAAGCTTTGAACTTGCCATTTTCACCAGATTCTAATTTAATATTAACAGATTCAGCATTTATTGAAGAAATCCCTGAACACCCCCGGCATCCTAGTGTTGTTTTTTCATAAAACTTAGATCGAATTCTAATAACCGCCAATTCAAACTTTTCTTCAATCTCAAACAAGATTTCTTGATTTCTTAACTTATCCCTGGTGCCTTCACAATGAAATTTATTTAATGCAGGTAGGCTTTCACTGACTCCAAACTCCTTGTTATTGACAAACAAATAAAAATTCTCCTTTTCGTCAATGGCTAATTGCTTGTCTTCCCATTTTTTAACATGGCCATGTGTTCCAGGCGCTAAATCTTCTCTGCCCCTTAAAACTTTGACATGATTGTCCCAAAAATCAAAAGAATATTTAGAAACATTGTAAGGATACTTCACCCAAGCATTCATTGGATAAGTATACAAATCATTGACCAATAAAGCGCCGTCTCTGGCTGCCCTTTCTTGTTGAAATATTTCATGGCCGCCAAAAGCTACCCCCAAAGCCATTAAGAAAGCTACCACCGATACTGCAATTACTATTTCTATAATAGGTTTAAGTGTTAAAGTCTGACCTCTTTTTTGCATATCCCTAAACAAAGAATTTGAGTTTAAATAATTTACTCAAAACATGACTTTTCTCTTGTCTCACAAATCCCAATTAAATTACCGGGCCCTTTTTCGATATAGATAGCACTGGTTTGTGGCTGTTCAATTTCCTTACCAGTTTCTGCATCCAGCAGAGTTAAAAATTTTCTTTGGATTATTGCCCCGCCTTCAAAATTATAATTCTCTCGGTATGTTTCTCCATAAAAACCAACACTAGTTATAGCTGGTCGTTGGAAATCAAAATCCCCTACAGTTTCACAAATAGAATTTTTACAAAAAATATTAGAATCTTCTTTTGTGCCTTCAATCTTCTCTCTAGTATATTCAAGACAAAGACAAATACAACCTTCATCGCCGCACTTAGCCGGCCTATTGAAATAATGATCAGCTGACCATATAGTAGTAATGCCCAAAAAACGAGATTCTGGTGGCGAATACATATACACTTTCTCATGCCCGTTTCCAAAAAAAACAATAAAAGTATCTTCTTCCATAGTCATACTCACTGACTTAAAATCAGGTTTCTCCAATGCCGCAACCTCAATAACTTTCGGCACCAATCTCTCCTTAAAATGCTCTTCAGCACTCTTATCTTCTCCTATGGCCCATTCAAATACCTCACAACCAATCATCACCGCTGCTATTAACAAAATTATCGCCAAGGCTAGTCTCACTAATGCTTTTAGACTTAGAAAACCTCTTTGCTTCATTTTAAGTATGTGGATTATCTGGACAGCCTTTAATCTTGAACTGGTCACAATATTCTTGCGGACATCCTTTATATCGGTCGCTTATAGAAACATTATCTGGATCAATCCCTTCTGGACAACCCACATTTCGAACTGGCCCGGCCTGGCATTTGCAGGCATCTTGACGATTAGCTATATCATCATGATCCAGGTCACCTGCTTCTCCAAGTTGAATTGAAGTAAAAGACTTGAATATGGAAAATCCTCCGCCCAGCCAAAGAATAACGATAATAGCTGCTACTATTGCAATACCAAATATGATTATTAGCTCTATCGGCATTCCCTCTCCTCTTTTATTCATAACCTCTAAAAAAGAATTAACCTTTATATTATTTACTCTTTATCAACACTTCTTTTGCATAAACTTATTTATATCTGCTGTATCAAAACAATCATTATCCAGGCCTTCTTCGTCTGCATCACAACCCCAATCACTACCCCATCCTCCGAAAGTCGGTAAAAAACAAATCTTACCTTTTTCAGGGACATATAATAATTGCTTGTTTTCTCTCTGCCCTTCTACTAGACCAGCCCCCACTATCTTATATCCTAGATTATCTTCATCTTTAAATATCAAAATCTCATTTGCTTCATTATAATCATTTGAATTTTTTCTTGATAATGAATCTTTTAAATAATTTTCATAAAAATTCTGAGCTACTACTTCACCATCTTTTTTTCCAGCCACTACACACAACTTCAAACCAGTAATCTGCCTCCACTTTGCTTGCTGGCCTAAATCATTATTAAGGACTATAGTCAGAAATTCACCTTCATCAGAAAGTTTAATTGAATTTTTGCCTAAATTAGGTAATTTATTATATTGAAAAAAACAAGGCCCCCCCTTTTCTTTATTTTCCTCAATAATTTCAATAAACTTGTCATAAGCTTCTTCTATATTGGCATCAATTTGAACTTCGGTCTCAGGAATTTCGTCAGCTTGTCCGGGTACAGTTGATATGACTGACTCAATCACCGATTCAGAAGCTTCAGGAAATAATTGATCAAACATTATTATCCCAAATACCACTGCAAAAGCAACTAAAATTAGCAAAACAATCATTTTGTCTATAGGTACAGCTGCTCTTTTTTTATTCATTTGAATCATTTCAACAAACCTGGTATCAAACCCACCCACCCAGCTATTATAAAAATGGCTGCTACTATAAAAAGTGCGATTATTATAAAGATAATCACTGTACTCATCTCCACATCTCCTTTTTTATTCATTTACTACACCCCAGATTCAATTTTACAATGGTCTTGCACTTCATTTACTTCTGCAATCATGATTTGATCAATTTCCTTTAATTCAACTAACTCTGATGCTGCTATGGCCTTGCCTGCTTCATATCCAGTATAAGCCAAGCCAAATCCAACCAACGCCCCCACTCCAAGTCCTACAACAGTTCCGATTCCTGGTGTAATCAATGTTCCGATTGCCCCTCCTGTTGCTATTAATTTACTTGCTATCAGAGTTCCGGCTACTCCTCCTGCTACTGTCAAAGTGACTCCGGTAACTGCTCCGGCTGTCACTCCAATCAATTCATCAGCAGTTGTATCTTCATTAAAAACAATGGCATATTGATACCCAGGTGTCAAATTATTTTCTACGACTGACTTGCTAAAAACAATCATCCCTGGTCCCTTAGACCTTTGCACATAATCAACATAACTAAAGAAATTTTCTTGTTTGATATAACAGCTTCCTTTTCTGCAAGACCACTTATCATACTTGATCCAGAACTTTTCTCCTTCAGGTTCCAATTGACTAAACCAAGCTTCTTCACATCTTCCTCCTTTATTTTTACATTCGTCTCGGGTATCTGTTGCTACACAACATCTTTGCCCCAAAGTACATTTTTTTGATCGTATCTCACGTGGAAAATCTTCTGGGCAGATATCATGGCAATAACCTCCGCCCCCACTATCACATTTATCACTTGGGTCATGAATAATATAAGGGGTTCCTGCTAAATAACGGCTCAATTCTCCTCTCCCAATCATCCCTGTTTTTTTATCCAAACTAAAAGTATTGCAAACAAAACACTCCTTATCAAAACCTGTATCTTTATAACTCGTTGCAAACACATCTTCATTCTCACCGTCTTCATCCCTAATTCCTTCCAGCCAGTTTTTCCAGCATTGGGCTATCATCGCTGCAATCTGAGCCTTGGCCCCCTCTTTTCTGTCAATATACTTTGAAGACCTGAATTCATCAAAAGGAATGTCTTGTTTGTCAATTGTCTGGCAGCCTTTTAACTCCACGCCTAAAGTCCGCGCTTTCTGCGGCAAAATACCTACATTAACTGCATTGGTGATAAAACAAAAATCTTCAGCTGCTTTTCCTTTTGACTCTTTAGCAAACCAGCCAAACATCCCTGCTAATAAAGAAAATGTGATTATCACAATCACAATTATTGCTAGCGACCCTACAACTGCTGAAACTCCTTTTTTATTAAGGTAAAAAATCTTTGCCATAGTATGTATAAACCAAAATCCCCATTACAAATAATAACAACATTATTGCTAAAATAATCGCCACAATAAATATCACTGTTTCTCTGCTTTGTCCCTTTTTCATGCTATCCCCCAACACAACAAACCTTCCCTTCAGGACATTTTGCGTCTACTTCTCTCCCGTCTGTACAACTGTCTACACATTCTCCGCCTTTAAACAAACAGCTTTCTGTTTCTTCACTAAATTGAGTAAACTTATCTGAAAAAAACACTAATAAGATTACCATTACTACTAATAGAAGTGCCGCTATCACAATAACTGTCATCACAAAGCTCGTTCCCTTTTTTTCCATGCTTTAAATAAATCTTATTCTCTTTATATTCTTTATGGTTAAATTCAATAAAAAAACAGAAAAAATATATACTTCCAAAACCATGAGATTAACCTCATGTCAGATATTATCCGCCGGGGAATTTTAACGGGATTATTGATTTTCGGAGGAACTCAAACTCTTGATTTTATAGTCTGCAGACCAGTTCATGCTCAAGAACAAACTCAACTTGAACAATACCGAAAAAAAATGTTTGGACGCGATTTCTTTGTTTACCGCCAAAAAGGTCTTGTTGATCGCCTCACCCCAGAAGTTTATCAAAAAAATTCAAAGAAATTCAAAGAAATACTTCTAGAAGCTTTTCACTTCTTTAATCAAGAAAAACTTTACCAAAACAAAGAAGAATTATGGCGTCAAGATAAAAATACAACTATAGATCAGTTAGTTCAAAATCTTTCTCTTGACGGTTCTTCCCTGCTTTCATCTATGAAAACATCTGAAGAAATCAGGCAAAAGCTCAAACAACAAAATATCCTCGACTTTGAAAAAGACATCACTGATTACTTTCAAAAAAAACAAGAAGTAGAAAAAAAGGTCCAGGCTATTAAGATTCTTCTGCCTCGAGCCACCAAAGAAAACCAAACAGAATTACAAAAAGAACTGCTTATGTGCAATGCCCACACTCAAGCTCTTGAAAAACAGATCCAGTTATCAAAAGACGCCATGTTCTGGCTTAGATGGCACCATCCCAACTATCTTAAAGAAAAGGTTGACTTCAAAAAAACCCAAGACCAATATCTTGAAGCCTTGGACAAACTCAAAGCCCTTCAATTTAGTTTGGCTAAAAAAGATGTTCAAGCAGTCATCAACCACTACGTTGGTTATAAAACCAAATTCCAAAAAGCTAATGCTCTCTTTCGGCAAAATATTTCCATTTTACTCAAACAAGCTGAAACCAATATCACACAAAATATCCTTGGCCAGCCTCTTACTAAAATAGAACACCAAGGCAAACTTTTCTATGCCGCTAAGGAATTTGCTCAAGATTGGGAAAAAGTCCAAAGATTACTTGGCCAAAAACCAAAAATCCCAGCAATTGAATTGCCTTTAGAACAAGATGTCAAAAACCTCTTCCAAAGTCTCTACCACAGCCTCAAAACCAGAAAATATCAAACCTTCCGTTCTTTATACGCTGATCTCAAAATAATCCCCGGACTCCAGGAAATCTACGGCCCCCTACCAGAATATGAAGCTTACTTAAGAAAAACCTTTAATTCAGGTGTCAGAGGAACTCGATTGATGAGATGCCGAGTTCAAAAAATAAAACTTCTCCAAACCAATCAGCTCCCTAAACTAAGGGCCTTGGCCAATCCTCATCAAATCTTTGCTTATCAATGCCATTCTAAAATTGGTCCTTTTGATTCCAGTATAGATTATTACATCGTCAGACAAAATCAAGAGCTCAAACTTCTGCATTATATTCATCCAAAAGAATTAATGAAAAAGAAATAAAAAAATTAATCTGCTCTCCAAGTGCAGCCCACTGCTTCACAATTACTTTGTGTGGTATATGAAACACAAAATCTGTTTGCTGTTCCTGAACAGCTTGGAGTGTTTTGTGGGTCCCAAGTGCAGCCTACTCCTTCGCAATCATTGGCACTTTGAAAGTCGCTGCAGGTTATTAGTCCAGCACACGCTCCTGTTTCACCCACACCTCTTTGAAATAGCGCAATTCTACCGGTAAATATAGCAATTAAAATCACCAGAACTACCAAAGCAATTGCTGCTACAATAATAGTGGTGATTGATAATCCTTGACCTCTCCTTTTCATATAATTCACCTCGCTTTTGAGTATAATTCCATTTATTAACAAATATGATTATTTAAACCTTTTGTTAATCACAAACATCCAGCTCAATTGTCAGCAATTCTCTTCTCCGTGTCCTTAAATAACGAAACCCGGTTTTCTTGTCTAAGGGACAGCCTTCATGCACTACTGGAGTGATAATGTCAACTTTATCGGGGCCGCTCCCCACCCTGAATTCATAATCCTTATTCCAAACCTGTAAAGTCTTGCTTAATATCTCCTCCACTACCTCTTTTAAAAAAACACAGCTATCTCCCCCATCACAATCTTGATTTTCAGCACAATACTGGATTAAATCAGAAATTGTCACCTTGCTCTCTGCCCGGCAGGTAGTCACCGTGTTCATTAAAGCCCCCAAAGTATTTTCAGCTAGTTTGCCCCGGGTAAAAGTGGCCCTTTCCTCACCTACTGGCTTAAAAAGAACAAATTTCAATAAAAACAGCATTCCTAAAGATATTAAAATTACCACTATCACTAAACCAAAGACTTCCAATTGTCCTTTACGTGTAAACTTCCACATTTAAAGCACCAAATGAATAGGTATTTTCAACTGGATTAAACAATGAAACTGGGATTGGTGTGTTGATTTCTCTTGTTATCTCAGGAGGTGTTTGATTGTACAAAACCCAAGTCCCATTTCCAGGATAAATCTCTTCAACTGTAATCACTGCAAAACCAAAAATATCAAAATAATACTCCCGATTATCCTTCATTTCCTCTGAAGCAAATTCCAATTTCTTTAAATCAATGCAGTTTTTAACAGTTGCTGCCACATTTCTGCTGCAAATCAACTCAGGCAAAAAAGAAGCCACCAGTGATTTTGAAATTGACTGTTCTGAAAACAATTCTACTTTCTGCCTTTCAAAACTGCTTTTTTGAAATTGAAAATAAAATATCAGCCCAAACAATATCAAGACAAAGAAAATAAACAATATTGCAATTGTCTCTCCCATTTTTACCTGTGCTCTTTTCATCAATAAATCACCGGACAAGCAGTATTAGCTATAAAATTTGAACTGATTCCTTCAATCTCATCAGCTGTTCCTTTGATATTAACGCAATTTGTAATATCTTCTTGGCATCGTTGCGCAATATCTTCTAAACTCAATGAAGCGCCATAAAACAAATCCTCATCAATCATAAAGGCACAAGCGCTTAATGAATCAATCAAAAAATAATCATCTTGAATTGCTTTAATCCTTTTCCCATAAATCTTGCTCAAAATCTCTAATCTTTTCAAACCTTTTTTCAAATTACAGGCATAAGCATCAGGATCAGTGCTGAAAATAGCTGCATAAAGATTGGCATTCTCATCCATTGTCGAAGGAATCAAAGGTACCTCTTCTCCCAATTGAACAAAACTATCATCTTGTTTTTCATAAAAAACAACACCTTCTCCCCTAAACAAAACCGCTGTTACTTTTTCATCAGGTACATCCCTTAAAACATGGTCAAAAGGCAGCACCCCATTATTTAACAAATCACCAAAAAACACCAGCCTGATTTGCTCCTCATCAGTATATTTCACTTGATCATAAGTTATTACATTATACTCAAAATTAAACAGGTTTGGCAGGAGATATTCATCAGAAAAAATATAATATTTAATTTCAGGAGAAGAAAGAAACAGATAATTACTTACTTGGAATGGAAATTTCCATTCCAAAGTCCAGGTTAATAATTTTTTAGTTTTAATCTTGGTCGGAGAAAAAATCGGCTGCCAGGGCGTCTCTGCCCTCACTCCCGACCCCTCTACTGAATAATCTGAATAACCTGTCTCATCATCACAAACAAATCTCATTGTCAGTTCCGGTATATCCACTGGTCCTGTTGTCTTTTCACTTAAACCCGCGCCTGTAAAAATCCCTTCAATACTTCTCAATACTTCTGCTGATAATTTCTGCTCAGAAACAACTTTCTGCTTAATTACAATTCCAACAAAAAACATTAAGATAACCGCCCCGGCAATCAATATGTAAATCCAATTAAATCCTATTTCCAATTGCCCTTTCTTTTTTCTTTTCATGTTACCCGAGAAATAAGTGCGTGGTCTCCTTTGCCTTCTAACCGCATAAATAATCTGCCTTGTCTAACAGTCAAACACAGGTAATCATCATCACTTAATCCTCTTCCTTCGCCATCATTATCTGTATCAATCCTGATTTTAAAAACCTTGATTGGCCCCAAGCCAATTGGATCTAAAAAAACATTTTGGTCTCCTTGCTCCCATCCACCAGCATCATAAGTAGTTTGCCAGGCATCACAAATCAATGGCTTTCTGTCGCAAAAACTATCATCAGGCACTGCCTCGTCTAAATCAACAAAACAAACTTCTTCATATTTGCTTGGCACTGGAAAGGGATTTTGTTCATTGTAAACAACTACTGAACCATAATCAGAATAAATATTCTTTACTGCATTTTCCAAATCATTCTTAAAAATTACATAAGCTACTTTCTCTCCCTTCTCCAAAAAATCAGTTATTGCCATGTAACCAAAAATCAACACCACCGCAAACACTACCACTGCCATAATATAAATAAAAACCTGCCCGATTACAATTCCTTTTTTATTTGTTAAGAACAAGTTCTTAACATTAAAAATTCCTCGGGGATTTTTATTTTTTCTTGACATTTTTTTTCAAATGGTCGAAATTCCGGCCACCTCCATGTTTATTAATCATATCAACTAATTTGTTAAAGGCTTCATGAACCTCTTGTTTTGGTTTTGTCTTTAAGAATTTCCTCACTTCTGTTTTAGTTGGTTTTTTAATCTGTTTGGTTAATTCCTCAAAAACATTTTTTTCTCCCCTGGTTAATCGAGGAGCAACATGATCCTTGCCAATCATATAATGATGAGTTGCATCTGTCAGCCGGTCAAAAACAGATTTTTCCTTTTTTGTCACAATTTTAGTTAAATGAGGCAAAGGTTCTTTTTTTCCGCCAAAAATACCAAACGCTTTGCTGATTCTTGATTTTCTAGCTGCTTCTCTTTCTGCCTTCCGTCTTGCCACCAACTCCTCATATCTAGCTGACCTCACTGGCCTTGGCACTGGTCTTGGTCTCATTACTGGTCTGACCACTGGACGAGCCACTGGTCTCACTGGCATCCTTGCCTTTGGTTTCTTAAATTTAAAAATCAAAATTATTACAATCCCCGCCATCGCCATTAATAATCCTAAAATCAAGAATAACCAAGCTAAGAAATTTGACGGTTCTTCTTCACCAGGTGAATTAGCATCTGTTGGATCCCAATTATTGTCAACTTCTGTTTTATCATCATGGCCGTCAAAATCAGTGTCCTTCCGGGTTGGATTAGTACTCCGGCCATAACGGCTCGCTAGGTTATATTCCTCTAAATTAGTCAAACCATCTTCATCTGGATCAGCATTAGCTGCTGCCTCAGGACATAGAATACAGCCAAAATATCTTTCCCGCCAGGCATCATCAATTCCATCCCCTAAAGAAGAGATTTCAGATGGTCCGCAGCCATAATTTAAACTATTAACATCGTCATCAATTGAACCAATTTCACTGGCTGGTGTATTTGGACAATTGTCTACATGATCCGGCACTCCATCATTATCAGAATCATCTATAGCGCATGGATCATCCCCAGCCAAAAATTCATCATAATTTGAAATCCCATTATTATTATAATCTTCTAAATCATCATCTTCTCCATCATTATCAGAATCTTGTTCTTGAAAATCAAATAAACAATCCAGATAATCGTTTTGGATTTCCCACCAGTCTGGCAGCCGGTCATGGTCAGTATCAAGATTTAACTGTCTGTTTGAACAGCCGTCTGCATCAACTGTTGCTCCTGCCCTTGTCCCAAGACATTTATCATAAGCATTCGCCACACCATCACCATCCTCATCTCCCACAAACACTCGTTCAGTTTTATTAACTTCATTACCCACTGAATCACTTGCTTCAGCACAAATATAAGACGTTGATGTCAACAATATTGGAATGTTTTGATAAGTTAATGTTGGATTGCAATCTTCAGCCGAGGAAGCTGTGCCATAACTAATGCTTTCGCAGCCTGTTTCATCATCACAATCAATGCTGACCCTTACCCCTTCAGAAGTTTCATTCCTCACAAAATTCAAAGTTGGCGGTCCTTGGTCAATACACTCGCTTCTATTTTCATAAGTTGCTTCAAATCCATCTCCATTCTTATATGAACCCCAATTGCCTGCTGAATCCTTAGCCCTGGCCTTGAAATAATAATTATCTCCCAATGATAAATTCAAACCAGTCACTGTCACCGTTGTTGTCGTTGTGTTTCCAGTAAATAACAAATCATTTGTTCCTTTTTTCAATAACTCATACTCAAAGTCAGTTACAGAAGATAAATTATCAGTGGCTGTAAATTCAACATGAGCTTCTTCTAAAGAACATGAATAAATTCCATCATCAACCTCATCCATACTTGGCGGCGTTAGATCAATCTTAAAGCTAATGCTATTTGTTGCTGTTGCTTGAGCAGCTGCAAATCTACACCTCACTGGAATACTATAAATACCTTCAGGCAAATCATTTTCAGTTGCTGAATGATACAAACTATTTGTTGTGGTCATATATATTTCAGAACTGCCTGCATAAGAACAATTTGCTGCTTTATTGGTCCAAACTTCTAATAAAACATCTTGGTTTTGGATTGAGCCGCTTGGTGCGGTCTGTGTGATTGTTCCTTGGGCTGTAAAATCAATTTCATAAGTAATATCTTTGACTAATGATATTAATTCAGCTTCATTTTCACACGCCACGTGATAAGTGTAAGTACCGTCAGAACTAATCCCAATTTGCTCTCGGTCTCCAGTTCTATAGATTGGATCATCATAATTAGGGGATGTCCCATAATCAGGGAATGTTCCCTGCATATCATTGTAACTTGTTGCCGTGGCACTGTATTTACAGATAGTCTTATCATCTGAACTTACCACAATATCTAACCAATCGCCTTCTGAAATTGGTGAAGCCGGATTAGTGCTCAAACTAATGCTTGGCCTGCTTGGATCATAAACCAAATCAATTGGTTCTGCTAAAGAAATCTGGCCATTAGTTAAATTACAGGCCACATATAATCTTAAACTATCATCAGGGCTGCTTGGGAAATTACCTATCAATTCATTCTCAGTAAAATTATTTATCCGATGCTCAAAATCAGTCAATTTAGTAAATTCATTTCTTGGGTCTGTCAAGGTGGTAAAATTAGCTGTGCTGATAAATCCAAACCTGCAATAACTTGTTGAGATGCCGGTGCTGATTGTCAAATTAAAACTCGAAACCGCACTCACTCCATGGCTTGGTTCTTCTACTTTAACCCCAATCCCTGGTTTGATTTCAATATTACCACAACTTGCTGTCTCAGCATTATTATCATTATCAATTGATTTAAAACAAATGGTTTTACTCTGGGTTATTGTTGGTATCAAAGTCCTTGACTGTTGTGTTTGTGGATTACAAACTGCTCCAAAAGTATTAGGAGAACACCAATAAATCTTATCTGGATCACAACCAAAACCATGTGGCGGTTGGTCATTGCATATCAAAACAGCTGTTACATCATCATTAAACTCAGAAACAAAATTACCGCTTAAAGTCCTGGTGATTTGATTTGAAGTTAATCTCACATTGGTTATAGGCGGCTGATGGTCAACTGTGAATGGAATCCAAGCTGTATCTGTACTTGGTGGACTGCCGGTTGTACATCGAGCTCTCCAATTCTGGTAATAACCATCTGCTAAAGTATAAGATAAAGAAGTATGTTGTTGTTGGGCTGGTGGGGTTGGCACATTTCCTGCTTGCATTGGCTGTTCTTGTGGCGTACTTCCTTGATATAAATCACAAGTTCCAGGATTAACTGTACTGACAATAAAAATTAATGGATTATTAGTTGTGCCTGCATTAGTTGCTCCTACTGGCTGGATTACATTCACCGACTTGACTGCATCAATCACAATTCCAGTAATATTGGCTGAATCTCCATTCCCTAAATTATCAGTACAAGTTACAAAATAATTATAAACCCCGTCTGGCAAATTCTGATAAATAACTCTCCAAGTTTCATTTATCTGGGAAGAAGGAATTGCCGAACCAGTATAAAGATTATTAACTTCAACTAAACTATCACTGCAATTAGCCTTTTCAGTTAAAACAATTGTAATATCTAAATCAGAGTTTCCTTGTCCTCCTGTTGTGATTTTTTCTGTTAAAACATAATTAATTGGTCTAAAAATAGTTGGTCCAGTCAAATCAACAAAGATTCCTCTGCTTTTGACTTCTTCTAAATTAAAAAACTCGTCCATTGACCTGAATCTTAAATAATAACTATCAACAGTAGGGCTGTAAACTTCTGATAAAGCAGTACTATCAGCTAAGTTTTCAGAAACCCTGCCGCCAATATAAGTTAAATTAACTCCAGGAATACAGGTATTGTCTAAATCAATACAATAAGAAACATTAGTGACTGTGTTGTCATCAGTTGCTTCAAATATTACCCAACCAGCACTTCCTCCTACTCCAATATAACCTTCTGGCAAAACCCTGGTTACTGGGGCAATATTATCTTCTTCACAATCATCTTTTGTATCACCAGTAAAACCACTGCAGTCATCTGCAGTATCAATATCTCCGTCTTTAATGCAGCCGCCATTAGCACCAAGATTAGAGTCCCATTTACAAGTTCCTAACATACAAACATCACCTGAAGGTACAATTGCCCCAGGAGTTGTTGAAAATCTTCTCTGAACACTACCTTCACATTCAGCCAAAGTTGTTAATTCAGAGCATTTAGTTTGACTGCTGCAGCTTGTACACCATTGATAAGTATTGCCTCCTCTTGTTGCTATAGTCGAATAACAATCTCCCAAAGCAGAACAAATCGTCTGAGTACAGCCATCACTCTTCCCTAAAGCAGTTTGACTGCCAGAACAATCTGCACAATGGCTTGTGCCTTCAAAATTATCTTCAACACACCAGCCCACGCCGTTGATTTGTGAAGGAATCCAACTGCAGCTCGTCTGGCCTAAACAACTATTGCTCACACAAGCATCTTGTTTTTGATAATCAAAACAACTGCTTACTCTGGAACAAGGCATACACAACTCAGATGTTGAAAACCAATCCCAATAACAGAAATTATTTGTGCCATAACACAAAGTTCTTGTCATCGGCGGCCACCAGCCAGTTGAACAAGCTGCTTGCCTGCACTCTGTCAATCCTGCTGCACTGCCAATTGTCCGAGGTCCCCAGCAATAATAATTATTTCCATGACGGCTGCAATCCCCAAAATAAGATGTGCTGTCCTGCACTATTTTAAGGTCATTACTATTGCCGCAAGTCATTCTTAAAGTTTGATTAATACAAAACTGACTAAAACTAGTGGTACTTCCAGAGCCCCATAATTTTCCTTCACAAATTGCATCGCCAGTTGTTATCCTTGTTGTTTCAGGTGGAGATAATCTCAAAGCCTCATCATTATAAAATGCCCAAATTTTGTGTTCATACTGTTTGCCCCACTCAACCCCAGCATCAACAAAAGATTCTTGAGGCCTGTCAAAAGTATGTAAGTAAATTAAAGAAATTTCACTGTTAGCCACACCCACTTCACTCCGATTAATATAAAATCCAACTACCTCATCACAAGGCTTGGTCCATGTCAGCCTTACTCTCCTCTCTCCTAAAACATGATGTGCCGTAAAACTGGTTGGTTTAGGGCTTTGTGGATGGCTGCAGGCTGTCACAGTTGAAACCATCCTAAAATCATCAGTTCTAATATGTTCATTTAATTTAACATTGATTAATTGGGATGCACTTCGACTGTACCCACTTTTCGTTACATAAACAGTGTAATTTTTACCAGTTGAATTAGCAAAAACAGAAACATTAAACTTTCCACTTCCATCAGTCAAAGCTACTGGACTGCCGTCCACCCAAACCTGGGCTTGAGGCAAATATACATTTCCTTCTCTGACATAACCCCAGATATAACCTTGAGGAGCAGTTGATAAAACAAAATTTTCTGGCTGTGCCCCTGCTGAAATTGTTATTGACTTGCTTACTGACTGATAGCTTTGCTTGCTCACCGTGATAGTGTATTGTTGATTAACTGGCCAGATAACATCAATCCGATAATCTCCATTGGCATCAGTCACATCTTGAAAATATTTTGGGCCTGCCATTGAAATCAAAACACCACCTAACCCACTTGTTCCGTCTGTCACTGTCCCATATAAGATTCCAGTAGTAATTGAAGGTAAAACAATATCTCGAACAGTCTTTACTCCTCCAGTTAAATTTTCTTCTATTGTAATCTCATCATAACCCAATAAAGAAGCTGTTATCCTGACTGTGCCAGAAGCTAAATTTAAAAATTGATAATCACCATTATTATCTGTCTGAGTTGCTTTCCCAGCTGCCTTAACACTTGCTCCAGCAATACCTGTCACTTGATCATTTTTCACAACCTTTCCTGAAATATTATTCAAATCCGGCACTGCCCCCCCGCACATAGCTGTACATTCAGCTGAAGTTGCAGTTCTGTTAAAAAGACCGACTTGATAACTACCAATTAAATTACCACATTTCTGATCACAACTTGCATCTGTTTCTGCATCCCAAATTGGAGAAGTAGCTGTTGACTTACATACATTTGATGAACCATCAGTACAAACACAGCATCCTAAATCACAAATCTCTGGTCTGGCTGAAGTCCCTCCAGAAATAAATTTGCTCCTGTCAGCACAGCCAGCTACATTTGGCACCTGTAAACAAGAATTAGTACACCATCCTGGAATTACCGTGCAAATATGAACATTAGAACATGGCTGCCCAGCATAAAAATATTTATCATAACAGGTTTGATCATTTTGACAGTTCTGCATTGCCTGAGCACTTGGTAAAGCATCATGGCAAGCACCATTAGAAAATACATAACCCGGCTCAGTAAAACAACCGATTTGCAGGCCTTGAGCTCTACCATGATTAACTAAAACCAAGAAAAATAGAGCTACAATTACAACTACAAATAACCAGACTATCCCTCTTTTTTCCAATTTCATACTTCTTTTCTTCATAATCATTTTTTCATTTATAAATGTTTTTAGGGTTGGCTGCATTGTCCTGAAAGATCACAAACCCGCTCAAAATTGCCATCATGATCATAATCACAATCAAGATTAACTGTGGGCGATGTTAGGCCACTCAGACAGCCGCAAAGATCAGCTGAATCAAAAACATTATTATCATTTATATCAACAATTGCTTTATCACAAACCTTACTGCAACCATTACTTCCATAACAAGACTCTCCCTCCCTTAACCTACTCCAGGGTGTTTTCCCGCTGCATTGATCATGCGTACTGCCGCAAATCACATTACAAATTTTAATTACTTTAGTTGTATTTGGCCCGCTGCAGATATTGCCTCTGTCCCCGCTGCAATTTTGTTTAAAGATTCTTTTCTCCATCACACCATCATTACAGACATTATCTTCTTTTCTAAAACATTCTGTGGTCATTGGTTCATACGCTCCTTGTTCTGAACAACAAGCATGTGTTGCATAAAATGGCGGAATTTTCTCTTCATATTCAGTGCCATCAGGCGCAATATTATGATAGGGATATGGATATGGCCGGCTGGCAATCTCATAATTTACACAGTCTTGAGCATCTAGCCACAAAGAAGCTGTACTGTTTTGAGTTTCATTACTGTCATAATCAATCAAAACCCTTAATTCAAAATAACTATTTTTCAACTGGTCATTTGATTCCCTGACCAATTGTTCTTTAATATTCATAATATCAAAATCCCTCACCGAACAATTTACAGCTCCAGGATAAGCTAAACATTCTTCTTTAGAAAAATTGTAAAAGGGCTGCCACCATTGATAATAAAATTCAGCATTAGGGTCTAAAGAACCTGTTGTTGATTCAGCATCCAAACAAATCGGATCCTCTTTAGTTATCACACCTAAAGCTTCAAAACAAGGTCTCACTATGAAATTAGCCTTTAATTTATTATCCACTAAAATTCTCACAATTTGATGATCAACATACTGGTCAGTGCTTAAATCCTCAACCCGAGCTGTAATGTTGTAATAACCTGGTTCAATACCTATTGTTGATTTAGTCCAAGTAAAATCAGCTTCACTCCCATCCAACAAAGCATTATCTCCGACAAAGGAATACTTTAACTCATCTTCGTCAGGGTCTTCTGCCACCATCACCATTTCAATATCCTCTCCTTGAACAACTAAATAATCATATAAATCAGCCAAAGAATAATTCCGATTGATCCATTCTAAAGCTGGCGGCCTGTTTTCCCGAGCCACTTTAAAAATATAAGGCTGGCCATTAATTTCAGAGGCAGTATCATTCAAAATTAAAACATCCTCCTCCCCCTCAACCAGATCAAATTTAATTCCTTCACCATAAAAATAATTTGGCAGATATGCTGTATTGTTATAAATATCTTCATCAACATCAAACTCAATATAACCTACATCATCACTTAAAATATCATTAACTATTTCCCAGATTTTCTTGAATCTGACATTGACCCTTGCACTCCAATGCAGGAACTGGATAACTGGTTCAGTACCGCCCACCTCAACTTGCAAAGGATAATCCATTTTAACTAAAGTTGATTTTTCACTAAAAACAACATTAACAGATATGTTTTCGCCTGGTTCGACTGCTAAGCCGCCTATCTCCCTACTAATAAAATCTTGGATACATTCTTGGGTGTAATTAACAATAAATCTTTCAAGCTGCCCTTCAATTGAAAAAGCACCGCCTGCTAAAATAGGAAATATTTTTTGCCCGAAAAAATAATCTTCATCTTCTTGTGGATATCTGCAATAATCAGGTGCTTCTTCGCTTAAATTACCGCAAGGATAAACCGGCAGGAAAACATTCACTTTCTTAATACCCAACCCCACCATATCTCCATTATGCTCTACATAACCTCTTGTATCTTTATCCACCAAACCTCCTTGTTCTTGATAAATTACTCCGCCCTGTTTGCCAACTAATTCCAAACCATCCTTCAAACCATTTTCCAAACAGATCTGGGCATAATAATTAACAGCTGACGCCTCTAAAGCTGCTGTGATCACTTTTTGTTTCTGCCCACTTAATTTTTCAGTCGTTGCTGAGCCAGCTAAATAAAGAACAATCACAAAACTAGCTACCAAAACAATCCCTAAAATCAAATAGATTGTGATTTGAGCTTTTCTTTTCATTTGTTTGAAAACCTCCGGTTTTCGAACACTGAAAATTTCTTTGAAATTTTCATTTGATGATTATCCCCTTGAATTTGAATTTGACTTTCCAAAACCTAAAAACTTCTTTCATTTCCTTTTCATTTTCAATTGGCAGAATAAAACAGCCATTCACTAGAAATTCACCGCCAAACTTCTCAATCAGACCTTTTTCTCCTTTTCTTCCTTTCAAAACATAAACAAACCTAACTTTATGAGAAGCTTTCAGAGAAGTCAAATCATACCAAAAAAGTACTTTTTCTGCCAATGTTAATATATTAAATTTAAATCTATTTATAAAGATTTTGGTTAATATATTAATTTAAGAAATTGTAAATCCAACTGTGAAGGGTCTCCAATAGCCAGGCAGATTATTGTTATTAATCAAAACATTGTAAGTATTGCCTGTTTGGTTGCACATAAAGCCTCTTTGATCAAAAACTGCCCCAGGATATCTCGAAAGGATTGCCGAGGAAACATAATTGCACATATCAACTGTAAAATTTTGATACTGGATTAAGATATAAGTGGTGTCATTAACCTGCTCCATAATACCAGTTACTTTTTTCTCGGCTCTGACTGCACTGTAAAAATAGTTCAACCGAGTGTTATCTTCAATGACATCATAATCAGCTGCTAATTGGCTTGATATTTCTTCCCCTCTCAGCCAATTAAGAATTGTCTGCAAAGGATTTCTGAAAAATTCAACCACTGAATCAAAAAAACCAAATCCATTGACTTCAATTGTACCTGTACCTACTATAATTGAATTCAGGCTTGCTGAATACCAAAGTGTATCATCATTGCCTTGACCACATTCATTAAAAACACCGTCTCCTGAAGTTCCGTCGCAATAACCTAAATCAGATATTTGCAAAGTTTGTAAAAAACTTGAAGGTGAATGATTAATTGGAATGTTCAAAGAAGTCGCCATCACACTCCTCATTCCTTGATTAGTACCCCTGATTTTATTATAATTCAACGTGCAGAAATTATTAACTGCATTTGTTTGTGTATGAGAATGAACAGGTACTGGTGTATTTGCTCCTCCAATTGGACCAACAAAATACTCCAAAACACCTGTTAAATCAACCCCATCAAAAACATCAGAATAATGATCACAATATAAAGTATAGTCAGTAATATCTCCTGTATTATTAACTAAATTCAATAATTCAATTGCAATATGCTTGGTTCTGGTTCCCCAATCAGTTTCCTCGCAGAAATTATCAGCTATATACTGCTTATTAGCAATGCAGATTGGTTTATCTTCTTTATCAGGAGAAGCATACCATTGCTCAGGGTCATAATTATAATTAGGGTCGCCCTCTGGCTCAACCAAACAATCATTTGGTGCTGGACAATAACCTGTTTTATCCCTCAACCAAGTAAATAATAATGGTGTTAAAATCCATTCTCCATGAATACAACTATGGCCATATTGTGGTTGTGAAATAACTGATGTGTGGTTAACACAACCCGTCCCATTCCAGCAAGCTTGTGATGGACAGCAGCTTGAGGCCAGATAATCAGGATCAGATTCATTAGCCCCTGTTACTGCTAATTTTGAAGTATTTCTTTCATTAGCATCAAAATCACCAGAATCATCAGTACTCCACCCACCTATTCCTGTACAAAAAGAATTGCCTCTGACATCACAAAGCCCTACTTCATCAATATAGTCTCTTCTCATATAATCTGCTAAATTACAACCCCACAAAGCATTTTCAGCAAACAAAACCTGCAATGGCACTCTGGCTTCTAAAATCCCTGGTTCGTTAAATATTTTTGTTCCTACTACCAAAACCATATCTTCACTGGTATTAACAAAATACAAATTATAAATTTCAGGATGATTATTAACAATCTCATATGGTGGATTGCCCGCCAAAGCCATCCTACAGACATTTCCAAAACAAACTTGATCAAAGGTTTTATCAACTGAATCCTCAACTGTAGCTATTTGAGCATATTGTGGATTTAATCGAAAACTTACTTGACTACCACTTCCCATAATCACGTCATTTGTATTTGTTGTTTCTTGACTATTAGTGCTTTGAAAATAAACATTCAAATTAGTATTACTATTCTCTATAACATATTTATTGCCTGCCGGCATTCCTGACAAGTTGCCAATCTGAAAAACCCCTTCTTGGATTAAAGTTTTTTTCTCTTCACAACATTTCCAAGTCGCATTCAAAATAAAAGAATCAGCATACGCCCCATAAGAATATTGACAAAAAAATCTTTTGATATCGCCTAAATCCTGAATCGATGAAGTTCCTATTGTATCCCCAATCGAACATTGGTGTTCAACAATTTCAAAATCTTTTCCATAGCAGCTGACTTGATGTAATTTCTGGCCTGGGAATTCGTTATACCCATCATACCTATTCCATGAACATACTTTATAACTTGCATAACTCCCAATATCCATAATTAATTTATCTTGACTATCTGTTGTTGTTGTTTTTCCACTTCCCTCAAAAAACATAACCACATCTGAATTGTCCCATTCCACTTTAATATTAGCTTTTCCTGAAACAAAATCATTAACCTTGATTTCTTTTGGCATTTCAGAAAGCTCAATCACTTCAGTAAAGCTTCTTTTATTTTCTTGATCCTCAACACACCTCACATAAAGATCCAGATCCACTCCTAATGGTTTGCTCTCACGTAGCCCATCCCAAGCCCACTTTAATGTTAAATAATTTTTATTATTCCAACAATCATTAGCTAATCTACAAGATTGGTATGTTCCAATCTGATTTTGATGCGCGCATTTCCTTACTTCAGTCACAAAATAACTTGCTTCACAGCTTGGCCAATTAAAAACATGATAACCTTCTGGGCAATTAATATTCAAAGTAGCATGACCAGGTTGGCTGTGAGTTAAGGTTCTCGTTTCTTCATACTCACCAATCCAGCTCAGATTCCAATTTAATGTTGGTCTTAGTTCTTTTCTTCTTGAAATATATTCTAAATCATAACTTACCCCCATCACCTCATCATTTTCTCCTAAATAATTCCCCTTCCAACATGCTCCTTCATCACCTTCATAAGTCTCACCTACATCATCACCACAACATTCGTCACCTGTCCAGCGAGCAAAACTATTGCCTCCAAATATATTACATGCTTTTTCTCCAGCAATATCACCTTCTTGGTCAGGATCAAAGCCTTCTGTTGTATCATCTAAATCATCAATCCACATCGTCTCAAAATTAGAATTTGGACCATATCTTAAAAAAGAACAAAACTTTCTTTCTCCAGCTGTCTTTGGTTTTAAAAATGCTTTTTTAATTTTTATTTCATTATCTTGATAAGAATGTGGGTTGGCAGAATAAATATTTGTTGTGTTAAAAAAAAATTCCATTCTTTCAACATAAGGCCATTCTTCGATTGGAATCACTGCATGCATTGGTTTATTATAACCAACCCCATTAACTACATAATCAATTAGTTTATCTTGAAATAAAAGATTATAATCACCAGTACCTCCCTCACCGTACAATCTAATCCAAACATCTGCATTCTTAGTCACTTCAAAAAAAATCTCCAGAGCTTCCATTCCTTTCCAACTTTTGATCTCAAAATTATATAATTCTGTATTTTTCCTTGGATAATTTCCTGTATAACCAATAATGTCAAGAACACGATTATTTTTCCAAGGTAGAACATCTAAAGTCGATTCTCCCACATACTTTTCTTTGCCCACATTACGGCGACCGGTTTTAATTTCACATTCTCTTCCATCACCACTACCTACTTCTACATTATCACAACATTGATAAAAAACATGCTTGCCCTCAATTTTAGCACATAAAAACTGGGCTGTATACTCCCTTAATTTGCTGTCTACTGGTTTCTCAATTCCCTGCCAAACAATAGTTTCATTACATTGAAACCATTTATCTCCATTAGAGACATAATCATGATTTCCAATATTAATAATTTCAAAATCAAATTGATGTGCAGCTTTCCATATTCCAGCATCACACAGATACCATGTTCCATCTATTACTTTCCCTATAAGACCTTTATCTTTTGGCTCACAGCATTTTAATTCAGGCTCCCAAGAATTATCCCCAAAAAAATCAGTTTCACAAGCTGTCCTGTTAGTATCATAATCAACAGCTTCAACTAAAAAAATACTTAGAAATAAACAAACTACTAACCAAAATACCAAAAACCCCTTTTTCCAATCCATTACCTTCATCTTAACAATTATTTCTTTATAAACCTATCCTAACTTCAAACAAGCGTCTTTTAAACTGGCATCACCAATATTATTACAAAGATTATAATTCCTCAAAGACAAAGCTAGATTAACATAACATGAATCTTTTTTATCATCATTAGTTATACCGACACAAAATTCTTCATTATCGGTCTTCAAACCAACCTTAAACAGACAAGTATCTTTTTCCAAAACCGAACTCATGCCCAAACATAAATTCTTGGCTTCAGCTGGATCTCTTTCAGCTACTTTCTCCACATCACTAATTCTTCGGATGGCTTCGCCAGTTAAAACTTCTAATTGATTCACTTCCACATCAACTTCTTCTTCACTCACTTTAAAATTTACTGTCTTGGATTTTGTTTTGCCGGCATAATCAATTGTCACCTTCAATTGATAATCTCCTTCAGGCAAATCATCTACTTCATAACTTTTCCTTTCTTGGACAGTCAAGGTAATGATATCTTCTTCCTTCCAAATCTGGCTCCCATCATCATCAACCACTTCTGCCACCACCGCCACACCAAAATTCGAGCCGCTGCCAGTGTTAATGGTTTTGACATCAAAAGATAAATCTTCTCCAGGCTTGATTACATCTGCTTCTAATAAAACATCTAAACTCACTGATTTTTCTTCAACTTGGGGTACTGTTGGCCCGATTTCTTCTGTCCCAGAAAAAAGTAAAATTAAAAGTGTAATCAAACCAGCTAACAAAACAGCCCCGCCGCCAACCAAAACTAAAATCTTAGTTAAATTTCTTTTTGGCCTTCCATAAGCAGCTTCTACTGCTTCTTCGATTCGTTCCGGGCTATAGCCAGTCCTGGCTAAATTTAATTTAATAGAATTGATATTATAACCTTTAGTTAATTGATTCTTAATATAATTAATTAATTGTGGATTAACCATCTCACCCTCTTTTTTCTTAAACTAAGTAAATTTTTTCTCTCTCAAAAAAACAATTTTTGGAGACACTAGGAAATTTTTAATTTCCTGTGTCCCAGAAATTTACAAAGTAAATTTCTCAGGACACCAAAAATTACTTGTCCTTGAAAAGTAATTTTTCAGTGTATAAAAACTTTTGCTGTAATAGTCGAACAAACCACTTTAAATCATGCTCACTTCTCATCTCCCCAATCTTCTCAGCGAATGAACCAAATAAAAAATTAACTTTATATTTCTTGCAAAATTTAATATTCTGTATCATTCTCCCTAAAACCAAAGGATTAAAAATTTCCTTTAAAGAAAACACCACCTTCTTGCCTCTCTCCTTAGCAATTTTACACAACACTTGATCCAAACCACTCCGGCGATAATGCATCGCATCCTTTCTCCTACTTAATTCTAAACCATAAATCATATCTACTCTTGTTCTCTCTAAAACAAAACGATTAAATTTCTCATCTTCTGCTTTAACTAAAACTAAAAATCCTTTCTGCTTAATTTTATTGATTTTCTTAACTAAATTTTTTTTATTCTTCTCAGAAACCAAAACACAGTAATCAATCTTTAACTCACTTTCAATTACCTTAAAATCACTTAATTCCTCATAAACAAAAATCAATTTTTCAAAACCTAATCTCCTACCTAACTCAATAAATTCATTCTCATTCCCAGAAGGCAAAACAATATCAGTTTTCATTATTAACACCAATTCAACTTTTCATTTAAATTTGTCAAGAATCACATCATTTTAAACTTATCTAATATTTTTGTGATTCTTGATCATCCTGAGAAATCTACAAAGTAGATTTCTGGGATCCTCAGAAACTTGATGGAGTTTCTGGGAAACAAGAAATTCCAAGGGAATTTCTAAGTTCACCAAAAATCCTTAGGATTTTTTAGTGCGCTCAGAAACTTTTCCTTGAAAAGTTTCAGACATTTCTAAACTTCCCCTTAATTTGCAAAACTTGCATAAACCCCCACGACTCACTTCACCACACTTCTCACAATATACCACTTCACTAACATCGACTTTAAACTTCGGCAGCATTTCTAAAAAATTCTTTACTATATTTTCCCTAAAACCTGGATATTCCTTCTCCAACTTCTCTAACTCCTCCCTGATTTCTCTTCTAAAAACACCGCTGGAACAAGGGCATTTTTCATAAAGCACTGGAAATTTCATTTCCTCAGAATATTTCCTAACTTCTGAATTCAAACAAAAAAACAATGGCTTAATCCGGGGCACAAACTTCTTGTTCTCAACAACCCCGGTTTTTGGCTGCTGTCCAATATTTAATTTGACATTATTCTTTAAAAAATTCATCAGCATGGTCTCAACTTGATCATCCAGATTATGACCTGTCACTAATTTATCCACCCCTAACTCTTGCGCCTTCTTGTTCAGCAACCATCTTTTAATCACACCACAAACAGTACAGGTCTTTAATTTCTCTTCTTTGCTGATTTTGCTCCGCAAATAACACATCGAACCCCCTAAAACTTCTCGCACATTAACTACATGTAACTTAATATCTAACTCTTTACAAAATTTCTCAACATTCTTCAAATTTTTCTCAGACCAATCTCCAATCAATAAATCAATAAACAATCCCTCAACATTAAAACCAAATTTTTTTAATAAATAAAGAACCGCCGTGCTGTCCTTACCACCAGAACAAGCAACCAAGGCTTTATCTTGTTTACTCAACAAATCATAATCTTCAATTGTCTTCCGGACTTTCTCCTCAAATTCTTTCATTTTAGCTTAAAAATACTTATTTTTTTACTTATTTCTTCCAATGTCAAACCAACCAAAGGATTCAAAACCACCACATCTAAATCTTCATCAAGCTCGCTACCAACTACCAAAGGCAGATCCATCCCTTCAACTTCTTTTAAAGATTTGATTCTCTTTGATTTTAATTTTTTTGAACTATACATCTCTAACAAACTAATATCAAAATCCCCAAAACTCACTATTTCTAAATCACAGCCTCTTTTCATCACCAAAAGACCAGCTAACAATGATTGCTCATCCTCAACCAATAAAACAACTTTTCCTTCAACCCCAACTGGCAACCCGCCAAAACATAAAATCGTTTCAGTAAAAACATAAGCTTTATCGTCGATAACTTCAATTCCAATAGTTAAATCTGGCTTACTTAAATTAACCTTCTTTCCCACTTTCTCCAAAACAAATTCACCGATTTTTTCATTTATTTCTTGAGAATTTAAAAATTTAGAACCCATTCTCTTAGCTACCACTGCAAAGGTTTCAAAATTCTTTTCTTTCACCACTTCCAAAACCTTTTCCTTGATCTTTTCAATATCTAAATCCACTGAAACAGCCGGTGAATAAGAAATCAAACCCAAAACTCGCCTCAAATCAGCTCCATCTTCCACCAACAACCTATTTCTTTTACGTAAAACTTTAACATCAAACATCTTTTTGATATTGCCAACTAACTTTTTCTCAAAATCAAGCCGATTCTTGCCTTTCAAAAAAATTTCTCCATATCTTACCACTAAAACCATAATTTCATCCAAAACACGGCAATTTTTAAACTTTACGTTATTTTCTATATTGAAAAGAATTAACCACTAAAACACCACCTTTACTTCAACTAAACCCCAAAAATCCCAATTTATCGACGATAACTCCACTAGAAATCAAGGAGGTCTATTTTCTCCAATATAACCAATCCATCAAAATTAACTATTTAAACCACCTAACTATCCTTTATAAACAGAAGAATTTAAATATTTATCCCCTTTATAAAGTCTTTTTAAAGCATTTATAAAGTCTTAAACAAATTTGGGGGGATTATTATGGCAAAAAAAACTAAAACACGCAAAAATAAAAAATTTTTGGTGTCCCAGAAACAAGAAGTTTCTGTGAAAACAAAGAAAAAAGCAAAGGCTAAACCTAAAGCCAAACCTAAAAAAACAGTTAAATTAAAAAAACCAAAGCAAACTGTTAGAGAAAAAAAGGAAGAAGTTTCTATTAGAGTAGTCAACATTGTTGTCAGTTCTAGTTTAGAACAAGATATTCCATTAGAAAAAATGGCTGCAACTTTGAGCAATACTGAATACAATCCAGAACAGTTTCCAGGATTAGTAATTAGAATTAAAGAACCCAAAACCTCTGCTCTCATTTTCAGCTCAGGAAAAATTGTTTGTACCGGAGCCAGAAGTTTGGAAGACGTCGAACGCAGCATTGAAAAAATCATCAAAAGTTTGAAAAAAATCAACATTGATATTAAAATCAAACCAAAAATTACTATCCAGAATATTGTTGCTGCAGGTAGTATTGGTATGGACTTAAATCTTAACTCCTTAGCCATCAAATTGCCTAACACAGAATATGAACCAGAACAATTCCCTGGTTTGGTTTACAAACCTAAAGGAGACACCCGAGCAACTTTCCTATTGTTTACCAACGGTAAAGTTGTTTGCACTGGAACCAAAACAGAAGAAGATGTCCATAAGGCCCTCGCAAAGTTAATTGAAACCTTAAAAAATATCAAATGAACGCCAATGAGCAAATAAAAAAATTCCAAGAATTCATTGAGCAGAATTATCATGCCCAACTTTTAGAGGCAGTGCGTAAAGGTCAGAACTTCCTTCCTGTTGATTTTTCTGACCTTATGCGCTTTGATTCTTCTTTAACTGAAGAACTTCTTGAACAGCCTGAAGAAATCCTGGCTGCTGCAGAGCTTGCTGTCAAAGAATTTGATCTGCCAACAGAAATAAAAAAATTCCATATCCGGTTCTATAATCTACCCCAATCACAAAACATTATGATCAGGGACATCCGCAGCAAACATCTTCGAAAATTCCTTTGGACCAATGGAGTTGTTAGGCAAAAATCAGATGTCCGTCCAGAAGTCACTGAAGTCCGCTTTGAATGTCCTAGCTGCGGCCAAATCATTAACGTCCTTCAATTAGATAAAAAATTCCGTGAGCCCAGTCGATGCAGCTGTGGAAGAAGAGGTAAATTCAAAGAATTGAGCAAAGAACTGATTGACGGCCAGGGCATTGTTCTAGAAGAATCACCAGAAGAATTAGATGGTGGTGAGCAGCCTAAAAGAATTAATATTTTTCTCAAAAATGATCTCGTCAGTCCTCTCAATGAAAAAAAGTCCAGCCCCGGCAGCAAGATCAGAATTTTTGGGTGGGTTAATGAAGTTCCCATCATTTTAAAAACTGGTGGTAAAAGCACTAAATACGACTTGATTATCGAAGCTAACTATATCGAACCCATTGAAGAAGATTTCACCTCATTAGAAATCACACCTGAAGAAGAAGAATTGATTCAAAACTTATCAAAAGATCCTAAAATCTATGAAAAACTTATCAAAAACCTCGCACCCTCCATCTATGGTCATGATAAAATCAAAGAAGCGCTCCTTCTTCAGCTTGCCGGAGGCGTACGTAAACAGCGACCAGATGGTGTAGTCAGTAGAGGAGACATGCACATTCTTTTGATTGGTGATCCGGGATCTGGTAAATCACAGTTACTTAAAAGAGCAGTTCTAGTCGCACCTAAAGCCCGTTATGTTACTGGCAAAGGCGTTTCTGGAGCCGGCCTTACTGCTGCAGTTGTCCGTGATGAATTTCTTGGTGGTTGGTCTTTAGAAGCAGGCGCTCTTGTTCTTGCTAACAAAGGTTTTGTTATGATCGACGAATTAGATAAAATGTCTAAAGAAGACAGCGGTGCCATGCACGAAGCCTTAGAGCAGCAATCTGTATCTATTTCCAAAGCCAACATCCAGGCTACTCTCAGAGCAGAAACAACCGTCTTAGCAGCTGCTAATCCTAAATTTGGGCGTTTTGACCTTTATGATAATCTTGTCAAACAAATTGAACTCCCCGTTACTTTAATCAATCGTTTTGATTTAATTTTCGCAATCAAAGATTTACCTGATCGAACAAGAGATGAGGCCCTGGCTAAACACATTCTTGGTCTTCACCAAAAACCAGATCAGGGAGAAGGTGAAATCCCAACTCAATTATTAAGAAAATATATTGCTTATGCCCGCCAAAAAATTCAGCCCAAAATCACTGATCAAGCCTTCAACGAAATTAAAGACTATTATGTTGAAATGCGTAATCGCGGCGAACAAGAAGAAGGCGTCCGCACTATTCCCATTACTGCTCGTCAATTAGAAGCCCTCACCAGGCTCTCTGAAGGCTCAGCTAAACTCAGGTTCTCAGATAAAGTCACTCGAAAAGATGCCCGCCGAGCTATCGAACTCCTCGAATTCTGTCTTGGCCAGGTTGCCAAAGATCAGGAAACCGGCCAGATTGACATTGACTTAATCGGCTCAGGTATTAGTGCTAAACAAAGGAATAAAATTGGGGTTGTCAAGGAAATCATCAGCGACTTGGAAAACAGAATTGGTAAAACCATCCCTATCAATGATATTGTCGAGGCTGCTCGTGAACAAGGATTGCAAGAAGATGAAGTAGAAGAAACAATCGAAAAACTGAAAAGGTCGGGTGATTTATTCGAGCCACGGAGATCATTCGTCCAAAAGATTTGAGCACTCTTCCTCTTTCGGGACGGTTTCTATATTATTCTTTTTATTATTAGCCTTAACATCATTAATTATCCCCCACCACATAAAATTATATAAATCACTAAATCCCTCAAAATTCTATGGAAAACCAAGAATCCCAAAAACGTCAAATAGCTCATAAAATTCAAATTAAGGATATTCTTCAAGGTACTTATCACCAACAAGAAGGCTGGAATCCTAATTATCTTCTCACGCAAAATAATCAAAAAGTTTCCAGAGTTAATCTCATTGCCACTCTCATCAGCCAAACTCAAGAACAATCCACCAACCTTCTCTTAGATGATGGCACTGGCCAGATTACTGCTAGAATCTTTGAACCTCTCAAAACCCCGCTGCCTGAAATCGGCGATATTATCCTCGTCATCGCCAAAATCAGAGAATTCAATCAAGAAAAATATCTCATGCCAGAAATTATTAAAAAAATAAAAAACCCCAAGTGGATTCAGGTCAGAAAAATAGAATTCCAAAAATCCCAACCCCAACAAGCAAAAGTCACAGAGGAAAAAATTGAACCTCAGAGCGAAAGTGATGAGGGTCTAGAGAAGTCAAAGACTTCTCCAGAAGAAACCCCTCTCGCCCCTTATGAAAATCTTCTTAACTTAATCAAAAAACTAGATCAAGGCGAGGGTGTTAATGTTGATGACTTAATTAAACAATCTACTCTTCCTAACTGTGAAGAATTAGTTGAAAGCCTTCTCAAAGAAGGAGAAATCTTTGAAATCACTCCCGGCAAAATTAAAATTCTAAAATGACCTACTCCCAACATAAATGTTAGGGTATCTAATTAGGAGTAGGTCGTCCAGAAAAGAATACCCAAACCTCAAAATAAAAGTATTCTTTTCTCAGAATAAAAAAGGAGTTACATAAACTTCCAGTAATGCTGCCACAAATAATATCCCCAAGGCAATTAAAATTAATTCAGAAGAATCAAAAATAATTCGCTCTCTTTTCTCACCTAAAAAATCTTTTTTGATCACTGCCACTGATATAATCCCCCCAGCCAGGCCGCCTACAAAATAAGCCAGTATCTCAGGTATACCATGTAAAGAATATCTCAATAAACCAATCGAAAAAATATGGAAATAACCGGCTACTTTTCCAAAACCGGCGCTGGTTGCATAATGAGCCAAGTTTTTTCTAATAAAATTTCCCATAGCTGCTGCTATTACTGAAGCATTCCAAGTTAAGATAAAAATTGCTCCTACCCCGTATAAAAAAGCAAATAAAATACAAAAGATCAAAACTCTCACATTGTTCAATAAAATCTTAAGAAACACATCAAAATTAGCTAGATTTCCAGAAATCTGGTTATTAATATTAACAATTGTTTGTGATTGAGAAGAAAACAAAATCGCCACCATTTTTTCAGGTAAAAAAACATACCAAAAAGTTAATGTCAAAGAAAAACCTAAGAACAACAAAATCAAAAACAAAAAAACCTTGCCGTGTTCCCGCAATAACCTTACATTGCTTATTGTTGTGGCTCCCAATTCTTCTTCTGTTTTTATAGTAAAATAAAGAAAAGGCACACAAGCTAGAGTAATCAAAAAAACCATAATTAAGCTGGAATACTCTTGAAAAACCCAAAATGACAAAAACAAAGCAATCGTGGCATAAAGGGCTCCTGCGACAAATGTCTCCCACGGCTTCTTTTTTGCTTTAAAAGGATTAAGTAAAGATTCTAAAACCATAAGTTAAATTATTCTTCATATTTTTATAAAAGTTACGGAAATTTTAACCTAAAAATAAGAAATCTTTTTAAATAACCGCTTTCTCAAACACTAATATGAAGGATTACAAACAACTCTTGAAAAAGGCTCAATCTGAGCTGCCTGAAACAGTCGGCAGTTCAGAAAGGTTTCAAATAGAAAAAATCAAAGGCCATATCGAAGGCAATAAAACTATTTTAGGAAATTTCAAAAAAATTGCTAAAAATCTTAACCGTGATCCTGAACATATGCTCAAATATATTCTCAGAGAACTGGCCACTCCGGGTAAATATGTTGGCGACCGCCTTATTCTCGGCACTAAAGTTCCTGCTTCTTTAATCAATAAAAAAATCAAGCAATATGCTTCTGAATTTGTTCTCTGCCATGAATGCGGCAAACCAGATACTAAAATCATTTCCAAAAAAGATGCTCAGTATCTCAAATGTCAGGCTTGCGGAGCAGAACATATTATCAAAAACATTTAAAATGATTCTTGCCAAAGTTCATCGAAATTCAGAAGGCCAAAAAATACTTGCTCTTTGTGACCAAGAACTTCTCGGAAAAAAATTTGAAGAAGGCAACAAACAACTCGACTTAACCACTGATTTCTACCAAGGAGAAGAAGCCACCGAACAGGAAATCAAAAAATTAATCAAAGGTGTTTACA
Organism: Nanobdellota archaeon; assembly: GCA_023132895.1. GTDB lineage: Archaea > Nanobdellota > Nanobdellia > Woesearchaeales > JAGLXL01 > JAGLXL01. The sequence continues at coordinate 141,846 of JAGLXL010000002.1, forward strand.
TCATCAACCTCGTTGGTGAACAGAGCCTCAAACTCATGAAAAAACTTAACCTTGCTGAAGAAAAACACATCATCAGAATCCAAAACATTCCTCATGCTCAAATTCTTTTAGTTAGAGGAGAATAATCAACCAAACCAAGCACCCATCGTCTCTTGCCTTTCCTTATCCTTGCCAAACAAACCTTCAATCCTGGATTTCAACAAATCCAGAGTCTGCCGCAAATAAGGTCCCACTTCAAATTGACGCGCCAACGACAAACTCGGCTCTAAATATTTCACAATCGAGCCTTCTGAAATTGTAAACAAAATCTTTCCCCCACACCTACAAACCCCTGATAATGGCGGCCTCCTGAATTTCTCATTACATTTCACACATCTAAATTGCTGCATACTAAACTTACGTAAATTCCCTTTAATATCTTTTAAAAAATGTTTTTCAATCACCAAACGAGCCACATCATTTGTTTCCACTGCCCGAATTCGCCGAGCTAATTCCATTTGCCCTTTTAATTTGTCTTCCATGGTTGGGATTGTTTTATAAGCAGAACAAACCACACCTGAGTTGATATTAGTAGTTTGATGAGTAAAACCCATTTTCTCATATTGCTTCTCATCTCCCAGTCGATTCTTAATCTGCTCAACTGAAATATCCCAAGGATTCTTGAATTCCAAAGCCCCTTCATACAATTCCAAAGGATAACTCCAAACAATATCCAAACCATGGGCTTGGTCATCAACTTCAGAAGGAATCAAACGGGACGTCAAAACCAAAGGACTGTCCATTGTCCTTGAACCCCTCATATCTGGCAAAAACTGTCTGGAAAAATTCAAAAAACAATCTAGCAACAAGATTACACAATTTTCATCGCCATCACAATCCCGGCGTAAACCAGCATGCCAAAGAGGATGGGCATAACAACCTTGAGCAGAAGAAAATCCAATTATCCTTCCCATCAAACCAGCCGAAATATGTGGTGCCAACCCTACTACCACATGACCCACTAAATCATCCTCCCTCTCCAAATTATAAAAGGGCTCTAAACCATATAATCCTTCTAATAAATCATCAATAAATTTACTTACTCTAAACAAAACCTTCTTAGCCGATTCATCTAAAGAAGTTACTCCGGGCAAAATAATATCTTGGGGTTTAATTTCCACTACCTGTTCTCCATCAACCAATTCCCTCCCCTTGATATCTTTTTCATAACCCAGTTCCTTCAACTTTTCAACTGAAGTTCCTATCTCAACTGGTTTAAAATGAGTCAACGGCAGCTCTGTCATGTCATACCTGGTTGTCCCGTCTTTGTTGACATAAATATCATGTTTGGCTCTTAAAATCCCTTTAACTAAATTTTCAATGACATGGTCTTTATTGGATGTTCCTCTGACACCTTTAATCAAATCAGGATAAGTCCTCATCTCCAGCTTCGCCAAGGCCTTATCAAAATAATATTTGATATCTAAATCATCTTTTTTGAATCTCTCATTTTTCTTAAATTCCTTATCTTCGCCGTGCTTACACTCTTTTTTGTCGGTTTCACCGCAAACTCTGCAAAAATAAACCTCTTTATTTTTTCCATTGCAAATTTCACAAGAAGGATAAATAGTCTTTTTCTGGCACTTTTCACAAAAAAACAAAGGAAAGTCGGCTCTGATTTTGCCTGCCTCTAAAGCAGATTGAAAAGACCGCAGCCGATCCCCCTCCTGGCCCACTGGAAACAAAACTTGAGGGCTACCCACTAATTTTCTCATCTTGCTTTTCTCAGGCCTCCCCATCCTTGCTCCAATAAAAGTCCCGCCTTTGTCTCTCACCACTAATCCAGACAAGTTATTGACTGCCTCTAAAACATCGCTGCTGCCTTCTACTTTTTCCTTAATCACATCAACATCATTTAATCCTAAAATACTATAAAGAGCCTGAGCCTCTCCTTTCTCCACTACCACATATTCATTGCCAGCCACCACATGAGCTACTCCAATTAACTCCAGAACTCTCTTAGCCGAAGAAGAATCTTTCAAAGGCAAGATTAACTTTACCACCCCCTCATCTCCCTTCTCTACCTCTGCATTGATTATCCAATTTAAAAATTCTTTAAATTCCTCTAAATTAACTGCCTGCCAAAAATAAGTGTAGCCAGGATATAAAGGAACCTTCATTTCCTTTGAAATCTTCAAAGCCACCCCCCATTTAGGCCGCAACATCGAATCATCCCATATTTTCTCCAATTCCTCTTTCTCAACACCTACCATCTCTGATAATTTCTCTATATCAATACTGCCAAAAGTTTCCACCATTGCTTTTTCCAGCTCTTGAATCCACCATTCCTCGCAATAACCAGCTGGCACTAATTTATGGCCATTTTCAGAAAAATCACCATAAGAAATCAAAATATCACCCAAATAAATAATTTCTTCAATTTGTTCTAAAATGTCCTTTGACTCCACCAACCCGGCTAACCGCAAAACAGAGCCATTTTTTAATTTCACAATTGGCCCTTCAATTGAATCACAGATAGTAATAACTGTTGCCTTGCCCGGCCTCTCTACCTTTAATTGGGTTCCAATTGCAATATATTTATTCAAAACAAACAAAGTCATTGGATGCAAACAAGTTGCTGAAAAACCAGAAACCCTGGCTCTTCCATATCTCAGTCTAAAACCACCATGACGCAAAGGATGTGTCAATATCGGCCTCCCTGCCACCAAATCCGCAATAAAAGTGTAATTTGGCCGGATTCCTTTTCCTTCAATTTTTTTCTCCTTCCTGGCCTTAACACTCTTCTGTAAATCTAAAAATTCTTTTAAAAAACCCCAATCTAAACCCAATTCATCCCCCCACTTACCTAATCTCTTCCAAAGTTTAGGTGCTTTCTGAGCTACTCCTTCTGCCATGACTAAACAAAGTCCTCCCCTAATTCTGTTTGTCTCCACCCGAGGCAAATCTTTGTAATTTGAAACTTCAAATTTTTCAGTTGGGTCACCGTTAATTTCTACTGGAATATGGTTAGCTAAAAATCTCAATTCTTCTTCAGAAGGATAATATTGTAGATTAGTTACCCTCTCATGATAATCCCTTATCTCAGTTACATAACGATTAACTTCTTCTTCACTTGGATCATAAAGCTGATAGCCCATTACTCTCCTGACATAATCAGATAAGATTACTGAAGTTGCTGCTGCTGTTCCGCCAGCTCCCCTAACCGGGCCTGCATAACTAACTGAAAAATATTCCCCACCATCTTGTCTTTTTTTAATCTTCAAACCCACAAAACCTTCTAATGGCGCAGAAACAATTCCCAAAGTCAAATAAGCAAAACCTACTCTGATGCCCACCTCCATTGCTTCTACTTTATTCTCAAATTGACAAAACTTTTCCTTGGCAACTTCCTCGGCAATTTTCAAACCAACTCTCCAATCCAACAAACCAAATTCTTCTTCTAACTCTCTGATTCGTTGGGTCATGCCTGAACCCCTTAATTTAGGAGCTACAGAAGAAATCAAACCCTCGACTCTTTCTGCCATATTTTTGGCCAGGGGAATATCAACCTTATCCTCTGGGTCTAAATTTATTTTTCTGGCTTTTTCAGCGACCTCGTGAACTCTTAAGGTTTCTTTCTCTATTCCTTCAAAATATTTATCCATCTCAGGGCTTGCTTCCATTTTTTACATAAATTTTAAAATTTTAATTTCTCGTGTTTTCAAATTAATTAAAGGTACCTTACCTGGCTCTGGCTCATGCCCTACTTTTTCTTGAAAACTTGTTTTGCTTTGCCAGCAGCTGCCTGCTACAATTGTGATATTTTTGTAATTAGCCACCCCTGGTTTATGGATGTGGCCGGTCAAAATAAAATCAGGCAACTTGTTGATAATCAATGGGTCTTCCTCAATATCAGGAATATAAAGAGTTGAAGTATGTGTCGGCGCTAGATGTCTCCTCTTCAATAAAAATTTAGTGATTAAATAAGGTTTGTCCATTGCTCCACCCATCCTTAAACTTTCAACTTCAGTATAATAAAAATCAAAACTATAGCCGTGATAAACCAAGACATCAAAACCACTAAAACCTTCTTGCTCATGGATCTTTACTGTTGCTGGATTACTGATAAAGGTTGCATTTGGCAGTTCATAAAGTGCCTTGGCAAAATCCTTAGGCAGTTCTGGCTGTGGCTCAGCCAGTCGCAAAGCATCGTGATTTCCCGGACCAATAATCAATTTAATCTGAGAAGGAATCTGTTTCAACAACCTGGCGCATTCCTCATATTGTTGGTAAATATCCTTGATCACCAATTCAGAATCTTGGTTTGGATAAATTCCCACACCATCAACCAAATCACCACAAATAAAAATATATTTTACCTTGCTGGCCAGTTCTTTTTGTTTTTCATCACCCATCTCCCCTCTGATCCATTTCAAAAAACGGTTAAATTCTTCTGGTAAAAAATTAGTCGAACCCACATGCAAATCAGATAAGACCAAAACAAAAACATCCTCTTGTGCTTTTTTTAATTCTTGAGTCAAAGGTATATCTGGCCAGATTACTGAATTAACAAAAACAATTTTGTCGCCGCAAACACCCACCACTCCAATTACTTCATCAAGGACGATATTTTTAGCTTGCTGGAAGAGCTCTCCTTTATTTTTGCTCACTAAAACATTAATCAAACCAGTCAAATCCTCAATCTTCAATAAAACATTGCCGTTCTTGGTTATATTTTTTTCTGACACCAAACCAATAATTGAAACATTTTCTTTTTCTCTCTTCTGTAGCAGACGATTAATTGAAATTACTTCCTGTAACTCCTGCCTGTTCCTTAAAATCGCTTCAATTCCTTTATAACGCTTGATAAAATATCTCACAAAATCCTGCACTTCATATTTTTTAGTCTTTTTTTTATACATTTGGATAACATCAACTCGAGAATTAGAATCTTTAATCACTTCAATTTTCTCTTCTTCTAAACTAGATAAAAAATTTAAATAATCGTCCTCATTTCCCAATTCAAAGCTCGTCCTTAAGCCGTCAAAACTTTGCCAGTTAATTGTCTTGTCTCTCTTTAACAAAGAAAAATTGTCTTTATTTAAGACTAAAAAATTATCGGGGATTTCTATGATTGATAACTCTTTAAAACTCAACCTACCCTGTGAAATATCTCTGCTTAACAATATCTTTTTCTTAAACAAATCCCCTATCACTTCCTGAGTAATCATTTTTATTTTAAACCAAAAGACTTATCCAGAACTTCTTTGATCTTTGGGATAGTTGACTGAGCAATTGACAAAGTAATTTCTCTTGTTCTCCCGTATCTGCCTTTGGAAATTATTTTAGCATTAATAATCCCCATCATATCTAATTCTGCCAGCATATCTGAAACTCTTCTCTGTGTCAAAGGCCTTAATTTAATCTCAGAACAGATTTTTTTGTAAATTTCATAAATCTCTCCTGTGAAAATATTTCTCCTTTTTTCAGAAAGTAAAACAATCGCATAGAGTACTACTTGAAATTGTTTGGGTTGATTCAGAGTAATGTCCAAAACCCTGTCCCTTTCGATTTTCTCTTCTGCCTCATCAATATGTTTTATCTCAATTTTTTCCAAGCATTGTCTTTCTGCTAATTCACCAGCCACCCTCATTAATTCTAAGGCTCTTCTGGCGTCACCGTGTTCTCTTGCCGCGTAAGCTGAACATTTTTCAATCACTCCAGCAGCCACAGTATTTTTTTTGAATGCTTTGGTTGATCTTTTTTTGAGAATGTCCTGGATTTGTAAAGCATTGTAAGGGGGGAATAAGACTTCTTCTTCAGACAGACTGCTTTTTACTCTAGGATCTAAACTATCAACAAAAACCAAATCATTAGAAATTCCAATAATTGATAGTTTTGATTTCTTTAATTCGGCGTTGATTCTGGTTAAATTATAAAGAATGTCATCACCAGCTTTTTTAACTAATTGGTCTATCTCATCGAGAATTAAAATAAACAATTGTTCTTGGCTGTCAAGCGCTTCATAAAAGATGGTATAAACCTCGTCTGTCGGCAGGCCGGTTGAAGGCACCGCCTTGCCAAATTCTTTAGCTAACTGCGCCATCAAGCGGTATTCTGTGTCAGCCACTTTTTTTAATTTACAGTTCAAATAAAAAACCTTCAAATTGATTTTGTTTTTTTCAGCTGTTTTTTTCATTAAACTTGTCACATATCTAGTCACCAATGTTTTTCCAGAACCGGTTTTGCCGTAAATAAAAAGATTAGAAGGACTTTCCATTCTCAGGGCCGGAGCCAGAACATTGGCCACTTCCTTAATTTGGCTGTCCCTGTGAGAGATGTCATCAGGAGTATAAAACGATTGCAAAACCTCTTTATTCAAGAATAAAGGTTCTTTTTTTAAAAACTCGTCAAAAAACCTGTTGAACTTCTTCATTTCAAACACCTTCCCCCGGGCTGACCCTAACCTTTCTTATGGAACTTCCTTTGTTTTTTTGGAATACCGCCTTCTTTATAAATTATTTCAATTTGAAAAATGAAAATCTTCAAAACCATATTAGAAAATATATAATCTAAAATACATTTTTAAATAAACAAATAAAAATTTTTATCGACGATATATCATATTATATAATTATTTTCAATATAGTAAATAATATAATAATACAATGTTTTTATTTACTGTAATATATATAATATAAAATAACCATTTTATAATATAAATAAAACAAAAAACCCCACACCAAACCCAACCACAACCAAAATCTCCACAGGAAACCAAGGTCTCACACTATTTTAACTTAAATTCAACCCAAACACCAAAACAAACAACAAAAACATTTAAATAGATTTTAATTATACTTAACTTATTACTAAATTTCAAATAGAGGTGAAAAAAATGGTTGGCTTATCTGTTGCTGAATTTACCTTAGCGATTATTATTGGCACTCTCGCTGCTATTGTTTATTCTTTAAGGGTTTTGGTTGTTTTAGAAAGAAGAATTGCTGGCATGGAAGAAAACCTCCAAAAAATGACTCGGCAAGTCCTCAAAACCGAGAAAAAGATATTATCCAAAAGAAAACGTTAATTTAGATTTTTGCCAATTCTTTTTTCAATTCTTTAACTTCTTTTTTGATTTCCTCAATTCTTTTGCTTAAATCCTCTTGTGAAACTAATTTATTACATTCAGGACATCTAAATTCAAAATTAACAGCTTGATCAAAATTTAACCTCACACAATTGTCAGGGCAGATAAAATATTGTTCTTTTTGCTCGTATTCTAATGTTTCTTGCAGCTTATCCAGCCTCTCTTTCTTTATTTTGTGATATAAATACTTAATCTGGTCTTTTTTAAATGTCCAAGAATAAATATACCATCCTTTTTTCTTGTCCTTTTTCCTGTTAAAAGAAACCAAATTTAACTCATAAAGACGATAAAGCATGTTCCTGACTCTCTTAATATCTTCTTTAAGTTGATCAGCCAGCTTAAATTCAGAAATATTGTCCTTTTTAGACAATTTTTTAACCAATTTAAGCACATCATTGCCAACTGCGTATTTAACGACTTCTTCAATCTTTTTTTCTGTTAATCTCATGTTTTCTCCTAAACAAACCCCATATTACGTAACAACACCTTTTTAAAACTTTCGCTCAACACCTTTCAATCAATTCTTCGAATTTCAGACCTTTTCTTTGAGCTAAAACAACAGAAATAGCCATATTTTTACCTGTGACCTCCAAATCCTCCAAACTCAAGAAATACCAAGGCATTCCCTTAAATCTAATTCCTATCCAGCTTTCTGTGCCAAATTTACGTGAAAATTCCTTTAACTGCTCAATATCCTCACTAGAAAAGTACTTCTTAGTTCTTGTTAATGTTTTGCATTCAATTGCCACTCTCCTCAAAGCATTGCTTGCCAAAACATCTGGACTAGGATACTTAGAACTCCCGCTTCCAGCAATCCGAACTGAACTCCACCCATTTTGCTGGAATAAATGAACCAATTCCCTTTCTGCGTTAATACCTTTGGATTTGCGTGACATGCTTAAAATTCACCTCATGAATTTTGGCACACTGAAAATACCTTGCGTTTTCTCGTGTTATAACCTAATCTTCATAAAATCTTCAGCCGCCTCAGTATTATCAAACACTTGCCGTGCATCCTCTTCTAAAATCTTTCCACTTTTATATCTCTGTGAAAAATGCGTCAAAACTAATTTCTTAACACCAGCTTGATTTGCAATCATACCAGAATCCTTAGCAGTCAAATGACCATATTCATCAGCCTTGGCTTGCAAATCAGAAGCATAAGTCGCTTCCATAATCAAAAGATCAGCGTCTTGAGCTAACTTCACTGCATTGCTGCATGGCTCTGTATCAGTAATATAAACCACCTTGCTCCCACCAACCACAAAACCAACATCATCTGGCTTGATTTTCTTCCCTTTAAAACTAACTGTCTGCCCCCTCTGCAACTTCCCCAAAACAGGCCCTTCTTTCAAACCAAGCTTCCGCGCCTTTTTCATTTCAATTCTTCTTCTGTTCTTTTCAATAAAAGCATAACCCAAACAAGGCGCCCCGTGTTTCATTGGCAAGGCTTCTAAATAAAAATCATCATTTTCAAAAAACTTCCCAGATTCAACCTCGGTCAATCTATAATCAACTATTTCCTTGACTGCAAAACCTTTCATCATGTGTTCAAAAAACTTCTTACTGCCTAGGGGCCCAAAAATCTCCAAAACACCTTGGTATTCACTCGCTGAAAAAGTCTGCAGCAAACCCGGTAAACCCAAAACATGATCACCATGCCAATGGCTGATTAAAATTTTAGTAATTTTCCCTGGCTTCACTCCAGCAATCTTTAACTGCCTTTGAGTTCCTTCGCCGCAATCAAATATAATATTTTCAGCCTTATAACTAAGTAAAACTCCTGCCAAATTCCTTGTTTTGGTTGGCATCATACACCCAGTCCCTAAAAATTGTATTTGCATGACCTAAATTAAACCATATCAATTTATTAATCTTTCCCACCAAAACTTACAAAATTTTTAATTTTTAAGTTTGGAAATTTCCAATAATTTCCATAACTTTTTTATATCCTGTTCTTTTCTACCGTATTATGACACCAGAAGAAAAATTCAATCTCATCAAACGTAATACAGTCGAAATCGTCACTGAAGATGAACTCAAAAAACTCTTCAAAGAAAAGAAAAAACCAGCTGTCTACTTAGGAACCGCTATAACCGGAAGACCACACCTCGGCTACTTTCTCTGGGTCCTCAAACTAGCTGACTTTCTCAAAGCTGGCTTTAAAGTTAAACTTCTTTTAGCTGATTTCCATGGTGCATTAGACGGCACTCCTTGGGACTTATTAGAAAAGCGTTTCAAATATTATGAAAAAGTTATCCCTTTAATGTTCAAAGCTATTGGCGCTGACATTAAAAATTTTGAAATGGTTAAAGGTTCAAAATTCCAAAAAAATGCCGATTACTTCTACGATGTTTTAAGAGTCTCTACCCAAACTTCAATCAATGACTGCAAACGCGCTGCTGCCGAAGTAGTTAAGTTTGGAGACAACCCCAAACTAGCCGGCCTCATCTACCCCATCATGCAAATGCTAGACGAAGAATACCTCGGCGTTGACATCCAATATGGCGGCCTCGACCAAAGAAAAATTCTTATGTTTGCCAGAGAAAACCACCCCAAAATTGGCTACAAACCCAGGATCGAAGTTATGACCCCTTTAATCCCAGGATTAATCGGCAAGAAAATGTCTGCCTCAGACCCAAAATCAAAAATAGACCTCTTAGATGACGAAAAAACAGTCCAAAATAAAATCAAAAGCGCCTATTGTAAAGAAGGCGTCATCGAAGAAAATGGCGTTCTGGCCTTCCTCGAACACGTCATTATGGTCATCAAACAAGACCAAAATAAAAAATTCACCATCGAACGCCCAGAAAAATGGGGTGGCAATTTAACCTATAAAACCCACCTGGAATTAGAAAAAGATTACAAAGCCAAACAACTCCACCCACTCGATCTCAAAATTGCCTTGGCCAAAGAAATCAACTTACTCCTCAAACCTTTCCAAGACAAAAAAACAGAATTAGAAAAACTTTCCAAAGCAGCTTATGCTTGTCCTTCTACCACAGCCAAACAATAATTCTTAGTAAAATATTTTTCAACCACTTTTTTAATGTCATTTCTGCTGATCTTCCTAATCTTTTTGATATAATTAAAAAAATCTTCTGCTTTAGTCAACTGCTCCCAATTAACTAAATTGTCTGCTGTCTTTTGTGTGTCCTCATTCTCTAATAAAAAATTACCTTCTAGATATTCTTTAGCTTCCTTTAGATCATCTTCAGAAATATTTTTCAACCGCTCAAAAACTTCAAAAATCAATTTCTTGACTAAATCAATCTTCTTCTTGTCAGTGCTTAAGTGAACACCAAAAAACCCATACTCATTTTCAGCCACATGCTGCACACCCACCTCATAAGCCAAACCATACTGCGACCTAATGGTATCAAACATCCAGCCGCTTTGTCCTCTCCCTAAAATTGCATCAATCACATCCAAAACATAACTATCTTTTCGGTTTCTGGTTGCTGTTTGATAACCAAAAACCATATAGGTATTAGCTATCTTTCTCCTTTCTTTGATTACTCTTATTTTTTTCTGCCTTGGTTCTTTCACAATTATTTCTTTTATACCTTTACCTTTTCCCATTACAAATTTATTTTCTAATTTCTTCTTCAAATTCTTCACTTCACCCACCACTGAAACAACCATGTTGTTTGGCTGGTAATATTTTTTATAATAATCTAAGATTTGTTTTTTAGTCATTGATTTGACTGTCTCTATAGTTCCATAAGCTGGATTTTTTGCTGGATGCTTCTTAAACAAAACCTTGCTGAACAAAATCCACTGATGAAATCTTGGTTCATCTGTAACTAGACCCACTTCTTTCAAAATAATTTTCATTTGTTTTTTGATATCTTCCTCTCTAAACAAAGGGTTCTGTAAAATATCACTAAGCACATTCAAAGCCCTGTCAAAATATTTCTTAGGAATCTTAACATAATAACACGTCCTTTCGTTGGAAGTATAGGCATTTAATTCACCGCCAACCCCTTCTATTTGATTGGCAATTTCCCTGCTGCTGCTTTTTTTCTTGGTCGCCTCAAAAACCATATGTTCAATAAAATGTGATACCCCCAATACATCATTTTTCTCATTATTAGAACCCACTTTGACTAAAACTTCAACAGCTACCGAAGCCCCAGGTTTTTTGACATAAACTACTGTCAGACCGTTCTTTAACTTGAACTTTTGCATCCTTTAGAAAAAGTTATTAACTTTTATAATCTTATCGGAAATATGAAGCTTAAATATGTTAAAAAAGCCTGCCAAGCAACAGACCAAATTTTTAATAAACTTATCAAAAACTTTCATTTTAAAACCGAAATAGAAGTAGCTGATTTTATTTTAAACGAAATCAAAAAAAAAAGCCTTAAACCAGCCTTTCCTATGATTGTTGCTTCTGAACGCAACCACCACCATATCCATCATTACCCTAAAAAACACAAACTTTCTGGCTTTACTATCATCGATTTTGGCGTCAAATACAAAGGTTTTTGTTCCGACATGACCAGAACCCTCTTTATTGGAAAACCAAAAAAACAAGACCTAAAACTTTACAACCTAGTCCTTAAAACCCAACAAAACTGCCTTAAAAGAATCAAAATTGGTCAACCTTACAAAGATCTCGATATTTATGCTCGAACCCAGCTTCAACCATATCAAAAATACTTCAAACACACCCTAGGCCATGGCCTTGGCCGCAAAATCCACCAAAAACCCAAAATCTCACCACATTCCAAAGACAAAGCCAAATTCGGCGACATTATTACCATTGAACCAGGCCTTTACAAGAAAAATAACTTTGGCATCCGCATTGAAGATACTGTCTACTTAGGCAAAAAAACCCAAATTTTGACTAAATCTCCCAGAAAATTGTTTATTTTTTCTAAAAGGAAATAGTCTCAATGACTGTGAGGAATGAAAGGGTGTTTATATGCTAAAAACAAAAACTTTTTATATCCCCACCCATACGGATTTATTATGGCTGATTTAGATAGAGAAACCATACCAAGAAATATTAAAGTAGGAAAATAAGAGAGATGGATTTAATATGGAAAATAGATATAGTTGGTCTGATGGAATTCCAGAGGAAGTTCTTGAAAATTGTGAAACTTATAAACCTGGACAATACATAGGAAAACCTTGCTTTCCAAAGGAATCTGAAATAGTTTGGATAGAGTTAGGAGATAAAAAAAGATCTATCACAGACGTGATAGGAGATAAAGAAGTCGAAGACTTGAGTAAGTGATTATTCTTTTAATAAATGAAATAAACAATCAAAAGAACAGATTAAAATAGGCTTAAAAATAGGAACTTTTTAAAATCAATTTTCCCAAAAGCTTATAAATAACTAATTACCCTTTCTCTTTATGCCAACTAAAAACAAGCTCGACAAAGTACTATTCTCATACACCACCCAAAATAACCAGTCAGAAGATGAAAACCAAACTTTAAAAGAATATATCAACCGTTTAGAAGAAGAACTCAAACGATTAAAAACACCTTCTTTAATGGTTTGTGAAGTCCATTCTGTTATCAACAAAAACCAAGCTATTATCAATATCCCTAACGGCAATAAATTCCTTTGCAATATCGCCTCAGATTGCGAACCTTTAAAACCCGGCGACCAGGTTTTAGTTGAACAAAAAAACCTTAACATTATCAAAAAATCACCCCTCACTAAAAAATTCTCAGTTGAACAATATGTTATCATAGAAAAACCAAAACAAACTTGGTCACAAGTTGGTGGTCTCCAAGATACTATTCTCGAAGTCAAGGAAGTCATCGAACTTCCTTTGTTAAAACCACAATTATTCAAAAAAGTTGGCATCACACCACCTAAAGGTATTTTGCTTCATGGACCACCCGGCACAGGTAAAACATTGTTGGCCAAAGCCGTTGCTAATTCAACTCATGCTACCTTTATCGAAGTTGTTGCTTCAGAACTTGTCCAGAAGTTTATTGGTGAAGGTGCTAAACTAGTCAAAGAAATTTTCGAACTCGCTAGAAAAAAAGCACCAGCTATTATTTTTATTGATGAACTTGATGCTTTGGCTGGTAAAAGAATGGAAATCGGCACCTCTGGTGAAAGAGAAGTTAATCGTACTTTTATGCAATTGCTGGCTGAACTCGATGGCTTCAAACCCTTAGGCAATGTCAAAATCATCGGCGCCACCAATAGGAAAGACATCCTTGATCCAGCTATTCTCAGGCCCGGCCGTCTCGACAGATTAATCCATGTTGATGTCCCAAACGAGCAAGGCCGCTTGGAAATCTTCAAGATCCACACCCAATCCATGAAACTAAACAAATCCATTGACTTGAAAAAAATCATCAAGCTCATGGATGAATTTGCAGGAGCAGAAATTCGGGCTGTGGCCACTGAAGCTGGCTATTTTGCCATCAGAGAAAACCGCATCACTATTAAAAAACAAGACCTCCTCAAAGCCATAGACAAAGTCAAACAAAAACACGACTTAGAAGAAGATATGAGTTTCTTTGGATAAAATATTTCTAGAAAATTTGTGCACGCTCAGCAGTTACATCCGTATCCCATCTTGGGTCTGGTGTTCACTCAGTCATCGCGTGTTGCACTTAAGAATAAATTTAGCTCAGCACTATATAAACTTTACCCAATTCTCAAATCATAAACCACTCTAAAAACACCTGGCGCAAACGCCCCACATTTTCTAAAATCAACCACTCTACATTTTTTCCCCAACTTCTTACAAATCCCCAAAACCTTCTTCCTATCCGAATCAAAATTCTCCTCACCCAAGAATGCATACAAATGCACCATTCCTTTATCTTTAACAACTTTCAAAGCCACATCTAAAAACTTCTCTCCAGTCTTAGGCAGCGGCATCACTACTCGATCAAACTTCCTTTTCAATTTAGGCACAACCTTCCTTACATCCCCTTGGTACAACTTTACCCGACCCCAAAGCCGATTTAATTTCACATTTTCCTCTCCTGATTTATGACCATCAGGATTTAACTCCACACCTACAACTTCCTTTACAGAACTATTCCTGGCAATTACCAAAGGAAAAGGCGCACACCCACTAAACATCACTAAAACTTCTTCACCATCTTTAACCAATTTAGCAATTCTTAATCTCTCACCAGCTGACTTAGAACTAAAATAAACTTTTTCTAAATTAACTTTTAAAGAAACCCCATTTTCCTTGTACAAAGTTTCTTTTTTCTTTTCCCCTGCCAACCATTCTAATTTCCGCAATCGATATTCACCAGAATGCTCAACTTTCTTCTTCAAAACAGTTTTAATTTGTTTATACTTCTTCAAATAAGCCCCTCCAATTACCTTTTTCTTTTTCTCCAACCCTCTCTCTAACTCTAAAACTAAAATATCGCCCACTTCTTCAAAAGTCCGCGGTAATAAATTCAATTCTGAAGAATTCAACTTCCCTTTCAACATCTCAACAATTGTTTTTTCTCTTTTTGTTTTCTTTAATTTTCTTTCCATAACTTTATATTTTTTTAATTTTTCTGTTACTGGAATAAAAATAAAATTACTTTCTTTCTCAATTTTATAATCAGTATCTAACCATCCTTTCCCCTTCAAATAATTCCTAACTTTCTCTGCTTCCTCGACCTTGACTTTAACAACTAAGCCCATTCTCCTAACCCTTTCTGTTTCTGGCCTTCTTTTTCTTTCAGCCAGTTCTTAATCTGATTGTCAACTCGTTCTCCAGAAAATTCATAATCATCTACTAAAAACGCCCGTAATTTCTCAACATCAACTTTTCCCCATTTCAAAGAATAATCTTTTGAAACAGGCATCTTTTTAATCGTATAAAAAATTTCTTTCCATTCAACCTTAAAATACTTGCTCCACTCTACCTTTTCAAAAATCTCATCAAAATCCTTAACTTCCTTCACTAGCTTCAACGCTTTCTTAGGTCCAATCCCGGGCACTCCTCCAACATTATAATCCGTACCAACCAAAATTCCCAAAACAATTAACTGTTCTTGGTCGATTCCCAAATTATTCAATGTCTCAGAAAGTGAAATCAATTCTGGCTTCACCACCTGCCATCCTAAAGACCCAATTTTCTTCTTCCTGCCTTCAACAGACAGATTCCTAACAACCCGAGGACAGCCAAACAATAAATTATCAAAATCTTGGGAAACAACCGCCCACGCTTTACCATCTTTAACCATCTGCCCGGCTTGTGCCTCACCTTCAGAAGGTGCTTGAATCACTGGCAATCCTAAAATCTTCAACAATTTCTTGCTTTCATCAATCATTTCTTGCGTCAACCTAGTTGTCCTAGCTGCATACTTTCTCATCTCTGCTTCTTCTCCCCTCTCTTTAGCCGCTTCAAACTTAGCCTTAGCCTCAATCTTACGTACCTTTCTTTTCTCCAACTCTTGACTCTTGATCTCTGGTGGTTTGCCGTCAAAAATAAAAGCCAGTTTCAATCCTTGCTGCATCAACCTAGTCGTCCGATAAAATAAACCATTCAAATGAGAAGTCACCCTGCCTTTACTATCAATCAACAAACTTCCATCCCTCTGCCTAATCGTTGTCAAAAACTGATACAAAATATTATGGGTATCAACTGCTAATACCTTACCTTTTAATTTATCTAAACTAATCTCTTCAATCGTTGCCAAATCCTTTAATTTAATTCCCATTAGTCAAGGTGTAAAAGAATTAAGTTTTTAAATATATCTTGTCCTAACATCTCTTCAGCTTTCTTGGTCATCTCTCCACTGTACAAAAATAAAGCCGGCAGTTTTTTCATCTGGCCTTCTAAAAAAGCAGATGAAACATCTTTGTCATTACATTTTTTCTTAGCCTTTGCTTTCCCGTAATACAAAATCTCACCAATTGCCGTCGGCACACTTAAAATCAAATTAATTTCAGTCTTCCTCAATACTTCATGCTCCACAATTTTAATATTTTTCAAATCCAGATAATTCTTAACTTTCTCAAAAAAATCACTCTGGATTTCTTTTTTTGGTTTTGGCCTAATCTCTAGTTTTTCTAGAACAATCTGTTTTTCTACTGGTTTTGGCGAAGGCTCTTCTTTTTTAATTTCTTTTTGAACTGGTTTTTCTTTTACTACTGGTTTAGGTTTTTCAATCTTAGGTATTTCTTTAACAGGTTTCGGTTCCGGTTTTTTCTCCTCAAGCTTCGGCTCTTCCTTAACTGGTTCTGGTTTGGGTTTCAACAATTCCTTAATCAAAACACCAGCTTCCTCATTCTTAATCAAATACCATTTCCAAAATATTTCCTTGCCGCCATTCAAATTAACTTCAAGTGGTTTGGCAAAATCCTTGATATTTCTCAAAGAAACCCGAGTCAAAGGATCCAAATCCTTATCACACAATACTTTCTCCCCTTTCAACAAATCAAAACTAACTTTATCTTTGCCATTCAACTCATCATAAAACATTAATAATTTCTCTTCCTGCCCTGGCAGATAATAAATCGGACTCCCCCCACCAATCTTTAAATTAGTCACTTTAACTTTCTTATTAGCTGACAATTCAGATAGGTGAGCTCCTGCAATAATCAAATCTGTCCCAAGAAATCGAGCCAGTTTATTCGGCAACAATGGTCCTTCTCTGCGCATGAACTCTATAATCCTATCTTCTCTCGACATAAGAATTCAGCAACAAAGCAGATATAAATAGTTTATGGTCGCATCCATCTAATTTCGTAATAGGTCACGTCGCCTTCATCATCAACAATTCCAATTAATAACCTTTTACGAGTACTATGGGCCACCCTGTTCTTAGCTGCAAACTCATACCAAGTCAAATACTCGCTTTCATGCACCGGATAAATCACCCACCTGGCATGATCTTCACCTGGCTTAACCCCCCGATCATAAACCCTAAAATCAGCTCCAAACTTCAAAGCTGTCTTAATAATATACCCACGATTCCTAATATCCTTAAAAACACAATACCTGACCCAAAAATTAGGCGCCACTTTTTTAGCTTTCTTCAAAAAACTTTCATAAGACAATTTCCTACCATTACTAGATTTAATCTCAAGCTTTCCAGCTTCAAACAAAAAAAGTCCTTCAAGTAAAGAAAGCTGTACTTTTCCTTCTCCTTCTAAAATACTGCCAAACCTGCTTTGAGCATAAAACTCGCGAGCCGCATCACTGTCTTCAGTAATAATTCTGTCTCTATCTAAAACTCCCTTAACTTTCTTCTTTATCACTTTCTTCTCAACTTTCTTAGCCTTTTTCTTTGCTTTCTTTGCCATATAGTCAAATAACAAAATCCTCTTAATAAAACTTTCTTTTTAAATAGATAAACCCCCACAGAAAACTTTATATATCACCCCCCTATTAATTAAACATAAGAAAATAGAGGGGTTTATCATGGCTGAAGATAAAGAAAAAAAATTTTCCAAAGATTTGGTCGGCAAAACAGTAGTGAGCAAAACAGGGAAACGCTTCGGTGAAGTCGGAGATATTATTTTTGAAGTTCGTTCTGGAGAATTAATCCATTTAGTTCTAAAAAGCCCAACATCTTACACTGAAAAACTAGAACTCGAAAAAGACAAAGAAAACAACATTCTCATACCTTTTTCAGCAGTAATTGCTATTGGCGACTATATGGTCGTTTCTGAAGAAGATATTGTGTAATTCAATAAACTATTTATATGACCCGCTGTTCTGAATTAGCATGACCCCTGCAATGTGGACTGAAAAGTACAGGCCTGAAAATTTCTCAGATGTTTATGGCCAGAATGAAATAGTTAAACGAATAGAAGCCTTTGTCCAGCAAAAAAATATGCCTCATCTTCTTTTCTCAGGACCGGCTGGAGTTGGTAAAACCTCCTTAGCCTTAGTCATTGCCAAGCAGCTTTTCCAAGGTAGCTGGCATCAAAACTTTCTTGAATTAAATGCTTCTGACGAACGCGGCATCGATATAGTCAGAAACAAAGTCAAAGACTTTGCCCGCACCAAAGCCATTGGAGACGTCCCTTTCAAAATCATTTACTTGGACGAATCAGACGCCTTAACCAAAGAAGCTCAGCAGGCTCTAAGAAGAACTATGGAAAATTACACCAAAACCTGCCGTTTTGTTCTGGCCTGTGTTACTCCTGATACAAAAATTCTTTTACCACAAGAAAGAGAGATTATGATAGAAAAATTTATTGATCAATATGAACATAAAACCGGGCAAATACACATCCAAAATATTTCAAAAAATAGAGATTCAACTAAAAAAGACCTTGTTTTAGCTGCCGTTAAACTCCCCCCTAGATTAATTGGCAAAAAAGTACTTGAAATAACTACCATGACTGGAAAGAAGATTAAAGTCACAGACGACCACCAACTTCTGACAATCGATGGTTGGAAAGAGGCAGGTAAGATAACAAAAGAAGATAACTTATTGATCCATCCACATCTTGAAGGAACACCAGTTGAAGACAATTCTAACAAAATTATTGATCTTGATAAATTTATAAAATTCCTTTCTACCACGGAAGAGCAGGATGGTTTAGAAACAATTGAAACGGCTTCAAGGTTTAGAAGACTTAAATCAACTGAAAAAGAAAAAATCATTCAAAAAATAGAAGAATTAAGAAAGATAATAAAAGAAGATAAGGGGCTGACAGAAAGAGAGTTTGAACTCTATAACTTAATCAAACAAAACCACCAAATCACAAGAAAAAAATTACAAGAAAAATTATGTCTCACTCGTATGGGAACAAATTACCTCCTTCTTTCTTTAGTGAAAAAAGGTTATATCAAAAGAATTATCAACAAAAAAACCCACTCTTTTTTAATCACTAATTCAGAGCCAATAACTCTCAGAAATGATATGGATATCAGAAAAATCATAGAAAAAGAATTTAATCTCAAAATATCCTATTCAGCTGTTAGGGAATCAATTGATTCAACAATTTTTAGAGGCCGAATTGACAGAGTTCTTGGCGAACTTAAAAGAAAAGAATTGTTAGATATAACTTTCAATGATATTGAAAAAATTGGAGCTTTGACAAGAATCTGTGGTTTTATGTTAGGAGATGGCCATCTCGTCCGTAATAGCATCAGGCTTCATTTTTCTGGTAATCGAGAAGCATTAAAAGAAGTAATGAAAGACTTAGACATTTTAAAGCACTCCAATTACTCAAAAATTAAGTCAGTCACTTTAAAAAATATAATCCGAGGAAGAGAATTTGTAGGAACAACAACCTCGTTTACGCTTGATTCCAGACCTTTGTCATTACTTTTGCAATTTTTTGGTATCCCAAAAGGAGATAAAACAATAACTCCCTATACTGTACCGGAGTTTATTAAAAAAGGCACAAAATTCGTCAAACGAGAATTCTTAAGAGCTTTGTTTGGTTGTGATGCTGATAAACCCCATTGTAAAAAAATGAATTTTGAGGCAATTCTACTTAGACAAAATAAATCAATTTATCTCAAAATATCAATGATTAATTTTTATCAAGAACTTTCTAATCTGTTTGAAGAGTTCGAAGTAGAAACTTACATCAAAATCATCGACAGAAAAGAAATAAGAAAAAGAGACAATATTCCAGTATTAACTTTTGGCTTAGTAATAAAACCCAATAATCATAACCTCTTCAAGTTTTTTTCTCAAATAGGATATGCTTATGAAACATACAAAATAAGATTAGCAAAGTTATCAGCAGAATATTTGCGTCATAAATACCATTTAATCAATTCTTGGAAGGAAAAATCAAAATTAATACTTACTCAAACAAATTCTGGCAAATCAATCGGGGTGATTGCTAAAGAATATGATGTTACCCTTGATTTTGTTGCCAACCAAAGAAAAGGAAAAGATGTCCATCTTCCTAGAAGTAAATTTATCATTTTTGATGAGTGGATCAAAAATTATAAATTCAACAGCACCCTCTTCATCAATGAAATCGATGAAATAAAAGAAGTTGATGAAGAATTGGTTATGGACATAACCTGCCAAAAAGACCATAATTTTATCACCAATGGTTTCGTTTCTCATAATTGTAATTACTCATCCAAAATAATCGATCCTATTCAATCTCGTTGTGCAGTTTTTCATTTTAAACCGCTTAAAGAAGAAGATATTTCTAAAGTGATTGAAAAAATTGCCAAGGAAGAAGGGGGAGAATTTCAACAGTCTGTTCTTCCTCACGTCAAAAAAGCATTAATTGAAGTTTCTAATGGAGATTGTCGGAAATTAACAAATATTATGCAAAGCTGCTTTGCTGTAAAACCAAAAGGAGAGTCTATCGCCCCAGAGGACATTTATTCTATGGTTTCTGCTGCCAAGCCCAAAGAAATCAAAGAAGTCCTTAACCTCGCTTTAAATCAACAATTTATCCCTTCACGAAACAAACTCATTGACACTATGCTCCAGCACGGCCTCTCTGGCCTCGACATCATCAAACAAATCCAAAGAGAAATCTGGAATCTCGAAATACCAGACCAATTAAAAGTCAAGCTTATAACTCACTGTGGTGAAATAGAATTTAGAATGGTGGAAGGCTCAGACGAATTTGTCCAACTCGAAGCTTTCCTTGCTTTTGTTCTTAACTCAAACTCTCCTTAATTCTTATACTTTCTGACATTACTGATCGATAAACATAACTTAATTCCAACTCAATTTGCTTGGTATACAAAGTTCCAGCTGGCAGCGCTTCTTTTAATCTACAAATCACTGTTGCTTTCCCGTCAATTAATCTTGCTTCATTTATTTTGCCTGCACTTCTGCATTCCCACATTCCCGGGTCAGTTTTCATGTTAAAGGCCAGCTGTCCATATCTCAAGTCAAATGCTTCACCAACTTTAGTTACTTTGCCGCCGCCAGCATTTTCAATTTCAAATGTCAAGATCATCACACCTCTGCCTGCTGAATCTTCTTTTACTGACTTGACTAAAATTGGTGCGCCAGAAACAAAAACATCCTTGCTCTCCTTAACATCACAAACACTTTCATCATTTAAATCTTCTTTAAAACAAACCTTAGGCACAATTACTCTTGTTTTATACTTGTACTCAATTGTTGCAAAAATATCTGGCTGATAAAATCCAGTGATTGAGTGCTTGTACTTAGCAGCTTCAGAAAGCGGAGTAAAATCAATAATCTCTTCACCACCTTCTCTATTAAATTCAGAGACCTTTTCAATCATTCTTTCATTACTTTTTATTGCTGCTGGAATGTTTTCAAAATCATTTAAGTTAATCCCTTTCAACTTAACCACCAAATCACCTGCTGCAATATCTTCTTCCCCTTTATTTTTGACATTCACTTCAATTGGAAAATTCTCAGTGTCATAAATTACATAAACACCTTCTTCTTGGATCCCAAAAGGCTCAAAACTTGCCACTATGCCTTGAGAACCGCCTTCAAAAACAGAACCTACTTGGGCGCCTCCTTCATCATCATCACCACAGCCAGCTAAAAATAAAACCACAATCAAAACCAAACCTAAAATAATTTTTTTCATTTTTCTCAGTACCTCAACTCGGAGTTTTAACAATCTCAACTTTCTTGGAGATTGATTGTAAATATTTATAATTCAATTCAATATTCAAAGGAGCTTCATAAGCAGCTGTACTTCCAACATTAAAAGTACAGAATACCTTTCCTTTATTATTAGTTAACCTAACTAAATGATCACTTGGCGTGCATTTTTCAGGGAATTCTCCTGATAAAGAAATAATAAATCCAACTTCATCAAAATCATCATATCTCATATTGCCAGGACATTGATTTAAAGCAGCTCTTGGTGAGACCACTCTTCCTGGGCCTGTATTGCTGATATCCAATTGAAAAATAGCTTTCTGCCCCACCATATCCACTTTGACATTATCAACTGAAACCGGCGCACCTTGACCTCCACCTAAAGGCACATCCCTTACTTGACAGGATTTCTGTTCTGAGGTCAATTGATAAAATCCAGGATCAATGCAAACTTGGGGGCTGGCTATTGTTTTATAATTATAACAGGCGCTTAAAACAATATTAGGAGCATATCTGTCAACTCCTTCAGGCAAGATAATACTGGCTGATTGAAATTCAATCTGGTTAAAA
This sequence comes from Nanobdellota archaeon, assembly GCA_023132895.1. GTDB lineage: Archaea > Nanobdellota > Nanobdellia > Woesearchaeales > JAGLXL01 > JAGLXL01. The sequence continues at coordinate 164,014 of JAGLXL010000002.1, forward strand.
CCACCTTCAGTATTATAAACACTCTTCCCTTCAATATCATCACAAGATTGACGAATACCTGGCTGTAAATTCCTGACAATATTCCTGTCAATCCCACTCACTTCAATAAAACACTTATCTGCCTCAATATTATAAGAGCCGACATTCTTTAATTCGTTAACAATTACTAATTCAGCCACATCCCACAATGAATTTGGCGGTAGGTCTTGGATAAATCGCATATCTAAACCTTGAAAACCAGAACGAGCATATCGAGATAAACCACTTGTTTCTTCAGGCGTCTCTCCTCCACCAACTAATGGTTGACAACCTACCAACAATATACTCAACATTAATCCTATCCACCATCTTTTCATAATAACCAAAATAAGACTTATTTTTTATATAAATCTTTCTAAACCTTTATGCCTTTAATCGTAAAACTATTTTGCTCTACAATTTGATAAGTGTAGCTTATTGCTGCATAAAAAGGAGTTATATAATTTGCTGGTTGATTTTCATAAGCAACACAAACCACTACATTATCTTCTTCCTCCAACTCCAAGAAACTTTGCTCACAACTCAACCTTTGATTGGATAATTTCACTTCTTCAATAGTTATTGGACTGGTTAAGACTCCATCCCCTTTATTTTTCAAATAAAGTCTAAAAACAATCCTGGTTCTGTCACCTTCAGGCACAATCACTTCTTCAACTTTGGTGATTGAGATTGGTGCTCCTTGGCCCCCCAAACTAATGCTTTCTTCTGGCTTGCAGCTGTCTTCAGATAATCTCAAATCTGAATAAAGATTTGTATTAATACAAACATCTGTTTTTGCTTCTGAACGATAATCATAAGTAGCTACTAGGTAATAATTGGCCTCATATTCCCTTGCCTTATCCAAACGCCTCAGAACCTGCCCGTCAAATTCTTCAATATAAAATCCTCCCTCAGTGCCGGTTATACTTTTTCCTGCAATTGGCGGCAAATCTCTTTTTGGTTCCTGGTTTAAAACAATATATCTTCTATCAAAACCAGCAATTTCAATTGTTCCTCTTTGAAGATCATAACCGCCTTTATTTTGCAGTTTGGCTGCAATTTTAAAATTACCCCCTTCATAAAGTTCACTTGGCGGCAGGCCCTCCACACTTCCAATTTCTAAACCACTTATCCCTTTTTTATAATCTACAAACTTAGCTCTTTCTGTTTCTCCAAAAAACGAACCCAAAGTATCACAACCAACTAAAAAAATCATTCCAATCAAAACCAAACAAATTATTTTTTTCATCCTGTTCCCACCACTTTAATTGTTGGAGTAAAAAATTCACCTTTAGTCTGATACGAATAAACTAAATCGCCATGAAATTCCACCACTTTCAAAAATTCTTCTGGATTTTTTAAAGCACTCCCTAACCTTAAAAAACATACCCCCCCTAAAATTACTTTTTGTCTTTTTTGGGACAAAATTACCTGGGGATGAATTGATAAAGTTGTTTCACCCTCTAAAGTACAAGGTTGCGTCTTGACTAAATCATTAACACCAATGCCTGGCGCCAGCAAATCAATCTCAACCTTTTTTACATTAGTAATTTCTCCCCCACCGATATTTTCAACTGAAGATGCCAGTTGAATCACATCAACACCCTCAATATAACCTTCTTTCCCCATGTCTAAATTCAATCTCGCCAAATCCTTGGCCGCTCTTGATTTTCCAGCTAAAAAATAATCAGACTTAAACATCCTTTTTATCTTGTCTTTCTTTCCTCCGCCAATAAACAACATCTGGAGTTTGGACTTGGTTGAAAAATCAACCAACTCTACTTCATAAGTTACTCTGTATCTTTTACCTGCTTCTAAAATCTCTAGTGGAGAACAAACCACTTCAATTTCCTTTGATTTTTCTTCAAAAGTAAAATCCTCGCCTAAAGTTGAAAAAATAGACCCGCTCACATTTTCCTTATCAACCAAATCAGCAAAACTACAACTCAATTTCAAATCTAATCTATCTTTTCTCGGATTTTTTACTTTTAATTTAGCTGTAAAAGTTGGCACACCTACTAAAAAAATTTCAGTTTTTCCAAATTCTGGGCCTTGCTCCCAAACTAATTCTAATGGTTCATCCATCACTGGGTCAACTATTCCTGTCACTGCCACTCCTAATCCCATCTCAGTTTTTATACATTCTTCATACTTCTTTGTTTCACCCGCATCCTTAAAGGGCTTGCATCTCACCTCTGCTATTTTCCTCATCGTACACTCTTCAATATCCATCGGTTGGCTCAATGAACAGCCAAATCGATAATAAACTTCTTTCCACTCCTCAACTCGAGCTTGAGTAATTTCCTTAACTTCTTCATATTGTTCTTCAGCTATCCCAAAATAATCAGTGTGTGTTTGTAAAGTATTCTTTAGGGCCGGCACCGTGTAAAAAATCAGCAACAAAAAGGTCCCCACTACAATTATCCAACCCAGCCAAGACGTCTCCTTGCCTTCCTCTTGGAGTTTAGAATAGTTTAACCAAAATAAAATCAAAGATAAGAAAAACCAGCTGAAAACATTGGCAAAAGCCAGAAAACCTTTGATAAAACTCACCATGTCTGGCAAGGAATACAACGGCAGCTGAGTCCCAAAAGTATCAATAAAAAAAGTAACCAGGACTATAATCACATAAGTCTTGTTATGCCTCACTGTCATCAAGAAAATAACCAATAAAATAATTGAAAATGATAAATAAGTAGCTGGGTTATAACCCATATAACGTTTGAAAATAGACCCTAATGCTCCTAAAAGAACTAATAAAATAAACCAGCTTTCAGGCAAAGATGCTGCTTTTTCAGCTCCTCCTGCACCAAGCCCTAAAAGTCCACTACCAATATCCCTTATACCGCCGGCTGCAGATCCAAGCCTTTCTCCAGCCCTCATCCTTTTCCAGTAACTTTCTTTAGCTTGAGCTGGTGTCGGAGCCGGCGTGCTTGGAGCAGGTGTTGAAGGAGCACTTGGTGTTGGAGCAGGTTTTGGAGAAGGCGCTGGTCGTGCTTGAGCTCTTTTCTTTTTTGCAATCGTTTCTTTTAAACGTTCTTTCTCTGCTTCACTTGCTGTACCTGCTTTAGCTCTTCTTTGTAACTCTGCGCTCTCCATCTCCCTCCTTTCTTCTTTGCTTAATTTAGCCATTCCAACCTCTTTTAATAACTAAAACTAAACCTTTATTCTTTAAAAAGTTTTGCTTCCAAAAGTAAAACTTAGAAAACCAACAAAGTTGGTGCCAGAAGCTTGCTTCTGAGCATCTCTGATTTTCGTAAGGTTTTTGCTAAAAAACCCCAGCAAAACTTGTTTTTCGCTGTCTTACTCAGAAGGAGCCAAAATAACTTCTAATTCCCGTATATCCAAAGTCTTCCTTGGCCTGATTTGCACACCATTATTACCTCTGACTATGTCATCAGAAACATCTGTTTCCCAGCTTAATTCCTTGGTGTCAAAACCACTTAAATGGCCGTTTAAGATGATCTCTCCTCTTTTCTCCTCAATATAATCAATAAAACTCAATCTTAAAACTACTTGAGAATCACCTTCTTCAACATCTGTAAATTCTTCATCTGAAAGCTCAAAATAATAAACCGGGAAATCAATTGTTTTTAATTCAGATTGAATCGCAATGTGGTCCAAATAATAATCACCAGAACCAATCCTAAAGATTAGTTCATTCTCTCCAATCCTCAAATAAGCTGGTGAAAATTCTAATTTCAGTCTTCCGCCGCCGCAATCAGGCACTGCAGAATAAATATTATACTCATTAATATAAACATCAAGCCTGCCTGAATCCCTAGTGCAGTCAGGTTCAAATTTCAAAGCAACTCTATCTAAATTATTTTTCTCAGTTGCTGAAACCAAAAACAAGCTTCTGCTTGACTGGGCTTCTATACTGGTCACATCAGCTGCCACTTGAACATTTTCTAGACTATATTCATTTGTTCTCCAGAAAGCAGCCCCTGGTGAAGAAACCTTAAACAATAAAGTATTGTCCGTCTTCAATAATCTCCTTGGCAATTCAATTGCCGGAATATTTCCCCTAACCTCAGAATTATAAATTTCATTTTCATTCAAGAAAATCATCAATCTACCTTGGCCTTCTTTCACCACCCCACTCAACAAAATATTTTCTGTATTAACCAAATCACTAATCCTAAACGAAACATTTTCTTGTTTTGAACTAAATAGAGATTTTTTAATATAAAGAGAAGCCTTTTTCTCTAAAACCAGTCCTTCTGTCCGCGTAAACACATGCGTCGTGGGCACTGCATGGTCAACTGTTTTTTGACTTAAAAAATCAATCCGACCAGGACTCTCTAGCAGCAAAGTCTCATTCTCTTCTACCACACTCACCCCAATTCCAGTTTCACCATTTAATCCGTCACCTTCTAAAATCTTAGCTCTTTCAGATGGCGGAATAAAAAGTATGTATAGAACAATCAAAGCAGCAATTATCGCAATCAATGCTGCGGCTGCCGAAGCTTGACCTCTTTTATTCCTTCTCATCAATTCTACAGAAAACTTTGTCATTTATAAAATTTCCTGAAATGTCAGGATTTTCCTGTTTAAAATCCTGATCATGCTCAAGAATTTTTCAAAAAATTCTTGACATTTATACTTGAAAAAACAAAGTTTTTTTAATATCTAATCATTCTTCCCTATTTATGAAAATTATCCATTCTGACTTCAAAAAAGGTCAGGTTAAAATAAAAATTGAAACTCTGGACGATCTTTGGTATTTAAGCCACTTAATCGACCCCAAAGATCACATCAAAGGCAAAACCTTGAGAAAAATAAAAAAAACAGGACCGGATGAACGTACTCAAAAAGTCACTCGAAAACCAGTCTTCCTCCAAATCCAGGTTGAAAAAATAGAATTCAGCCCCCATTCTAATATCCTCAGAATCAGTGGCAAAATCACCCAGGGCCCCGATGACCTGCCCAGGGGCAGCTACCACACCTTTAACATCGAGGAAAACACCGAAATCACCATTGAAAAAGAAAAATGGCTCAGCTACCAAAAACAAAAATTAAAAGAATCAACCCAAAAAAAATACATTTTTCTCATCTGCCTTTTTGACCGGGAAGATGCTATTATTGCCCTCTCTAAACATTACGGTTATCAAATCTTAACTGAACTCCACGGCGACGTTGCTAAAAAAGAAAAACGTGCCTTAACCAGAGGCAACTTTTATCAGGAAATCATCAAAGCCCTCAAGGAATATAACCAACGTTACAACCCAGAAAACATTATCCTAGCCAGCCCTGCTTTTTACAAAGAAGACCTCCTCAAATTAGTCACCGATGAAAAAATCAAAAAGAAAATCGTCTCAGCTACTTGCTCTTCTGCCAAGGAATCAGCCCTTAATGAAGTCCTTAAAAGACCCGAATTAAAACAAGCTCTTAAAAATTCCCATTTAGCAGAAGAAACCAAACTTGTCGAGGAACTCCTTACCCAAATCTCAAAAAATCATCTCGCGGCCTATGGCTATCGGGAAACCAAAAAAGCAGTTGAAGCTGGCGCTGCTGAAAAACTTCTCATCCTTGACAAACTTATCCAAGAATACCGGCAAAAAGAAAATTATGATAAACTAGATTACTTAATGAAAACCACCGACCAAACCAAAGGCAACATTCACATTATTTCCTCAGAACACGAAGCTGGTCAAAAACTTAAAGGCCTTGGCGGCATTGCTGCCATCTTGAGATTCAAACTAGAATGGTAAAAAAAATTAAGTGGGTCAAAAAAGACCCCCAAAAAGAGATCTGGTGGCCCTCAAAAGAATTAAAGAAAAAAGCTTGGATTTCCTCTCCTTCTATCTACAAAAAACCTCCATTAAAATTCTGGGCAGAAGAATCAAAACAACTCCACTGGTTTAAACCTTGGCAAGAGATTTACCAGGAAAAACTTCCTTATTTCAAATGGTTCCTCAAAGGCAAACTTAATGCTTCTTACAATTGCCTCGACCGCCATCTCGCCAAAAACAAAAACAAACCTGCCCTTATCTGGGAACCAGAAAAAGGCAAACCCCAAACCCTTACTTATCAGCAACTCTACCAAGAAGTCAACCTCATGGCCAACACCCTTAAAAAACTTGGAGTCAAAAAAGGCGACTTTGTTACAATTTACTTGCCCATGATTCCAGAAGTCCAAATTGCCCTGCTGGCCTGCTCCCGCCTTGGCGCTCCCCATTCAGTGGTTTTTTCTGCCTTCTCTTCTGAATCATTAAAACAACGAATCAAAGACGCCAAATCAAAATTCCTTATTACCTGCGATGGTTACTTTAGAAGAGGCAAAATCATTAATCTCAAAGAAAAAGCTGACCAGGCTATTTCAAATAAAATCAAAACCTTGGTTATTAACCGAGCTAATCTCAAACCCAAATTAAAAAAGAATCAATTCTGGTGGCACCAGCTCAAAAAACAAGTTCCTCGAGAATGCCCTCCTGAATCCATGGACAGCGAAGATATTCTTTTCATCCTTTATACTAGTGGTACTACTGGCCAGCCCAAAGGTATCATCCATACGCATGGCGGCTATCTCACTTATGCTTCCACCACCACCCGACTTAGTTTCGACCTCCATGAAAATGACATCTTCTGGTGTACTGCTGATGTTGGCTGGATTACTGGCCACACTTACAATTGTTATGGTCCTCTTCTCAATGCCGGCACCATTATCATTTACGAGGGCACTCCTGACTATCCAGATTGCGGACGTTGGTGGCAAATCATTGAAAAATATCAAGTCACTATTTTTTACACTGCTCCCACTGCTATTCGCATGGCCATCAAAGCTGGAGAAAAATGGCCTCAAAAATACAACCTCTCTTCCCTCAGAATCCTCGGCACTGTTGGCGAGCCTATCAATCATGAAGCTTGGATGTGGTTCTTTAATCACCTTGGAAAAAAACGCTGCCCCATCATCGATACTTGGTGGCAGACAGAAACTGGCGGCCACATGATCACCACCCTCCCTTCTTTAGGTCCTTTTATCCCGACTGTTGCTGGCCTCAGCTTCCCTGGCACCGGTCACAAAATTATTGATGAAGACTGCCACGAAGCCAAAGAAGGATATCTTGTCCAAGTTTCACCATTTGCTCCAGGTATGCTTAGGGGAATTCTCAACAACCCCAAACGTTATCGTCAGGAATATTGGAGTAAATGTAAAAATTATTTTTACACCAAAGACGGCGCTCTTTATACTCAAAAAAAATACTTTCGCATCACTGGTCGGACAGATGATATCATGAAAGTAGCTGGTCACCGCTTGGCCACTGCTGAACTTGAAAATGCTATTACTGAACACCCCCAAGTTGTTGAAGCTGCTGTCATTGCTCTCCCAGATAAAATCAAAGGCGAAGTTCCTCTCGCTTTTATAATCACTAAATCAAAACCTTCAGAACAACTTAAAAAACAGGTTATTAAACAAGTTGAAAAATCAATTGGCCCTATCGCCCGCCCTAAAATCATCATTTTTGTTAAAGATCTTCCTAAGACCCGCAGCGGTAAAATTATGAGACGCATCCTCAAAAATCTTATCAAGAAAAAACCACTCGGCAATCTTTCTACTCTCAAAAACCCTCAATGTGTAGAAGACATCAAACATAAGATTCAAACCAATATACTAAAGAGAAGAATATCCCTTTGAGCATACCAAAGGAAAATAAAAGTTCAAACATCTATTTCCCTTTCAGTATATTCCAAATACAAAAAATTTAAAAATAGTAACATTTTAATAGTAGTAGTAATTACTTCCATTGTAGTAACAAATTTAAATTAATCCAAAAAAAGAGGAGGGGTGTGTTAAATGATTGTCAAAGAAGAATTTTTAAGCAAATTAAGACGATATTTTGATCTTAATCTTTACGAGGTAAAGTTATGGGCTGCTTTACTTTCAAGAGGTGTTTCTACAGCCGGTGAACTTTCTGATATTGCCAATGTTCCCAGATCCAGAAGTTACGACGTTCTGGAAAGCTTGGAGAAAAAAGGTTTTGTCATTGCCAAGATTGGTAAACCTATCAAATACCTCACTGTGCCTCCTTCCGAAGTTGTTGAACGCGTCAAGAAAAACATGCGCTTCAATGCAGAAGAAAAAGTCAAACGTCTCGACAGTCTTAAAAATTCAGAAGTTCTTGGTGAACTCGAAACTCTACACACCCAAGGTATAGAACTAGTTGAACCATCAGAACTTTCTGGTGCGCTCAGAGGCCGGCATAATCTCTATAATCACCTCGACCTCGCTATCAAAAACGCCAAGAAAAGTGTTACCCTCATGACCACTACTCAAGGTCTTTTAAGAAAAATCGAAGGCCTCAAATCAACTCTTGAAGCTGTTAAGAAAAAAGGCGTCCAAATCAGGATTGCTGCTCCAATCACCAAAGAAGCTAAATCAGCTGTCAAAGAAATGAAAGGCATTGCCGATATCAGGCATGTCAATCATGTTAAAGCTCGATTCTGCATTGTTGATGGCAAAGACTTGACCTTTATGGTGCTTGACGACCAGGATGTCCATCCAACTTATGATGTTGGTATCTGGGTCAATACACCTTTTTTTGCTTCAGCTGTTGAAGATCTTTTCAACTCTAATTGGTCAGATATGAAGCCAGCTGAAAAATTCCTCAAATAATTATTTTTCTTTTTTGCCATTTTCTTTTTCTCATTTTTCTTGTTATTTCAAAATTAATTTTGAAATCAGAGAAAATTATTTCAATTTTCTCGTTACTTTTATAAAGAAAACTCAATTTTTTATTCTCCATGGAATTGAAAAAACTGATTGATATGCTTGATCCCTTAGAGAGAAAAATAGTCCCTTTGCTCCAAACAGAAAAATCCTTCCCAGAATTAGTCAAAAAATCAAACCTCCAAGAAGTCGAAGTCATGCGTGCTTTACAGTGGTTGAAAAACAAAGATATCCTTGAAATCAAAACAGACAAAAAGAAAGTTATTACTCTAGACCAAAACGGCCAAAAATACCTCCAGGAAGGATTACCAGAAAAATTAATTCTGAACCTTGTCAAAGAACAACCTCTTACTATCAAACAACTCCAGGAAAAATCAAAACTCAATCCAGGAGAATTCAACTCCATTCTTGGTATTCTCAGACAAAAAGTTGCCATTGAAATCAAAGACGGCAAGATCAACATCACTGAACAAGGTAAAAAATTCATCGAAAAAGAATCCTTAGAAGAAAAATTCCTCAAAAAACAATTCCCTCTTGATTTAGAACGGCTCCAAGAAGAAGAAAAATTTGCTTTTGAACAATTAAAGAAAAGAAAAAACATTCTCAAAATAGAGGACTCCACCGAACGCACCATCGAACTCACCAAACTTGGCCAGCAACTCACCCAGCAAAAAATATCAGACGAAGAAGTCCTTAACCGCCTTACGTCTTCAATGCTCAAAACCCAATCTTGGAAAAATAAAAAATTCCGCCATTATGACCTCCAAGCCGATGTCCCCCAAACATCTTTTGGCCGAAAACATTTTGTTACCGAAGCCGTTGATTACATCAAAAAAATATGGTTAGAAATGGGTTTCCAAGAAATGACCGGTTCCTTAGTCCAGACTGCTTTCTGGGACCTTGATTCTTTATTCGTACCTCAAGACCATCCTGCCAGAGAAATGCAGGACACTTTTTATCTTCAAGACCCAGCCCAAGGCTCTCTGCCAAAAGAACTTTATCCTAAAATTAAAGCTGTCCATGAAAACGGTGGCAAGACTGGCAGCAAAGGTTGGCAGTACCAGTTCTCAGAACAAGAATCAAAGCAACTTCTCTTAAGGACCCATACCACAGTCTTAAGTGCTCAAACCCTGTCCCAATTAAAAAAAGAAGATTTGCCAGCCAAATTCTTTTCAGTTGCCAAAGTTTTTAGAAATGAAACCTTAGATTGGAAACACCTCTTTGAATTCTACCAGGTCGAGGGCATCGTCGTCGACCCCAACGCTAATCTCAAACATCTCAAAGGTTACCTTAAAGAATTTTACAAAAAAATGGGTTACACCGATGTTAGAATGCGGCCGGCTCATTTCCCTTACACTGAACCATCAATTGAAGTTGACGTCTTCCATCCAGTTAAAAAAGAATGGATTGAATTAGGCGGCGCTGGTATCTTCCGTCCTGAAGTCACCCAACCTTTACTGGGCTTTGAATGCCCGGTCCTCGCCTGGGGTCAGGGAATGGGTAGAATTATTTCCGAATATTGGAAAATAAAAGATATTCGTGACCTTTACAAAAATAATCTCAAACAATTAAGAGAAATAAAAACCTGGTTGAAATGAAAATTTTGAAAAAATTTTCAGTGTCCAGAAAAATCAAAGATTTTTGGGACACAAGAAATGTAAAGCATTTCTTTGTGTTTAAAAACTGGAGGTTTTCAAACAAATAAAAAATGCCCAGCATAACCTTAAACAGAAAAGTCTTTGAAATGCTTGTCGGCAAGAAATTACCAGATGAACAGCTCCAAGACCGCATCTCCATGCTTGGCACTGACCTCGAAGAAGTCAATGAAAATGAAATCATAGTTGAAATCTTTCCCAACAGACCAGACCTGCTTTCAGAACAAGGCTTTGCCCGTGCTTTCTCCTCATTTATTGGAGTCAAACCTGGCTTAAGACCTTACCCAGTCACTAAAACTACTGACCGAGTCATTATCGAACCGTCTGTCACCAACATCCGACCATATACTGCCTGTGCTGTGGTCAAAAATCTCAAATTCAACGATGAAAACATCAAAGAGATTATCCAAATCCAGGAAAAACTCCACATCACTTATGGCCGAAATAGAAAAAAATGTGCCATCGGAGTCTATCCTTTAGAAAAAATTCAATTCCCAATCCGTTACCTGGCCCGAGAACCAGATCAAATCAAATTTCAACCTTTAGAATCAGACCGAGAAATGACCGCTTTACAGATTCTATCACAACACAAAACCGGCAGAGACTATGGCCACCTCTTGGAGGGCTTGGAAAAATTCCCCATCTTTATTGATGCCAACGACCAAATCCTCAGCCTGCCGCCAATCATTAACTCTCATTTAACTGGCAAAATTTCAGAACAAACCAAAGATGTCTTTATTGAATGTTCTGGTTTTGATTACAATGTCTTAAGAAAATGCCTCAACATTATCGTCACTGCTCTGGCTGACATGGGCGGTGAAATCAATTCTTTAGAACTTCATTACCCCAGAACAACTTGCCTCTCACCTAATCTCGAGCCAGAAGAAATGAAAATTTCTCTAAACTATGTTAACAAAATCCTCGGCCTTGACCTGGATGAAAAACAATTACAAAAATATCTCGAAGCCATGGGCTACGGCTACCAAGACAAAAAAGCTCTTGTTCCTGCTTACCGTGCTGATGTCCTCCACCCCATTGATTTAGTCGAAGATATTGCCATTGCTTATGGCTATGAAAACTTCGAGCCGGAAATACCTAGTGTCGCCACTATTGGCCAGGAAGATCCTTTTCAAAAATTCCTTATCAAAGTCAGAAACATTCTTGTCGGCTTCAAACTCCAAGAAACTAAATCATACCACCTCTTGTCAAAAGAAGAATTAAATCAAAAAATGAATTTAGATTATCCACCTATTCCACTCAAAAATGCTCTTGGTGATTACAATCATCTCAGAAACTGGCTCATTCCCAGTGGATTAAAAGTCCTCTCTGAAAACCAACATCATGATTATCCCCAAAACATCTTTGAAATCGGCACTGTTTTCAAAAAAGACAAGGAAACTGAAACAGGCGTTAAAGAATATCAACGAGTTTCTATCCTACTTTGTCATGAAAAAACAGATTATACAGAAATCAAACAAATCATGGATGCTTTTTTCCACACTTTAGACAAAGAATATACCATCGAAGAAACCGAACACTCCAGTTTCATCCCAGGCCGTGTTGGCCGTATCTCAGTCCAAGACAAAAAACTCGCTTACATTGGAGAAATCAGTCCTGAAGTTCTTAAAAACTGGGAACTCACCATGCCTGTTACAGCTTTAGAAATCAATTTGACTGAATTATTTGAATTTATAAAATAAATCATCATTCAACAGAAATAGTAACTTTTTGTTTTCCTTCTTCCATCTCTTTACTAACAAAACTAATCTTTCCAATTTCCTTGGTATTTTTAACATGAAGTCCACCATCTGGAATTGGTATGTATTCTCCAACTTGTGTCCATCTAAATCCTTCACGTTTTTCATCCCAATAACTCTTAATTTCTAAACCCATTTCTATATCTTTGTTTGCTTGTTCTAAAGATTTATTAATAATTTCATCTGAGACCTCTTCCTTAAAAACTAAATCCGCTTGATTTCCCTTTACAGTTCCTGCCACTGGTCTTTTTCCAAAGTTTTTATCAAAAGGCCCAGCCAATAAATGAAGTGCTGAATGCAATCTCATCGCCGCCAATCTTTTATTCCAATCCAACTCGAGTTTTACTGTTTCATCCACCTCAAATGGAGTTTGTTTTGGAATAATATGCCAAACATCATTGCCATCTTTTTTAGAACCTACAATTCTCATATTATTTATTTTCCCAAAATCTCCTGGTTCTGTATTAGTTTGTGGAATAAAAATTGTTTTGTCTAAAAGAATTCGATTGCCCTCAATTTTAAGAACTTTAGCCTCAATCTCTTTTTTATACTGATCTTGATAGTAAATCAATTCAGTCATTTTTTTTCTTCTTCAGCCTTTACTTCTTCTTTAGTCTCTGTTTTCTCTTCTTTAGGCTTCTCAGTTTCTTTTTTCTCTTCAACAGGCTTTACTTTCTTCTTCCTAACCTTTCTAGGCCTTTCAGTCTTAGCCTTTTTCTTAGTTACCAGAGCCTTCAAACCTAATTTCTCAAACTCCTTAACAACTTCATCATGAGAAGCCCCTTTCTTAATCTTAATTACTTGCTCCAAAACTTCCAAGTGTTGAACATTACACTTACGACGTCGAGTCTCACCATCAATCATCACATGATTCTCATCAATAACATCAACTATCACACATTTCTTGCCAGCATCTCTGCCAGCAATCTTAACGCACATTCTTCCTACTTCAAACATTTCGAACACCTGCTAAAATCTTCTTTCTCATACATGGTGAACATAAATTACCGCCATATGGGCGAGTCGGCCTTTTCTTGGTCTTAGCCATTTTTCTCATCTTATGAGGTCTTGCTCGGGCAACTCCAGCCAAAACCTTGCCGCAGCCACCACATTTAGCTTTTGAAGGCTGCTTCTCTTTGAAATGAACTACAGTTCGACCGCCTGGCACTTTAGTTGAAACCATTCTTCTGCTTTGCCTAGACTTAAATCTGCCAAAACGACCCCCCCTGTCAACTTTCTTGAATTTTGATTTTTTCTGAACTCCTACCATTTTAGTATAACCTCAATATCTTTCGCAAAGACATGCTAAAGACCAGTGAAAAGATAATATATAAAGCTAACCATCCTGGCTGCCAGCCCAAGATATCAAACTCACCTAACGGAGTCATTTTCTGATAATCAATTTTAATCACTCCAAATGTTTTTTTCCATTTATCTTCAATCTGTTCAGCATATTCCAAACTCTCACTCACTATAACTTCTTTTGAAACCACCTTTCTTTTATTCTTAAAATCAATAAAATAACTGCCCTCTTCCAAAGCCTTTAACCCCCATACCACATCACCTTTAACTTCTTGTTTATCTTCACCTAAATTTTCAATTTGTTCTGGCAAGACAATCTCAACCTCACCTTCTAAATCTTCAATAAAGCTTGTGGTAATAGTAAATTCATCACCTGGCATAATCGGCATAAAAGCCAAATGCGCCTGCATCCAGCCAAAAACAATTAAAATCGGCAATAAAGTAATCAAAGTTGCTTTAAAACTATGCTTCATGTATTCCATATTTTTCTTCATGGATTCTTTCTGCATCACCATCACTTTCTCTGGCTCATTCTTCAGTTCTTTCATTTGCTTCTGGCTTGCTTTCATCTCTAACTTTAATTCCTTCATCTTTTCTTGGTTAGTTGCAAACTTATAGACCAAAGTAACTAACAGAGAAATAATTATTGAAATAACCAAAAGAGCCCAGATTGGCCCTAAACCCAGCAAGGGGTTCAATACCGGATCCAATAAACTGCCGAAAAATCCCATTTGTTTGAAGACCTCTGGTTTTTAAACCTTGAAAATTTCAAGGAAATTTTCATATTTTAACTCAGTTTAACCCTCATTTATAAAGATTACCCCATAAATTTACACACGAAAATCTTTTTAGAGATTTTCTACGTAAATTCATTCCATGAATTTACGCATCATTGGATGCATGTCCATCATGTGCTGCTTGGCAATCTCTTCATATAACTTGTAAACAATCATGACTGCCAGCAAAATACCAGTTCCTCGCGACAAAGCCCCAGTTAAATCAGCTAAAGCTGCCACTAAACCAACTGCTGCTCCACCCATTACTGTTAATGGCCAGATATATCTTTTCAAAATACTTTCTAAAACCCGAGGATCACGCCTGAAACCAGGAATCTGCAGACCAGATGACATGATTTGATTTGCTTGTGAACGCGCATCCATATTTGCTGTCTGCATCCAAAATATTGAAAATACAATTGAACCAGCTACCATTATCAAAACATAAATCCCTGCTTGGCCAATATCTGCCAACCTTAAACCGCCTTTAATTAAAGTCCCTACAATATCTGGTGAATTAATCCAGGCTGCTAACCCGGTTACTGCTGTATTGCCGCTAAAGCCGCCTAAAAAAGTTGCATGGCCAATCCATCTCTCAACTAATCGCGCCCATAACTGAACATTAGCTAACAAAGCTGCCACTAAAATTACTGGAATATTTGAAGTATAGAAAAAATTCAATGGCCATCTAATCCCATGGCCTCGCACTCGACCAAAGGACAAGGGAATCTCAACCTTCATTGACTGCGTGTAAACTACAATCAAGAAAACTACAATCGTGCTTACCAAAGCTGCTATCTGCAGACCAGCTGTTACTGGATCCCCGCTAGTCAAGGATTGAAATAATGCTGGAATCGCTCCTGAAGCAATTTCTGGATTTAATGGACTTGGCAAGGGATTCAACGCTCTTAAGAAAATCTGCTGTGAAACACCTGCTGCAATAAACAAAGAAAGTCCAGAACCAAAACCCCATTTTGAAACAACTTCATCCATAAACATAATCAAGATGCCGCCTAAAATAAGTTGAAAAACTAATATCAACTCTATTTGAAAAAACAAACTTGTTCCTGCCAATTCCGCTGCTGGCGCCAAACCACCCATAAAAACATAAATCCCTGCTTCAAAAACAATAAAAAATATCGACAAAACCTTCTGCAGTCCTTGAAATCTTTTTCTTCCGTCTGGGGAAGTCAGGTCCAGCTTCATAATGCCGGAGCCGCTTAACAATTGCAAAACAATGGATGCAGTTACAATTGGCCCAATACCTAAAGATAAAATACTCCCAAATGAAGCACCTAAGATAATTGATAAAAATTCAAATTGCTGCAGAGCATTTTGTCCTAAACCAAACAAAGGCACCAAACCCATAATAAAAAACAACAAGAGAACAACTAAAGTCCATTTTAATTTCTCTTTAAAAGAAAGCCTTTTTTGCATTGGCCCCTTGACTTCGGGCAGATTTGCTAATAAATCATCTAGGAAACTCATTGTTCTTTTTCACCTTTAGGCTCCTCCTTGCGAGGCACTGAAGCCACTTTACGTGGTGCCAGAGGCTCGCCTTCACGTGTCTCTGAAACTTTCTTCTCCCCTTCAGGGGCACCAGAGGCTTTGCCTCTCTGTGCTTCTTTCAAAACTTCGCCGCCAGCTTTAATAATTTTTTCTTCAGCCTTTTTGGAAACCTGGCCTTTAACTTGAATTTTAACTTTGATATCTCCGCTGCTTAGTAATTTATAACCTAATTTATTTAAATCAACAACTCCTTCATTTTTAACCAAACCTTTCTCCAACAATCTACTAAAATCACCTAAATTAATACCTTTCAAATCCTTTTTAACACCATGATGAATAAATCCCCTTTTGCCTAACTTCTCCTTGCGCGCTTGAGCAGTCGGCATCCTCTGCTGGCCTCTCTTACCAAAACCACCTCTGCCTCGGCCTCCTCGATTGCCAGCTCCTCTCCTCTTCTTCTTGGCTCCGCCGCCATGAGTGTGGCTTCCGCGATACCTGCTCCGCTTATTTCTTTTACCAACAACCATTATAACATCCTCTTGATCAAATCATTAATCTTATCTCCCCGATAACCTAATCCACCGCCTACTTTAAACGGTACTTTGATTCCCTTTCTTCCAAAACCTTTCCGAGGAGGATGCAAAAAATACACTTTACCTTTCTTCCTTTTTTCCATTTCTTTCAAAGTTTCTTCGCTTACTTCACCCCAAGTTACTAAATCTTTTACTTTAATAATCATACCTTTTAATTCAGGTTTTGCCTCTAAAATCACACAATTATTTTTTCTTCTAAAGCCCAACATCTTCAAGGTATCTTTAACTCCTTGAGTGAATCCAATCTTGCTCCTGATTAAAATAACAGCTGTTTTAGTCATTGTTTTACCTTCCCTTCCATCAATCCCACATTCGGGGAAAAATTAGGATTAGCTTTAACTTCCATCAAATTTTTCAAAGCATTAAAACAAGCTCTGACTAAATTAATCTTTGTTTTGGTTTTCCCGGTTGTTTTACAAAAAACATCATTAATGCCTGCTAATTTTAGCATCTTGCCGCATTCTTCTTCAATAATCAAACCCTTGCCCTTTGGTGCTGGTATCAACTCAACAATGACTGATCCACTTTTACCCTTAACCTTAAATGGAATTGAATGTGGATTCTTACATCCGCACAACCAGCTTCCGCAGCCTCTTCTGATTTTTTTAATACTTAATTTTGCTTCCCTATTCGCTTTATCACGAGCTGGAACTGTTTCATTGCTCTTGCCCCAGCCCAAGCCAATATAACCATTATTATTGCCTACAATAGCATAAGTTGTAAATGAAATCTTATTTCCTTCTGGGGTTTTTTTCTGTGTTTGTTTGAAAATTCTCCGCTGTCCACCGCCAAACTTACCTCTCGACTGACCAACCAATAACAAATCATTTTCCAATTCAGGCAGCAAGACCTCTACAATTTCAGGTTCTAAGATTAATTTACCCCGGTCTAAAATCTCATCAATATCAGTAATTCCACCTGATAAAACCTTCTTGCCCAGTTCAGTTTTTGGCTTCCAGCCCTCTTTCAAAACTTCAGTTGGTGTTTTTTCTACCTCAACCTTTTTTTCTGGTTCAACAATTTCTTTTTCTTCTAACTCTTCTGCTTCCTGGTCTGATTCTCTTTTGCTCTCTTCCTTGTCAGGTAGTTTTTCCTTTTCCATTTTAGATCTTCTTTTTAACCTCTTCAAACATTTTTTCAATTTCCGGTTTAATGTGTTTGCCTTTAATCCTGTCTTCTGCTGGCAGCATTTCCTTATCACAATTAATTCCTAAACCACCTTCAATTGCTCCAGCTACACAAGCATAAATTTTATTGCCCTTAATCGACGGCTTAAAACCAATATCTAAAATAACTTCTTTAACACCTTTTTTCACTGCTTCTTTAGCCAATAAATATCCAGTCAAATAAGCTGCTGGCAGATTTTTCTTGCTTCCTTGCCAACCTAATTTCTCCAAAGCTTGGGAGCTCAATCCTGCTAAAACCTTGTCGCCTTCTGGATTATAGCCAATAATCTGGCCAATAATCTTACTCAAAGTTACTCTAATAACTAACCTTGGTTTGCCAGCTGATAAAAACTTCAACCGTTTCCGGTAATCAGTTTTTCCTTGTCTTACTCTTCTGAATGCTACTACTTTAGGCTTTTTTCTCATCTTTCAATAGTTTATGTTCTTCCATATACAACTTAATGTGTCTTTTATTTCTGAAAAAGCCGCCTTTGGCTTTCAAATATAAATCTCGATAGGTTTTTTTCTCAATCATCTCACGGTCTCTTAATTTTTTCAAAAGTTCTCTTTGAGCTCTGATTTTGGACATCCAGGCTTCTTTCTTCCCTAATCTTGCATACTTGCTTCCTTTTCTGCTTCCTGCTCCTCTCCGGCTGCCCTTTCTCTTTTGTCTCAAAATTTTTCTTGCCCGTACTCTTGAATTATAACCTTTTTTCTTAACTGAAATAATTCCCTGATTAATCAAGGATTTAATATCTGCTCTGGTGATTGCTTCTTGGATATCACCCAGATTTTCAGGATCAAAGTGAATCTTCTTGGTTGAACATTTCAAAATTTCCGCAGCTAACCTTTTTTGATTTTTTAATTCCATTTTAGCTCTTCTTAGTCAAAATTTTATCTTTTTCCTTTTTATCTTCTTTCTTCTTGTCTTCTTCATTCACTTCTTCTTTTGTTTCTTTCTTTGCTTCCTTTGGCTTGGCTTTTTTCTTGCTTTTCTCTGCTTTAGTCTTTCTTTCTTCACTCCTCTTTTTTGATTCTTCTCTTTCTTTCTTGACTTTCTCAACAAAAGCTTTTGTATCTCTAATATTCAAAATCTGCAAACCTTTTTCTTCAGCTTTTTTAATCAAATCTAATTTTTTTCTTTTGCCGACTTTACTGCCGATCACTACACCATCTTCTTCTTTTTTCAGATTATTTAAATCATTAAAACTGCAGACTAAAACAAAATTTAATCCAGATTTATGCAAACCCCTTACTTCTTTAGGTGAGCCCCAGCCTTTTCTTGGTTTGGCTTCATGCCCTTTTTTATTTAATCTTAATTTTGATTGGATGCCCTTTGGCCTTCTCCAGCTTGGATTATTCCTTGTTTTTTTCTTTTTAGTAATCTCTTGTCTTCTAAAAACTGGCTGTTTCTTCTTTTTCATCGCCCGCACTTTCAATAAATTTTCTTTGCTCATTTTAATTCCTTGCCGTCCTTATTGGTAATATAAATTCCGTCTTGAAAAATTCTTCTGTCTCGGCCCCTCACCACTGTCAACAGTTCAATGCTGGCAGCTGTCTGGGCAGTTAATTCCTTATCAATTCCTTCTACCTTGACCTTGTCTCCTTCCACCGCCACTTTGACGCTTTCTTTGATTGTTATTTTCCTTGGGCTGTTCTCCCCTAAAAAATTCTTAATCAAAAATTCATTGCCAGCTACTGAAACATTCATTGGAAAGTGGCCTGAGCAAATCTTTAATTCATAAACATGGCCTTCTGTTACTCCCTTGAACATATTTCTGATATGTGAATGAAAAGTATACAACATTCTTTTTTCCCTTTTGGTTGCCTTCAGACTCTCAAGCAAGACCTTATCCTTAACTTCAATTTTAATTCGAGGATCTAACAGCCTCCTCTTTACTTCTCCTTTTGGTCCTTTAACTATTAAAATACCTTTTTCATACTTAACTTCCACACCTTCTGGCCAAGCCAGCCCTTCTTTAATGTCTGATTTCATGTTAATAACAGTAAGCGATTAATTTTCCTCCAGTTTTCTTTTCTCTTGCTTCAAAATGGGTTAAATAACCCTTAGGAGTTGAAATAATAATAATACCAAAATCCTTGGCTGGCAAATATCTTTTTTCCCATTTTTCTAAATCAACATACTTTGTACTAAAGCGAGGCTTGATGACGCCGCATTTATTGACATTGCCCAGTAAATTAATCTCTAAAACACCGCCTTTGCCGTCTTCAATTACTTTGAATTTGCCTAGATAACCATGAGCATTTAAAATCGTCAAAATCTTTTGGATTTCTTTTGAGGCTGGTTTGGCTAAACAGACCTTTCTTCCGATTTTTTCTGCGTTCACGATTTTTGATAATATGTTTGCTAATGGATCATTTAAAGTCATGTTGAAAACCTCCTAGTTTTTAACAATTGAAAATTTTTGATTTTCATATTTTTTTAACCTCAGCTGAATTTTTTAAACCCCAAATCTAAACCAATTTCTCTAAAGCATTGTCTGCACAAGCCCACTCCATATTTTCTGATATGGCCGCCGTGTCTGCCGCATCGCTTGCATTTTCTCAAGGATTTTCCGCAACTTCTTTCTTTTGGCTTATTATGCTTCAAAAATTTAGCTAACTTCACTGGTTTGGCTTTCAATTGCGTAAATGCTTTTTTATAATCACTCGTTGTCATCTTCTTCCTCCTCAATTTTCAGATTAAATTCTTTTTTCATAAATTCAACACTTTCTTCTTTTGCCATAACATGGGTTTTGGGAATCTTTTTCTTTTGGATTCTTCTTCTTTTGATTCTAAATCCCGGTCTTTCCAAAGTTACTGCCACTTCCAAACCCATAATCTTGATTTCTGGGTCGTATTTAAGGCCTGGAATATCAATATATTCTGCAATACCAAAAGCTAGATTGCCCTGGTCATCAAAATTATTTAAACTTAACATATTGTCTTTGGCTTCCAGTAAATTTTTCAAAATTTCAATTGCTTTTTTGTGCCTCAAGGTTATTTTACAGCCAATTGACAATCCCGGTCTCAATCCCCATCCAGGAATTCTTTTTTGAGTAGTTGTATTGACTGCTTCAACTCCAGTGATCATTTTCAATAATTTTTTCCCCTTCTTCAATTTATCTTCATCTTTGCCAACCCCAACATTCAGGGTCACTTTCTCGATCCGAATTTTTCTCATTGAGTTTTCAGTCATTTTCAATCTTGATCTTGCCGCCAATTACTAAAGCATAAGCTTTCGAAGTTTCAATTTTTTCTTTGTCTTTTTCAAAGATAATCTTCTTTCCTTCAATTTCCTGTAGCACACCTTGGCTGCCTGCGCGATTTCCTTTCAATAAATAAATCTGGGCTCCCTTTTTCAATTCCAAAACTTCCTTGATCTTTAAGCTTGGCAGTTCCAATAGCAAGGAATCTCCTACTTTGGCTTTAGTCTCAGTCAAAATATTCTTGCCGTCATGCAAATTCAATTGTATTTTTCCTTTGCCTAAAACTGTCTTGCCCACTACTTTACTGATTTTAACCTTGCTTTCTTCTTCACTAATCTCTTTGACAATTAATCTTCCCTTTTTATCTAAAATTATTCTATAATTTTTCTTAACTTCAGGAAAACTCAAAACATCCATTATCCCGATAATATATTTTGGATCTTTTCTTTTCTTGCCGTCAACTAAAACATCTTTCTTATGCAAAATATTCCTCACATCTCTGCTTGTTTTACCGTAACCTAAATCCTTTAACACAATATTAAGTGGCAGGCCAAATTCCATAGCATGAGCTCCTGGATTTGGTTTGATTATGAATTTCTTCTCCTTTCTGCGTATCAGCCATGTTGCCGGTGTGTAGTTTCTTTTTAGATAACCTTTCATTTTTTCTTTGTCTCCAATTTAGCTTTTCTTTTTCTGTCTTCTAGGTCTAAATCCACAATGGTTAAATTTGAAGGGTCAAGTGACTTCAAGACCTTGCTCCCTTCCTTCTTGACCAGTTCAATTCCAGTAATATAAACCTTGTACGATTTCCTGTCAATTCTTTCAATCTTGCCTTCTTTTTTTCTGAATTGCCCTCTCAAAATCTTAACCTTATCCCCTTTTCTGACCGGGACATTTCTTTTGCCGTATTTTTTGATTAAATCTTTGCTCAAATGAATTGAAACCAAATTCTTCCTCAAATGCAAAGGAGCTTTCGCTCTGTATTTGTGCTGCTTCCTTGGTTTCTTGCTTCCTTTCCATGCTTTTGAAAACTTTCTCATCTTTACACCACAATACTGGCCAATTTCGCAATCCCTGGCCATCTTTCGCAGGCTTCTTTGGCAATCGGACCTTTCAGCAAAGTTCCTTTTGGATTGCCCGCGTCATCCTTAACAACTACTGCCGCATTATCTTCAAATTTAATCCTCATGCCGTTTGGTCTCAAATATTCTTTTTTCTGCCTGACAATTACTGCCAAAACAACCTGTTTTTTCATTTCTGGCTTCCCCTTCTTAACTGAAGCCATGACTAAATCACCTACTCCAGCTGCTTGCAGTCTGCCTTTGACTGTTTTGTGTCTTTTGACTGAAAAAATCTTCAATATTTTAGCCCCAGAGTTATCACAAGTTGCTACCCTTGAATTCACAGGCAATCCCCTGGTTACTTTTGCTTTAATTGCTTTCATTTTTATTCAGCCTTTTTTATGATTTTGACTATAACAAAATTTTTAGTTTTGCTCATTGGTCTGGTCTTGGCTACCATTACTTCATCACCTACTTTAACTTTCAAGCAGGGTGGATTGTGCACTCTTAATTTACTCACTTTCTTTGCCTTTCTTTCATACTTTCTCACTTCAACATTCCTGATCCATTCAATCGTTGCTGTTCTGCTGACATCCATCTTAATGACTTTGCCTACAAAAGTCTCTGGTTTGATATTGATTTCTCCATGGAATGGACATTTTTTGTCCGTGCACTTTTCCTTTGGGCTTTCTAAACCCAATCCAACTTTCTTTTCTTTCATTTTATTCTTTCTTCAGACCTTTTGAGTAAATTTTTACCTTTGATGTTTTGATGATTGATTGTGAATGTAATGTTGCTCTTCAACAACCGTTTTTCGCCTTTTTTGGTTTTCACCAAAATTGTTTTTTTGGTTTCATCAATGATTTTACCCCTGATTCCAACATCACTGGAATTTTTTGATTCCACCACTTCAATGGTTTTACCAATTATTTCTTCAGGGTAGGTGTTGGTTTTCATTTGGTTTTACTTGATTTCTATGGTTCTCAAAATTTCTTTGAAACACTTAAAAATTTGTTTGACAAATTTCTAGTGTCCCAAAAATCACTTTTGTGATTTTTGAGGATTTTGGAACCCTGAAATTCATTGAATTTCTATGGTTTCTTCTGAAAAGCCCATTCCCAGCAACGCTCGCTTGGCATTGTTTTTATGATTTCCTTGAAGTTCAATTTGTCCTTCTTTGTATGTTCCGCCGCACGCAAACTTCGCCTTTAGTTTTTTGGTTAAATCCCCCATATCAAGGCTACCTGTATCCTGCACCTTAATGATGGTGTAGATCTTTCCGAATTTTCTTTTCTCGGTAGTCACTTCGATTTTTTGCTGTTCTTTGGCAATGGTTTCACAAACACATAGATCTTTTGGTAAACCGCAATCTTGGCAAACTTCTGACATTATACCTCCACATTCTTACTCGAAGCTGGTTTAGCTTCTGTTTTTTTGAGTTGAGTATGAATTTTAGCAATTAATTTTTTCATTTGTTTGACTTTTCCTGGATTGGTTGGCGTGGTGCCGATCCTGATTTGAGCATTTTGTTTCATTAATTCCCTTTTTAACTCTATTAATTTGTTTTCTAATTCGCCTTTTGGCACCGACTTGATTTCTTTTCTTTTCATTGTTTTTCCTTAGTTTCTTCAGCCTTTGGCACTTCTTTTACTCCTTCATCAGAAGGTTCCGGAACCTCCTTAGGAGGTACCGAAAATGTTTCATTTTCAAGTACCTCAGTTTTGATATCTTCTTGTTTTTCTTCAGCCGCTTCTTCTTTCTCCTCTTCAACAACTTTTTCTACATTAACTTCTTTCTTGTCTACTTTCTTAGTCTCTTTCTTTTTTTTAGTTCTCTTCTTCTTGGCCTTTTTCGGCTCCCCTTTAGGGGTACCAGAGGCTTCGCCTCTCTGTACTTCTTTGATTTCTTCAATGATCTCTTCTTCTTTCTTTAATCTAATTTCTTCTTGCTCTTTTAACTCAGGTGGCATAATCCTGACTCTGATTCCAATAATACCAGTTTTCAACAAAGCAGTTTTGCAGGATTTTTTGACTCCCATCATTGCCATGTCGCCGCACTTTTTCAAATAACCTTGATAAAATCTCCATGATCTTGCTCGTGCCCCAGGAATCTTTCCTGACATGATAATTTCTATACCTAAAGCCCCTGCTTCTAAAACCTTCTCCATCATTTTGTGGCCCACACCCTTGAAACGGGTTGTGCCAAATCTTTCTAGGGAATTGGCAATTCTTTCAGCTACAATTTCAGGATCCAAGAAAATATTTTCAACTTCTTGGATTTCAATTTGAGGATTTTCTAAATTAAACTCTTTTTTCAATTGTTTGGTCAACTCTTTGATATTGCCGCCTTGTCTGCCAACAACTAAACCAGGCCGGCTGGCATGAATTATAATTTTTTCACCCAAAGGAGTCTTCTTCATCACTGTATGTGAATGTCCGACTCTGTTCAGTTTCTTTGAAACAAATTCTTCTATCTGGAATTCCTTTAATTTTTCAGCCACGAAATTTCTTTCCATCATTTTTTATCAACCTTCTTAACTCCTTCTTTAGGAGGTTCCGGAACGTTAGTTCCGATATCTTCCTTAACTTCTTTTTTAGGAGTCTCAGAAACTTTAGTTTTCTGAGATCCTGAAAAATCGCTTTGCGATTTTTGGGAAACCGGAAACTTCTTTGAAGTTTCCTTGTTCACCGAAGGCTTGCCTTCTCGTGCCTCTGAAACCTTTGGTTCCTCTTTCTTTAGCTTTTCTTCAGCCTTTTCCCCTTTAGGGGCACCAGAGCCACGTTCAGTGGTACCAGCGAGCTTGTCTCGCTCAGTAGCTTTGCCTCCACGTGTCTTTACTCCTTCCTTGACAATAATCTCCACATGGGCCCTCTTCATTTTTCTTCTTCTCTGACGGCCAAAATGCCATGGTCTTGACGCTTGATGGGCATTAATATGTTCAATAACTAAATTGCCAGTATTCATGCCTTTGAACTGGGCATTGGCTTCTACAGATTCAAGTAATCCCAATATTGCCTTTACTGCTTTTATTGGATATCTGCCTGGCCCTTGAGTGCTTTTTTTATGGGCTAAATTCCAAGTATGTTTTCGATAAGGCACTGCAATTTCTTTTTTCAATACTTTGTTCAATAATTCCTTAGCCTTACTCAACTTTTTCTTTCTAATAAAACGGCAAATCTCAACACTATGTTTTTTGGAAATAGTCAGGTCTTTACCCAAAACCTTGGCTGTTTCTCCTTCCACTTGTGTTGAGTATTTATTTTTCATTATTTATTTGACTGAGACAGCAGCACTGCTTCTTGTTGCTCCTACACCCGGAGCATTGTGTGCTACGCTTTTCCTAGTTAAGGCAAATTCTCCTAATCTATGTCCTAACATTTCTAATTCTACTCTGACTTGGGCAAATTCCTTGCCAGTATAAACTAAAAATACTTTGCCTAACATTTGAGGAATGATGATCATGCTTCGACAGTGAGTTTTGATTGTCTTGTCCCCTCTTTCAATCTTCTTCAATAATTTCTTTTCCTTTTCAGTAAATCCTCTTTTCAAAGCTCTCTTTTTTCTAGCTGGAAGTAAAAGTGTAAAATCTTTTAAATCCATTTTTTTTGCTTCTTCTAAGTTTTTACCTCGCCATTTGAGTTCTTTTTTTGCCATTATCTCTTCCTCCGACCAGTTCTTCTAGGAGCAATCTTACCAACCTTTCTTCCAGGTGGGTCATGCCGTGAACTCTGAGTTGGTCGACCTTTGATATGTGAGCTCTTACTGCCGAATGGGTGAGCCACTGCATTCATACTAATACCCTGAACATGAGGATAAATCTTATTCTTAGCTTTCATGTGATAATATTTTGTTCCTGCTTTTAAGAAGAACTTTTCAGGTCTTCCGCCACCCGCTACTACTCCAATACAAGCCCGGCATTCTGGGAAAAAAGTTTTTTCTTTTTTTGAAGGCAGTTTTACTGTTACTCCACTTGGTGTTTTGGCCACAACCTTGGCAAAAGTTCCGCTGCTTCTGACAAACTTGCCGCCGTCACCTGGCTGCAATTCAATATTAAAAACCAAAGCTCCTTCAGGAATATCTTTCAGAGTAAACAAATTACCTGGCTTGGCTTCGCCACCCACTGTTACAGTATCACCTACTGCAATTCCTTCTGGTGCAATTGTCAAGCAAGCTTGGCCATCTTCATAAGTAATTTTAGCTAGAGGCGCGCTGTGTCCTGGGCAGTCAATTAAATCAACAATCTTTCCTCTCACTTCTTTGCTCAATTGTCTATGTTTGGCTCTCCCTTTGTACTTAAAACCAGGAGACCTGAAATTACTTGTTCCTCTTCCCCGTCTTTGTTGAAGTAAT
Organism: Nanobdellota archaeon; assembly: GCA_023132895.1. Lineage (GTDB taxonomy): Archaea > Nanobdellota > Nanobdellia > Woesearchaeales > JAGLXL01 > JAGLXL01. The sequence continues at coordinate 190,082 of JAGLXL010000002.1, forward strand.
CTTTTTCCCATCTTATGCTAAAAAATCCTCCGGATTTTTGGCATGCTGAAAATGTTTCATTTTCATCACATCAGACCTAATTCAGTTGCAATATCAATAGCTGGATTCTCCATGCTTAATTTAACATAAGCTCTTTTTTCATTGCCAGCCAGCAAAGTATTAACTTTAGTTACCTTTACTTTAAACAAATCCTCAATTGCTTTCTTGATTTCACTTTTTTTTGCTTTCATATCTACCACAAAGATCAATTTGTTTTCCCTTTCCATCAGTCTGATACTTTTTTCTGTTGACAATGGAAATTTGACAATTTTGTGTGGATCCATTTTAAGCAAATAACTTCTCCTTGTTGAGTTTTTCAATTGAATTTTCGCTCCATAAAGTGGCTCTGCCAATTGCTGCTCCCGGAGCCAACATTTCAGCATTAAGTTCCTTGACTTTAACAATATCAATCCCAGGAATATTTTTTCCTGTTTTCAATAATTTACAATCATTTCCTACTACAATCAACAAACTGGTCTTTTTCTTGTATTTTCTCCCTCTCATCTTGCCTTTGCCAGCTCTGACTTTTTTCTTGCTGCCTCTCTCCAGTTCATTATCAAAACCTAATTTCTTTAACAAATCCTTGACAACTTTTGTTTTATCTAAACTTTCAATTTTATTATCAATCACAAATGGATAATCCTCAGGAATCAAATGTCCTCTTTCCTTAACTAAATCATTAACTAAAGTAGCTGCCATTGCACTTCTAATTGCTTTTCTCCTTTCTTTTTTGTTGATTTTCTTTTCCCAGTTCTTTTCAGCCTTTGGCGGGTGAGCTTGTCTGCCGCCCCGTGTTCCCGGAGCAAAAGCACCCTCCCAATTAAATTGTGTTCCGCGTCTTGACAGAATCTTTCTTGGTATTCTTGAAATACCATGGCCATACATGCCCCTGTATTTTCTCCTCCTCTTGCTCAAATCAGCTGAAACCTTTTTCCCAGCTCTTGGATCAACACCATACCTCTGTCTTGAAGAACTTTGCAGAGCTAAAACCGCTCTTTTGATTAAATCAGGTCTGATTTCCTCGTTAAACTGATTAGGCAGTTCCTTTTCACTTTTCTTCTTCTTTTCCAAATCAAAAATTGCTAGCTTCATTTTAGTATATACCTAATCTGCGGTGCTTCTTTTGGCACTTTGGCATTTGGCCTGATTGCCTCGGTTAAAGTTACAACTCTTTTCCTTGGTCCTGGAATAGATCCCTTCAATAAAACATAATCATTCTTAACTAATCCATATCGATTAAATCCGCTTTTGGGAGTGACTTCTTCTCCTTTTTTCCCGATTTTCAATAACCATTTGTTTAATTCCGTTCTCAAATGATAACCCATCTTGCCTGAATGAGGCACAGTCCACATCGGAGTTCCTGTCCAAGCTCCTCTGATATTGCCTCTTCTGGCTTTTTCTGATTTATGACTTCTTAATTCAACCCCATGCCTCTTGACCGGACCCTGGAAACCTTTTCCAGTTGTCACCGCATGAATATCAACTAAATTACCTTCTTTGAAAACTTCTTCCACCATAATTTCTTTGCCTAATTTTTCCTGGGCAAATTTCAATTGTTCTTCTTTTGTGCCGCCTAAAGCAATCTCTCCAATTTTTGGTTTCTTGCCTAAAGCTGCAATTAATTTTGGTTGAGTATAAACTAATAATCTAACTTCGTCAAATTCCTTAACATCTTCAATTTTTTTATTGATTTTTTTTGGTAGAATTATTTTTCTTGCCAATTCCTTGTCAAGATCTTGTGATAAAACAGTAGAACGCAGCATCAAACCCTTGTAATCATGTTGATAGAAATTAATGCCTGCCACCTTCATGGCCGGACATTCAATCACAGTTACCGGCAAACTAATCTCTTCATCTTTTGACAAAGATTTCGGCCGGTTGTCAATCGCCAGAATATGAAGCATGCCTGCTTTATAGCCAATAAATCCCAAGGGCTTAGCTTCTTTTGTTCTATTCCAATATCTAACTCGAGCTAATTCCTTTTTAGCCTTTCTTCTAGGCAAAAACTGCAATGTTCCTTTTCTTGGTGATCTCTTGGTTGGCATAGTTTCTAGAAGGCTTATTATCTAGACTTGACTTTGCAGTCAAAATAAGCCTTTTGATGAAGTTCCTTTCAGAAATTTCCAGTCACACACAGGAAACTACTTTTCAGGCTTGTTTAATAGTATCTAATCAACTTAAATACTTCCATGAGTATTTTTGAAAAAGAAGCAGGTTGTTTATAAAGCTTACGTTAGTAATCGGGAAATTGGCACAATTTTTCGTTGGTTTTGCTCGAAATCAATTATCCTTACATCTCAAGAGTAGTAAATAACAAAACTTTTATAAAGAATAAATAATCTCATTACTTTGATTAAAATGAAACAAACAATAGGAACTGTACAATTAAGGGACACTGTGGAATTATCAAATAGAGTAGAAAAGTGGTTCAAAGTTCATCCTAGTTATGAGAGAGATAACCACCCAAATAGTTCTTCTATTGGTGCTCATTTTGATACAGCTATTGGATTTACTAGTCGTGCAACAAGAATAGAAGTGGGATACTGTGGATTTTATGATGTTTACCGATTAAGGTGTGTAGTACATGGAAGGATTAAAGATGAATTTCTTTCTGTAGGCGACGAACCTCATTTTAATTGGCATTTGGGTTTGCCTTATAGTGATCATACTGAAGAGGATCACAAAATAAAAGAATTTGTTAAAAAAAAATTAAACGGAAGTTCTCGATTATAAAAAAAGGGCGGTAGCGGGGAATCGAACCCCGTCCTCAAGCTGGCTGCCAATAAATGACCACAGGCTTGAATACTAACCGATGTACCTTACGGACTTTTTTTCCGTAATTTTATACGACTACCGCCGCAAGAACTTCTTACCCTAAATTACTTATAAACTTTTCTCACATTATAGAATATATATGGCAGCACAAAAGCAACCCCATACAAAATACCCATCAACCATGGATTATGCCTGATATCCACTATCTCAATCCCAGCAATAATCTGGTTGGCCATTATTACCACAAAAATCACATTGGCCAAAGCAATCAACGGCACAATCACTAAAGCCAAAACATGATGGTGCCTGTCTAAATGACCAATATTAGTTATCAAAAAATTAAACAAGATCCCCATTACCAAAGCCAAAACAACAATAATCACATCTAAAAACCACTTATTCAAAACAGTCAGAAAAGGAATTAAAGCAATCGACATAATCAAATTCCCAATCACAATCACTAAAATAGCAGACCAAAAAACAATCTGGCTAAAAAAAGGCTCATGCACCTGAGTTGTTGTCAGTATTTTTTCTGCTTTTTCTAATCTCCTTGTTGTCCATTCTTTTTTGGGAGTAGAAATCTTACGTCTCCTTTTCACCTTCTTCTTTTTTGCCATTTGAATAAGAAATCTTTCAAGCTTTTTATTCTTTTTCCTTAAAACCTAAAAGAATTTCGCTGTATTCCATGAACTCTTTGGCTATCACCAAAAGATTATCTTCTAAAGTGTCAATATTAACATCTACTGTTCTGTTCCATAATTCAGCCACCATAGTAACATGTCTTCGGTATTCCTCTCTCTTGGTAAATTTTGCCTTTAAAATATCTCTTAAGAAAATATAAAAATTCATATACCATAAAATTCTTTCATCTTCTTCAAAAGCTTCGCGAACCAATTCTACTTTCAACCGAGGGGTTTTAGGAATTTTCTTAAACTTCTTCTCTTTTTTTGCATACGCCACTAAAGCGTCAATTAAGAAATCAAACATACTCACTAATCGGTTCAAAGCATTTCTTAACACATCAACTGTCCGGGTATATTTCAGACTGACATAGATGATATGTTCAATTCTTTTCAATTCTTCCTTGGCTTCAGCTAAAGATTCCTTCATTTTTTCTCGTGATTAACTGTACAATAGATATAAACTCTTTGGTTTTTTTGAGATAATCTTTCAGCATATTGACTGTGATGGCAATCATCCTATAGTTCTCAGTGCAAATCACAAATCTGTCCTTTCTTTTGAATTCAACTGGGCTTTGTTTGTGCAACATGATGATTTCCTTGATTTCCTGCATTAATTTGGCATATTGCAAGTCAATCTTATGCCTCCTCATACATTTATCCTTAAAAACCAAGAATTTGCCTTCAAAATTATCATTAAATGAGGGAATATATTTGAACAACCTGTCATGAAAAACAACTGAACTCATCGCCTTGGTTAAAGACAAGAAGATATTATCAGCCACATTCAATAATATTCTGGTATCTCCTATCATCGGATATGTTATTGTCAACATATGATCCGCTTTTTTGAGATTGTCTAAAGCCTCCTCCCTCAACACTTGAAACTTCTCCATAGTAATAATAAATATCAAAGAAATATATTAAATTTATTGCTTTTTAAGCTTCAATATGGCTTCAGCCAGATCCCCGGATGTTTCTTCTAAAGCTTGCTTAGCTTCATCTTCAGAACATTCAGCCTGCTCCATCACAGTTTTAACATCATCTTCAGAAATATTTGGTTCAGAAGAAATTTCTCTTTCATGGATTTGCCCTGAAATCTGAAAAGTTTCTTGTCCCATCATGTTGACTTTGCTGACCGAAGGCTCGGTAATCACAATTTCTTTATCTTCTGTTTTGATAATCACTTCAATGGCTGGGATTTCCTGCTGCTGCATACCCATCTTTTTCATCATCTGCTGCATCTTCCGAGGATTCATGCCAGGAAACATAATATTAATCAAAAAGAAAGCCCATATAAAAAGATTTCTAAAGCACAACCTGCACTGGACAAGCCTTCAAAGACTAGCTTATGCGCAGTTGACAAAGCGCACTAAAAGATTATCATGTAGGGCATACTACCGTCCAGGCTTCTTGCTCGTCTGCGTAAGGAAAACAACCTTGATCAAAGCAAATAACATCTACTCCTGTGTTTGTTTTTGTTTTTTCAATAACCAAACTCTCGCTTAGGTCATAACCTAAATCCCAAACATTATAGGTTCCTTCCATATTCTGCAATTGAACTTCTTTGTTTTCATAACAATTGCTCACACAAGTATAAGTTAATGCCCCTTGTGTCATGCACGCCAAATCAGTCTTAGTCCAAGTACCATCGCCTTTATCTTCCCAGTCAAACCCTGATTTAGTACAGCCAATAATCAGGATTCCTACTGCCATAAGAAACATAATTGCGATTATTATTTTATTTTTCATATTTGATTGGAATTTTTTGTTACTTATAAATATTTCCACCTTGTCCAAGATAATGTCAAAACCACATCCCCAAAAGAAGATTATAACTAAAAAATTAACTCAACAAACCTTTTCCAAAGAAATGTAGTACCAGTACAATCACCATGACAATAATACACAGAACAATCACTAGTCCTGGTGAGAATTCAAACTTGCTTTGATATTCATCAAAATAACGGGTAATTCCACCCATGCCCGAAGGCATCCTGATTTTGTCATCTTTTCCCATTTTAAGTAAGGTTGGTAGGGCGGGATAAGCCACCTTTTGTTAGCCTCTGTAATCAGACAGGCCATTTAGCATTCTACTAAGCGTCTTAATGACTTGCACCAGTCAGGGTTTCGCCGTTTCATCGTTCCCATGAACAACGTCTACGGGTTAACTCAGTCCCTTTTCAGAGACCTTCGCCATTTTCATCCTCGTTCATGGACGTGTCGTTTCTGAGCCAGAGCCAGGGATTTCTCCCTCTCTCTTCCGAGAGTGACTTTCTTCCAGTTAAGCTTTCATAAAAAAACTCAACTTTTGGTGGGTGGACTTTCCTCAGCAAACAAATGTTTACCGTCAGCTAAAACCGCCCCTACCAATTAAACACATCAAAATTAGGTATATATAAACTTTTCCCTAAACCATCCCTTTAGGAAACAAATCATACTTCCACATGGCTGTTGTCCATAAATAACTTTGATTCACAATAATCTCAAAATGTTTCTCCTTGACTTCTCTCAAAAAATCATTTAACTCTTTTGCATTTTCCACTGCTAAATAAATAAACACTTCAGGTTTTGTCCCTCCTAAAAAAGCATACCTTACTCTTGGATGATTTTTAATATATCTCGACAAAATATTTTCTTTCTCCTTAGTCAGGTTCCTTAAACTCATCTTAACAACCACAACCTCATAACCCAAGGCCTTTAAATTAATCTGAGCCGTAAATTTAACAATAATCTTCTTTTTCATCAATTTCTTAATCCTGCTCGCCACTGTCTCAGACGTTACTTTTAATTTCTCACCCAAAACATAAAGCGGCGCAGTACAGTCTTTATCTAATTCAAACAACAATTTCCTATCCAATTCATCAACCTTTTCTTTTTTCCTCAACAACAAAAAAGGCTTTCTCTTCTTTTTCACACCCATTTTTTTATAAACATCAATCGGCAGTTGTTCTACTACTAATGGTTTTAAAACTAGATGAGTTTCAAAGGAATCTAAATAAGCTGACATTTTATCCTTCAAATCATCTAAGCATTCATAAAACTCTTCGATATTTCTACAGCCATATTCCACCATTACATTCCATTCACCAGAAACTTGATCTATAGCCAGAGTATTCGGATGTTTTTGTAGATATTCCTTCACTTTTTTCTCATCCTCTTTCCTGTAATTAAATTTCAACAAGACCTCATAAAAACTAAAGCCCATCAGTTCATGATTAAGGATGGTAAAAAATCCAGTGATTATTCCTTTTTTCTTCAGTCTTTCAATCCTATAAGTAACTGCATTCTTACTTAGCCCCACTTTTCGGGCTAATTGAGAATGGCTCTGCCGAGCATTCTCAGTCAGATGATACAATATCTTCCAGTCCTTTTTGTCCAAATTAACCATGATAAAAAGACAATAAACCAAATTTATATTTAAATATTTCGTAAATTAACCAAAAATAAGAACAAACTTCTATATATTACTAAATATAACCATGCTTAAGTGATAAAAATGCAAAATCCAATCAAATTCATTAGTTTAGGTTTAGTCTATCTCACCTTAATGGGCCTTGTAGGATTAATTGATTTAGTTTACCCTGAACTAGACAGAATTGCTTTGTCAAAAAGAACTAGTTGTGGATAAAATGAATATCAATGGAATCGTTGAAAAGAGAATGGAACATTACTCTCATAAAATTGGATTAAATCTTTATACTCAAGGTCACCAAGCAGTCTTATTAGGAGATACTAAAACACTGAAAGAAACAATTTTAAATTGTGATCCAAAATATAGAAATCAATTCATCACCGATTTAGTTAAATGTAATGATCAATTTTTTAATGTTGACGAAGAACGAATCGCCAAAGACGCCTGGGAAATAGATTACCGTTTAAGACAGGGACAATCAAGAAGTGAGGTTGGACAAGCAATGGGAATTAGATTGTTTTCATTAAAAAGATGGCATAATCTCGGGTATCTCGCCCCCTCATTAGGATACACAGAGAATTATTTACGTGATCTCGATGTCCAAAAATATTTAGGTAATCAAGATTGTTTGTGTAATCCAGACAGAGAATTAGACCAACAATCAACCTCCTTAACTAAAAACAGTTCTTTCTAATTCACTTTGTTCTTCTTTCGAAAGCTCTTTTTGGTCTCTTTCATCTTGAGGATGTTTTTGTTTAAATAATTCATCTATTCTTTCATATCCCAGTTCTGGATCTGGAGATAGAGCATTTCTAACTTCTTCAAAACTCAAAAAAACTTTTTCTGAATCTAAAACTCTCATTAAACAACCATCAGAACGGATTTTGTAAATTTTTCTGTCTGGTCTACTAAAATCAAAATAATTCCAATGTTTCATTCTATCCAAACAACTTCCTCAACACATCTTTAGTATAAAGAACCATGGCCTCAGCCTGCTCCCGAGATGGACGAAAAACTCCTTTCTTCTTGTGAACAGAAAAAACCCGAATCTGATTTACTAAATGTATTTGTTGTGTCAAACCTGGATCCAACGCAACATTGGCCTCTGATAACTTGGCAATCACTTTGCCCAGACCAATCCCTGGCGCTTTCTCCAGCAAATCATTGCCAGTTGCTTCATAATACTTCCTATGCAAAGCAGTTTCCAATACCCTACCACACAACACCACCGCACTCCGAAGACAATTATTCTCTAAACACTTGTCAATCTCCTCTAAATCAGCTTTGACCTCATCTAAAATTTCACCTGGCAGTCTAATCTTTCTCTCAGAAAGTCTTTCAGCCAGTTTCAATATCTCCTGCCTGTCCCTTCTCTCATTCTTTGAGTTCACCATATTATTGACCAAAGAATTAATTCGCATCATATAATCTTCATTATCCTTAGAAACCATTTGATTGACTTCCCTCAAACTTCTTTTAATATCTTGAATAGAACTATTCAGAACATCCTTGCGAAATTTGTTCAAAATCATTTTGAGTAGACCAAAACCTTGTAATTAATTCCTCCTCTTTCAATAATACGTTCTTCAACTTTTTTAAATTTATGAACTTTAGCCAAAGAATCAAAATTATCTTTCTCCCGGCATAAGATTACTAATTTTCCTTTCAAAATAAATTCTGCCTGGTAAAACAACTCCTTAACTTGATTTCCTTCCTCGACTTTAATGACTTGGCAAGCCAAACAATCAACCGTCTCTTTCTTAAACTTAACATCCAAATCCCCAACTGAAGTTTTAGAAACCTGCACTTCTTTAGCCACTCCGGCAATCTTGGCATTTTTCTTTGTTGCCGATAAACTTCTAAAATCACTGTCAACACAATGAATCTTTAATTTGACTTTCTTTTTTTTATCAAACTTTTCAAAATCAAAATCAAAACCCATCTTTTCTTTCTGATAATAATTCACCGATAAACCATTGCCAAACAAAGCTGCTTCAATTCCAATCTCGCCGCTCTTGCAAAAACAATTCAAAAGAACCTTTTTACCACTCCAACCACTCAGACGAACTAAACCATAAGCCACTGGCCCTTTCAAAGAATGCGGATGTGAAAATATCTTGTACTCCCTCTCACTCAAATCTCGACCAGAAACATCAATTCCAAAATAAACCTCTAAACCATTAACAAAAACAAAAAACCTAACATCAGGTTTTTCTAAATCAACTCTGCCTGGAATCACTGAACCAACTTCCTGCTCAACTTCTCCTCGTGAAATTTCATTTTTCCTCCGCCAGCATCGCACCGCAAACTTCTGCCCTTTCCCCAAATATTTAGAAAAATCAATTTTCTTAACTCTTGCTTTCACTTCTTTAATCAAATTTTTCTTAACCTTAAAATTATCAATCAAATTTAAAACCTTAAAAACAGATTGACCTTTATAACACAACAAATACAAATCTTCTAATTTCTTAAAATCAAAAATAACACCAGAATCAACCACCTCCCCCTTAACACCTAAAAACTCTTTAATCTCTAACAAAGAAATATCTTCCAAACCTTTATCTGTTATTGCCAGAGCCTTCATTTTTCTCCTTAGCCTTTATTTCATGCCATTGTTTTTCTTCTTCTTCTGCTGTCAGCTCCTTTCCATTTGTCAAATGAGGTTTTCGAGTGCTAATCTTCTTTCTAATATTCTCAACCATATCCCTGGCCTTTCCTACCCCTTCTTTTTCAGCAATCACCATTAATTTCAACAAATCCCAAAGCGCATCTCCCAGCTCTTCACCGTAATTTTTCATGTCTTCTTTGCCCAATGCTTCTTTCAATTCTTCAACTTCATCTAAAAACCATTGGTGCTGTTCCTTTAAAGTCAATTTTCTAGACCAAGGACTCAACTCCATGTCCTTTTCAATCAAATCCAAAAGTTCAATTATTTTGGTCTTGACCATTTTCAAAAATAATTCTGGCCACTGCCATGACTTTGTCTCCTTCACCTAATTTCATTATCCTTACACCTTGTGTTGCTCTGCCAATCACTGAAATACTATCTGCTTTCATCCTAATAGCAATTCCGTGTTTTGAAATAAACATCAACTGATCACTGTCATTTACTGATTTAATCGCTATTACCTTACCATTTTTCTCAGTAATTTTCAAATTAATAACTCCTTTACCACCCCGATTAATCAATCTATAATCTGCTACCCTACTTCTTTTACCAAAACCTTTTTCAGTTACAGTCAATAATGACTTATCATCTTCAGCCATACACATTCCCACTACATAATCATCTGCCCTTAATCTAATGCCTCGCACACCTCGAGCAGTTCTGCCTATTGCCCTCAAATCACTTTCTTTAAATCTGCTGGCAATCCCATTCCGGGTCGCCATGATAATCTGCTTATTGCCGTCAGTCATCACCACTCCAATCAACTCATCACCTTCATCAAAACTAATCGCTCTGATACCTCCTCTACGGGGCCTGCTGAAATCCATTAACGAACTCTTTTTAACCACACCTTTCTTAGTTCCCATGACTAAATAATTCCCTTCCTTAAATTCGCGAACTGGAACAACTGCTGTTATCCTCTCGCCTTCTCTCAAACCAATTAAATTAACCACTGGTCTGCCTTTGGCTCCTCGGCCGCCAGTTGGAATATCATAAACCTTTAGCCAATGCAATTGCCCTTTATTTGTAAAAAATAATAAGTAACTGTGAGTTGAAGCTACAAATAAATCTTCAACAAAATCCTCTTCCTTAGTGCCGGCCGCCTTAACTCCTTTGCCTCCTCTCCGTTGCGTCTTGTAAACACCGATTGGCAGCCTTTTGATATAACCAGAATGTGTAATTGTCACCACCATATCTTCTTCTTTGATTAACTCCTCAACATCAAATTGCCTTTCTTCTTGTTCTTGAATCACAGTTCTTCTTTCATCTCCATACTTTGAAATCAACTCTCTTAACTCTTCCTTAATAATTCCTAAAATCTCTTTCTCATCATCTAAAATCTCTTTCAAATCCTTGATCAAAACCAATAAGTCATCATGTTCTTTCTTTGTCTTCTCCTGCTCAAGTGAAGCCAGCTTCTGCAATCTCATATCAAGAATAGCTTTAGCCTGTATTTCAGTCAAACTGTAGTTGCTCATCAAGAAATTCTTGGCGTCTTCCACTGTCCTGCTTTTTCTAATGCCTGGAATTACTTCATCAATATTATTGATTGCCACAATCAAACCTTCTAAAACATGAGCTCTTTCCTCTGCTTTTTTCAAATCAAATTGCGTTTTTCTTCGAACAACTTCTCGTCTGTGCTTGACAAAATGCTTTAACATCCCTCGTAAACTCAATAACTTTGGTTCATTATTAACCAAAGCCAACAAATAAATCCCAAACGTCACTCTCATCCTACTATATTTATACAATTGATTCAAAACAACTTCACTGTCAGCCCCTTGTTTTAATTCAATTACAACTCTGATTCCATCTCGATCAGATTCATCTCTAATATTTCTAATCCCTTCAATTTTTCTGTCCTTAACTAAATCAGCAATATGTTCAATTAACATTGCCTTGTTGACCATATATGGAATTTCAGAAACAATAATTTTATCTTCTTCAACTTCAGCCACACCTTTGACTGTTAATTTGCCCCGCCCCGTGGTGTAAGCATCTTTAATTCCTGACCTGCCTATAATCTGGGCTCCAGTTGGAAAATCAGGACCAGGAATCTTCTCCATTAATTCTTCAACAGAAATCTCAGGATTTTCAATCACTGCCATAACTCCATTAGCCACTTCTTTCAAATTATGCGGCGGAACATTAGTTGCCATACCCACTGCAATTCCAGTTGAACCATTGATTAGTAAATTTGGGACTTTGCTTGGCAAAACAGTTGGCTCTTTCAACGAACCATCAAAATTATCTTTGAAATCAACTGTTTCCTTGTCAATATCTTGCAGCATCTCTTCTGCTAATTTCTTTAATCTTGCTTCTGTATACCTCATCGCAGCTGCATTATCACCATCTATGCTTCCAAAATTACCTTGTCCCTGGACTAATGGATATCTTAAAGAAAAATCTTGGGTCATCCTCACCATGGCATCATAAACAGCTGTATCACCGTGTGGATGATATTTACCTAAAACTTCCCCCACAATACGCGCTGATTTCTTAAAAGATTTATTATGAAACATGCCCATTTGCTGCATGGCAAAAAGAATTCTTCGATGAACTGGCTTCAAACCATCCCGAACATCTGGCAGCGCACGGCCTACAATAACAGACATAGCATAATCTACATATGCCTGCTTCATTTCTTCTTCAATAACTTGAGGAATCACCCGTGTTCCTTGATTTTCTTCCATCGTCTATAAAACCAGAATTTGGCTATGTTTATTAATGTTTTGGTCGATTTATCGTCGAGAACTTACAACAAATCCCCGTTTATTCTACCCACAATGTAAGTATTATATTGTTATAATTTTTATTACTTTTTAAAAACTAAAGTACTTACATTGTAAGTATTATTTTAGCCTAAAATAAAATAACAAATCAAAACAAGAAAAGAAATCTTATTCTTCCTTATCCGGTGTCAACGGTTCCGGTGTCGGTTCTGGCTCAGGTGTTGGGCCAGGTTCAGGAATTGGTTCTGGTTCAGGCTCTGGTAACGGCTCTGGATCAGGAACTGGTGGTGTTGGTTCTGGTTCAGGCTGCGGTTCTTCTTGTGCTTTTTTCATCTTTTCATCCTCCTTTTTCTTAATATCTTCAATCTCCTTTTCTTTCTCGGCAATCTCTTTCTCTTTTCCAATAATCTCTTTCTGTATATCTTCAGGAATAACTTTCTTAAAAGCTGCCTTGGCATCTTGCGTCGGCAGATCAAAATAACTAAAAAACTTCTCAGTCAGATGAATCTTAAAAGTCCGGCCACATTTCTCCTTCGCCACAAAACCCAATTCTTTCAACCGGCGCATATGGTCATAAGCCTTATTATGGCGAATCTTAATCACCTCTGATTGTAAAATCGGATATTTCCAAGCAATCACCGCCAAAGTCTCCATGGTCGACTTATCCAACTCAGTCTCAGAAATCAAATTAGAAACCAAGGGCAAATATTTATCCTTAATTGTAAATTTCCAAAAATCTCCTTTATCAACTAATTTCAAAGCACCAGAATCCTTATCATACTCTTCCTTCATCTCCTGAAGAATTGACTTAACTTTTTCCTCAGATAAATTACTTAATCGCGCTACTTCAGAAACTGCTACATCCTTCCCCAAGGCAAACATGATCGCCTCAACTTTGTTTCTTTCCATCTAACACCTTCCGGTATTTTTCACCCACCATTTTCACTTCATTTTTATCAACTAATTCATCTAAAAAATCTTCCAGAGTATTTTTTTGAACACCAGTAATTTTTGACAACTCATCAGCTGTCAGTTCTCTGCTCGATAAAGCCACCATTACAAAATTCCTCAACAATCCTTTGATTTGGCTTTCCCAGAACATGGTCTGGCTTTTTTGTTGTTTGGCAATCATATCAATTTCATGCAGCCTCATCTGTAAATCAGTAAAAAAACTAGTTAAATCATTTCCATTTACCTGCAAATTTTGCGGTTCAATAATTTCAATTGACGAAGGCATATACTCAAAACAAAAATAAGTCACTCGAGGTAAATTCTTAAACAAAATTTCCAGCTCAGCAAAAGTTGCCCACATCTCTTTGACCATTTTCTCATCTTTAGCCCCGGTCTCTTGTTTCTGGACTTCATTGATATCCACATGCAGAACTTCCAAATCCTTCTCTTTTTTTATCTTCTCAACATAATCTTGCATTGTCTTTTCAACATGCCCTTTTGGTTTTCCAATTATCTCTAGAACAATTCTTGCTTGAATCCACCCTTCTTCCAATCTTTGCTTAACACTTGTCATATCCAATCAAAACAATAACTTCTTTTTAAACTTTTTTAAATACTGAGGAATTCCTAGTATCCTGAGAAATTTACAAAGTAAATTTCTGGGACACAGGAAATTAAAAATTTCCTAGTGTGTCAAAAACCGCTTACAGTTTTTTACAGATAAGTATCACCAAAAGCAAAACCAAAACTCCAATAATCATCATCGGCACCCATTCAAAACTTTGTTTTGATTTAGAAAGATAAACAATCTTCCCGTCTTCATTTAATCTCCTTAACAAACTTAATTTTTCATTTATACTAATATTCCTAACAGACAACTCCTCACCCACTACCATGCATTCCTCATCTTCATCTGTCTCTCGAACTTTAATCTCCTCAGTTATTTCCTTATCAGTTTTTTGATTATCTTTATTTATTTTAATCTTCAACTTATATTCACCTTCTTTAACATCTTCATCAACCTCTAAATTCAAATCAATAACCCTGATCTCGTTCACCTCTAATTTAAGTTCTTCAATCACCTCTTCACTGTAATGTTTTGGACCTCGATAAATATAACTCTTGACTTTAATATCATGCTCCTCATCATCACCTGTTAATTCAACTTTGACATCAAAATCTCCCCCTGCTTGAACTTCATCTGGGCTTTCTACTAATTTATAACCAAACTTTTGACTAGAACCAGAAACACTTCCACTAACTTCTTGACATAATTCTTTGTCAATCCCCTTAATCCTAAAACCCTCTCTCACTTCTTTTTCCAAACCTTTCAAAACCATTTCATAATCACCATCTAAATAATATTGGTTGCAATTAGGTTCTAACTGTACTGGTAAAGTCAAAGTATAATCCTTAAACTTGTCAAAAACACTCGTCTTAGTCCGTTTACTCACAATTCGACCATCTTTTTCAGCGTACAGTTCAACATTATATTTGGTTTCATCACCTTTGTAAATATGAACCTTCACCCTTACTCTATCTCCCCATTCAGCTTCGTCATCATTGCCTAGATAAATCTCCTCAATTTCTAAATTAGAATCAAAAACCTTGTACTGAGGATTAATCACCACCAAATCAAAATCCACATTATTACTCAAGTCATTGTCCTGACAGTCAATTTCCTTAATTTCAAAAAATATTTTGTAAATATCTTCGGGTAAATTTGGAGTATAAGTTTTTGTCCGAGTTGTTGTAATCACCTTATCTGTCCACGGCTTGTAAGTTTTCACCACTTTCCCAAAAACATCTTCTACTCGACCCTCAACTGTCAAATTTCCTGTTTCACCATAATTCCTCTCAACAACCACATCCCAAACCAAACCTTGGCCAGAATTAAAAATTGAATTCCGAGGCAAAACCTTAACGCTCCAATCACAACCATCAACCCTCACATTCTCCCCTCCAAGAGTTGCCGTTGATTTATACCATCCTTCCTTAACTTTGCTCCAGCTCATCCCCTCCACACCTCCACTGTAACTCATTGAATCAATCAAATTACTGTTATTTACTGGATAACCATCATAAAAACGAACTTCTTCAAAACCATCATTATTCAAAGCAAAATCAGTATCTCCGTTTCGATAAACAACTAGATAACTCCCAGCTGGAATTACTGTTCCAGCAGTAGTAGTTACATCACTAATATACAACTCATGACTATCATCTTTATCATAAAGAACTAATCCTCGCAGATCAATTGGCGCCTTGCCTGTATTATATAGTTCCACCCATTCACCCAATGGTTTATCTGCATCATCATTTCCAATTGGATCAGGCAAAAATTCATTTATTTTTACCTGGCTATAATCTTGGATAAATCCAGCTTTGCTGTTGATCTCACAAGGAGTTCCGCCTAAAACTAAACTATCTTCCCAATTACCGCCAGTACACTCACCACCAGCACACTCCAAAGTTTTTCCATTATTATTTGCTTTATTATTGTCATAAGGGAACAACCAACTTTTAGTTCCATTAGACAGCTCAATCACATCACCATCATTACTTAAAACAAAATTACCATCAGCTACTTGAAAACCATAAGTATTTTGAAAAGCAACTGCATTCCTAGCTATTACTACATAACCACCACTGCCAATTATAATATCATCAAAATCATTTCCATCAATTTTCCAATTACTTAAATTAATTTCATTTTCACTATATAACTCAATCCATTCATTATATTGTCCGCCCCAATCACTAGTCGGAGCATACATCACCTCATTAATTCTTACTTCAGCTAAAACTAGCTGAGAGAAAACAACTAAGACCAGTAACCACACCAATTTTTTCATTTCCTTAGTAATGTCCTAAACCTATTTATTTTTTCCCTAAAATAAATACTTACATTGTAAGTAATACTTACACTGTAAGTAAAATTTAAACTAAAATATTTTGACTACTCAAAAACAATAACACCAAATAACTCTTATAAAATGCTCACAAAACTTTTAATAACCAAGTCAATTTAAAAAGGCTGGAGGTGGTAGAATGTTTAATTTTTTAAAGAAAAAGAAAGAGCTTAAAATCCCGACTCCTCCTTCAGATACAAATCTTCCCAGTTTTCCTTCTCCAAAGGATTTAGAAAAACCATCTGAAGCAGAAATCCAAGAAGCTGTTGGATCTCAAGCTCAAACACCTTTACAAAAACAAAAGCAGAGGGTTATTGAAAAAGAAAAATTAGGACTTTCTGAAATTCGGGAACATCATGTTGTCAAACCAATTTTTATTCATGCTCCAACTTACAAAGCACTTATCGATGAGGTTAGCCAAATGAAAGCTCAGCTTGTCGAAGCTGATGACATTGTCGAAACCTTGGAAAATTTCAAAGAAGATCAGGATAAAGCCTATCGAAGTTGGCAGTCAAATATAAAAGATATTCATGGAAAACTCATCTATGTTGATGAAGTCTTATTTAAGAGGTGAAAAAATGCCAGAAATGCCTGTTTTTGTTAAAATTGAAGATTATAAGGACGTTCTCGATGTTGTTAATGTCATCAAAAACAAAATTGTTGATGCTAGAAAAACATTGGAAAAAATTAATCAACTTAAAAATGATGAAGATGCTGAATTAGAAGTTTGGAGCAATACCCTAGAAGAAATGGACAGAAAAGTTGATTTTATTGATAAGACCTTATTTGAACCAGAAACTTTGTAAAATGGCTAAGAAAAAAACTCAGGAAAAAGAAGAAGTCTTTTTCGTTGGTGTCCAGGATCCTCTTGAAGTTAGAAGAAATATTTTAGAAACTTCAAAGGAAATGGTTCAGTTCTTGCAGCAGCATGAAAAACTTAAAACCCTTCGCAATGAAAAACAAGAAGCCATTAAGCGTTTGAGAGAAGATGTTCGCCAGCTCAAACTTTATATCAATAAATTACGCAAAGCTTTGCCTAAAACCAAATTAAGGATTCATCTGCACCAAGAGCACAAAATCTTCAAATGCGATCGCTGCGACAAAGAATTCAAATCAAGGCAAAGCTTGACTAAACACCACAAATTACACAGTAAGAAAAAGAAAGTAAAAGTCATCAAAAAAGCAGCTAAAAAACCAGTGGCTAAAGAAACTCAAGCCAAGTTAGCGCCGCCAGTCATGGAAAAACCAAAACCCATGACTGACATTGAAAAACTCGAATCAGAATTAGCTGACATCGAAAACAAACTCGGCAGACTTGAATAAATTTCTTTTTTTTATAATTAAATTTAAATACCACTTCTAATTTTCAAACTCTATCTGCGGGCGCAGCGGAAATCAGAGATTTCCTGGTGCCCACATTCACTACGTTCATGCGGGCGTGCCGGAGTGGCCAAACGGGACAGTAACTCACAGTTGAACTGTGTGTCGTCTTAACTCAAGGCATTTGAGTGCAGAGTGCTGCAATCGCAGTGCGATGAAGAACCATTCGTAAGTCATCTGTTGGCTTAGTGCCTACGCAGGTTCGAACCCTGCCGCCCGCATTTAAATTTCCGAGCGGAGCGAGGGGAGGTGTCGGAACCAAGGGTTCTGACGTGGGAACCCTGCCGCCCGCATTTAATATTACGAAAGATTTATAAGTTAAATCTTCGCCAACCTCATAATCGGAGCGTGTTCTAAACATAATTGAAAAATGCCAGAAGGAGAAACATTGCTTCCCAGAGAAGGAGAACCTGAAAGAGAAACACCGGCAGGAGAAGCTCCAGAAGAAGAAAGCTCTCCAGAAGAATCTCAAGACCCAGCTCCAACTGAAGAAGACCAACCTCTTCCAGAAGGAGAACCTTCTGAAGAATCACCACCAACAGTAGAAACCCCTCAAGAAGAACCAACTCTAATCACTATTGATAAATATGTTCTCGGTAAAAAAATTGGCGAAGGAGCTGTTGGCGCTGTTTACAAAGCCAGCGATACAACCAAACCAGGAGAAACTTTTGCCTTTAAGATTTCAAACGATACAATCGATAATAATGTTGGTCAATTTCAAAGAGAGGTTGCTATTCTTCTTGGATCAAAGCAAGAATTCCAACACCCACATCTTGTCCAAGTTCTGGATGCCGGTATCCACGAAAAAAAACCTTGGCTTGTCAGGGAATATATTGACGGCCAAGATTTAGACAGCCTCTTAGAAGAAAAATCTCAGGCCGGCGAATTTATTTCAACTGCCTACGGTCTTGATATTCTTATCCAAATTGCCGATGCTTTGAAATACTGTCATGACCATACAATTATTCACCGGGATTTAAAACCAGGCAATGTTCTCATCACTCCTGGCGATCAAGTTAAAATTACAGATTTTGGTTTGAGTACAGTTAAATCATCTAGTTTAACTCATACCCTTGTTGCTTCTCTTTCCCAAACCAATCCAGAAGCTGTCGGAACTTTTGAATATATGTCACCTAATCAAAGAAAAGGTGGCAAACCTGTTTCTCAAGACGACCTTTTTGCTTTTGGTACACTTCTTTATAAAATGTTTACTAATCAATTACCAATGGAAAGTCTCTTCAAAGACGACCCTTCAGATATCAACTCCAAAATCCCTGAAGAAATCAACCAAGTTTTTAGAAAATGTATTTCCCAAAAAGAATCAGAACAACTTCAAAACACAGAGCAATTATACAAGGAATTAATCAGAATTAGAAACGATTTACCTAATCTCGGCCGTGACCAATCCTCACTTACCATCTTAAATGAAGGGACTTATCAAGCCCTGCAGGAACGTTGTTTAGGTGAAAAAGGTCTCCACGAAATATTTTTAACTTTGCACAGTGAATTATCGCAACTCGCCATTTTGAAAAGAGAATTTAAAGTTTACCGTCCAGATAATTCCAAGCCCCCTTATGATTTTTCTCTCAAAAGTCGAAAAGGTAATGAGTGTTGGGCCACCCTTATACTTCAAGCCGAGAACAAATATTTTCAAATTAAATTGCATCGGTTTACGTATGGTAGTACAGACTATGAGCTCCAATTTTCCTTTACCAAAGAACCAGAATATGACATCCAACATCATAAATCCCCCAGAAAATTATTTGGTAAAAATGTTATTTTAGGAATCCCTCTTGGTAATTCAGTCAGAACAACTATGAAAGAAATCGGAGAAAAAGATGTTGTCAAATACAAATGGTTTCAAAGCGACCCAGGGATATTAGCCGAAGGCGAACCTCAAGAATTCTTCAAAAAAGTTATTAATTTATCTTATCAACAACAAGACGAAACCCTCACCGCCCTCAATTATTTTCATCAGATGACTCAGTTAATCCGTGGTTATTTTGCTGATTTGAACAAAAGGTCAAGAGAACTTCTTAAGTGATTATTCTTTTAATTTACCACTCAAAAGTAGTTAAAAATAGAAACATTTATATACTAGTAGTATAAAATACTATGATATGAGACAAAAAATAAGCATAACTGTAGGCGAAGATACTCTAACTAAAGTCCGTGATGAAATGAAGTCAAAAACTTACAGAAATAAATCTCATTTTTTTGAATTAGCTGCTTTAAATTTTATCAAAAATAGAGGAAAATCAAAATGAAATTTAACCGGGAAATGATTGATTACTATTCTTACGAAGGCGAATTACTCGGCAGTATGGAAAAAAAGAAGCTCCATGAAAAGATGCGCCATGAATTTTCTAAGCGAGGCAAAGTTTCTGTCCGACACAAACACGTCAGGCTTATTTTAATGACTTCAAACGGCAGGATTATTTTACAAAAAAGATCAAAATGGAAAGGCGATAATTCCAACATGTGGGATAAAACCATTGGCGGTCACGTTTCCACTAAAGATTCCTATGATTTAACCTTACTTAAAGAATGCGCTGAAGAATTAGGTATTCCAGCTACTATCGTCAATCCAACCGAGTTTAAACATAGTGTTTCTGTTGCCGACCTCCATGTTTTAGGCATCCTCACTCCCATCATCCATTTAGATAACTATCAATCAACCAGAAAAGAAAGCTCAGGCAAAGAATGGGTTGAACCAAGCATGACTCAGTTTTACATTGGCTATTATGACGGCTCAATTAAATTCAGAGATGATGAAGCTTGTGGTATTCAGGTTTTTGAATTAAAAGATCTTGAAAAACAAATTAAAAAGAATCCCCAGGATTTCACTAACGACGTTAGGTATATTGTTAAAAAATTCCAACATCTTTTCAAACCAGCCCCAGATAAAAGAGTCCATGTTTTGAATGATTAAAATGACTAGAATAAACAATCCAATCCTCGGAATCCTTGATGATAGACTAGCTAAAGCAGTCGATCTAGAAGAAAGAAAGAAAAGTTTTAATAAACTTCATGATCTTGATTTTCTTCTTTTAATTAGTTCGAATCCAAAGGCAGTGGCTGCTCATAAGGCAGGAATGTCCCGGGTTGCTGAAATATTTGGATTTGACCCTCCTCGTCGCGAACATTACGATTCTAACGAGGCTTATGAAAAAGCAAAGGAAAATTACTGGAAACCAGAATCAATGATAAGAAGAGGGCATGAAAGAGAAAGTGCAGAAGCACGGGTAAGAGGTAGTGCATTGAATATCCTTCTTGGAATAAAAGGTCATGATTGGTATTAATAATCTCAATTCCAAACATTTTTATATTCTAAAAAACTTCTAAAATTCATGATTGAAATCAGAGCTATTGGCGGTTACGGAGAAGTCGGCAAAAACATGACTGCAGTCAAAGTCGATGACGAAGTCATCATTTTCGACATGGGCCTTCATCTCCCTCATTACATCAAATATACCGAAGAAGAAGGCGAAAACGTCACTAAACACTCAGCCAAGGCTTTGCAAAAAGTCCAAGCCATTCCAGACGATTCTTTAATCAACGATTGGCGAGATCAAGTCCAAGCTATCATCCCTTCTCATGCCCACTTAGATCATATCGGCGCCATTCCTTACTTAGCTAAAAAATACAATGCACCGGTTATCTGCGCACCTTTTACTGCCGCAGTTCTTAAAACCATTCTCAAGGATGAAAAAATTGACCTCCCCAACAAAATCAAAGTTCTCCCGCCCAACGGCCAAATAAAATTAACCGACAAATTAAAAATAGAATTCGTCAACATCACCCACTCCACACCCCAGGCCGTGGCCATCGCCTTACACACACCTTACGGAGTTGTCCTCTACGCCACCGACTTCAAAATGGATGACCATCCAGTCTTAGGCAAACCGCCAAATTACGAAGCTCTTAAACGTTTACAACAAAAAGGCATTTTAGTCTCTTTCATCGACACCCTCTATGCAGACGCTTACAAAAAAACTCCCTGCGAATCAACTGCCAAAGAAATGCTTAGAGACGTTATGCTTGGTGTTAATTCCAAAGGCTCTGCCTTACTAGTCACAACTTTCTCCTCACACATCGCCAGACTAAAATCCATAGTTGAATTTGGCAAACAACTCAAAAGAAAAATTGTCTTTATGGGCCGCTCCTTGTCAAAATATTCTAGAGCCGCAGAACAAGTTAACTTAATCAATTTCACCAAAGACGTCACTATTTGCCATTACGGCAAGCAAGTCAGAAAAAAACTTCAAGAGATACAAAAACGAGGACCAGAAAAATATCTCATGGTCGTCACCGGCCACCAAGGTGAACCTAAATCCATCCTCTCAAGAATTGCTAATGGTGACCTCCCCTTCAAATTCAAATCTCAAGACCATTTAATCTTCTCTTCAATCATCATCCCAACTGACATCAACCGAAAACAAAGAGCAGAACTAGAAAAAAATCTCATTGAAAAAGGCATCAGACTCTTCAAAGATATCCATGTCTCAGGCCACGGTGCCAGAGAAGACTTAAGAGATTTCATCAATTTAATCCAAGCTCAACATCTCATCCCTGTCCATTCTGAAAAGCCCCAAATCAATGAATTTCTTAATCTGGCCGAAGAAATGGGCTATAAAAAACAGCAAACCGTCCATAAAATCTTCAATGGCCAAAGTTTAACTTTATCACCATAAAACATATAAATCAGTACACTTCTTAAATTTATTATCAAACAGGGGTGGAATAATGAAGTTAACTCTCGCCGAACCTAAATATCTCAAAGATAGCATTTCTATTATTTCAGAGCTTGTTAATGAAGCTAAATTTAATATCACCAAAGAGGGTTTTGAACTTGTGGCCATGGATCCAGCTAATGTTGCCATGGTTATTTTCAAACTTCTTGCCTCAACCTTTACTGAATTTAATGTTGACAAAGACGAACAGCTTGCCATCAATTTAAGCAACTTAAAACAAGTCCTCAGACGTTCTAAATCAAATGATGTTGTTACTTTAGAAACAGCTGAAGGCAAGTTAAAAATTGAATTTAAATCCGATACCACCAGAACTTTCTCCATCCCTTTAATTGAATTAGAAGAAAAAGAACAAAGAATACCTGAGTTAAAATTTCCGATTAATGTCACCACCCCCGCCAGTGTTTTAAGCGAAGCTATTAGTGATGTTGATGTTGTCGCTGAATCAGTCACCTTTTTAGGAGACCCAAATAAACTAGTTGTTTCTGCTGAAGGTGACTTATCCAAAGCCAAGATCGAAATCAGTGCCGGCACCGAAACCCAGATCAAAGCCTCTGATGACAAAGTCAAAGCCAAATACAGCATTGAATATCTCAAGAAAATGATTGATGGAGCTAAACTAGCTGACAGAGTCAACATCCAATTCAACAGTGATTATCCTTTGAGATTAGATTATCTTGCTGTCGACAAAGTCATGCTTTCTTTTATCTTAGCACCCAGAGTAGAAAACGATTAAAAATTCTTCGGTGCTTTTAGATGTATATTATTCTTTAAAACAATCAGATTATGAAATGTTTTGAAAAAGTAATTTTCTTTTTGGTAATAGATTATATTCTCTTTTTTTAATATAGAATCTAAAAAACTATCTTTGTCAAAAAAATAACTTCCTGTCAAGGTATTCAGCGAAGACACTAAGTGGCTGTCGCTGCCTGCCACTATTGGTTTGTTGAGTTGTGTTATCAGCTTGATTTGATTATTTTTAGCTCTTCCACAAGCAAATATCTCTGTTCCTTTTATTTTCCTCATGAAATCTTTATCAAACAAAAATTTCTCTGCGTTTTTTGGTTTAAATGTAAAGGGATGCGCCAGTATGGGAATCCCACTATATTGTTTTATTTTTTCAACAATATCATGTATGCTCAGTGTTGTTCTGTTCAAATTAAATAAAGCATTATTCCTTATTTTTTTCTGAATCTCTTTTTCCCAAAAAGATTGCAGGTCTCTAATATTATAAAAATAACCTAAGATATCTTTTGCTTCTTTTGATGTGATTTCTATGGCTGGTATCGAAAATAATTCTTTTTGCTTGGCTAAATAAACAGCCCCTTTGATTTGATTGTGGTCTGCAATACACACCCCTCTCTTTTTCTTGATAAAATATTTCGCAATGTATTTTGGTGTTTTATTGCCGTCAGAAAAAATCGAATGATGGTGCATATCCACAAAATTTAATTCCTTGTTGTTTAAAATCGAGGGGTTAGATATTACTTTTGTCATTTCTAAGGCTTTTGTATTTTAGAAGCATAGAGGGTTAAGTGTGAAATAAAACCAATTTTAGTCTTGAAGCCGATATCATCCAGTAAAGGTTTTAGGGTTTTGCCTGTTATTTTGCCATTTCTTATATGATAACAGGCAATGGCTAAATGTGATGTATTTTTAAGTGTGTTTTTAGCGCCTTCAAGTGCTTCTAATTCAGCACCTTCTATATCCATTTTTATAAAATCCACTTTTTTGATGCCTAATCTTTCTAATTCATAGTCTAAGGTCGTAGAAATAATTTTTTTTCCTTTAGACACATTTTTTTTATTTGAAATAGAAGAAAACATAAATCTACTTTTGAAACACAGTTCTTTTTTTTCGTTATATAATGCTTTTTTTATAACAATAACATTTTCTAATTTTTCTGAATCAATTATTTTTTTTAAAAAATTATAATTCTTGGTTTCTGGTTCAAAGGCAATTACTTTTCCTTTTTTCCCAACTTTCTTGGCAGCAAACACAGTAAAATATCCTAAATATGCTCCGCAGTCTATAATTACATCACCTTCTTTTAGTTTGTAGTATTTTAAGTATCCTTTTGTCGTAAACCATGAACCTGGTTTATCTAAAATATTGAATAAAAAATTTCTTAATGAATTCATTTTTTCTTCCAGTATACAATTAAAAGAGCAGCGAAAATAGAGCCGAGCAAGCCAAATAACAAATCTAGAACATTATTAAAATAACCGCCAATACCATGTGCTGCCGGTAAAAAAACAACCACCACTAATTCAAGAATTTCATTAAAGGCCCCCACACCCAAAGCAATCAAAACCAACAGCAGCGATAACAAGAATTTATTATGCTTAATCTTCTTGTCAAGGTGGGGATATAACAAATTATATGCTAAAATAGTCACTACAAAAATACCAACTAAATGCACGAGGTTATCATACTTGAAAATTCCAGGAATCAGCCAGAAGTCATACAGTCTTGTACTGCCGATAAAAAGAAACCCCCCCATCAGATGCAACACACCCACTAAACTCAATCCCCCTAAAATATAATTTGGCAAGTGAAGCTTCTTATGATAAAAAATCGCTATCAAAATCAGTACTGTCATAATCATTGCGTAATACAAAAATTCATAATTTTGTTTTAAAACAGAAATAATTGTGAAAAATAAGAGGTAACCTACGGTAAAATAAAGCATCAGTTTGAGTTCAGTTTCCCCTTTCATTATTCAAAAAGAAATCAAAAAATAAATTTATTCTTCAGCTCCTTCTTCAGCTGGATAATTTGGCACTGCTGTCTTGGAGATAATAATGATATCACTCACCGCCTTAACTAATTGGTGTGGCACAATTACTCCTTTGGCTGAACCCAAAACCTTGGTCAAAAACGAACCTTTTGTTGCTTTAATTTTCCAGCCAAAAACCTTAGTCGCAGTTAAAATAGAATCTTCAACATCACCAAAATAGTCTCCTTGATCAGTAAACACCTTCATATCATAGGTTTCCCGTATCTTCTTCATTTGTAGCATTTATAACACCTCACGTACAATTTCAAAAAACTTTTAAACTTTATATATTTTTCTGTACTCATGGCTAATATTATCTTAATTGGAACGTCTCATATCGCTCAACAGAGTATCAAAGAAATAGAACATACTATCCTTGAAAAAAAACCAGACATCATTGCCTTGGAATTAGACCCCAAACGCTTCCAAGCTCTCTTAAGCAATCAAAAATCAAGAATCCAGCTGGCTGATATCAAAAAAATCGGCTTTAAAGGTTTTCTTTTTGCCCTTATCGGCGCTTATATCCAAAAAAAACTCGGCAAAATGGTCGGTACTGCTCCTGGCGCTGAAATGCTCCACGCCATCAAATTAGCTAAAAAAACCAAAACTCCTCTTGCTTTAATCGACCAGGATATCACCATCACCCTTCAAAGATTTTCCCAAACCTTGACTTGGAAAGAACGCTTCCGCTTTATCATCGATCTTTTCAAAGGAATTTTCTCCAGAAAAAAACAATTTGAAAAATTTGACCTCACTAAAGTCCCTCCTAAAACATTGATAAAAAAACTTATCAAAGAGCTCAAGCAGCGCTATCCCAACATCTACCAGGTCCTAGTCGAAGAACGCAATAAAGTCATGATCCGTAATCTCACCTATCTCCTCAAAGAAAACCCAGATAAAACCATTCTCACTATCATCGGCGCTGGCCATGAAGATGCTGTTAAAAAAGCATTTAAATAGATGGGGCCAAAAAAGATTATTTACCCCAACTTCACTAATTTGGGGTTAAATTTATATATTCTAGAGATTAAGAAAATTTATAAACTTCAACATTTTTTCTATGTCATAAAGCAAAAGAGGATTTGACAAAAAAGCTCGATGGTGATATATGGGTATAGGTGTGGTTGGTTGGCCATAGTCTTTTTCTAACGAAAGAAAACTATATATTCTAGAGGGTAAATGTTTAAAAAGAAAGAAAGATTTCTAATTTCCTATCCCATATATGAGGGTGGTCAGTTGAGCTTAAGATCAACGGCTTCTATTTCAAACGGATTGTCAAGAAGCTTTGAGGAGGCTATGGCCAACCAACCATGACGTCTCCTCAGACCACTTAATTCATAAATGAGCCTAGTGTTTTCTGATTGATGCCTCTGTGTCCATCTGTTATTAAACTCTTATATAATTAATATAAAAGCAAAAGTATTTAAAAACAAAAATAATTATTTCTTCTAAAAATGGGGTTTTGGCACGAATTAGCAAGCCGGTTAAGGCTTTACTACGCCTTTTCCATGAAGGAAGTTCGAGATATTCTTATTTGCGCTCTCGTCGCCGGATTCATTTTCTCATTCAATGATTGGGGCTCTGCTACTGGTTTTGATTTTGTTATCGGCCTCAAGAATCTTTTGCTTGTCTCCCTCCTCACTTTAATTGCCTTTTTCGTTCATTTAACTGGCCAGCGTATTGCTGCCTTAGCCATTGGTTTTAAAGCTGAATTCAAGCTTTGGTGGGCTGGTCTTGTCCTGAGTATTATTTTTGTCTTTGTCACCGCTTCCTTATTTGGCCGCGCTTTTACTATTATCCTTCCAGGCGGCATGATGATTGCTATGTTAGTCCGTCATCGTTTAGGAGAATTTCGTTATGGTGTTAATTACTGGGAAAATGGTATTATTGCCCTCTGGGGCCCTATTGCCACTGTCATCCTCGCTCTTTTTTTCAAAATACTTTTAATCATCTTTCCCCATAGTTGGTTCCTGCAGAAAGCTTTATTAATCAATTTAATCTATGCTATTTGTAGTATGCTGCCTATCCCGCCTTTGGACGGCATCAACATTTTTTTTGCTGGCCGTGCCTTGTATTCAGTTTCCTTTGGCATTATCCTTGGCGTCTGCCTTTTGATTTATTGGGCCAACTTTTGGCTTACTCTTATTGGTGGTATCATCATTGGCTTGGCTATCTGGGCTTTGTATTTTGCTTTTTTTGAACCCAAGGGTTCAGGCTATGAAACCATGTAAAAAATGACTTCCGGAACCTTTATCCTCAAAAACTGGGCAGAAACCTTTTTCATTGCCTTAGTTTTGATTGGTTTTTTCATTGCCCTTTTAATAAACTCAGCTGCCCTCTCCTATATTGTCGTTGTTCTTGCTGGTGTTATTGCCGGCCGATTTTTCTTTAAAAGAAGGATTGCCCAGCCTATTTTCCCCTTCATATTAATCATGATTGGGTTTCTTCTTGGCTTTATGATTGGAGCTATCCGAGCTAATAAATTTGCCATTGTCGTCCTTTTTATTATCGGCACTGTTGGCTCTTATTATCTCCATAAAAAAGGCTATTTTGAATATTTCAAAACCGCTGGATTTATAAGATAGTTCTGCTCTGAATATTTAAAAATGGTTACTCAAGAAGAATTTGGCAGCTTGATTGCAGAATACGAAGGTTTCCGCGACACCATTCTCGATGCCATGGCTCAGTTAAGGCAGGAAATGGAAAAACTCAGAGAAGAAATCGAGGACTTGAGAGACCAAATCAAAGAAAATAAAATTAATATTGACCAGAATCAAAAGAGATTAGGTTAATTCTTAAAAACATTTAAATAAAAAATTAATCTTTCTTAAACCATGAAATTTAATCCTTATTTAGAAGTCATCATCGCCGCCATCATTTGGGGTTCTACTGGAGCATTTGTCAAATATATTAATCTTCCCCCAACCACATTCTCATTTTTTAGATTAGCCATCCCTACTATTATCCTCATCATCTTCTTTCGTTTCAAAAAAACACCTTTGTTCAAGGGCAACAACAAATTAATGTATCTCGCCTCTTCACTCAATGCCATCAGAGTATTACTTTATTATATTGCCTTTACTTTCACTTCTATCAGTAATGCTGCCATCATTCTCTATACTTGGCCTATCTTTGCCACTATTTCCAGCATGATTTTTCTCAAAGAAAAAGTTGAAAAAAGAAATCTTGGTTTATTTGCTTTAGCTTTCTTAGGTATCATTTTTGTCTATCTTAACAAAGAGATATCTTTTGCTAACAAAGACTTTCTTGGCATGACTGCTATGATCGGCTCAACTTTAATATATTCTTTTGTTGTTACTATCTTTAAAAAAGAATCATTAAAATACACTAAATTTCAATCAGTTTTTTATCAAAATCTAGTTGGCGCTGTAATCTTCATTCCCTTTTTATTCATCAATAAACCACTCCCTACTCCAGCACAAGCCGGAATGACTTCTTTCTATGTAATTTTAATCGGTATTATTGGATTTGGTTTATTTTTCTCTGCCTTAAAAAAAATCAAATTATCAACTGCCTCATCCTTATGTTATATAGAAGTTATTAGTGCAATCTTATTTGGAATAATTCTCTTCAAAGAAGTTTTGACCTGGAACATGGTCGTAGGTGGAGCTTTAATCATCCTTTCAACTGTTTTATTAAAAAGAGAAAAACCCCAACCAGTTTAAATAGCACTGGACAACCCCACCAAAACTATATAAATCACCAATTCTCAAAATATTCTATGATTAAGAACTTCCAACCAAGGCTCTACCAAGAAACTATTCTCGCCACCACCGTTAAAAAAAACACCTTAGTCGTTCTCCCCACTGGCTTAGGCAAAACTAATATTTTCCTCATGCTCGCTGCTCAAAGATTAAAACAATATCCTCAATCCAAAATCCTCTTCCTCGCCCCAACCAAACCCTTAGTTGAACAGCATTTTGAAACCTTCAAAAAATACTTCGATATAGAAAAAGAAAAACTTGCTGTTTTTACTGGTCAAACTGCTCCAGAAAAACGCATCGAACTCTACAACCAAACTCAAATTATTTTCTCCACACCCCAAGTCATTGAAAATGACATCATCTGCAACAGATTAAATCTCAAAAACATCACCTTATTAGGGGTTGACGAAGCCCACCGTGCAGTTGGTGATTATGCTTATGTCTTCGTAACCAAACAATACCAGAAAAAAGCTGACTTCCCTAGAATTCTCGCCTTAACTGCTTCACCAGGTTCAGACTTGGAAAAAATCAGAGAAGTCTGTCAAAATCTTCACCTTGAAGCAGTTGAAGTCCGCACCCCAGATGATCCTGATGTCAAACCTTATATCAAACCAATCAAAACAGAATGGATTAAAGTTGAACTTCCGCCGCAATTCAAAGTAATTCAAAAATTTCTCAAAGATTGTTACCAGGAAAAACTCCAAGAAGTAAAAAAATTAGGCTACCTCAATTCCACTTTCATCAATAAAATTGAAATTCTCAAACTTCAATCACAGCTTCATGGCCAGCTCTCCAGGGGACAAAAAGATTTCCAACTTTTAAAATCAGTTTCCCTTTTAGCCGAAGCCATGAAAGTCCAGCACGCCTTAGAACTTGTTGAAACTCAGGGCATCACTCCTCTTAAAAACTACTTAGAAAAACTTCAAGACGAATCTAGGACAGGTAAAACCAAAGCTGCCAAAAACCTTGTCCAGGACATTAATTTCAAATCAGCTTATCTCAAAACCCAGCAGCTCTCAGACATGAACGTCAAACATCCTAAACTCACAAAACTCAAGGAACTTGTCAAAGAAGAGACAGAAAACAATCCTAAAACCAAAATCATCATCTTCACCCAATACCGAGATTCAGCTTCTGAAATAACAGAACAACTCAACCAGCTCACTCAAACACAAGCCAAGACTTTTGTCGGCCAGACTAAAAAAGGTGAAACAGGATTATCACAAAAAAAGCAAAAAGAAATTCTCGACCAATTTCGCAATCAAGAATTCAATACTTTAGTCGCCACTTCAGTCGGTGAAGAAGGCCTTGATATCCCTGCTGTCGACCTTGTCATTTTCTATGAACCCATTCCTTCTGCCATCCGTCATATCCAAAGAAGAGGCCGCACCGGAAGACAAGAACAAGGCCGTGTCATCATCCTCCAAACCGACCAAACCCGAGACTCAGGCTACCGCTGGTCAGCTTATCACAAAGAAAAACGCATGTTCCGCACCTTAAACCAAATTAAAAAAGAATTTTCCCTTAAAGCCCAGCCAGTTCTTTCTCAATTCATTCCTGAAGAACAAAAAATCCAAATCTTAGTTGATCATAGAGAAAAAGGCTCTGGTGTTATTAAAGAACTAATCAACCTCGGCCTCAACCTCAAACTAGAACAGCTTGACTCAGCTGACTATCTTTGTTCACCAGACTGCGCAGTTGAATTTAAAACTGTCCCAGATTTTGTCAATTCTATTATTGACGGCCGTTTATTAGACCAGTTAAGATCAATGAAAAGAAACTACACCCGGCCTCTAGTCATTATCGAAGGCGAAGAAGATATTTATTCAGTCAGAAAAATCCACCCCAATGCTATCCGCGGCATGCTTGCTGCCATCACCATTAGTTATGGCATCCCCCTCATTCAAACTAAAAACTTCAAAGAAACCGCCGCCCTCTTAGCCATCATCACCAAAAGAGAACAAGACAAAGACCGTGAATTCTCCTTGCATTCCAGAAAACCTTTAACCCTCAAAGAACAGCAGGAATATCTTGTCTCTTCTTTCCCGTCAATCGGCCCCAGCCTTGCCCAAGACCTCCTCAAACATTTCAAAACCATTAAAAACCTTATCAACGCCAATGAAGAACAATTAAAAAAAGTCCCTAAAGTCGGTCCCACCATTGCCCAAAGACTCAAAGAAGTCTTTGAAAAAGAATATGAAGAATAATTACTGGTCAAAAATAATAAGAACCCTAACTTCTGTTCTTCCTATTTCAAAAAGTAGAACTGGTCAGTGCTTAAATTGCGGCCAATGCTGCCGCTTGCCCCAAAAATGCTTTTTTTTAAAATACAGAAAAGACAACACTTCTTATTGTACTATCCATCCGATTAGACCATTAAACTGTAGAAAATACCCCCGAACACAAAAAGAACATCTTACTCAAGAAACTTGCGGCTTTAAATTTTTATAATCTCTCCATATACCTTTTCAGTCCTTCAATCTGCCTCAGCTTGGTTTTCCGAAACAAAAACTCACGGAATTTATTATCCACCCTAACCCCGCGTTGGGAAAACTCAGAATTTAGATAAGCATACAATTTTTTACCAGCCCTGTCCAAATCAACCAAAAGAACAACATCCTTATCCCTCACTTCCTCAACTACTTTATACAAAGCCCGGCGGGAAAGTGTTTTAACCCTCTTCACCCCAAAACTTGCCAATGCCCTTTTGTCATTCACCCCTTCCACTATCACTAACTTATCTTCCTCTTTTATCCTCTTCAAAAATCCCATGATTTCATCATAAACATCTTTCATACCCACTCTAAAACCACAAAACATTTTAAACCTTGTCCTTTACGCTTTTACAGAAACCCTGGCCAAAGGGCAAGTGAGCCACCTTTAAATTGCGTAG